>CAVXNX010000011.1:0-91285 GCA_963763215.1 uncultured Bacteroidales bacterium
TTTATGCTGCCGGTCGAAAAATATAACCCCGTTTACGATAGCAGTTTCTCCAGTACCTTCCTGGGAAATACCGGGCAGGCCAGCCAATCCAATATCTTCTTCAGACGTCCCAAAACATACCCCTTCCTCTTTGCCGTGCCCTACTCCCTCTACCTCTACGATCCCTATAATACCCCTCACTTCAATACCCACCGACCCTTTACCCAGCTGAAATACCTCTCCTCGGGCACAAAAGAGAACAGTGAACAGGTGCTCACCGCCCTGCATACCCAGAATATTAACCAGTACGCCAACGTCGGCTTGCTCTATGACGTGATCGCCTCTAAAGGGATGTACCTCGACCAGGAAGTCAGCTCAAACCACCTCAATATCTTCGGAAGCTACGAAAAGGACCTCTACAGCCTCTTCGCCTCCGTCAACATCAATTCCATCCGGAACCAGGAAAACGGCGGAATCGTCAGCTATGAGAGTTTCCTCCAACACAGCGCTAACGAATTGAATTACCGCGTTTACCTGACCGACGCCAAATCGAAACTGAAAAATTACGACTTCTTTGTCACCCAAAAACTCAACCTCAGCAGCTCCGGCCACGATTCCACCAAAACACGAAAGGCCGAACGCTTCGTCCTCCAACATACCCTTTCTTACAACCGCTTCGTTAAAACCTACGCCGACGTTATCCCCAAAGGTGACAGCCTTGGTTTCTACCGGAATAACTATTACCTGATCAATGAGGCCAGTGACTCCGCCTTTTACCAAAACCTCAAAAACCGGGTCGACCTGAGCATGAAATTCGCCCAGCAAAGCCAGGAACTCAGAGTCTATATCCAGCATGAATATAAAACCTACAGCTATTTAGCGCCCCAACAGGTCACCTACCAGACCGATACCATGGCAGTCGATACGGTCGTCGGCGACATTCATAAAAATGCCTATAACGATATCTCCGTGGGCGGTGAATTCCGGGGCATGATCGGGAACTGGGCCTATAAGGCCGACGGCTATTTTTACCTGACCGGCTACCGGCAGACAGATCTCGCTGCCGACGGGGAATTCACCCGCTATTTCAGCCATAAAACGCGGAGATTATCCCTGATCGGCCACCTGTCGAGCCTGAAACCCGCTTACTTCCTCCAAAACTACGGATCCTCCCACTTCCAGTGGTCCAATGCCTTCCGGAATACCGACAACCTGGAAGTCAGGCTGAACTATTCAGGAAACAAGGCCTTTAAGGCCGATATCGCCCTGGATTACCTGACGGGCTATATCTGGTTCGATTCCCTGGCCATGCCGCAACAATTGCAAAAACAAATGGTCGTTGCCACTGCCTACCTGGATAAAGAGTTCATATGGGGCCCGGTGCATCATATCCATAAAGTCCTGCTGCAGAAAGCCTCAAGCGATGTGGTCCATCTGCCTTCTTTAGCCTACGGGAACACCACCTTTTACCAGAATGAAGTCTTCAAGGGTGCGCTGAAATTCCAGGTGGGTTTCGATTTTTACTATTTCCTTAAATACTATGCCGATGCCTTTATGCCCGCCACCGGGATGTTCTACAATCAACATGACCGGATGGCAGGGAATTACCCCTATGTCAATGCTTTTCTGAACTGGCGCATCAAACGCACCCGCTTCACCCTCCAATACACCAATGCTCTCGCCGGAATCGCGGGATATGACTACTTCATGGCTTACCGCTACCCGAACTTTAACCGTTCCCTTAAGTTCGGACTGGCATGGACTTTCTATGATTAACAGACCCTAAACTTTTTTGGTACAGTAATTGTTTAGACAGAACGAAATTAGTTCCCGCGGGTAACTATACAAATAAACGTTATGAGAATAATCAGAGACGTAAGAAAGATTTATGTATTATTAGCGCTACTGGTCGTTCCCTTCATGTTCTCATGCAGTCATCAGCAGGAAATTTCATCTCCCACGAGCAGTGCGAACATCCGCGACCTCTCGGAGATCCGGAAAGCCGGAAAGCTGAAAGTCGTGACCGATTTCAATTCCATCAACTATTTTATCTACCGTGGTCAGCCCATGGGCTTTCAGTATGAATTATTGCAGGAACTCTCCGACTACCTCGGAATACCCATCGAAGTCAAAGTCAATAACGACCTGAAGACGAATTTCGACGAACTGGAAAACGGGGACATTGATCTTATCGCATCCGACCTTACCGTCACCGGTGAGAGAAAGGAGATGGTCGATTTCACTGTTCCCCACAGCCAGACCCGGCAGGTCCTCGTCCAGCGCCGGGATGAAGGTGATGACCAGTTCTTCGCAAGTACCGAACTGGTGAGGAACCCTCTGCAGCTCGGCGGAAAGACCGTCTATGTCCAGAAAAATTCCGTCTATGTGAACCGGCTGCATCACCTCTCTGAAGAGACCGGAGAGAAGATCAATATCGTGGAAGTGCCGATCGAAGCCGAACAATTGATCCGGATGGTGGCCCGGAAGGAAATCGACTATACCGTGGCCGATGAAAATATCGCCAGCGTGAACAGTTCGTATTTTGATAACCTCGACACCCAAACCGTGATCAGCTTTCCCCAGAACCAGGCATGGGCCGTGAGAAAGGGCGCGGTTGAACTCCGCAATGAGATCAACGACTGGCTCTCGGGATTCAAAAAAACCCGTCAGTATGCCCTGTTGTACGACAAGTATTTTAAAAGCAGCCGGTCGGCCAGTATCGTCAGGAGCGAATACTACTATCCCGAAACGGGACGGCTTTCCCGGTATGACAATATCCTGAAGAAGGAAGCGGACAAGATCGGCTGGGACTGGCGTCTCCTGGCCTCGATGATTTACCAGGAATCGCGATTTAACCCGGAGGCCAAATCCTGGGCGGGGGCTTTCGGCGTGATGCAGCTGATGCCTTTCACGGCCAAACGTTTCGGCGTGGATGTCAACTCTTCCCCGGCAGCCCAGATCCATGCCGGCGTGAGATTCATCCACTGGCTGGATCTTCAGCTTGAAAAATATGTTCCCGATGAAAAGGAACGGGTGAAATTCGTTCTCGCTTCCTATAA
The DNA here is from genome assembly GCA_963763215.1 of uncultured Bacteroidales bacterium. GTDB lineage: Bacteria > Bacteroidota > Bacteroidia > Bacteroidales > DASQZK01. Next base: position 3,039 of record CAVXNX010000011.1, read on the forward strand.
CATCGGGATCGGGCACGTGATCGATGCCATCAACCTGGCCCAGAAATACGGAAAAGACCCAACAGTATGGGAAGATAACGTCGAATTTTTCCTGCTGAAAAAATCCGATCCGAAGTATTTCGACGATCCGGTGGTCAAAAACGGGTATGTCAGGGGAACGGAGACCTTCCGGTATGTCCGGGATATCATGTACCGGTACAATCATTACCTCAATATCAAGGGGAACGATGAACTGGCGCAACTCGTGAAATAATCTCCAGGAATTCGGAAAGGATCATGGCCGTTGCTCCCCAGATCCGGTGACTCTCAACGACATAAAATGGAACCATCACAGATTCATTCATGAGGTTCCATTTTTCTTTTTGCACCGTCACCGGGTCGAGCAGGAGCCTGAGCGGAGCTTCAATCATAAAGCTTACTTCGGTCGGATCGGGAATGAATTGCGGGCGATAGGGCAGGTACCCGACGTAGGGGTGAACAAGAAAGCGGCTGACCGGGACCGGCAGGGGGGTTAACCTGCCCAGCATGCGGACCTCCGCCCCATCGATACCCGTTTCCTCGGCTGTTTCCCGCCTCGCCGTCTGTTCCAGGCTGTTATCCGACCTCTCGGCCATCCCTCCGGGGAAACTGATCTGACCGCTGTGCACCCCTTCATATTCGGACCGGCGGATGAAGCAAATGCTGAGATCTTCCCCGGCGGGAAAGAGCAGGATCAAGACCGCCGCCTGTTTTTCCATGACAGAAAAATCCGGCAGTCTTCGTGACGAAGGCGCCATTTTCAACTGGTAACCCACCCCCGGCAGGGGTTTTTTGAGTTCACCGGCAATGAGAGCGGCAATCCGTTCCAGTTCCTGTGCTTTCATGAAGGTCAAAATTAATGTTTTAGCCTGGGTTGAACGAAAAGTAACCGGAGAATTTTTATTGCTTGACGGGATTTTTATCTTGCCTTAAATCCCCTGCGCTATGAAATCCTTCGAACTTGTTTTCCTGATCTGCCTGCTACCGCTCTTTTCAGTTGCCCAGAAACCCGGATTCTCCGACTCGACAGCAGCACTTTTGAAATCCTATTCGATGCTGAAAGATGCAACCGGCACCCTGAAGTCGGAACAGGAGGCCCTCCGGAGGCGATTGCTGGATCTGAGCGATCAATCCGGGTTTATGGACGACAGCCTCCTTCATCAGATCCATGCTGCCAGCCTGGACCTGGCTTCCCTGTCGAGGGGAACCGACTCGCTCTCCTCCCGGGTACAGGATTACCGTGAAGAATACCTCGCCGCCCTGAACCTGCTCGGGAAGGAAAATGCCAGGGTAAAACGGGAACTCACCGTCATCAGCGTGATCGCTGCTCTCCTGCTGGCCGGGATTTTTGCCTTCTTCTTTGTCCGCTCCGCCATTCTGGAAGATAAACTTGTCCGGCTAATCAGTGATAACGCGCTTGAAAGCGAAATGCAGATCCATAAACTCTCCAGGAAATGGAGGTCAAATTTTCAAAAATTCCGGAAATCGCGAGCCGGGAAGAAGAAAAAAAAGTGAGGCGGTCCGCCGGAGGGATTTATGGAGAAAATTCCACAGACGGAACAGGATTGCCGGGAAAAAAAGTTACCATATCGCGCTCTGCGATCAGTTAAACCGGATGGTCTTTGAGGGTGAAATTCTCGACACCAGCATCGAAGGGATAATGAGAAAAAGCATGATGATCAGCATGGCTCCGGCATTAATGAGGAAGAGATGCAGGATGTTCAGGTTTATCGGCACCGTGGTCAGGTAATAATTTTCCGGGTTCAGGCCAATCAGTTCATATTTTTTCTGGATCAGGCAGAGGGTGACCCCGATGACGTTTCCCCACACGAGACCGAGGAGAATCAGGTAGGAGGACTGGTACATGAAAATCCGGCGAATCGAAAAATTACGGCTTCCAAGCGCTTTCAGGACACCGATCATGTATGTCCGGTCAAGGATCAGGATCAGCAAACCGGAGATCATGTTGAAGCCGGCAACGATCAGCATGAGGACGATGATGATCACCACGTTCAGGTCCTGAAGCCGGAGCCAGTCGAATATCTGGGGATAACTCTCTACGATATTTCTCACTTTTAACCGGGAGCCGTCGTCGAAGAAGAACGAAGCGGCAATATCCCGGGCTTTCCAGGTGACCTCGTCAAGGTCGCTGAAATGATCCGTTTCCAGTTCGAGCCCGCTGATCCGGTCATTTTTCCAGTCATTCAACCGTTGGACATGCTTCATGTCGACAATGGCCCAGGTCTGATCGAATTCCGCCAGGCTGGTTTCGTAAATCCCGGAGATGATGAATTTCCTGAACCTCGGACGTTGATCAACGAACCACATCTGGAACGAATCGCCCGTTTTCATTTTCAGCTTCCGGGCAACCCACGAGGAAATGACGATGCTGTTGGTGAGTGTTGAGTCGTTCACCACAAAATGATGCCCTTCTATCATGGACTTATCGAAAAAGGACCAGTCGAACCGGGAATCGATGCCTTTGAGGACCAGTCCCTGTATATCCGATGAAGTCTTGACAATCCCGGCTTTGATGGCAAACGGCTGGACGTGGGCAACCCCGGGGATCGAGGTGAACATGTCCAGAATGGTGTCGTTCAGTGGGATCGGCTTGGTCTGGTAGGAAACATTTGAATCGTAGTTGATCACCTGGATATCGCTTCCGAAACCGATAACCTTATTACGGATCTCCTTTTTAAAGCCGGTCACGATGGCGACCGAAGCGATCATCACGGCGATGCTCAGAGCGATCCCGAAGATCACGATACCGGTGATCGTACTGCTGAAATGCCTCCGGTTGCGGTTCCCGCTGATGATGCGGCGTGCTATGAATAGTTCTGTGTTCAACGTGTTGCGTTCTGCCTGGATGGACGATTGTCCACAAAATTAAAAATTTAAAGGAGAGTTTGGGAATATTGTTTCATGTTTCATGTTTGTCATCTATGAGCTTGTTATATTGACGGTCCGGTGCTGGAGAAAGAATTCGTCTCCTTCATGGGTATGGATCGCGTACCGGTAGTCTATGGCATGACGATCGGCGAATATGCCCTGATGGTCAATGGCGAGGGATGGCTGAAAGACGGTGAAAAATGCAACCTGCAGGTCATCCCGTGCCTTCATTACGATCATTCCACAACCTCTATTCTTCCGGTAGCACCTTCGCCAAATCTGCCGGATCAGCAGGCTGTCCAGGTTATACCCTTCCCCGGCGTTCTTTCGGTGTTTAGTGCGCCCTGCCTGATTAATCCCCCCGTAAACTTCTGCGTCGATCTGCGAAATCTGCGGGAGAATTTCCTCCTGCTTTTTTGAGGCGAAGAAAATCCCCGCAGATCACGCGGATCTGCGCAGATTCCACTTCCAGGGGTGCCTGTTTCGGTGTTTAGTGCGCCCTGCCTGATTAATCCCCCCGTAAACTTCTGCGTCGATCTGCGAAATCTGCGGGAAAATTTCCTGCTGCTTTTTTGAGGAGAAGAAAATCCCCGCAGATCACGCGGATCTGCGCAGACTCCGGGACTCCGGAATATCGTGAGGATGGTAACAGGTTTGCCCACACTCCGTCGCTGCCATTAACTTCGACATTGGACATTCATCTGTTTGATATTCGTATGTTCCCCTGCCTGGCGAAACGAATGAAGGATATGAGCGGGATCAGGCCGGGCATTTATTATTACCAAATCCCAGGTATAAAAAATGGAGTTCGGGCCGGCATGAAGATCATGAAAGAATGAGAGCATCTTACAGGATTCAGGGCTTAATCCGTATCTTCGCAAAAACGATCTCCGAATATGACAAAATCGATCATCGTCTTCCTGCTGGCAGGAATGATCTCCTGTTTTGCGGTAAAATCGACAAACGAGCAAAGGGTGATCCCGGCAGCGGAAAGGACGGAAACATATCTCCCGCTGCTCAGCGGAAAACGGGTGGCGCTGGTGGCCAACCAGACCAGCTGCATCGGTGAGACCCACCTGGCGGACAGCCTTCTGTCGCTCGGCGTTGGACTGGTCCGGATCTTTTCCCCGGAGCATGGTTTCCGCGGCCACGCCGGCGCCGGTGAAGCCGTGGAAAGCGGCATCGATATCAAAACCGGGCTTCCCGTGGTCTCATTGTACGGCCAACATAAAAAACCCACCGCGGAGGATCTCACCGGTATCGACATCGTTCTCTTCGACATCCAGGATGTGGGGGTACGGTTTTACACGTATATCTCTACCATGCATTACGTGATGGAAGCGTGTGCAGAGAATAACGTGGAAATGATCGTTCTCGACCGGCCGAATCCCAACGGGAATTACATCGACGGTCCGGTGCTTGAACCGGAATTTGGATCATTTGTCGGTATGGATCCCGTCCCGGTGGTCTATGGCATGACGATCGGCGAATATGCCCGGATGGTCAACGGGGAAGGATGGCTGAAAGACGGTAAAGAATGCAAGCTGCGGGTCATCCCATGCCTTCATTACGATCATTCCGTGCCTTATGTTCTTCCGGTAGCGCCTTCGCCAAATTTGCCGGATCAGCAGGCTGTCAGGCTATACCCTTCGCTGGCGTTCTTCGAAGGAACGGTTATCAGCGCAGGCCGGGGTACGCCTTTTCCTTTCCAGGTTTTCGGGGCGCCCGGATTGGACGCAGGGGATTTTTCCTTCACTCCGCGCAGCGCACCGGGGGTCGCCCTGCATCCGAAGTTCATGGATCAGACCTGCCGGGGAAAGGATCTGCGGCAATATGAGCCCGAAGACGGGCAATGGGACCGCATCGAACTGCAATGGCTTATTTGGGCATACAGGAATTACGAAGAGAAAGGCGAATTCTTTAACGCCTATTTTGAAAAACTTGCCGGGACGGCTTCTCTCCGCCGCCAGATCGAAGAAGGCCTGCCCGAAGATTCCATCCGCATTACCTGGGAGCCGGGCCTGGAGAACTTTCGGAAGATCAGGGAGAAGTATTTGTTGTATGAATGAGTGACAAACGGATGGAGGTGGGGAGTGTTTAGTGCGCCCTGCTTGATTAATCCCCCCGTAACCTTCTGCGTTGATCTGCGGAATCTGCGGGAAACTTTTGTCGTTTTTATATGATTTCATGAAAATTTTTCAAGGGAAAATGGAGGGCCTTCACATCGAATCTCACTCCGGCTGACTTTAAAAAGCAGCAGGAAATTCTCCCGCAGATTACGCGGATCTACGCAGATTCAGAACTCCGGAATATCGTGAGAAAATCTAAAATCGTAAATTAAACAAAACAATGAGTCAGAAATTAAATTTGCTTGCGGTGGCTATTTGATATGGAATAATATCTCTTTATTCGGTATTTCTCTTACATCTGCATCAATTATCAGGGAATTTTACGGGAGACGATCAAATACTTCATATTGATTTGATTTGAATACTACCTCCATTATCAAATTATTTCTTTATCTGATATCCGATGACGAAACAGAAAATTATTATATCGAGAATCATTCTAAATTCACGAAGGATTTTTTTTTTTAAGATATTTCTTTGGAACTTGATTGGTAGCTCAAATTTCTAACTCGTGTCTGCAAGAACATTCGACGACCCTTCGGCTGCAACGACCCCGGGGAATTGGGAACATGGATGAAGGGCGGCCCCTCTGCTAAATGTAGATACGTGGATACGTAGGTAGCGGCAGGGACTTCAGGGGTCGGCGGTTGCTGAGCGGAGTCGAAGCAACTCACCCATAAGTCAGAATGCCCCGGTTGCTGAGCGCAGCCGAAGCATCCCGGATTAGACAGTAAAGTTAGAAGGGGGAAGGATGAATCCGGCAGGGAACTTCGGACATGCCGGAAGAGAGTTCGGGGACTGAGGTATTTTTGATGAGCGAACTCCCACGGCTTCGCTCGGGGACCGGAGGAGATGGATGAACGACGGCCCCTCGGCTTCGCTCGGGGACCGGGATCAGGCGTGCTTAATAAATAGAGGAATGTCGTTTCGGCTCCGCTCAACGACACCGGGGAATTGGGAACATGGATGAATGGCGGCCCCTCTGCTAAATGTGGATACGTGGATTCGAAGGTAGGGCAGGGACTTCAGGGGTCGGCGGTTGCTGAGCGGAGTCGAAGCAACTCACCCTTTTATTATGTGAATATCACACAAAAATCCGATATCAGATCAAAAGAAAATATAAGAGCATTAGATAGTTCTCTTACTAAGATCAAAGGATTGACCCCGGTAAAATATGATTACAAAAAAGATTATTTTCCTGATCTTTCGGCTTTCCCGGAACTTTCAAAGTATATAGATCCGGCTGACCGTTTAAACAGGACCGGGCTTATTGCCCAGGAAGCCAAAGATGTCATTCCGGAAATCGTAAGCTATGACAAGGTTAAAGACACTTACGGAATAGATTATGTAGCGCTTATTCCATATCTTATTGGGGCTATCCAGGATCAACAGTCCCAGATTGAAATCCTTCGTAACACTGTCACTTCTCAGGAACAGGAACTGATAAAAGTAAAGGCATTTGTGGGCTACACTGAAGGCGGAATAAAGAAAAGCGCTTTCCAGAAAGACGATGTTCCGGTACTCTACCAGAATTCACCGAATCCATTTTATGATAACACGATCGTCAGGATTTATCTTCCGGAAAATGTACAAACTGCAAAATTATATGTCCATAGCCTGAACGGCACGGAGATTATGGTTAAAGATCTTTCCGGGTACGGAGATTTGAATATCACCATAAATGGTTCGACCCTGCAGAAAGGGATGTATTTGTATACACTGGAGGTTGACGGAAAGATGGTGGAATCCAAACGAATGATATTGACGGAGTGAAAGCCGGGATCTCCCGCCCGGACTGTCCCTGATACGGTTTCAATTCGCTGATCATTCCGCTTCCTCCTTAAAAATTATAAAAAATTGAACAAATGAAACATCCATGATTAAAGTCTCAATCACACACGAGAATGATTTTATGGATGTTCCATCTGACCACTGAAAATAAAATATAAACAGATGAAACGGATTAACCTGATAGCATTTTCAGCAATGATTCTGCTTATCACACAAAGCAATATCGCGTTCTCCCAGGATTATATCCCCATGAATTTTGAAGATGGCGTTTGGATTGAGGATTATTTTGAAAAAGAAGGACATGGAGAAAGAATTCAGAAAGAATGCTTCGGTGATACTTTCATTAATGCACAATTATATTATAAGTTATTTGAAAGAAAAATAGTTGCATATCCGCCTGGATATTATCCTGATACCATTGATTGGGCATTTACCGGACTTATCGGAAATATTAAGGATAAAACCGTACAATATATTCCTTATGGTTCGAATGATCCGGTTACGATATATGACTTTAATTTAAACTTAAATGATACTGTCAAGGGATTAAACAATAATCCTTTATGGATTGTGAAAATGATAGATACAATTGAAATATGTGGCATCTGGCATAAGAGATACAGTGGACCGTAGCCTGAATGTCTGGAGTATAATTGCGTATACGATTCCACTCAGGTTACCTCTGATAATCTGGTAGAAGGAGTTGGCTATGATAATGGCGGTCTTTTAGGTTATTTTAATTTCTTAGGACTTTGGGGAGGTGGAGAAAATACATATGAATTGTCATGTTATGGAGAACGATCTAATACAAAATGTAGTAGCTGTGCGATATTTGATAATATTAACAGTTTTCATCCAGGACTTAAAATATTCCCCAATCCTTTTCAGGATCATCTCACGATCAGATCCGATCGCTCATTAAAGAGAATAACAATTTATGATATATACGGCAAGACGATGAATATTGCACATTCTCTCTTCACAACTGAGGAAAATCTTGATACCGGAAATCTTCCACCCGGATTGTATCTGATACAGGTTCAATTTATCGATCATTCCACTTCTTCCTTAAAAATTATAAAAAATTGAAAAAATGATACGGATTAACCTGATAGCATTTTCAGCATTGATTCTGCTTATCACACAAAGCAATGTCGTGTTCTCCCAGGATTATATTCCCATGAATTTTGAAGAGGGCGTTTGGATTGAGAAATATGACGAATATATGGGTAAAACTGAAAGGATTCAAAGGGAATGTTTCGGAGATACTTTAATTGATAATCAAGTATATTATAAATTATACGCAAAAAAAATTGTAGAATCTCCATCGGGATATTATCCGGATACTCTTGAATGGGATTTTACCGGATTAATTGGAAACATGCCAGACAGAACTGTTCAATTATATTCTAAGACAAATCCAATTACTTTAATTGACTTTAATCTTGAAGTCGGTGATAGCATTATAGCACCTGATGGCTTTGTAGCCTGGATCGTCAGGAAAATAGATTCTGTTGAAATATGTGGCAGATTCCATAAAAGGTACAGTGGGTCAGAACCTGGTTGTCCTTTAGATTCCACAATGGATAATTTAATAGAAGGGGTTGGTTATTCAAACGGTGGTCTCTTAGCATATTTTAATTTCTGGCGTCTTTGTGGAAGCGGAGAAACAACGTATGAACTTTCATGTTATGGAGAGCGGTCCAATACCGAATGTGGTAGTTGTGCGATATTTAGTAATGTAAGTACTTTTAATGTTAATCTTAAAATTTTTCCCAATCCCTTTAATGATCAAATTAATATAAATTCTGAACAACCCATTCTAAATTACAGAATATATAATCTCTACGGGAAAATAGTCAAATCCGAAAATTCACAATTCACTTCATATAAAATACTGGAAACAGGAAATCTTCCACCCGGATTGTATCTGATACAGGTACAATTTATCGATCGTTCCACTTCTTCCCTAAAAATGATAAAATACTGAAATAATGAAACCAAATGTCATTAAATTACTTCTGGCAATCTTTGTGATATTGCCGTTAGATCTGTTTTGTCAGGAGAATATAAGCACAACCGGCAGATCTTACTTTGAAATACTTAACGAGCATGAAAAACAAGAAGAAGCTGAAACGGAAAAATTAATTATGGAACCTGATTCTGAAAAGACAGAAGAAGAAGATGTATTTGGCAGATGGGCCTGGTTCTGGAGCAGCAGGATCGATAAAAACGGCGGATTTAGTGAATATGCCAAACAATTACGGGCGAATTCACTTGACGTTAATGCTTCCCAAAGATTGCTGTCGTTGCCCTCAGCACACTGGATGGCCCTCGGACCTACCTCTACACCATTACCCAAATATACCAATTCCGGTCAATGTCAGGTCAGGAGTATCTGGGCAAATGCAACAGAACTTTATGTGGGTTTAAATGGTGGCGGTCTTTGGAAGCGCAATGGTACTTCCTGGGTCAATCTCACGGATGATTATTACTCTTTTTCCATCAATGATATCGAAGTTAATAATTCGGGTACGATCTATTGTGCAACCGGCTGGCAGGGACAGGGTGGGTCACGCAAGGAGAATGACGAATATGGAATGGGTATCATTTACAGTACTGATGGCGGGTCAACCTGGAACTATCCGATGGTGAATGATCCCAATATTCCGGATGAAGATCTGTTCATGCAAAAAATTTTAATTAATCCTGATAATCAAAATATCATGTATGCCCTATCAAAGTGGACGGTATACAAATCAACAAATGGCGGGGTATCCTGGACGGATATGAATGCTCCGCCTCTGTCCAATAATGACTGGTATGTTGACATGGAATTCAAGGTAAGTGATCCAAATACGATCTTCATCTGTTCAGCCGGGAGAAACCGGGAGAACACAACAGGGCAGGAAGAAATTTATGGCAGCATTTTTAAATCAACCGATGGCGGAGTGTATTGGTCAGGAAATCACAATTACGCCACTGATCTTACACATAATTCTGCATTCAACTGCCCGCACTGGTTAGATTTAGCTACTTCTGCCGATGATCCGGACGCAATCTATGTCATCTATGAAACTTTTGAAACTATTTTAAGCAACGAAGAGGAAGTTGTAGTTCGGAGATCCACACTTGAAAAATCATATGACGATGGAAATAATTGGATCACATTATTGGGTCCAAGAAGTTTGTCCACAGCAAAGTACATGATGCACAAACTGTCCATATCACAACATGATTGCAATTATGTATTTATTGGCTCTGTTCGCCAGTATAGATATGATAGAAATAACCTTGAACACCCTCTTTATTATATGGGGAGTGAATTGCATGATGATTTAAGAGATTTTTATTTTGTTGAAAATAATGGAACCGAAACGATTTACGAGGGGAATGATGCCGGTATATATTCTTCAACGGACAATGGCAATACTTGGACCGATCTTACTGATGGAATACAGGGCTCATTATTTTATGGCATAGCAACATCGGAAACGAATCCGGATATTTATCTTGGAGGTGTTGGTGATTGCGGTACACATTTTTATGATGGCTCTTCCTGGGTACATATGAATATTGGCGGCGATGGAGGTACTTGTTTGATCAATGATCAAAATACTGCTAATATTTTTGCTATGCAAAATCATTTATATATGTATACTAAAGATGGAGGAACAACATGGCCTGTTGCGGGCACTCGTCAACTAAACAAATACTGTTATAATTCACCTATTATATTACATCCATATTTAAATAAAGTGTACTTATCTGAATCAGAAGATGGATGGATATATAAAATAAAAGTATCGGTTAACAACGGTGACACCTGGAATGATTATTATACTATTCCTACTGGAAATGATCGTATTATGGCAATGGCTATTAGTAAATCCAATCCCGATTATTTTTATTTGACAAAGGATCTATATGAAATCAAGGGGAATGAATGGACTCAGACTGTTACAATAGTACGTACTACTAATGATGGAAGTACCTGGACAGATATCACCTCAAATCTTGGATCAATCACAACCGAAGCAAAAATGACAGCAATTGAGATCCACCCTGAAGATCCGGATAAGGTATGGGTTTGTTTCGGCGGGTTATCAGCCGGTAAAAAAATTTATACCACTACCAACGGAGGCGGATACTGGACGAACATCAGCTATAATTTACCAAATCTGCCCCTGGCGGATATTGCTTATGATGAGATTTCCAACACCATTTACGTTGCCAACGATGTCGGTGTTTATTATATGAAGGATGGAAATACCTCCTGGCAGCGTATGGGAGATTTGCCACATGCCATTGTAACCGGACTTTCCTTAAACCAGTCTTCAAGGAAATTATATGCTGCAACCTGGGGAAGGGGATTATGGGCATCGGATGATCTGCCCGAAGATGAGTGTTACGATGTGACTCCTTTGTATATTTCATCAGTTGTGAGCTGGAATACTGATCAAAATATTTGCCAGGATGTATATGTGCAAAATGGTGGCATGCTTGTTATATCTGCTGATATCACTCTATCACCTGGTCGGACGTTGAATATTGAGGATGGGGGTATGGTCACGATTAATGGCGGTCTATTGTATAATGGAAATACAATTATTTATAGTGGAGGAAGTCTCACATTATCTAACAATGGTATTATTGAACTGGGAAATGGTGATAATTATTGATGCGGTAACTGGCTCTGTAATTAATATAGAATATGGTGCAATAAACAAAAACTAATAAAAATGATATACTTTTCTTTTCATTTGAAAATCTTTTTGGGTTTAGCATTATTATTTTTCATTTTGCGAAACCTTGTTTTCACAGGAATATATTCCCATGAATTTTGATGATGGGTATTTGGATTTAAGAATATTTTGAACCACCCGGTAATACTGAAATTATTCAAAAAAATTGTTTAGGTGATACATTAATTGGAAATCAATTATATTACAAGCTATTTGAGCAAAAGATAGTCGTACCCTATTTGGGATCAATTGATACAACGGAAAAGGTATTTCTTGGATTCATCGGAAATTCCTCAGAAAAAATAGTTCGTTATATCTCAAAAGGAGAGGTTGATCCAATTACAATATATAATTTTGATTTAAATATTGGAGATACTATTGTAGTAGAATTTGACTCTTTCATTATTGGCGTTATTGATTCAGTTGAAATATGTGGCCGGTATCATAAAAGATATAGTGAATCTGGTCAAGGATATCCTTCAGATCCATGGTCGAATGCATTAATTGAAGGTATTGGGTATTCAAATGGTCTTTTAGGTTTTTCTGGATCATTTAATAACGGTGGAGAGTTTTCATACATACTGCGTTGCTATTCGGAACGAGCAAGTGTTGATTTGTGAAAATCGCGCAATATTTGCTTATATAAATAGCATGATATCGAGAATTGAAAATATTTCCAAATCCTGTTAGGAATCAAATAAATATCAGATCTGATCGCCTGTTTTTAAAAATAAAAGTATATGATATCTACGGTAGAGAAGTCTATTCCGAAAATACCCTTTTTACTTCGTACGAAAGTCTCACTATCTGAGATCTCTCTTCGGGACTATATCTCATTTCAGTTCAATTTACTGATCATTCGCATTCCTTTTCAAGGATATTAAAACTCTAAATTTTTTAGATGTATTGAAAACGAAAGATTTAGGTAATTTGGCTTAATTCAAGAATAATCCTGTAAGATTTTTATTCAAACACTTTGAATCACACGAATTTACAAATTAAAAGCATATTTTTTAAAGAAAGCAATTTAAAATGAAAACAATCGCTTCTGTCATTTGCTTTCTGGCGGTAGGCGTTATGAATGCATTCGCTCAGGATTCAGAGAATGACAGTCTCAAAACGATCAGGCTGGAACAGGTCACTGTTTCTTCTAACCGTATTCCGGTAACATATCAAAATAACCCTGGATCTTTATCGCTGGTAAGATTAACACAACTCACTGAAATGCCCAAAGGTATTGGAGCTGAAGAAGTCCTGCGTCTGGTGCCGGGTGTAAGAGTTGATAATCAGCACAACGGGGAACGGGTGCATATTTCAATGCGTGGACAAGGTATTCTCACGGAGCGTGGATTACGAGGTATTGGCGTTCTTCTCACGGAATACCCCTGAACGATCCGTCGGGTTTCACTCCCGATCTCTACGATGTGGATTGGTCGATAGTGAAGAATATTGAAGTATTACGTGGGCCGGTGGCTGGTTTGTATGGTGGAGCGGAGCGGCTGGCATGATCAATGTTACCACGGAGAACGGCTGTCTTCAAAAAGTAGAAGGCAGACTTAGTCAGACACTTGGCTCCAAAGGCTTTTCAAAATCACGGTGCAGGTATCAGGCAGTAAGGATGCCGTTGATTACCTGGTAAATTATTCACGTACAAAAGGGGACGGATATCGTGACCACCAGGCTTTCCGGGCTTAATAACCTATACGAGAAGGTAAACTTTCATCCCTCATCAAATTTAATTATCATCCAGATTATCGCCCATACAGATTATTTCCAACAGAACCCTGAAGGTCTGAGTTTTGAACAACTAAGCAATACCCGCCAGGCTAATCCGATGCTATAGCCCTTTAACGAGTACCAAAAGACCAATCGCACCATGGTCGGTGTCCATGCAACCTATCACCTGAGATCCATGCATGAAGTGGAGGTTATGGCTTTCATCAGGTCCTGGGACTATAAGGAGACCAGTAATAAAGCCGCCGAATACGGTGAAATCACAAACCCGGGGGCCAGCCTGCAATACAACCTCCATCTTTCGAAAGGATCAATGAAACATATCTTCAATTGGCTCCGACAGAGAAATCCAGAACATCGGCATATACAAGCTGGAAGAGTGCTGCCAATCCAACCCGGAAAGAGTGTATTGACGAAACCAATATTGAAACTACCAACTTACTTGCTAACCAGGTCATTTCACAACAGAGTTCCGGGATCTTTGGAATCTATACAGTAGAGTCGGAAAATTCAGACTGATCGGTAACTTCCGGTATGATCTTACAAAAAATGAGCTGACGAACAAGATGGCCGAATTGGATACAGCTAAAACTACTAAGGATTTTTCAAATGTGACAGCACGTGCAGCCGCCAGTTACCGGATCGGTGATCACCTAACCGTTTTTGCAAAGTGTAGCTAGGGTTTCATGCCGCCTTCCACGGAGGAGCTGTCGAGTAACCCGATCGGTTATTCCGGGTTCAACACCCACCTGATACCGGCTACCTCGAATAGCTACGAGATCGGAACAAGAGGATTTTACGGTAATTTTCTCAATTTTGAAGTCACCGGTTTCATCATGAATACGGATAATGATTTCTTCAGATTTAAACAGTCGGGCCGAGGCAACCAGGAAGTATTCTATGGCAATGCAGGAAATAGTGAAGGATATGGTATTGAAACTATCTTGATGTTCATATTTTGGATGACCTCAGTCTGCAGGCTTCATATACGTATGCTCATTATAGCAATATTTCAGCGAATGTCGACCTGGTCTAACACACTGCCGATTATGTACTCACTACACCGCCAATCTGGTCAATGGCTACCGAATTCACCACGGCACCAACTTTATATTGAAGTTTTGTGGTCCGTTACCAAAAATTGGAATTTACAGCCGGTACTGAGTACCAATCGAAATGGGGTATTTACACCGATGCAAGGGTCTACAATAAACAAATGGATCCGGTCATTTACCAAAACGGCAGAATGGATTCAATCTATATCATACCCGGGTTTTCGCACATTTGGAACTTATGGCGGCTCAATGGTGAGGTGAGCGTTTACGTTCGTAATCTTTTTGGTTCAAAGTATATGGCCTTTACCGAGCCTGATCCTGATGGCAATTCCTATCAGCCAGGTCCCGGAGAGAAATATTTGGGTCTTTAAATATCAGGTTTCGAATTAGATAAAATCCAAAAATTTATATGTACCTCCAGATAATAAACGAAGTGAACAATTTATGTAGAATGTTGAACGAATTGAAAGTTTCCGGGTAGTTAAAATTCATGAAAAGGAATGAAAGCTTACTTATCCTCTGAAGCTTCACAGACACTCTGCTGAAACACAAGTAAAATACGAGGAAATTATTGATAGTTTGAAAAAATATTTCATAAAAATATATAAAAAATTTTGAAATATTAATTTATATGTCCTATCTTTATATATAAGACTTTAAATTTTAGAAATCTTAATCGTAAAAATAGTGTTAGATAATTAAAAATTATCTAATGAAATCTATTTATTTTATCAAAGAGATTTTTCTCATGGAATTAAATTACCTTCACTACAGCAATATTAAAGTAATACTGCTAAATTTAAAAAATATAAATATATCATTTCAAAATTTATACCCGATCATAATTTCGTGCTATTCCTTAAAATAATAATACTTAAAAAACAACCAGCCATGAAAAAATTATTTTTTTTGTTTTTCTTTGTTTTCCCAAGCTTAATTGCTTTGGGGCAAATAACCGTGAATTCAAGTGGAAATGTTATAATTGGGCCTGATGAAAAAAAAAAAAAAAAAAAAAAAAAAAAAAAAAAAAAAAAAAAAAAAAAAAAAAAAAAAAAAAAAAAAAAAAAAAAAAAAAAAAAAAAAAAAAAAAAAAAAAAAAAAAAAAAAAAAAAAAAAAAAGGGTAGCTCAATTCCGGTGAATGTGAATGATCAAAATATATATCCAACGAGTAGTGAGTGGGAATTTCCCGTAAAATTAGTTTATCGAAACACAGATTTTAATGATCTGTACCTAATTACAAAAAGTTCATTATATAGAAAGATAGATAATAATGAATAGGAAAGGATATATCATAATGATTTTTATAATAAGTGGCATAATGATATTACATTCGATAAACTAGATCATGATATATTTTATATTGGGGGAGCTTTCATATATAAAATGACAATTACACAAAATGGCGTAAATCGACAGGATATCACTAATGAGGTTACTGGTTATGATACAATTCGCCGATGTATGATTGGGATCTCCGATAATTTCCCCGGTAAAATCTGGTACTATTATTTGACTTCAAATAATTTGAGATATTTGGTAAATTTTGAGCCTTCGAGTTATTCGAATATCTGGTATATTGGCAGCTATGAGGAGTTACATATGCAAATAGCAACTTCTCCAAACGATAGCAATATTGTTTACCTTGGTAAAACAACACCAGCTATATTTGTTGAAACAGCATTACCGATTCATCTTCATGATATTGCAACTAATACTTTAAACATGGATGAAGAAGCTTCTGATGTTACAGACTTTCTTCATTCAGATATAAGAGCGATGCAAGTGCTGAATTTAGATGGGAATGACAGACTTTATGTAGGTCATGATGGAGGAGTTGCCTGGGGAGAAGATGGAAATGGTTCTTGTGGAGATAATATGTTTTGCTGGCATCAGATCAGTGATGACGGAACAAACGGACTGCAAACCAATGAATTTTACGGTATCTCAATAAGCAATTCTGAGAATCTTGTCATTCAGGGTGGTACCCAGGATTGTTCAAGTTTTATTTATGATGAGAAAACTAATCTCTGGTATCATGCATATTATTCCGATGGAATTGAAGGGGCAGTCTCTCCAGATAATTCAAATAAATTTATAACTGGTGGGGGAGTTTTTGGAGCTTATAGCTATAGACTTTATGACTTGTCTGACCCAGATTTAAAAGTTGATATTTTAGAGGCACTTGGAACTTTAAATAATCGTGCTAAAATTGATCCAGCAAATGGAAATGTATTATATATTGGCTCTGATCAATTATATAAAATAAGCAATTGTTTTTCAAGTCCAAATATTACCACAATTAATACTCCAGCTAGTACACCAATTTCTGCATTTGCAATTGCTAAGAATAACAGCAATATTAAGTATGTGGCAGAGGCTCTTATAGCAAAAGAATCAGGTGATACCCACGATCATATGTGGAGATTTGATCCTGCTGTCTCGTCCTGGGTAGAAATAAGTTCTAATATTAGCCAGTATAGTTACAGCTACGCTACTGATATTGTAATAAATCCCGAAGATGACGATGAATTGTGGATAAGCATGGGCACATCAAGTTACCAAAACAATAAAGTCTTTCATTCTGCAGACGGAGGAGAAAACTGGAATGTCCTTAATACAGGTTATCCTCCAGGATTTCCGGCAAACCGGCTAATATACGATCATATCTTGAACTCATTATTTGTTGCTACTGATGTGGGTATATTCCGGTGGGATCTTTCGAATCCCACACAAGGGTGGTTGTACTTATCCAACACAATGCCATTTAAGCTTGTTACCGATATCGAAAGGGACTATGTTAACCACAGGTTGATAGCCGGAACATATGGACGTGGTATTTGGGAAGCAGAACTGCCTGAAGATACATGTTATGATAAAGATCCTTTATATATTTCATCACTGGTTAGCTGGCATTCAAATCAATCTATCTGTCAGGACGTATACATTCAAAATGGAGGCCGGCTTCTAATATCTGCTGATGTCACTCTGGGTCCTGGACGAACGCTGTTTATTGAAGATGGCGGTATTGTAACTATTAATGGAGGACATTTATATAATGGAAATTCAGAAGTATATCAGGGAGGCAGCATTTCAATAATTAATAACGGGAGCATTCTTCTTGCTCATGGCGACTTATTTGATACTGAAATAGGTGCTATAATCAATATACCTTATGGATCAATCGATAAAAATGAATGATATGAAACAAAGATATGTCAATTTCGACAGGATAAATCATAAAATATTTATTCTTCTTGGATTATTATTAATCGGGAGCAACTATATTTCATCACAAAATTATATTCCTATGCTGGGGGAAACAAATGAGTGGTATGAATTACATCAATTATCTGATGAATCTGCAACGACAATAATATATTCTACAAAAGGTGATACGGTCATTTGCGCGAGAAAATATAAAATTATCTGGAATATGGGTCTTGAAAATGTAGGGATGATACGTGAAGATACCCTTGAAAAAAAAGTTTACCTGTTAGGAAATTTAGCAAAAGATACTTCCGAAATAACCTGGTATGATTTTTCCCTTAAGGAAAATGATAGTATACTTCTTTATGATTTAAATTATGAAGAAGTAGGAAATTATATCGTGGATTCCGTTCGTATGATCAATACTTTAGGAGGTCCGCGAAGAGCGATCTATCTGATTAACCCTAAATTGTCTTTCGATAACGAACTGATTTGGGTAGAAGGAGTTGGATCTCTGGGTTCAGTTTTAATACATGCTTCGCCATGTTTTTTTACTTTATCACTACCTTTTTGTACTAATGGTGTAGGCTTAAATTGTTTTTATAAGGACAGTATAAAAGTTTACGAGTCTGATTTTGCATTGAATCATGGTTCTTGTATCCTCGGTTGGTCCAAAGTTGAAGATCATCGCTTTAACAGTAATTTACGCGTGTACCCGAACCCTGTTTCGGATATTGCTACCTTCGAATTTATCGATCCGGACCGATCGGATTATATTCTGATGATCTTTAACAATACGGGTCAAATCATCCTGAAAAGGAAGGTCTCCGGTAAAGAAATGTTCCGGGTGGATATGCGCCATAACGTGCCGGGTATGTATTACTACCTGCTGACAAACGTGAAAAACGGGAAGAGGACAAGGGGGAAGATCCTTAAAGAGTGAATCATATTTTCATTGTATTGAAGCTAAAATGACCGCTATTGAGATCCATCCCGAAGATCCGGATAAAGTCTGGGTTTGTTTCAGAAAAATAGGACCAGGATCATGCTGAATGATCTCAGTAACGGTACCTATATAGTGTTTGCCAGAAAACTCGATGACCCTTCGGCTACATTTAGATTTGCATTGATATCAACAATTTTTGTTAATAGTTCTTTGATATAAATATGTAATATGCTGATTTTCTTTACTTTTTGCTACTTTTTCTTTTCTTTGTTAATTCTCTATTTTTGTTGATACGACAACCACCATACGGGCTGCATTAGTTCGGCTAGCAGGTTTAAAGACCTATTGAGCGATTAAATAGACTCTGTCCATAAAGTCGAGAAAAATTGTAATTTTTTCTCACCGATTTTTCAATTCGAGAAATTTTTTAGAATCAATCTTTATAATTCTTCGATTCTACTCGGCATTTTTAATATTTTTCTGTTTCAGCGTTAGTATTACCTTCATTTTTAATCACTGGTGTCCGGTAAAAATTTTAGGGTCATGTAAAAAAGGGTTGGTCAGTTAAGACCAACCCCGAATGGTTATCTTTGTAGTTGCTAAACAAAAAAGAATAACCATGAGTAAAAGTACAAATTTTACCGGACAGCCGATTCTGAATCAACTCTTAAAATTCCTGGACAAAGGCAAAATCAGGAAGATAGCCATGGAAAATCAGGCAGACCGTTATGTTAAGAAGTTTTCAACTTACAACCATTTGGTGGTAATGCTCTTTGCTGCCTTCGAAGGTTATCAGTCTATCAGAGAAGTCATTTGGGGTTTATTGGGTGAAGCCCATAAGCTGACTCACCTGGGGTTAGGTTACATCGTTAAACGCAGTACATTTTCGGAGGCAAATAAACGCCGAAGCAGTAAGGTTTTCGGGGATATCTATACGAGTGTTTATCGAAAATGTGCCCCACTTTTAGCGGACAGCCACCTGACAGATACTGATATGAAGCGCCTTTATATTATGGATTCAACCACGATAAGCCTCTTCAAAGAGATCCTTCAGGGCGTTGGCAGGCTCTCCAAAGAAGGTAAAAGAAAAGGTGGTATAAAGGCTCATACAATTATCAAAGCCGATGAGAACGTGCCTTATTTGATCCGCTATTCAGAAGCTGCAAGGCATGATCATTTCTTTTTGGAAGAAGCTCACAGGTTGCCCAAAGGTTCCATCATCACTTTTGACAGAGGATATGTAGACTATGCACAGTATGAGAAGTTCAGTGAAAACCAGATTTGGTATGTTACCCGGTTAAAAGATAAGGCTGTCTATAAATCGACCAGAGACTTTGATGTTCAGAGCGATTCTGCTGTCCAAAAAGATGAAGAGATCACTCTTTATTATGGCAGCAACAAAAAGAAACAACACCGGACAAGACGCATTATCTATTGGGATGCAGATAATAAACGGGTGTTTGAATTCATCACGAATAACTTCGATCTGACAGCAGAAAAAATTGCCAGGATTTATAAGCAGAGATGGCAAATTGAATTGCTTTTCAAACAACTGAAACAGAACTTCCCGCTCAAGTATTTTTTGGGAGACAATGAAAATGCCATTGAAATCCAGATATGGGCAGCCATGCTGGCAAACCTGTTGATTACGCTTATAAAGAGCAGGGTTAAACGTTCCTGGGCTTTTTCAAATATGGTATCGGTAATCAGGCAGCAGTTAATGAATTATATCAATATTTACAGCTTCCTGGAAGATCCGGAAGGAACATGGAGGAGACTCATTAAGCAGCGAGCGAATGATTTCGAAAATTCCTTATTTCCAGAAATAAGGGGGGCTTACTTTTAAGAAATGAAAAATGCTGTATTGAATATCAGTCAATTAAGTGTATATTATTAGGAATTTTCAGTTTTACCGGACAACAGTGAGTTGAAATATGTGGCCGGTATCATAAAAGATATAGTGAATCTGGTCAAGGATATCCTTCAGATCCATGGTCGAATGCATTAATTGAAGGTATTGGGTATTCAAATGGTCTTTTAGGTTTTTCTGGATCATTTAATAACGGTGGAGAGTTTTCATACATACTGCGTTGCTATTCGGAACGAGCAAGTGTTGATTGTGAAAATTGCGCAATATTTGCTAATATAAATAGCATGCATCCAGAATTGAAAATATTTCCAAATCCTGTTAGGAATCAAATAAATATCAGATCTGATCGCCTGTTTTCAAAAATAAAAGTATATGATATCTACGGTAGAGAAGTCTATTCCGAAAATACCCTTTTTACTTCGTACGAAAGTCTCACAATCGGAGATCTCTCTCCGGGACTATATCTCATTTCAGTTCAATTTACTGATCATTCGCATTCCTTTTCAAGGATATTAAAACTCTAAATTTTTTAGATGTATTGAAAACGAAAGATTTAGGTAATTTGGCTTAATCAGAATAATCCTGTAAGATTTTTATTCAACACTTTGAATCACACTAATTTACAAATTAAAAGCATATTTTTTAAAGAAAGCAATTTAAAATGAAAACAATCGCTTCTGTCATTTGCTTTCTGGCGGTAGGCGTTATGAATGCATTCGCTCAGGATTCAGAGAATGACAGTCTCAAAACGATCAGGCTGGAACAGGTCACTGTTTATTCTAACCGTATTCCGGTAACATATCAAAATAACCCTGGATCTTTATCGCTGGTAAGATTAACACAACTCACTGAAATGCCCAAAGGTATTGGAGCTGAAGAAGTCCTGCGTCTGGTGCCGGGTGTAAGAGTCGATAATCAGCACAACGGGGAACGGGTGCATATTTCCATGCGTGGACAAGGTATTCTCACGGAGCGTGGATTACGAGGTATTGGTGTTCTTCTCGACGGAATACCCCTGAACGATCCGTCGGGTTTCACTCCCGATCTCTACGATGTGGATTGGTCGATAGTGAAGAATATTGAAGTATTACGTGGGCCGGTGGCTGGTTTGTATGGTGGAGCGGAGCGGCTGGCATGATCAATGTTACCACGGAGAACGGCTGTCTTCAAAAAGTAGAAGGCAGACTTAGTCAGACACTTGGCTCCAAAGGCTTTTCAAAATCACGGGTGCAGGTATCAGGCAGTAAGGATGCCGTTGATTACCTGGTAAATTATTCACGTACAAAAGGGGACGGATATCGTGACCACCAGGCTTTCCGGGCTAATAACCTATACGAGAAGGTAAACTTTCATCCCTCATCAAATTTAATTATCATCCAGGTTATCGCCCATACAGATTATTTCCAACAGAACCCTGAAGGTCTGAGTCTTGAACAACTCAGCAATACCCGCCAGGCCAATCCCGATGCTATGCCTTTTAACGAGTACCAAAAGACCAATCCCACCACGGTCGGTGTCCATGGAACCTATCACCTGAGATCCATGCATGAAGTGGAGGCTATGGCTTTCATCAGGTCCTGGGACTATAAGGAGACCAGTAATAAAGCCGCCGAATACTGCTGTTTGGGTTGAAGGGATCGGATCATTAGGTTCAATTAGAATACCTGGTACGCCACCCTATTCTCCTAATGGCGAAGGACTAAATTGTTTCTTCAAGGATGGAGTGAAAATATTTGAATCAGAATTTGCCATGGGCTTTGATTCCTGCATCATTGGTTGGGCTAAGGTTGAGGAGCATGATTTAATAGGTAAATTACGAATGTATCCGAACCCGGCCGGGGATTTTTTAAACCTTGAACCTGAAATGGGGAATTCTTTTGAAGTGTATATTTTTGATCTCCGAGGCAGGTTGGTTATCCGGGAGAATAATAAGAACAGGATCATGCTGAATGATCTCAGCAACGGTACCTATATAGTAAAAGTGCAGTTCAGTAATTATATCATAACAAGGAAGCTGATTATCCTCAGATAGCCCGGTAATACCATATGTATTAAAAAGATCATTGACAAAATTTAACAAATTTTATTTTCGTATTTTTTCTTATGTTGAAGTTCCTTTTTTACTTCATACGGAAGTATCTCAATGGGAGACTGCTGAGCGTCAGCCGAAGTACGGAGTCGAAGTGTTCGTAATTTTATTCGGTGTTCGCCGGTCCCTGAGCGAAGCCGAAGGGAATTGAAAGTAAAGTTAGAAGGGGGAAGGATGAATCCGGCAGGGAACTTCGGACATGCCGGAAGAGAGTTCGGAGACTGAGGTATTTTTGATGAGCGAACTCCCACGGCTTCGCTCGGGGACCGGAGGAGATGGATGAACGACGGCCCCTCGGCTTCGCTCGGGGACCGGGATCAGGCGTGCTTAATAAATAGAGGAATGTCGTTTCGGCTCCGCTCAACGACACCGGGGAATTGGGAACATGGATGAATGGCGGCCCCTCTGCTAAATGTGGATACGTGGATTCGAAGGTAGGGCAGGGACTTCAGGGGTCGGCGGTTGCTGAGCGGAGTCGAAGCAACTCACCCTTTTATTATGTGAATATCACACAAAAATCCGATATCAGATCAAAAGAAAATATAAGAGCATTAGATAGTTCTCTTACTAAGATCAAAGGATTGACCCCAGTAAAATATGATTACAAAAAAGATGATTCTTACTGATTAACAATTCATAATTGAACAAAATATTTGCTATGAAAAAGACCATATTCAGCTTGATATTACTATCTGTTATTGTAATAAAAGCTAACGCTCAAAGTTATACCAGAACAATCGAATCAAATAAGTTTTGGTATATTGCATCATTCACCGACGGATATTCATATAGTAGTGTCAGAACAGATATTTATAAATTGGAGCAGGATACTTCTATTAATAGTACGCCATATTATAGACTCTATGTATCGAGGGATTCTGGTTTACAAAATTTCAATCCAGTTCCTCTTTTTTTCCGGGAAGATTCTGCGGAAGAAAAAATATTTATTTTGGACTCGTATATGGATTCAGAAAAACTATATTATGATTTTAATGTATCACTAAATGATACGATAGAAACATGGAATTTACTTTCTTATTCGTTCACGCCTTCCATTGTAAAGAGTATTGATACTATCATTATCCAAAATTCAGGAAGACGCAGAATAAAAGTAGTTGATGGTTCAGATCCGAATTCAACTGCACTTCCGGAATACTGGATTGAAGGTATAGGATCAACGTCAGGACTTATTTGGGCTGGAGCAGATTATTTTCTAATTGACGCGTCACATAATCTTAACTGTGTTGTGGAGAATAATGAAACTATTTATTCATGTCCTTATTGTACTTCATGTTATATGTCAAATCTAGGAATTGCTAATTCCCAAAATAATAGCCAACTTAAAATTACACCAAATCCTGTCACAGGTGAATCCCAATTGACATTTGATGGAAATGATTCAAGAACCTATCTGCTTAATATAATAAATACCTATGGTGAAATAAAATCCCAGTTCACATTTCATGGATCGTTGAGTATTCGTATCAGCAGAAACGAGTTTAATTCAGGATTATATATTGGCACGCTAACATCAAATGGAAATTTTGAAGGCAAGGTAAAATTCATAATAATCTGATCATACTTTATAACTGGTTATGAAACATTAAATATACTATAAGATGAAATTAATAATATTGTTTATTATTTTATCTGCACTAACTTTAGATCTTTTTCCCCAAAGTTCCAGGCAGGGAGTATGATTACTGGTTGTCCTTATTTCTAAATTATTAAGATAAAATTTTCACGTATGACCTGTAAAAAGCCAAAGACTTAGAAAATAGGACTGATCAATTAGGTTTAACCCTCAGTGGTTATCTTTGTAGGGGTGAACTTAAACAATAAACATGTGTAGAAGTACAAATTTACTCGATGTCCGATTCTAAATCGGCCCTAGAAATTTATTGACAAAGGGAAAAATGAAGATAGTAATGTCAATCCAGCCAAAGGGGTATTTGAACGTAAATGGATCTGCGGCAGTATGAGCCCGGTGGCGGGCTATGGAACCGCATCGAACTTCAATGGCTGACCTGGGCATACAGGAATTACGAGCAGAAAGACGAATTTTTCAACTCCTATTTTGAAAAACTGGCCGGGACAGCCTCTCTCCGCCGCCAGATCGAAGAAGGCCTGCCGGAAGATTCCATCCGCCTGGGCTGGGCGCCTGGACTGGAGAAATTCCGGAAGATCAGGGAGAAGTATTTGTTGTATGAATGAGTGACAAACGGATGGAGGTGGGGAGTGTTTAGTGCGCCCTGCTTGATTAATCCCCCCGTAACCTTCTGCGTCGATCTGTGGCATCTGCGGGAGAATTTCCTGCTGCTTTTTAAAGTCAGCCGGAGTGAGATTCGATGTGAAGGCCATCTTTTTTCCCTTGAAAAATATTCATGAAATCACATAAAGACGATAAAAGTTTCCCGCAGATCACGCGGATCTACAAAGATTTAGAACTCTGGGATATCCCCGGTACCCTCTAAATCTTCCCCTCCATGCTCTCAGCCAGCTCGCGGGCATGGCCCAGGAACTCGTCAACCGACATTTCCCTGATAAAGACGAAGCCATGCGTGGCCCTGACCTTGGGATGCGGATGTTCGTAGAAGAAATTTTTTCCGAGCAGGAGCTGGATATCCTTCATCTGTTCCACCCATATCTTTTCCGTCAGCAGGCTGAAGGGCCCGTCCAGCTCATAGGATGGGAATGAAGCATTCACCTGGCTGATGTAACAGTTCCGGAAAGAGTTTTCGAGCGTGGCCATGGCATTGAGGGAGACCGGGATGAACAGGTTAGCCTCCGCCGGATGGAAGCGGTACCAGACATTCCTGTATCCGCGGATCCTGAGCTTTGAAACATCATTTTCGGCAGCGTATCTTCTCAGGGCTTCAGCAATGGCCTGGAGAACCTTGTAATGAGTATCGGGTCCGCTGCCTTCCGGGTCGAAGGCAAGGCTGAGTACAGTGGGCCTGATTTCGTTCAGCATCTCGTATACTGGTTCAACATCCCGCTGTATCTCGGGTTCTTCGGTAAAAATATCTCCTTTGTAAAAGCCAAGCCTGTTATGCCGGCAACTTCCGGCCTTAACACCGAAATGCGCCCAGACCAGCTCTTCTTCAAATTCCCGGATCATCCCCTTGAGTTTCTGGATATCCGGCGGATTTTTCTCTCCGTCGTAAAACCCGGCGATCCGGTCGATGAGTTCCACAACCTTGGCCCTGAGTTCATCCCTGGATTTCAGCCCGTAGAGTGAAACCATATTGCGGATCATCCGGTGAGCGAGTCCCCGTTGTTTGCCGTATTCGTCACGTTCGGCAACCTTATTCAGGAAGTGGTTTACATCCTTGTCGAATTTAAAGCGGTATCCTTCCTCGAAAAAATCGGGGTATCTGAGCATCCCGATATCCCCCTTGTCCATCAGAAAGAGTACATTCTGAAGGACATCCCTGATCAGATTATTCGTGACGGAAGTAAAGCCGGAGGTCAGAACGGAAAAGAAAAATGCATTTCCGGGCTGCCTCAGCTGTTGAATGACGTGAGGCAGCATGCCCAGCATGATGTCGTCGTGATGCGGCCCGGTATGAAGATAGACTTCATTGTCTTCCTTGACCATTCCCTGCTCGATGCGCCGGATGGTTTCCTGCCTGACCTCCTCGGCGGTGTTTTCTGTGAGCCCCGGGATTTTACTGCAGTACCGGTCGCTCTTCATCTCTTCCATCGTCAGCTTCATGGCATACCTGTCGAGGCGTTTGCAGAGGTCGGTGACAGCCCTGAACGTTTTTTCAAAACTCCATTCGCCCTCATCGTAATACCTGTCCATGCTGTCGTACAGGGTGGAAGCGGCGCCCCGGGTGAGGTAAAACCGGGCGTTTTTCAATTGCTGCAGGGCCGTTCCGGGATAGAGCACATTGGGATCATTCTCGAGGACATCTTTGACCATTTTGGCTTTGGCCTCGCCGGCGGCAAAAATAATGGCTACGGCATCGGGATTCCAGGTGATGGTCCCCAGACCGATGGTGATCACCAGCCGGTTACGCGAGACTTCGATGCCACCGAGATCCGTGGCCGCGGCGGCCTGGGTCTCGTAATTGGTGGCCGTGAGCCGTGTGGTCGAAAAATGGTCGCTTCCCCTGACATTGAAGGCAATGTGACCATCGGGTCCGATACCCCCGAGAAAGAAGCCAATGCCACCCATGGCCCGGATTTTCTCTTCATATTCCCGGCACCAGTTATCGACCATGTAGATCGCCCTCTGCTGAAGGATCTCCGTCTCGCCGTTGGCTTCCCGGTTACGAAGGGTCAGGTCGATCTTGTGCCCGGGGAAAACTTCCCGGAACGATTTGCCCTCCGGAAGGGGAATCTGTGAAGAATCGATGACCAGGCAGTTCTCTTTGCGGAGGTTGAAGTTTTTGATGTAAAATTCATTGACGTAGTTGCAGAAACTGTTGTGCTGGGAAGGATCGATGGGATAGAATTCATCCATCTGAACAAATTTCAGGTCCCGCGTTTCCGGCTTTTTCAGGTGTGCCGACCCGCGGGAGGCGAGGAGGTCCCGGACATCCTTCCTCTCCCAGTTGTCGAGAATCTGCTTCGTCCACTTGATGAAATATTCGGGCGTCTTCCCCGTGGGCAGACTGATCACTCCCTGCGGATTTTCGCCGATCCATTCGATAAAGCGAAGAGCGGTCAGGAGACCAAGCTCAGGGAAATTATTGACAAGGACATAGGGAATGCGTGTTGTAATATCCTTTACATCAGACCTTTCGAAAAAGGCATTTTCGACATTTGAGAAACGGTTTGTTTTCATGACTCCGCAATTTAACACGATTGAAACGGGAGCTGAAAATTAGTGATTCGAACGGCGTAAAACAACTAAAATTTTAAAAGAATATGCATGGGAGGCAAGGGGGAAGGGACTTTCCGGCTTTGTCCTAATGTGGAACGCGGATTAAACGGATGGAACGGATGAACACGGATTTTTATCAGTGTGGTTGGGCCTGCGGCCCTACAATATGGAATGCGGATTAAACGGATTAAGACGGATGAACACGGGTTTTTATACAGGGAGGTTGGGCCTGCGGCCCTGGAATGTGGAACACGGATTCCAGTAGCCCCGAAAGCTTTCGGAGGAACGGATGAAAAGGGGAGACAATGCGGAAGCGGCTTTCCGGCTATATCCTCCCGGGGTATGTTCGGAGTCCTTCCGCAAGGCATTCCATGGCCCTGGCGAGGTCATCCTTTTTCAGGACGTAGGCGATCCTGACCTGGTGTTTCCCCAGTTCGGGCCGCGAATAGAATCCCGAGGCCGGGGCCAGCATCACCGTCTGGTTATGAAATTCAAAATCGCTGAGCAGCCATTGGGCAAACCGGTCGGCATCATCGACGGGGAGCCGGGCGATGGTGTAAAAGGCTCCGCCGGGCAAAGGACAATAGACGCCATCGATGGCGTTGAGGGCATTGACAAGGAAATCGCGGCGGGAGACGTATTCCCGGTTGACTTCTTCAAAATAGCTCTGGGGTGTTTCGAGCGCTGCTTCACCAAAGATCTGCCCGAGGGAAGGCGGGCTGAGCCTGGCCTGGGCAAATTTAAGGGCCGTGCGGATGACTTCGGAATTCCTGGAGATCAGCGCCCCGATCCTGACACCGCAGGCACTGTAACGTTTGGATACGGAATCGATAAGGATCACATTGTCATCGATGCCTTTGAGATTCATCACGGAAAAATGTTCCCGGCCGTCATAGCAGAATTCACGGTAGACTTCATCGGCAAACAGAAAGAGATCATGCTTCCTGGCCAGGCGACCCAGCGCTTCGATCTCTTCACGGGAATAAAGGTATCCTGTGGGGTTGTTGGGATTGCAGATCAGGATCCCCCGGGTTTTCGGACCGATCAGTTTTTCAAAATCCGCAACCGGGGGAAGGGCGAAATTAGTTTCAATGGATGAAGCCACCGGGACGACCTTGACGCCGGCTGTCAGCGAAAAGCCGTTATAGTTAGCGTAATAGGGTTCGGGAATGATGATTTCTTCGTCCTCATTGACGGTCGACATCAGGGCAAAGAGTATGGCCTCGGATCCCCCGGTGGTGATCAGCACATCCTGGTAGCCGATGTCGATCCCTCCCCGGGTGTAATATTCGGCGAGCTTTCTGCGGTAACTTTCATTGCCGGCCGAATGACTGTACTCAATGACCCGGGCTTTCATGTTCCGGACCGCTTCGATGGCTCCCTCCGGGGTAAGGATATCCGGCTGGCCGATATTCAGATGATAGACTTTCCGACCTTTGCGGACGGCTTCTTCGGCGAAGGGAACGAGCTTTCTGATGGGAGAGGCCGGCATGGCCTGGCCTTTTCTGGAGATGGATGGCATATCAATGTGTTTTTTCCTGATTGGTTTCATTTTCAACATTCCCCTTGATCATCAGTTTTGTCGGGGAATCTTTGGCATTTGAATAAACGGTTATCGATTTCTGGAAATTACCGGCGAGTTTGGTATTGTAGGTGATGCCGATTTTGCCTTTTTCACCCGGCGCAACGGGTTTCTCGGGCCATTCGGGCCGTGTGCAGCCGCAGGTTGTCCTGACCACGTTGATCACCAGGGGAACATCGGAGGTATTGGTGAATTCAAAATAGCACCGGCCATCGCTGTCGTAGGGAATGGTGCCAAAATCATGGACCGTCGATTCGAAGGAGATCGTTGCTTTCGCATTCTCATCCTTCCCTGTTTTTGAACTGTTCCTGCACCCCCCGGCTATGACCAGGGCAAAAGCGAGCAGTGGGAATTATTCTTCTCATGGATCTTCCGTTTTGGATTTCAAAATTACATGTTATTTGGGATTTCAAATATGCTGAAGAATAGTAAAGATGCCAAATCACCTTGTAAATATGACCTGAGCGACGCCTGAGGACTGAAAAAGCAGCCTTCCGGTGAAGCGCTGTCCGTATCATAAACGGCGCCGGGAGGCTTTTCGTTCATCGGTGCCTTCACCGGTGCGCATTCCGGCCCGGATGAAATTATCCCTGATCGTCGCGGCAGAGCAGGTTTATTGTACTGAATTTTATTAATTTTGCAGGTGTTTTAAACCGATGAATCATTATACGATGGAGATACCCTCGAAATACGACCCTTCGACGACCGAAGAAAAGTGGTACGGATACTGGATGGAAAAGGGACTTTTCAATTCTGAACCCGACGACCGTGAGCCTTACTGCATCGTCATTCCCCCGCCGAATGTCACCGGTGTTTTGCATATGGGCCATATGTTGAACAATACCATTCAGGATGTGCTGGTCCGCAGGGCGCGGATGCAGGGGAAGAACGCCCTCTGGGTGCCGGGGACCGATCATGCCAGCATCGCCACGGAAGCCAGGGTGGTTGCCAAACTTCGTGAGGAAGGGATCAGCAAGAAGGACCTCAGCCGGGAGGCTTTCCTCGGTCATGCCTGGGACTGGACCCACAAACACGGGGGGATCATCCTGGAACAACTCAAAAAGCTCGGCGCTTCGTGCGACTGGCGTCGGACGAAATTCACCATGGATGATACCATGTCGGAAAGTGTGATCCGTGTCTTCATCGATCTTTACAATAAAGGGCTGATCTACCGGGGAGTCCGGATGGTCAACTGGGACCCACAGGCCAAAACCGCCGTCTCGGATGAAGAAGTGGTATACCGGGAAGTGAAGTCCAAACTCTATTACATCAAATATCCGGTTGACGGTGAAGATGATTTCATCACCATCGCCACCACCCGGCCCGAGACCATCCTCGGCGATACGGCCATCTGCGTGAACCCGGCCGACCCGAGATTCGCAAGGTATCACGGGAAAAAGGCCATCGTTCCCCTCGTCGACCGCCAGGTGCCCGTTATCACCGATGAATACGTCGATATGGAATTCGGAACCGGAGCCCTGAAAATCACCCCGGCTCACGACGAAAATGACTATAACCTGGGGATCAAGCATCACCTTGAGAGCATCGATATCTTCAATGATGACGGTACCCTGAATGAGCGCGCCGTCTGGTTTGTCGGAGAGGACCGGTTCGATGTCCGTGAAAAGATCATCGACGTGCTCAAGGAAAAAGGGTACCTGCTGAAAGTGGAAGACTATATCAATAAGGTTGGCTTCTCCGAAAGGACCGATGCCGTGATTGAGCCTAAGCTTTCCATCCAGTGGTTCATGAAGATGAAGGACCTGGCAGAGCCGGCCCTCGCGCATGTCATGAATGATGACATCCGTATCTATCCGGCAAAATTCAAGAATACCTACCGTCACTGGATGGAGAATGTGAAAGACTGGTGTATTTCCCGCCAGCTGTGGTGGGGCCATCGTATACCCGCCTATTATTATGGTGAAAATCCCTCCCCGGGCGATTTTGTCGTTGCCGGCAGCCTCGAAGAAGCCGTTGCCCTGGCCAGGGAAAAAACCGGAAATGCCGGTCTGACGGCTCAGGACCTTCACCAGGATGAAGATGTGCTTGACACCTGGTTTTCTTCATGGCTGTGGCCGATTTCCGTATTTGACGGCATCAATCAACCGGAAAATAAAGATATTCAATATTATTACCCCACCAACGACCTGGTCACCGCCCCGGAGATCCTGTTTTTCTGGGTGGCACGGATGATCATCGCCGGGTACGAGTACATGGGTGAAAAACCCTTCAAAAATGTCTACCTGACAGGTATTGTCCGGGACAGCAAACGGCGGAAAATGTCCAAATCGCTCGGGAATTCCCCCGATCCCATCAAACTGATGGAAAAATACAGCGCCGATGGGGTGAGGGTGGGGATGCTTCTCTGCTCTCCGGCCGGGAATGATCTTCTTTTCGATGAAAGCCTGACCGAACAAGGCAGGAACTTCGGGAACAAGATCTGGAACGCTTTCCGTCTCATCCGGTCCTGGAACGTGGACGAAAATCTGGAACAACCGGCGTATGCCGGCATCGCCGGACGCTGGTTCGAGTCCAAACTCAATGAAGCCATCCAGGCACTCGACGAACAGTTTGCCAATTACCGTCTTTCCGAAGCCCTCATGACCGTTTACAAGCTCTTCTGGGATGAGTTTTCATCGTGGTACCTGGAAATCATCAAACCGGCCTTTAAGGAGCCGGCCGACAAGCTGACCATCATGGAGGCCAACCTCTTTCTTGAAAAACTGGTGGCGATCCTGCATCCGTTCATGCCCTTTATCACCGAAGAGATCTGGCACCTGACCGCCGAAAGAACGGACGGGGAAAGCCTGATGATCACCCGCCTGCCCGAAGCCGGCGAAGTCAATGCCGACCTCCTTTATCAGTTCGAACTGGTGAAACAGGTCATCACCTCGGTACGCAATATCCGGAATGAGAAAAGCCTTCCGATGAAAGACGCGCTGACGCTCAAATACATGACCGGCGACAGCGCGTACGTCGATGCCTTCGATTCTGTCGTGAAGAAACTGGCGAACCTGAGCGACATCGTTTCCGTGGAACAGAAACCGTATGATGCGGTCTCGTTCATCGTCAAGAATACAGAATATTACATTCCCATTGAGGGCCGGCTCAATATTGCTGAAGAACTCGACAAGCTGAATAAGGAACTGGAATATACGCGGGGATTCCTGAATGCGGTGATGAAAAAGCTCTCCAATGAGCGATTCGTCAGCAGCGCGCCCGCTGAAGTGGTGGAACGGGAGAACATCAAAAAAACCGATGCGGAGAACAAAATCGCCTCCCTCGAAAAACAAATCGCCGGACTGATGGGTTAGTGTCACACATCCCGGTTTCCCGGGACATTGGCATAACCTGATTTTTTGTCGCGTATGTGTCTAATATTTAAAGATATACTATGAAAGTCGAACCGTATATACTTGCCCGCAATAACTGGAAATCCATCCGGAACCAGGTCGTGGAACTGGCGGTCCTTCCCTGGGGAGCCACAGAAGCTCATAATTTTCACCTGCCTTACGGGACCGATATTTTCGAAGCCGGCGCCATTGCCGCTGAATCTGCCCGGATCGCCTGGGAGAACGGGGCCAGGCCGATTGTGCTGCCCACCGTTCCATTCGGCGTCAATACCGGGCAGTCTGATATACCGCTGACCATCAACATGAACCCCTCGACCCAGGCTGCTGTGCTGGCCGATGTCGTGGAAAGCCTTTCCGGACAGGGCATTCATCGCCTGATGATCCTCAACGGGCATGGCGGTAACGACTTCAAACAGATCCTCAGGGAAACGGGAAGCCTCTTCCCCGAAATGTTCCTGTCGACCTGCAACTGGTTCCAGAGTGTGGATAAAAAAGACTTCTTCACCAACGATGACGGCGACCATGCTGATGAGGCGGAAACGAGCCTGATGTTGTATGTTGAGCCCGAACTTGTTCTGCCCCTGGATCAGGCTGGTGACGGGAGCCATAAGCAGTTCAGCGTCCCGGAACTCAATGAAAAATGGGCCTGGGCCGAACGCAAATGGACGGCCGTGACCAGCGATACCGGGATCGGCGACCCGTCCCGGGCAACACGCGAAAAAGGCGAACACTATTTCAGGGAGATCACGGAAAAAATCGCCGGGCTGATCTATGGCCTCTGCAAAATGAAGAATGATGAAATTTTCCGGTAGATAGCCACTGTAGAGCCTTCCCATGGAGCACCCTTCGACTGCGCTCAGGGACCGCTAAAAAACCTGTGTTGTATTTCAGCAGGTGGGAAAGGAGCCGCTGGCGGCTCCTTTCCCACCTGCTGAAACACTCCAAAAACGCTTATTCGTTTACGGTCCCTGAGCGCAGCCGAAGGGCCGTTGCTTCAAATATAAGATTTTCCTTTGCCTTTTTAAAGCATTTAGGCGTTGTCAAATGAATCCGTCCCTCCGGGATTCATGAGCTCACTGCCTCCGGTTGGCGGCCACTGCGCCGTGCTAATAAAGGCGTATTGACGACGATTTCACTTTTTACCGGACACTAATGAAAAAAAATCACAGAAAAATTTTGTGAATTAAAAATTCCTTCATAAATTTGATACATCAAATAATGATATAACAATTAATATGAAATTCAGGTTTGAAGAATCGGTGGGCTACTATCTCAACGGGCGGCCATGGTCATGCGGAACAGTCTGCAACGGGAATTCAGCGGGCAATATGGTGAGATCACCATCGATTACTGGGTGATCCTGAACCGGCTTTGGGAAAGCGACGGCTGGATGCAAACCGAACTGGCCCGGATGACGAATAAGGACAATGCCAGCATGACCCGGATGCTCGACGGGATGCAAAAGAAGGGCCTGGTGGAACGGAAGCCGGATGCCCGTGACCGACGGGTGCAAAGAGTCTTCCTTACCGATAAGGGCCGTGTTCTCGAGCAACCCCTCAAGAAGATCGCCTATGCAAATATGATGAAGGGCCTGGAAAACCTCTCCGAAGAGGATACCGGGAACCTGAAGCGCATCCTTGAAATCATCATCGGCAATTATTGATTTTTTTTCACTATAAAATTGATATATCAAAAATAGATATAACAACCAAATGAATGTTTAACCAAAAGTTCAACGCCATGAGAACACCTTTTTCAGAAGACCAGTTTCTTGCCGTATTTGAAAAGTACAATACGACAGTGTTTCCCGCCCAGATCATCCTCCTGATAGCCGGCATGGCTGCGCTTGTCCTTCTTCATTCCCGGATCAGGAACAGAAGCCGGATCATCGCCGGGCTCGTTTCCGTCATCTGGTTATGGAACGCCTTCATTTACCAGGCCGTTTTTTTCAGTTCCGTAAACAGGGCCGCGTTCGGCTTCAGTGCATTAATGGCCATCGAAGCCATCCTTTTGCTCTATGTATCGGTAATCAAAAACCGGCTCGTGTTTTATATCGGGAGGTCAGCCCGTCATTATGCCGGTTACCTGTTGGTCCTTTACGGACTTTTCATTTATCCGGTCATCGATCTGTTGTCGGGCCATGATCTTTCGCACATCATCTCGGTGGGTCTTCCCTGTCCCACGACCATCATGACCTTTGGGTTCTTCCTGCTGACAGCCGGGAAATTCCCCCGCTACCTGCTCATCATTCCTTCGTTGTGGGCATTGCTCGGGATCAGCGCAGCGATGAATTTCGGGATCTACCAGGACTTCGTGATGGTTTTGGCCGCGGTCATTGCTGTCCTGTTCATGGGAAGCCGCCATGCAGGTATCCGGGTTGAAATGCCGGGGGCCGGCGATCCTTCCCGGAGCTTTTAGCGGTGGAAGAGGGGAGGACCGATAAAATTTTCTATTTTTGCAGGGAGAGGCCGTCGACGTTCCGGAACCTCTCCCTGCAAAATGGGTATTATATGAAGCATACTTCGGCATCACATCAGCCAGCGCCATATAAATCCGTATCTTCGTTTCATGAGATAACGATTTTTTTAACTTTTGAACCTAATTCCCACAACCATGATTATTACCATCCTGATTTTTGGCTTCCTGTTCGGGGCTGTGCTCCAGTATGCCCGCCTTAACCGCTACAATACGATCAGCGGCATGGCAACTCTCGAAGATTACACCGTTGCCAAGGCACTTGCCATTGCCATTGGAATAGGCGCGGTTCTTCTGAACATTGAGATTGCCCTGGGTTTGGCTTCGTACCATGTTAAGCCTCTCGCCCTTGGCGGCATTGCCTTTGGCGGCCTGATCTTCGGCAGCGGCATGGCCATCCTGGGGTACTGTCCGGGAACCCTGGCTGTGTCGACCGGTGAAGGTTCGGTCGATGCCATGGTTGGCGTGGCCGGCGGACTGGCGGGAGGCCTCATTTACACCCTTGTCGTCCCTGCAGTGAGTGCTGTTCTCGGACCCGACCTGGGCTCGATTTCGCTGTCTTCCCTTCTCGGAGCCCACAGAGCATTCTTTTTCATCCTGACCTTCGTATTTGCAGCCGGCATGGTCTGGACCGCTTTTCGCCTGAACCGTCTCGAACACGGCAGCGACAGGAAATGGCTCTATGCCGGGATTGGCCTCGCGGTGCTGAATCTCCTCGTCTTTTCCACGGCAGGTGCCAACAGACCCATCGGCGCTTCGACCAGTTATCCGTATACCGCTTCCATGCTGAGTGGATTGACATCCGGCGACTATTTTCAGGCCATCCGGAAGCCAGGTCACTGGGAACTGATCTTCCTGGGGGGTGCCATGCTGGCCGGGCTTGTGTTCTCCCTGGCGAAAAAGGAGTTTCGTTTCACGCTCATCCACAGCCGGTGGCAAAAGTACAGGGGAAATTCACCCGTTCAGCGGATCGTCTGGGCCTTCATTGGCGGCTTCATCCTGATCTTCGGCGCCAGGATGGCCGGAGGTTGCACCAGCGGACATATTCTTTCCGGGGGAATGCAGATCGCGATCAGCAGCCTTCTTTTCGGCATTTTTGTCTTTGCGGGATTGCTACTCACGGGTAAGGTGTTTTACCGGCTGAAATAAAAAGATCATAACAGCTGCGACGATAAACCACTCGACGGTGACACTGCAAAACCCGTGTTCCTCCTCCCGGGCCACAGGCCCTAAATCCGTGTTTATCCGTCCTATCCGTTCCTCCGATAGCTATCAGAGCTATCGGAATCCGTGTTCCTCCTCCCTTGCCACAGGCCCAATTGCCCTATATATAAATCCGTGTTCCTCCTCCCTTGCCACAGGCCCAATTGCCCTATATATAAATCCATGTTCCTCCTCCCTTGCCACAGGCCCAATTGCCCTATATATAAATCCATGTTCCTCCTCCCTTGCCACAGGCCCAATTGCCCTATATATAAATCCGTGTTCCTCCTCCCTTGCCACAGGCCCAATCGCCTTGTATATAAATCCGTGTTCCTCCTCCCTTGCCACAGGCCCAATTGCCCTATATATAAATCCGTGTTTATCCGTCCTATCCGTTTAATCCGTGTTCCACATTTCGGTGTTCCACATTCCCGTGTTCCACTACGGCTCATGGCGCCAGCCGCCGGAGTACCCAGCTGCCGGTGTTCAATTCGAAGGACAGTCTGTCATGAAGTCTTCCCGGCGCCCCCTGCCAGAATTCAAAATAGTCGGGAACAATGCGATATCCTCCCCAGTGTGGCGGACGGTTGACTTCCCGTCCTTCAAAACGTTTTTCAAAATCGGTGAAACGCTTTTCCAGGAAAGCCCTGTCGGGGATGATCTCACTCTGCGGTGAGGCCCATGCGCCAATCTGGCTGTTTCGGGGACGTTCGG
Organism: uncultured Bacteroidales bacterium; assembly: GCA_963763215.1. Classification (GTDB taxonomy): domain Bacteria; phylum Bacteroidota; class Bacteroidia; order Bacteroidales; genus DASQZK01. The sequence continues at coordinate 39,674 of CAVXNX010000011.1, forward strand.
CGAAATACCGGTCCGACCCGGCTGCCGGTATGGCCCTGACCCGGCCTTCAACCCTGACCTGCCGTTCCAGTGACGGCCAGAAGAATACGGCGGCCACAGCAGGACTGGCTTCGATTTCCGAGGCTTTCCGGGAATGATAATTGGTATAGAAAACAAGGCCCTCAGGGCTGAGCCCTTTGAGCAAGACCACCCGTGAGGAGGGCCTGTTTTGCCGGCCCAGCGTCGACAATACCATGGCATTGGGTTCCTGTAAACCGGCTTTCACGGCTTCATCAAGCCAGAGATCCAGCTGCGTGAACGGATCTTTGTTGATGTTTTCTTCATTCAGGACCCTATGGTGATATTCTGTTCTGATGGCTGATAATTTTTCGTCCACATCGACCTCCTGTTCAGTTCAGGTCCATACCACATGACAATACCCGTTGAGGGTTGAAGTCAGAAGGCCGCTTTCAGGCTCAGGTCGAGGCTTTTGATCTGATGGGTGAGCGCACCGACTGAAATAAAATCCACACCGGCAGCGGCATAGGAACGGATATTCTCTTTCGTAATGCCTCCTGAAGATTCCGTTTCCACCCTTCCGCCGATCGTGTTCACGGCCGTTTTTGTCAGCTCCGGGCTGAAATTATCCAGCAATATCCTGTCGACACCTCCTTCGTTAAGGATCTCATCCACGTCGGCCAGGCTGCGGGCTTCGACTTCGATGCCCAGGTTCTTGCCGTGCACCCGGAGATATTCTTTCGCCTGCCGGATGGCATTGGAAATCCCTCCGGCGAAATCGATATGATTGTCCTTGATCAGGATCATATCGAAAAGGCCAACGCGGTGGTTTCGGCCGCCACCGAGCCTGACGGCTTCCTTTTCGGCAAAGCGCAGGCCGGGGGTCGTTTTGCGGGTATCAAGGATCTTGGTGTTGAATCCGTCCAGTAACCGCACATATTCCCGGGTCTGGGTGGCCACGCCGCTCAGCCGCTGCATCACATTCAACACGATCCGCTCGGTCTGGAGGATTGAACGCACACTTCCCGAAATCTCGAATACGATATCGCCGGGAGTGATCGCCGAACCATCAGGGATGATCTCCCGGAGTGAAAGTGCAGGGTCAAATTTTTCGTAGATTCGCGAAACAACGAAAATACCGGCCACGATACCCGTATCCTTGGCAAGAAGTTCCGCCCTGCCCCGGGCTTTTTCCGGAATGGTGGAAAGTGTGGTGTAATCCCCGTCCCCAATGTCTTCATTAAACCAGATATCGATTGACTGGTCAAGCAATTCATCAAAACGTTGCTTCATTTTCTTTTTCTATTCTTAACAGCTGTATAACATCATTGTTCCCTGCCTTCCGGAAGAAAATATTCACCCTGAAATTCTCATTTCCGGTGGCAAGCACCGCGATGACAAATTTCGAATCTTTTTTTTCACTTTCAAATTTAACTTCGAAACTTACCGGTTTGTGCTCAGTGAAAAAAGAATCGAGGATCCGGGCGGCTTCATCGCGTTGTGTGTCATATTCCTGGCTAAGAATGCTTATTTTTAACTCATCGTTAAAATGGGGACTGAGCAGATGGCTGTTCCCGGTGCTGAAGCCTTTCACAATGTCGGGCGACAGTGAAACGTGCTGGGCTTCAGTAAGTCTGCATGAGGCGGTCAGGATGATGAACACCAGTAGCAGGGGATGTAAAAAGCTCCGGGAATTCATAACGTTCACAACTTAATTTCGTGCAATATAGTAAAATTCCGCTAAAACGATTTTTTATGAAGATAACGCTCATCGTGACAGGGAAAACAAAGGGATCATGGCTTCCTGAGGCTATGGCGGAATACGCCGGACGGCTGAGTCACTATGTGCCCTTTGAGCTCCTGGAAACCTCCGATATCCGGAACACCCGCAATATGCCCGAACCGGAGCAGAAGGACCGCGAAGGGCAGCAGATCATCAGGCTCATCCCCAGGGGCAGTCTCCTGGTGCTTCTCGATGATAAGGGGAAACAGTTCACGTCGGAGGGTTTTGCCGATTTTATCCGGAAAAAGGCCCTTGAAGGGCGCGATATTTGTTTGGTAAGCGGTGGCCCTTACGGATTTTCAGATGACCTCTACCGGCTGGCGGAAATGAAGCTCTCACTCTCGGCGATGACCTTTTCGCACCAGATGGTGAGACTCATCTTTCTGGAACAGTTGTACAGGGCGTTTACCATCATCCGCGGCGAACCCTATCATCATTCCTGATGGTTGAATGATGCGTTGGGTTTTTATTTGTACTTTAGTCCAGCTAATCCTGCTTTATGACCCGGCCTAAATTCATCCGTTCAGCATTTGGAAAAGGGAGATGGTTATTCCTGCTGACGATCATCCTGCTGTTGCTTTCGATGTTTTATGAGAAGCAAACAGCGGTGAGTTATTTTACCAAAGCAGATGTGGACGATTTCCAGGAGGTTCTCCATGCCAAGGAGACACGTATCGGCCAGGTCCTCGATCTCCTGGAAAGTAAGTACAAAACCACGGGGTCGCAGGAATTCTTTACCGATGTTCCCCGGTCCATTTACCGCCTTTACAGGGAAGAAGGGCTTGCCGTGTTCGTTTACAACAAGGACAGCCTTTGCTTCTGGAATGACAATTCGGTGCCATTCCCCGAACTGACGGCAAATATTCCGGAAAGTTCGGTGGACCAGATCGGCAATTCCGTCTTTCTGAAAAAGGAAATACTCTTTCCCGGCACCGACAGCCTCCGGTTCGTGGGGCTCATCCTGATCAAGACCGAATATCCCTATGAGAACAGGTTCCTGCATAACAGTTTCCAGTCTGCCTTCCCGTTTACCCCTGCCGTGCGGATAAGAAATTCAGCGCCGCGGTTTAAGAACCCGGTCATGGGTCAGGGGTATCCCGTTTACGATAAGTCCGGCCATTACCTCTTCAGCATCGACCTCGACAGCGCCAGCAGACCCAAACAGGTCCAGATGATCCTGTGCCTGATCTTCTACCTGCTCACCTTTTTTGTCTTCCTGATGTTCCTGCGACGCTTTATCCGCAATGCCCCCCACCGCCTCCGGAACCTTCTCATCGTCGCTGATCGTGCCGGTTCTGTTTTTCATTTACTTTCTGATGACCCACTACCGGATCCCGTCCGTCGTTTTCGACCTTGAACTCTTCTCTCCCGATCTGTTTGCCCGTTCAGCCCTGCTTCCTTCCCTGGGCGACCTGTTCGTTCTGACCATCATCGTGTTTTTCATCATCCACAGCTTCTACATGGGGTTTCATTTCAGGCAGCAGGACATGAAAAGAGTGAGCCTGTCCTCCGTCCTGCTTTTCGTTGTCTCCGGCTTTCCTGGGCATTGTCATATATCTTCTCAATGCTTTCGTTTTTAAAAGTATCGTCGTCGATTCCACCATTTCCTTTGAGACCTATAAAGTTCTCAACCTGTCGGTCTATACCTTTATCGGCTTGCTGATCCTTGCCCTCCAGTTCACGGCGTTTGCCCTGGTGGTTGACAAGGTCTTCTCGGTGATGGAATATACAGGGAACCGGCGGGCCGCAAGGCTTCTGGTGGCTGTGATGATCGTGCTGATCCTTCTTCTCCTCGCCCTTCCTCTTAAAATAACCGTCAGCCCCGAAACCACCGTTTTCTATTCCCTGATGGTCTTCCTGCTCTACTATTTCCGTTTTGGAAACAGGGTGAGGTACCGGTTTTCGACCTTCGTTTTGTACGTGCTTCTGTTCTCCGTTTTTTCGGTCTTCGAAATAACACGCTTCAGCGAGATCAAGAGCCGGGCGGAAATGAAGATGGAAGCCGTCAGTCTTTCCGCCGAGCACGATCCGGTGGCCGAACTGCTCTTTCCCGACATCGACAAGCGTCTGCGAAACGATGAAGAACTGAAGAAGATGCTCTTCGATCCCCATTTCGATTTTGAAGAATTCTATTCCTATGTCCAGCGAAAGTATTTTAGCGGTTTCTGGGATAAATACGATCTGCAGATCACACCCTGCGGGCCGGGCGACAGCGTCTATGTGGCCCCTCCGGAGGACACCTATTACCATTGTTATAACTTCTTTTACGAATATGTCTTGCGCGACGGGATACAGGTTCCCAATACCGACTTTTTCTACCTCGATAACCTGAACGGAAGGATCAGCTACTTCGGGGCGATCACTTATGAAGGACCTGAGGGCCGCGAAGTCACCCTGTTCATCGAACTGGACTCGCGGCTGATCTCCGAAGGACTGGGTTATCCGGAACTCCTTCTCGAAGACCGGTACACCAATACAGGCAATGAATTTTCATGGGCAAAATACAACCGCGGCCGTCTGATCACCAGCTCCGGGGATTTTGCCTATTCCATGTCGAGTAAGATGTATACCCATGGCAAGCAGGGATTTTCCATGGTCACCATCGATAAATACGATCACCTTGTCTACAATATCGATCCGACGAATACCATCATTGTCAGCAAACCGGCGGTGTTCTGGGTCGATATCCTGATTTCATTCTCCTACGTATTCAGTTTCTTTTTTATCATTTTGATCCTGCTGCTGTTCATCACCAACATCAGCCCGATCTCTCTCCGGATCGAATGGAATTTCAAAAACAAGATCCAGGTGACGATGACTGCGCTTGCTGTTTTTCTCACTGGTCCTCATCGGCGCCGGCACGGTGTATTTCAGCATCAGGCAGTATAAAAGCCGCCAGACGGAGCTTTTAGAGGAGAAGATCCAGTCGGTTTATGTTGAACTGATCCATAAGCTGGAGTTTGAGACGGATCTGCACCACTGGACTTCCGACCAGTATTTCAACCTGAATGAATTGCTGCAGCAGTTTTCCAATGTCTTTTACACCGATATCAACCTGTTCGATAGTGATGGCCATCTGCTGGCCACTTCACGGCCCGAGATTTTTGACATGGACCTGACAGGAAATATGATGGATGCGGTTGCCTACAAGGAAATGGGAGTGCTCAAACGTTCGGAATACATCCATGACGAGCATATCGGCGGGCTGAAATACCTGTCGGCCTACGTTCCGTTTGTCAACAGTGAAAACAAAATGCTGGCCTACCTGAACCTCCCGTATTTTACCCGGCAGGATGAACTGACCCGTGAAATCACCAACCTGGTGGTGGCCATCATCAATATCGTCGTTCTGCTTTCCCTGCTGAGTTTCTCCATTGCCGTGTTCATGTCGAATCGCATTACCCATCCGCTCAGGTTGCTGCAGGATAATATCGCCCGGATTAGTCTGAGCGAAACGAATGAAAAGATCGATTATGAAGGCAGGGACGAGATTGGCAGCCTGGTTGAGGAGTACAACATGATGGTCGATGAACTGAAGAACAGTGCCGAGTTGCTGGCCCGCAGTGAACGGGAATCGGCCTGGAGGGAGATGGCCAAACAGATCGCCCATGAGATCAAAAACCCTCTGACGCCCATGAAGCTTGGCATCCAGCATCTGCAAAGGATCTGGAACAGCGATGATGAACAGCGGGAGGAACAGGTGGCCAAGATCACCCGGACGCTCATCGAACAGATTGACAACCTTTCGGCCATCGCCACCGAATTTTCAAACTTTGCCAAAATGCCCGTGGCCAACAATGTCACCCTCGATCTTGTTGATCTCCTCAAGGATGCGATCAGCCTTTTCCAGGAATACGACAAATACACGATCGTTCTGAACACCGGGGATTTGGCGCATGTTTATATATATGCCGACAAGGAGCAGGTGAACCGGGTGCTGATCAACCTGATAAAAAACGCCATGCAGTCGTTCTCCGAAGGCAGGGAAGGCAGGATTGACATCCGTTTGCAGCTGACGGGAAACAACGCGCTCATCAGTGTGGCCGACAGGGGGAAGGGCATTCCGGAAAATATCAGGGACAGTCTGTTTCAGCCGAATTTTACCACCAAGTCAAGTGGTATGGGGATGGGGCTCGCCATTGTGAAGAGCATTGTTGAAACGGCCGGTGGGAAAATCTGGTATGAAACCGAGATGAAAAAGGGCACCACATTTTATGTTCTTCTACCACTTGCCAATCCGGAAAAAGCATGAGAAATTTAGTCTACCGATATCCGCTCACCATGAGGATCACGTTCCTGTTACTGGCGCTGATCCTTTTCTTTCATGCCGTCACGGCGGCCAGGGAATTTCTGTATCCCATCGTACTGGGGGTTCTCTTCGGTTATCTTCTTTACCCCGCCGCCCGTTTTTTTGAGAAACACGGGGCTCCGCGTATCCTGGCCAATCTGGTGAGCATCGTCCTTTTTTTGCTCATCGTGGGGGCGGGGTTGTTTTTTATTTACAAGCAGGCCGGGGGCTTCATCGACGATTTTCCCGTCTACAAGCTAAAAGCCCTGGCCAATATCGACCGGCTGGAGAGCGCCATCGAAAAGCGCTTTGGGGTTAGTGACCTCCGGTTGGTCGATTTCATCCGGATCCGGGTGAGGCATCTCTTCGATGTTGGCAACACCATGCTGAACAGGGCTTTCACGAGTACAGCGGGGACGCTTTTCAGGCTCGGCATCCTTCCCGTGTTCATTTTCCTGTTTTTGTTTTACCGCACTAAGCTGGCTGTCTTCATCCTGAAACTTGTTCCCCCTGAAAACAGGCTCCAGGCCGTGATCATTCTGAGAGAATTTTCTAATGTGGTGCCCAAATACATGGGAGGCGTTTCGACCGTCGTTTTCCTCCTGGCTATCATTAATTCGACCGGACTGCTCATCGTGGGCGTCGACCATGCCATCGTTTTCGGTGTGATATCGGCCCTCTGCAATTTCATCCCGTATTTCGGAACCCTCATCGGGGGATTTTTTCCATTTATGTTTACGCTTCTGACTGCCGATACCTTCATGCTTCCGGCGCGGGTCATCGTTTTCTATGTCATCATTCAGTTTATTGAAAATAATATCCTGACCCCCAATATCGTGGGGAGCAGCCTGCGACTGAATCCCATGGTGATCATCCTGGGGATCATCGGGGGTGGGATGGTCTGGGGAATTCCCGGCATGTTCGCCATAGTGCCCTTGCTGGCTATGGTGAATATTCTCGGTGAACACGTAACCAGGCTCCGGCCTTATGCTTACCTTCTTGGGGTGAAAGGCGCACGGAAACATTCCATCACCATTGCCAACCTCAAACGCTTTTTTTCCCGCCTGAAAGCGCGTTAATCCTGCCGGTGGTAAATTTCATAAAATGTTGATGTTTTTTAAACTTTTAAAAATGTTCTTCGTATTTTAATAATTACTTTAGTTCATATTTTATGTTAAATAGTCCCCGCATTGAGTATAGTCAGGCAATATACCCTTTTGGCAGCGTTTGTAACCCTTTTGATTTTCAATAATCAGGATCTGTTTCCCCAACAGGTTGTCGATGGTTCAAAAGCCGTGTATACCCGCATCAACAGGGTCAGTTGTTATGCCACCAACGACCCCGACACCGTCTTTGTGGTCAGCACGGCCTCCTTTGCCATCCACGATACGGTCCTGATCTACCAGTCCATTGGTGCCTCGGCCTATCCGCCGGGGAACGTGGATGGGAGGGGCTCGGTGGAGAACATGTACAATACGGGGAAATATGCCATTTTCAAGATCAGTGAGATCGTGGATGACACTACGGTAGTCCTCAATACGACCCTTCCCACGATGATGGCTTACAATCCGGGGGAAGTTGGGCAGCTGATCCGGATACCCACTTACGACAGGGCCACTCTGGATAGCCGGGTTTAATTTCCCGGCATGGGATCCGGTGACGCAGACCGGGGGTATCTTTCCCGTCATCGTGCGTAAAAAGCTGACCTTAAACACCAACATGAGTGCGGTGGGAAAAGGGTTCCGGGGCGCTATGCCGGCGGGACAATACACGGGTGACTGTGCCGACAGTGATCCCAGCCTATCTCAAAGATTATTATACGGCCACTGCCCAGGATACGGCCGGCGGAAAAGGGGAGAGCCTCGTGGAACGCGGGTACGGGTACAGCAGGGGAAAAGGATACCTGGGTTCTGGCGGCGGAGGGGGAAATGGCAAATATTCAGGCGGCGGCGGCGGCGGAAACTGGGGGCTTGGCGGGACCGGCGGTAATGAATCGTCATCATGCCCGGTTCCAGGGCAGATCGGTGGGAAAAAGGGTATGTCCCTGAGAACATTTTACAGCAATGATAAGGAAACCTCATACTATTACAACCGGATCTATCTCGGTGGCGGGGGCGGCACCGGCACACAGAATCAGGGCATTTCCCGGTCAGCCACGCGGGGAGGAAACGGTGGAGGGATCATCATCATTCTTGCCGACACGCTTGCGGGCAACAATAAAACCATCGATGCCAGCGGCGAGAGCGTGACGGCAGTGGCCACTGCCGGCGCCGGCGGCGGCGGTGGGGGCGGGGTCATCGTCCTGAACGTGGAAACATACTCCGGCAACCTCACACTGAAAGTCAGGGGCGGCGATGGCGGGCATACCGAGATGGTGTCCGATACCACCGGTCCTGGCGGCGGCGGTGGCGGCGGCCTGATCTGGTACAAAGGCTCCTCATTGCCCGCCGGTGTCAGCGTCGATACCCTGTATGGCAGCCAGGGCAAGGTTGAGAGTAGCAGCCGATAAATATTACGGATCCGGCAAAGGTGGAGAGGGCGGCACCATGAGCAATCTCATCATTCCCATACGGGGTTTCATCATCAACACGATGCCCGGAGACCAGACCATCTGCCAGTTTGAAAGACCCGGCCGGCTCAACGCCGCGTTCCCCATGGGTGGCAGCGGCGGCTTCAATTACAAATGGCAGGAAAGCGATGATGCCTCATCGTGGAGGGATGCCAGCGGTCCGGCCCCGATCAACCAGGTCACCTATCAGCCACCACCCCTCAGCGATACTATCTACTACCGCAGGATCGTCACCGATCAGACCAATTCCAACCTGGCCGATACAAGCTTCTACGTCACTGTTTTCGTTGAGCCCGATCTGAACAACAATCTCATCGAAGGCGATCATACGGTCTGCTATAATGCCTCCCCCGGCGTTCTGTCCTCATCACTGACCATGTCGGGCGGATTGGGTGCCGGGACCTATGGTTACCAATGGATCCGCGGAACAACCAGTGAGATATGGTCCAACGCCCCGGGCACCAGAACCCTTCCCTCATATGCCGTTCCCGGGCTCACCGATACGACCTTTTACCGGAGGATCGTCACCTCAGGGGTATGCGTCGACACCAGCAACAGAGTGATCATTAACGTCCTGTCGACCCTCACAGGAAATACCATCGCCTCCGACCAGACACTCTGCAACAACCAGGTGCCAGCCGGCCTGACCGGCCCGGTGCCGGCGGGCGGTGATCCGGCCGATAAACGGTATGCCTGGGAAATGAATTCATCCGGCACCTGGACACCGGCCGGCGTGACCGCCCGTAATTACACCAGCATCGGCTCCCTCACCACAGGTTCGTACCACTACCGGAGAACCGTGTATTCGGGTTCCGGCGATGCCTGCATCAGCACAAGTAACGAGGTGGTCATCACCGTCCTGCCCGATATCTCCGGTAATAAAGTCTATGACGGCGACACGGTCATCTGCGCCGGGCTCCCCAGCCTCGATATCCACGGTAATGTCCCTTCCGGCGGTAACTCTCCTTCCTACAAATACATCTGGCAGACACGCCTTGCCGCTTCATCAACATGGAACCCTGCTGATCCCCTCACGGTCAATCAGCCTTTCGAACCCGGGACCCTCAATGCCGATACGTGGATCAGGCGGCTCGTGTATTCCGGCGCCGGCGATGTCTGCCAGGATATCTCGGACTCGATCAAAATTTCCACTCTCCCCGTCATTACGGGGAATACCATTTCCACCGCACAAACCGTATGCGAAGGGATCCGGCCTGCGGATCTCAATGGAAGCATCCCGTCGGGTGGAGGTGAAGGTCCGGGGACCTATGCGTGGAAATGGCAGAAAAAAACACTCAGCGAGCCCTCATTTGCCGATGTGGCCGGAGGTAACCAGAAAAATTTCTCCTTCAGCCTCGCCCTCCACGACACGACGGTTTACCGCAGGATCGTTCTCTCCGGACCCACGACCTTCAATACCTGCAAGGACACCAGCAATGTTATCGTCATCGCTGTTCCGCCCGCCATCGACGGCAATCGTATTACCGGTGCCACTGAGAGGGAAACCTGCGTCGGAACGCAGCCGCCTGTCATTGGCGCCGCCACCGGTATGACGGGAGGTAACGGATCCTTTTCATTCCGGTGGGAAGAAAGCGACGACGGGGCATCCTGGAGCATGGCCTACCGGAAATGCCGGTGACCCGGACTATCAGCCCGGTGCTCTTGACAGGCCGGTGCACTACCGGAGGATTGTCAGCTCCGCCACCGTATGCCGCGATACCACCCCGGCCATCAGGATCGATACGCTCACCCGTCCCATACTCACCCGCCTTACCGTGAACCGGGATTCCATCTGTCACCTGGAGCAGAATTTTGCCATTGAGTTGAGTATAGACCAAGGCATACCAGACTATACGGCCTGGTATTCCGATGGCACAGGCACCGGAGACCGTAAAGCCATGGATCTGACAGCGAACGATGAAATATCCATTCATGATTTCCCGGCACAACGGCTTTCTTATACCTTCAGGATCGATACCCTCATCGATGCCAAAGGATGTTACGCCCGGCACGTCAAACCTTCAGAAGTTCACGTCATTCACGGAGCTTTTCCCCGACGCCGAACCGGAGATCCTCCTCGGCGACAGTGAAGCGGTCTGTGGCAATGAGCTGGAAATCAAAGGCGACCCGGGCATCGGGATGGATTATTTCTGGACGGTTTCCAACCCGGCCATCCACCTGGATGATCACCTGGACAGCAACACGATGGCCAGCGTGTCGGGTAACTTCGACCGCCAGACCGGATACCTTCGGTTCTTCTCTTTTTCGCCGGGATGTAAAAATATACCGGGATACACTCCCGCATCCGACTCGGTGAAGATCTCCTTCTTTGAACAGCCCGCACCGGTTGAACTGGCCGACAGCAGCGCCGATATTTATATCACCGACAAATACATCGTTGCCTACCGTGATCCTTCTGCCGGGCAGGCAAGCTGGTCGGTCATTGAAGGCGACGGTGAATTTGCAGAGGTGAACCCGGACTCAACCCTCATTTCGGGAATACCCGAAAATAAAAACGTTTACAGGCTGACCGTTTCCAACGGCACCTGCGAACCCAGAATGGCCAACCTGACCGTCAACAGGAAAAAGGTCCACCTCTTCGACGGGATCTCCCCGACGAACGAGGACGGGATCAACGATATTCTCGTTGGAGAAGGGCTGGATAATGAAGATGTTGAATTTACTTTCGAAGTCTTTTCAACCAGCGGCCTCCTGGTGCGGAAGATCACCGGGAAGGACATCGACCAGCTCGGGTTCCGCCGGGGCCTTCCCAATAACGGTCTGGAGATCTGGGACGGAAAGGGCAGTGTCGGGAACGGGTATGTCCCACCGGGGGTCTATTATTATGTTTTGGTGATCAGCTATAAAGGGAAGACTTACCCGCCGGCTAAAAATTATGTTGTGGTAAAATAAGATGATAAAAAGAGTCCTCATATGGTGTTTTCTGATCGTGCCTGGCCTGGAAGCCGGAGCGCAATTTGATATTCCCAGGCTCAGCCAGTACCTCATCAACGGGATGGTGATCAATCCTGCTTATGCCGGGAGCCGTGAAGCACTCAGTATTACGGCTGTCGATAAGGAATACCTCACCGGTTTTACGGGGCATCCGAGGACAATGAAGTTTGCCGCCCATACGCCTTTGAAGAATGAGCACGTTGCCCTGGGCTTCAGCATCGAGAACAATTACAACCCTCTCGTCAAAAACAGCGGCATTTATGGGGATTATGCCTACCGGATCTGGTTGGGAGGTGTCCGGTTATCCCTCGGCCTGAAAGCCGGCCTTTATCACTACAGTGAGAACTACGACGGGGATTTCCAGCTTTACGATCAGACCGAAACCGATCCGTCATTTATCAGCAACAGCGGTTTTGCCCCGAACTTCGGTGCCGGAGCCTACCTGTACAACAACACTTTTTTTGCCGGGCTCTCTGTCCCGTATTTTCTCGATTTTCCTGCCGAAGGCAAAAAATTTAATTTCAACGCCGGAAGTTATCATTACATCCTGACCGCGGGATACCTGCTGAATGTTTCAGAGAATTTCAAGCTGAAACCCTCGACACTTGTCGACTATAGCTCGGCAAACCTCGATATCCAGGGGGGACTGAATTTTATCCTCCTTCAGGATAAGGTCTGGGCCGGGGCGATGTACCGCACGGCGGCCAGGGCATTTACCGGGATCCTGGAATTCCAGGTATTCAGCTCGTTCCGGATCGGGTATGCCTACGATTATTATTTCACAAACCTGAGCAGGGTATCCAACGGGACGCATGAGATCATGCTCAGGTATGAGTTTAAATTCAGGTCCAATTCCGACAGCCCTTTCTACTTCTGATATGAGGAGACGTCTTTACATATATGTTATCATCATGTTCCTGAGTGGAATAAGCCATATTTTGGATGCTCAGTCGTACATTGTCCCCAAAAAGTCCGAGGTCAGCACCAACACCTTCAACGAGGTTGCGCCCGCGATTATCCCCGACGGAATGGTTTACTGCACCGACAAGACGTCCAGTTCCTATATGCAGTACGAGGACACGAAATCCCGTCCCATGTTCAATATCTTCATCCTTCCGAAAAAAGGAAAAGATGAATGGGGCACACCGCAGCTTTTCTCCACAGATCTGATGACCAATCAGAATGATGGTCCCATTGCATTCAGCGGTGACGGCAAACTGGCTGTATTCACACGGAATTTCAATATCAGGTCCTTTGGAAGCGGCACGCATGGCAATCCCAATTTCGGTCTGTTTTTCGCTGATAGAACGGACAGTGGCTGGGCGAACATCCGGGAATTCGAATACAACGACCCGAATGCGCACACGACGCATCCTTCGCTGGATTCGACCGGCACCACCCTTTATTTTGCTTCCGACAGGGAAGGAGGTTTTGGCGGATACGATCTTTATGTTTCCTTCCGGACCGATAACGGATGGACCGATCCGGTGAATCTCGGCCCGGTGATCAATTCACCCCTTAATGAAATTTATCCCTTTATACATCCCTCCGGCCGCTTGTATTTTTCATCCGACGGACACGATAAGACTCCGGACTTCGATCTGTTTTACAGTGAGTTTTATGATAACCGGTGGATAAAGCCTGTAAAGCTGCCGGCTCCGTTTAACTCGCGTCGAAATGATTTTACCTTTTACGCTGACAGGAATTTTGATTCGGGGTATTACACCTCCGACCTGAGGGGAACGATGGATATTTATTCCTTTTCCTCCACGATTCCCTCCTTTGAAGTGTGTAAGAAGCAGGTTGAGGATAATTTCTGTTATGTTTTTTATGAAGAGAATACTGTCACGCTCGATACGACCCTTTATGTTTATGAATGGGACCTTGGCGACAAGACCCGTGTCAGGGCCATGGAAGCCGAGCACTGCTACAGCGGCCCCGGCGATTACATGGTACAGCTCAATGTTATCGATAAGCTGACCGGCGATGTGCAGTTCAACCAGGCAGAATACCTCGTTGAAGTGCGGAAGGCCATCCAGTCATACATCTCCTGCCCGGATACCGTCCGTGTGGATTCCAGCATATCCCTGAACGGGCTGGAATCATACTTTGGTGACGCTGTCCCGGGCGAGTATTACTGGGATTTCGGTGATGGGATCCGCGGGATGGGCGCTTCCATTACCCATACCTTTGTATTGCCCGGTGTGTACCAGGTTCGGCTCGGTGTCGTAGAGGAGAGCCCGGATCCTGAAACCGCGGGAAGGTTCTGTTCGTATAAGACCATTGTGGTCAGGGAATAAGAGAAACCGGTTCAAAATATTGATTGACGGTCGGGAAAGGTGATCGGAATTTGATTATTTTAGAGGAATTTTTAAAAAAAATATACACCATCTTGTTCTTCGGAACATCGGTTAATTCGACTTTTTTATGAAGGTTTATGTTGTCTTCATCTCTCTTTTGTTTGCCGGTCTCGTGTCACTGAACGCCCAACCGGTGCCCAACGTCGAGGAGAACATTCCCTTTCTCATGACGTTCGGAAAACAGGCTCAGACAAGCTGGGGTGACGATGATTTTTCCCAGACCTTCTTCTTCCTGCTTCCCAAGGATTACAGCAAGCCGGTCTTCATCTGGGTATACGATCCCGATGTGGGCGGCGATGTGGACGAGATTGCCGGGGAATGGAACACCCGTGTGAACTACTCCATCTACGGGGGAAAAGGATGCTGGTCGAACCCCGATGCCCAGGGAACGGATCCTGTGGGCGAATACCGCAGCGGGACCCTCCTCGCCACAAAGACCTTCGGCGAAGACCCCCGGTATGATCAGAACTGGTATGTCTTTGGACCTTTCAACCCGACAGAAGGTGAATATGTTGAAAAATACGACGGCAATGTTTTGAAGATCATCTGCGAAGGGATCTCCGGTGATGACGGTAACCTCTACCGGTATTTTATGAGCACTTCGCCGACCGAACGGATCGCCGTCGAAGGCGGCAATGCCCTGTCGTTCGAATATTCATTCCGCATGTATAACGTTCCGGAAGAAGTTTCCCATATTTATCCCTATGTTGACGACCGGACGGTCACGGTCAAATTGTATGATTTCGACTGGGACAACGACGGCTTCATCCGCGTCGTATCCGTGGCCAGGAAAGGTCAGACCTGCCCGATTTCAGGTGAAGATAACTGGGCTGAAGGTGAGTTTAAAATTTTCGAGGAAGAGAAAAATACGTCGCTCGACATTCAATTCATCAAGAAAAAAACACCTCCCATTGTAAAGAATAACAATGTCGTGGTTTATGTTAAAAACCAGTACGGCGAAAACATTGAGTTTTTTACAAGTCCCATCGGAGGCGTACCCAAATACAAATACAGTATTGGGGTGAGAAAGAAGGAATAGAACCACAGCATAAACCACAACAAGCTTGAAGAGCCATACCTATCAGATAATTGTCACGATTCTGATGATTGTTTTTCTGGGAGGAGAAGTCCGGTCCCAGAATTTTCGTTTTCTTGATTACGGAGTCGAACAGGGATTGTGCGATAATTTCATCTACAATATCATACAGGATCCACATGGCTATCTCTGGCTCGGCACCGGAGAAGGAATTTGCCGTTTCGACGGCTTCAAATTCACGCAGTCGTTCCCCGGCGACACCCTTCCCCTGTCACCCGTCACCCAAAGTTTCAGGGACTCACACGGAAGGGTCTGGTTCGGTTTCGACGATGGCAGCCTGGCCATGCTCGACGATGTGGCCTTCACGATGATCCGTGTTCCCAAACAAAACATGGGAAAAATCAACGGCATTGGTGAAACCTCACAATCCGACATCATCGTGGCCACACAGAATAAAGGGATTTTGAGGATCGGGAAGGACCTGGTTGTTACGCCGTTGAAAAACGGACCCGAAGGCCAGCTGGTGTCTTCCATGTGCATCACCAAAAATAACGACATTCTGCTGGGGACCTTCGACGGCCTGTTTATTTACCGTTTTTCGGATGATTTTTCCGCGATGGAACTCGGGGGCAGGTTCGAAGATATCCCCTATACCCGGGTGCAAGCCATTAAATTCAACCCGTCAACCGGAAATTACTGGGTGGGCACCGAGGACCAGGGGCTTTTCCTTCTGCATCCGGGCGACGCCGATGTCCATTCTTTTGCTATCATTCCCCAGGCTTCCTGGTTCGGACTGCAGAACATGAATATCCAGGACGTTTTTGAAGACGGGAACGGAAATCTCTGGGTCTGTACCATGGGACAGGGCGTTTATGAACTGATCCACTCACCGGCCAAAGATGCCTTTACCCGCATCCAGCATTTCGACAAAAGTACCGGCCTCGTCAGCAATTTCATCGGCAGTATTTTCAGGGACATTGAGGGGGACCTGTGGTTTGGCACCACCGGCGCCGGACTCTTTGTCCTGAAGGACCAGTCGTTCTCGTTCTTTAATTTCGAACACGACGGATTCGTCGACAATATCCTTTCACTGGCCCAGGTCGACAGCCTCTACTGGTTCGGGGGTGAAAACAAGATCCTGGTCACCACCCCTGGCTCGGAGACCTACCGGTTTCTCGATACCCGCAACGGACTTCCCGACGACCGGTATACGGCGTTGTATCCCGCAGCAGACGGCAACATGTGGATCGGTACCTCCCGGAGCGGTCTCTACACCATGAGCCAGAAGGGCGGAATGGCAAAGATGGTTTACCGATCCAAAAATTCGCTGGAAAATACCGTCAACACCATCACCGGCCACGGTGATTCCGTATGGGTGGCCACCAATAATGGGGTGATCTGTTTCAATACAAAAACCGGGCAGACGCACCAGCTGACCACGTCGGAAAAACTTCCTCACAATAAAATCAGGGATATCTTTATCGACCACTCCGGAAATGTCTGGATCGCCACGCGAAGTAACGGTCTGTACAATATCACCACCGACGAGGAACTTACCATCGAGGCCAATGCCGAACTGGAGTTCGTATCCATCACCCAGGGCAGGGACGGAACCCTGTGGGCCGGCACCTATGGCGACGGAATTTTCAACTTTGCCAGCGACAGCCTCCATTATTATTCGACATCCGACGGTCTGCGTTCAAATTTCTGTTACAGCATCGCCACCGATGCCAACGGAAATATCTGGTCGGGCCACCGGCTCGGTCTGAGCGAGATCAATACCGCCACCGGAAATATCCGGTCATTCAGCGTGGAAGATGGCATTTCGGCCGACTGTAATTTCAATGCCATCATCACGAATTCGGAAAATGAGCTTGTTTTCGGGACTTCCCGCGGGATCATCGTTTACGATCCTTCAAAAGACGAAAAGGATACCATTCCTCCCCAACTCAACATCACCTCACTGAAAATTTCCGACCGCGATTATGATTTCACGAAACCGGTCTACCTGCCCTATAACCGTTACAAGCTGCGCATCGAATTCATCGGCATCGATTTCAAATCTCCGGAAAGCGTCCAATACCAGTACAAACTCGATGGGTTCGACGAATGGTCAGAGCCCACGAATATCCCGGTGGCCAATTACAGCAGGGTTGAAGACGGGAATTACACCTTCATGGTGAAAGCCTGTGACGAAAGCGGCGTTTGCACCAGTACGCCACTGATGCTGGAGATCCATATCAAAATTCCCATCTGGAAAGCCTGGTGGTTTATTCTGATCCTTATCTTCGCGGTGATCGCTGCCGTTTACATCATCATCAAGCTGCGCGAACGGAAACAGAAACAGATCCAGGAATACCTGCAGCGGGCACTCGACGAGAGGACACGCGAGGTCATGGAACAGAAGGAGGAAATTGAAAACAAAAACCGGGACATCACCGACAGCATCAACTATGCCCAGCGGATCCAGGCAAGTATCCTGCCGCCCATCAAGCGGCTGCAGGACACCTTCTCGGGCAGCTTTGTCTACTACCAGCCCCGGGATATCGTGAGCGGCGACTTTTACTGGTACGATCGCCTTTGGGACAATAAGTTCGTGATCGTCTGTGCCGATTCAACCGGCCACGGCGTGCCGGGAGCTTTCATGTCGATGATCGGCACCACCCTGATCAAGGATATCTGCTCGCGGCCCGATGTGCATTCCCCCTCGCGGATCCTCGAGACACTCGACCAGGAGATCCAGTCTGCCCTGAACCAGAACCTCGAGGCCGAAAAATCCAACGATGGTATGGATATCATCGTCGCCGAAATCGATCTGGAGACGAAATACCTGCGCGTCGCTTCCGCCATGCGGCCCATCATCCTTTATATCGGCGATCAGCAGGTCTACGTCAGGGGATCGCGTAATTCCATCGGCGGGCATTTCGAGGAAGAATCCGATGAAAAAGTCTTCCGCGATGAAGGATTCCAGCTCTCCAAGGGCGATATCATCTATATGTTCTCCGACGGGTACCCGGACCAGTTCGGGGGTCCACTTGGGAAAAAATTCAAGATGGTGAGGCTGAAAAACCTGCTCAGGGATATCCATGACAAACCCATGGAAGAACAGTATAACTATGTCAAGAGCAATTTCATGCTCTGGAAGGAAGACCTGGAACAGGTTGATGACGTGCTCTTCATGGGGATCAAGATCTGAGTCCTTCCTGTTACGATCCCACCGACATATCGGTTCGATTATTGGCTGCTCAGATCGAGCCCGGTGAAGATAATGGTTTCGGTGGTGTCCACATTGCTTTTGTGAAACTTCCTGTCGACCAGGTAAAAGGTGTAGCGGATGGTGTCGTACTGGATGGTCTTGTACTCGAGGCTGACGATCACGGTGCCTGTGAGGGTTTTGTTCTGTCCTGTCCGTTCAATGTAGGGTATGCGGAAATTCTGAACCGGGGTATCGTCACTGGCTGGTGTCCAGTCATTGTTCTTTAGTGTCCATAAGGTGAGGAAGAGATTGTACTTCAGGCTGTCGGCCATTACGGATGAATCGGGCTGCTGGATGCCGATATCGCCGTCTCCGTCGGTGAAACGGATCTCCAGTTCACCGAGCAGGATCGTGTTTCCGAGGACATCCTGAGACTTGTAGAGGTTGAAAGCCTTATATGATACCGAGGGCGTATCCGGGTAGCTCTGGATCTTTTCGCATGATGAAAATATCATCATGAAGGCGAAAAGAAAAACGGCGATGGAAAAAGCGGTCTTCATGGCAGGTAAATTACCTAAAATTCATAACACAAAAAAGCCGGCCTTTATTATTTCTTCCTGAAAAAGATCTGTATCGGAACACCGGTGAAAGGAAAATGTTCTCTCAGTTTGTTCTCCAGGTAGCGTTTGTAGGGGTCTTTGATATGCTCGGGCAGATTGCAGAAAAAGACGAACGTTGGGGCATAGGTTTTCAGCTGGGTGACGTACTTGATCTTGATGAATTTTCCTCTCACGGCCGGTGGATGGTACGCTTCAATCGCGCTGAGCATCACCTCATTGAGTTTTGAGGTGGCGATCTTTTGACGTCGGTTATGGTAGACTTCCATGGCGGTGTCGAGCACCTTCTGCAGCCGTTGTTTTGTGATGGCCGAGGTGAAAATCACAGGGACATCGTCGAACGGCTCGAGCCGCTTCCGGATTTCCTGTTCAACGGCCTTGACGGTGTGATTGTCTTTCTCGATGAGATCCCACTTGTTGACCAGGATCACGATGCCCTTCCGGTTCCGTTCCACCAGCCTGAAAATGTTTACATCCTGGCCTTCGATTCCTCTTTCGGCATCCAGCAGGAGCAGGCACACATCGGAATTTTCGATGGCCCGGACGCTTCGCATCACCGAATAAAATTCGATATTTTCCGATACCTTGCCTTTCTTCCTCAGCCCGGCCGTGTCGATGATATAGAAGTCATGATTGTATTTCCTGTACCGTGTATTGACCGAATCCCGCGTTGTTCCAGCCACCGGGGTGACAATGTTCCTGTCTTCGCCGATCAGGGCATTGATCAGGGAAGATTTCCCGACATTGGGACGGCCGATGATGGCGAATCTCGGAATCTCCTCTTCTTCGAGGATTTCCGTTTTGGTGGTGAAGCTCTCAACGATCACGTCGAGAAATTCACCGGTGCCACTGCCGTTGGCCGCGGAGAGGGGGTAAAGCTCACCCAGCCCGAGGGAATGGAAGTCATGGATGTATGACATTTTCTCGCCGCCATCCACCTTGTTGACGCCCACCACCACTTTTTTCCCGGATTTTCTGAGCAGGGCGGCAATGGCATTGTCAAGATCCGTAATCCCGCTGTTCACATCGACCAGGAAAACGATGACATCCGCTTCCTCAATGGCCAGCATCACCTGCTTGTTGATCTCCTCTTCGAAAACATCGTCGGAATTGGCAACATAACCGCCGGTGTCGATCACCGAAAATTCCGTCCCGTTCCAGATGGCTTTGCCGTAATGCCGGTCGCGGGTTACCCCGCTGGTTTCATGAACAATGGCCGACCGGGATTCTGTCAGACGGTTGAATAACGTGGATTTACCGGTGTTCGGCCTGCCGACAATGGCAATGATGTTTGGCATGATGCTGCTGTGTTTTACCTGTAACCGAAGCTTCTCAGCATCCGGTCGTTGTTTCTCCAGTCTTTTCTGACTTTGACGTACAATTCCAAAAATACTTTTTTCCCGAAGAATTTTTCCATTTCCAAACGGGCTTCCGTGCCTGTTTTCTTGAGGGAGAGGCCCCCTTTTCCGATGATGATACCCTTCTGGGTTTCCCGTTCAACGTAAATCACCGATCTGATCCTGACCAGTTCCGGCGTATCGTGAAATTCTTCGATCTCAATCTCCACCGAATAAGGGATCTCCTGCCGGTAGTTCAGGAGCACCTTCTCACGGATGATCTCGGCAGCAAAAAATCGTTCCGATTTGTCGGTGATGGAATCTTTGGGATAGAAAGGCTGGTTTTCCGGGAGTTTCTCCAGGATAAGGCTGAACAGCCGGTCGGTGTTGAAATTCTTGAGGGCGGAAAGCGGCAGGAAGACTGCTTCGGGAAGGAGCGCGGTCCAGGCCTCAAACAGGGTATCGACTTTTTGCTGGTCGCAGAGGTCGATTTTATTAAGAACCAGGATCAGCGGGACGCCGGGATGCTGCAAGGCCTCAGAAAATCCGGGCTTCACAACGGGTTCTTCCGTAACATCGGTAACGTAAATCAGGATATCGGCATCGGAAAGCGCTGAACGGGCAGCCTTGAGCATGCTCTCCTGCAACTTGTAATGGGGAGTGAGGATCCCGGGCGTGTCGGAATAGACGATCTGGAAGTCGTCTCCGTTGACAATGCCATGGATCCGGTGCCGTGTCGTCTGCGCCTTCGAGGTGATGATGCTCAGCTTCTCGCCCACCATGGCATTCATGATGGTCGATTTCCCAACATTGGGATTGCCGATGATGTTGACAAAACCTGCCTTATGCATGTTTTCTGTGGTCATCATTCGAAAGCATTCATCTTTAACATATTGATTTCGGGTTCGGTAAGAAACCTGAATTTTCCGCGGGGCAGGTTTTTCTTGGTCAGCCCGGCGAAGACCACCCGGTCGAGCCGCAGGACCTTATACCCCAGATGTTCGAACATCCGTCGCACGATACGGTTTTTGCCTGAATGGATCTCCAGGCCCACTTCGTTGGGCGTGCCCGGACTGATGAAGCTCAGGGAATCGGGCTTGATAAAGCCGTCCTCCAGGGTCACGCCTTCGGTCATCCTGGCAAAATCCTCCTCTTTGAAGGCTTCTTCCAGGAAGACATGATAGACCTTCTTCACGTTATATTTGGGGTGGGTGAGCCTTGTGGCCAGTCCGCCATCGTTGGTGAGCAGGATCACGCCGGTGGTGTTCCTGTCGAGCCTTCCCACCGGGTAGACCCTTTCTTCACAGGCCTTTCTCACCAGGTCCATCACCGTTTTCCGTCCCTCGGGATCGTCGTTGGTGGTCACAAAGTCTTTGGGTTTGTTGAGCAGGATGTAGACCTTCCGTTCCGAGCTGAGCCTTGCCCCGTTGTATTTGACCACGTCACCGGGTTTCACTTTGACCCCCATCTCGGTCACGATCTGGTCGTTGATCATGACGAGACCGGCTTTGATCAGATCGTCTGCTTCACGTCGCGAGCAAATCCCGGCATGGGCGATGTATTTGTTGAGCCGGGTTGTGCCGTCGCCCCTGCAGTGGAAAGGTCTCCCCCTTTTCGCGTTTGGGAACGGTTATCCGTGGACGTTTTCCCCTGCGGTCATGAAGGGCCGCTGCCACGATTTTCCTTCCGGATACTTTCTCCCCGGATAGGGACGGTCATCCCCTGATGTGCCTTTGCGGAATGAGCCTCCCGCTGGCCTGTCGGCCGGGCGGTGGGATGAGGAACGGGATGAATTGTCATACGGGCGGTTGCTCCTTGGAGGCAGACCGTTTCCGCTGCTGTGAACCGGAATGACCGCCATACGGACGATCTGTTCCGCGTGCTCCATCTGCCCCCCTCGAATCCCTGGAATCGGGCCCCGTTTTTCCTTCCCGGCGGTTCCCTGAATGATAGGGCCTTTTGCCCTCCCGGTTGTGATCGTCACGACCGTCACCTGTGTTATTGCTTTTCATTGGATTGAAAATGATTGGATATAAATGGCTTTTTCATTAGTAAAAAGCTTGCAAAAATAATACTTTTGAACGGCAAAACCGAATAAGTGACCGGATATCTTTTTCTTCAGTCATAACCCGGATCAGCAAAAAACAAAATGTCGGGTAAAATAGTCTAACTTAACCGCAACATTGTCGATCCGACTCAGGGTTCCGTCTTCACGATGGCAGGTGCATGTTGTGAACGTAAAAATGTTCTCTCCAGATGATCAGAGACTTACCATCGCAACTGCCCTGATATTGAACCGTGTGTAATATAACAAACTGGAAAAAGTAAAAGTTATTTCAAGATTCAGTACAATGACACTCATAAAATCAATTTCAGGGATCAGGGGAACGATCGGAGGCAAACCCGGTGAAGGGCTGACTCCCCCCGATGTTGTCAATTTCACTTCAGCCTATGCGACCTGGTTGCTTCGTTCCGGACGCGAGTTGCAGCGCCGCATCGTCGTTGGCCGTGATGCCCGCGTCTCAGGACCGGTTGTAGAACAACTGGTGACCGGAACCCTTAACGGGATGGGCTTCGATGTCATTCTCCTTGGACCTGCAACAACCCCCACAGTGGAAATCGCCGTGCCCCTCGAAAAGGCCGACGGCGGGATCATTCTCACCGCCAGCCACAACCCCGCCCAGTGGAACGCGCTGAAACTTCTGAACCATGAAGGCGAATTCCTGTCGGCCATAGCCGGTAGCGAAATCGTCCACCTGGTCGACCACATGGATTTTAGCTTCGAGACCTACGACCGGCTCGGGAAAGTCATTCCGGCCGGGCAGTACAACCGGAAACACATCGAACTTGTCAGGGACCTCCCCCTGGTCGATACGGCGAAGATCCGGAAAGCGGGGTTCCGGGTGGTGATCGATTGCGTGAATTCCGTCGGCGGGCTTATTCTGCCTGATCTGTTGAAGGAACTGGGGGTAAAAGAGGTTATCGGACTGCATACCGAAGCCAACGGACTCTTCCCGCATAACCCGGAGCCGTTGCCCGAAAACCTGGGCGATATCTCCCGGAAAATGAAGGAAACGGGCGCCGATGTGGGATTCGTCGTCGACCCGGATGTCGACCGGCTCGCCATCGTCAATGAAGACGGGACCATGTTCGGCGAAGAATATACCCTCGTTGCCGTAGCCGACTTTGTGATGAGCCGGACACCGGGCAACACGGCCTCCAACCTGTCCTCATCGAGAGCGCTCCGTGACCTGACCGAGGAAAGAGGTTATAACTACACGGCTTCCGCCGTCGGCGAAGTCAATGTTGTTGATGCCATGAAAGCCAGTCACTGCGTCATCGGCGGAGAAGGGAACGGGGGGATCATTTACCCCGCTCTCCATTACGGACGCGATGCCCTCGTTGGCATTGCCCTTTTCCTCACCCACCTGGCCGATAAGGGCATGAAATGCTCCGAGTTGAGAAAGACCTACCCGCACTATGTCATCTCCAAAAATAAAATTTCGCTCCACGAGGGAATAAATGTCGATGAAGTTTTGTCAAATGTTAAAAAACATTACTCAGGCCAGCTTATCAATGAAACGGACGGCCTGAGGATTGATTTTCCGGAAAGCTGGGTTCATCTGCGAAAATCGAATACGGAGCCGATTATAAGGATTTATGCCGAACACCGGGACAGTCAGAAAGCAGATGCACTCGCCAACGAGGTTATGACGGTGATCCGTAATCTGGCATCATAATCCAATAAAAAACCGGCGCATTTCGTTATCAGGGAAACGATTAGAATCCCTGTGAATTGACCTGGCCGCCGGGTTTCGGTATGACGGGATGGTCTGTAAGGTATTATTTAGGGTGAAGGACGGTACGGATCCACTGAAAATACAAGGATCCCGGGCAGGTTCATCTGTCAGTCTGCTATCAACACATGGTTTATCTTAATATATAATGAAAAAAAGAATCATCATTCCACTGGTCGTTATCTGCCTGGCCCTGGTGGGGATTATTATTTATTCGGCCGCTTCGAAACCCGAGAGTGAAGTTAAGCTGACCACTAAAGTCAGCAAAGGTACTTTTGAGATCCTCGTTTCGGTGACCGGTGAATTACAGGCTGAAAATTCGGTGGAGATCCAGGGGCCTTCAAATCTGAGGTCCAGGAACCTGAGACTCAGGGGCATCAAGATCCAGAACATGGTACCCGAAGGTTCGGTTGTGGATTCGGGCGACTGGGTGGCCACACTTGACCGTTCGGAAGCCGACAACTCGCTCAAGGATAT
The DNA here is from genome assembly GCA_963763215.1 of uncultured Bacteroidales bacterium. Classification (GTDB taxonomy): domain Bacteria; phylum Bacteroidota; class Bacteroidia; order Bacteroidales; genus DASQZK01. The sequence goes on from CAVXNX010000011.1 coordinate 64,086, forward strand.
ATCCGACGAGCTCGAAAAGGACCAGTCCCAGTTCACCAAGACAAAACTCGACACCACCATCCAGCTGCGACAGCTCCGGGATGAGCTGATCAACCTCAAGTTCTCGATGGAGGAGATGAAGATCGCCCTCGAACAATCGCAGTACGAACCCCCGGCCACGATCCGGCAGGCCCAGATCAATCTCGATAAGGCCAAACGTGCCTACGAGCAGGCCAGGAAAAATTACACCCTGAAGGTCCAACAGGCCCAGGCCGATATGACGGAGGTCAAGATCAACCTCTCCAAACAGGAAAGGACGAAGCAGGAAATGGAGAAGGTGCTGAATAATTTCGACATCTATGCACCTGCTCCGGGAATGGTGATCTATAAGCGGGAATGGAACGGCCAGAAACGCACCGTCGGGTCTGAGATCAACCCGTGGGACCTGACCGTGGCCACGCTTCCCGATCTCTCGACCCTCGTCTCCAAAACCTACGTGAACGAGATCGATATCAGCAAGGTGAGCACCGGCCAGGAAGTCAGGATCGGCGTCGATGCTTTTCCCGAGAAGAAATTCACCGGGAAGGTCATCTCCGTGGCCAACATCGGCGAACAGCTTCCCAACACCGATGCCAAGGTTTTCGAAGTAACCATCCGGCTCAGTCAGAATGACACCATCCTCCGTCCGTCGATGACCACCAGCAATCAGATCGTCACCAGCCGCTTCCAGGATGTGCTGTTCGTTCCCCTTGAAGCCGTACATGCCAACGACTCACTCTCTTACGTTTACACCGCCAGGGGAGCCAGGAAGGTGGTCGTTCTGGGTGATGCCAACGAAAACGAGATCATCGTCGAACAGGGTCTTGAGCCCGGTGAGGAGATCTATCTCACTGTTCCTGAAAATCCTGAAACCTTCAGCTGGGAAGGGCTCGACCTGGTGAAGATCATCAAAGAGCGCAAGGCCGAAGAAGAAAAGAAAAAAATGGAGCAGGACCAGAAAATGAACCAGCGTAAGCATCAGCGCAATAATGGCCAACCCGCAAACGGAGGTCTCCGCCCCAACAGAAACAGATCGTAATGAGCAGGTATTTGCATGATATCGTTATCGCCGTTGAATCCATCCTGTCCAACAAGCTCAGGAGCTTCCTGACAGCTCTCGGCATCATTTTCGGTGTCGGCGCCGTCATCAGCATGCTGGCTATCGGTAAGGGCGCTCAGCAGGAAATTCTCGATCAGATCAAAATGGTGGGTGTGAACAACATCCTGATCACCCCCATCGTCAAACCCAAGGCACAGAATGAGGATGAAAGCAACGGTGACGCCAGTAAACAAAAGGCGAAATTCTCCCCGGGCCTTCATCTTAAGGATGTCCAGGCGATCCAGCAGATCCTTCCGACGGTGAAAAGGATAAGCCCCGAAATCGCGCTGAATTCCTACGTCGTACAAAACGGGAAACGGGCATCCGCCAAACTGCTCGGGGTATCCAATGAATATTTCGATATTTTTAACCTGAAGCTTTCCGACGGTGTTTTTTTTGACAACTACCAGGAAGAGAACGGCATCACCGTTTGTGTGATCGGGGCCAACATTGCCCAGACCTTCTTCAGCAAAGAAAATCCCATCGGAAAGTACATCAAGTTCGACAGGGTCTGGCTGAGGGTTATCGGCGTCATTCAACGCAACAACGTGAAGGTCACCGGATTTGAAAGCACGGGGATCAACGTGATGAATGACAATATCTATGTTCCGGTCAAGACCATGCTTCTGCGTTTTCAGAACCGGGCCCTTGTCTCCTCACGGATCCAGACCCGAAGCGGGTTTTCCGGCGGGAGTTTTTTTTCCATCAGCAGCAATCCTTCACAGAACAACGAAAACAATTATCACCAGCTCGATAAGATCATCGTTCAGGTCAACGATTCCAAGGAGCTCGATCCGTCCACCAAGCTGCTCAGCCGGCTCCTTCTCAGGCGTCATCAGGAAGTGGAGGATTTCGAGATCACTGTCCCCGAGTTGCTGCTGAAGCAGGAACAGCGGACCAAGGATATCTTCAACCTGGTGCTGGGAGCGATCGCGAGCATTTCGCTGCTCGTGGGAGGGATCGGCATTATGAACATCATGTTCGCCTCTGTCATGGAGCGCATCCGGGAGATCGGAACGCGAATGGCCATCGGCGCCCGGAAAAAGGACATCGTCGTCCAGTTTCTTGCTGAAGCCGTGCTGATCAGCGTGACCGGCGGACTTATCGGTGTGATCCTGGGCATCGTCGCTTCCCGGCTGATCAATGATTTTTCAGGCATCATGACCATTATTTCCCCGTTTTCGGTCATCGTGGCATTCTTCGTCTCTGCCTCAGTGGGTATCATCTTTGGATATTCCCCGGCCAAACGGGCATCTGAAAAAGATCCAATAGAATCACTGAGATATGAATAAACGAATTTTTGTCCTGGCTGGCATGGCCGTCCTTTTTCTTCTGCCGGCGCAGGATCTTTTTTCACAGCAGAAGGTCAGATCGTACACGTTGAAAGACGTAATCCTGATCGCCAGGCAGCAATCTCCCATGGCCATTACGGCCAAACACCGGTTTCGGGGCAGTTACTGGGAATACCGGACCTACCAGGCAGGCTTTCTTCCCACCCTGACCCTAAATACGACCATGCCCGACCTGAACCGGTCGATCGACAAGATCACCCTTCCCGACGGGAACGACGCCTTCGTGGAACGTAAACTGATCAACTCCAGCGCCGACATGGAACTGCGGCAGAACATCGGGCTGACCGGCGGAAGCATCTACATGCGGTCCGACCTCCAAAGAATCGATAACCTGGGAAAGGACGGCGGAACGTCATACCTCTCGTACCCGGTCAATATCGGTTTGCAGCAGCCGATCAACGGCTATAACCAGTATCACTGGGAACGGCAGATCGAACCCCTGAAATACCAGGAGGCCCAGAGAAATTACATCCAGACCCTCGAACAGGTCTCCCTGCGGGCGGTCAATTATTTCTTCGATCTTGCCCTCGCCCAGAAAAACCTTGACATCGCCAAGGTCAACTATTCCAACGCCGACACGCTTTACCGCATCGCCAAGGGCCGTTACCAGCTGGGAACTATCGCCGAAAACGAACTTCTGCAGATGGAACTTTCGTATCTTAACGCAGGAACCGACCTGAACAGCGCCCAGATCGACCTGGCCATTAAAAAATTCCAGCTCAATTCGTTCCTCGGTATCGGCCAGGATGTCAACATTCAGCTGTCCATTCCCGTCGAAATTCCGGACATGGAGATCAACCTCCAGCGAGCCCTCGATGCGGCGCAGGCCAATAACCCCGACGTCCTCGACCGGCAGCAGCAGCTCCTGGAAGCCGAGCCAGGAGGTGGACCGCACAAAGTCGCTGAAGGGACTTAATGCAACCATCAATGCCAGCTTCGGACTGAGCCAGCAATCGACCGACCTGGCCACCCTCTATGCCAATCCGCAGGACCAGGAAAGGGTCAGGGTCGGGCTGACGATACCGCTGGTCGACTGGGGCCTGGGAAAAGGAAGATACCGCATGGCGCAATCGGCCCAGGAAGTGGCTAAGACAAACGTTCAGCAGGCAGAGATGGACTTTCAGCAGGAAGTGCTCCTTGAGGTGATGCAGTTCAACCTCCAGGATGACCAGCTTGAAAATCGCCGCAAAAGCCGACACGGTGGGAACGAGCCGCTACGATGTGTCAAAACAGCGCTTTCTTATCGGGAGGATCAGCGTTCTCGATCTGAACGTGGCCCAGACGGAAAAGGATGAGGCCACCCGGCGTTATATTGCCGCGCTGCGGAACTACTGGACCTATTTCTATACCATCCGCTCTCTTACCCTCTACGACTGGCTGAATGAAGTACCACTGGAAGAAGATTTTGACAGCTTGCTTCAATAACTGTATTTTTGATCAAAAAATGATACATCATGAGGTTGGTGTTAATATCCCTGCTGGCCATGCTCTTATTGCACAATGGGCTCTGCCGTGTCCGATACCGGTTAGATCGTCCGCTTCGATGAACTCACCTACAGGTCCTATTTTGAACAACTGGCCTTCATGGATTTTCAAAAAGGGGAAAAGGATTACCTGAAACTTTTTATGGCGGTCGACCCTTCGGTGAATTCCGCCCGGTACAACATCACCCGGCGGGAAATCCAGCTCGCACTGCAGAACCTGAACAAGAAAAAGTTTCAGAAGGCGAAGCCGGACAAAAAGATCACCCTTCTCTACGAGAGCGTGAACCGCGAAATATTCCGGCAATACCGAGAAAATGTACTTTTCCCCGAGATTTTTAAAAACGGGACATTCAACTGCCTGACCGCCAGCGCCTACTATGGATTGCTCCTGGATTCGCTCCATATTCCCTTTGAGTTCAGGGAATCCTATAATCATGTCCTTCCCGTGGCCTATCCCTGCCAGCTCCAGATCCAGATTGAGACGACCGATCCGGTTTCCGGTGTGAACAATTTTGACGAGAAACTGAAGTTCAGGTTCGTGAATTACCTCGTCGACACAAAGCGCATTACCCACGAAACTTACGATACCTCAAGCATCGATGCCATTTTCAACCGGTATTACATGCCCGAAAAGAACATTGGGTTGCAGGAACTCACCGGATTGCAATACATGAATGATGCCCTCTACCTTTACGGCGGCGGAAAACTATGCCGATGCTTTCGAGCAGATCAAAAAGGCCTGGTACCTGTACCCGTCTTCACAGATGCTCGCCGTATTCCAGTTTATCCTGAACGGCAACCTGTACGAAAGCGATTTCAGGAAGCCGGACGATGCCCGCATTATCGTTTACCTCTCCCGCCTGATCCGTGAAAACGTCATTTCCGCCGAGACGGTGGCCAATACTTTCGAATTACATGACCAACATCGTCCTGGTCAACCGGTCGGATACCCAGCTCTACGACAGCATCTACCAATACCTGATGCAGAACCTGGACCAGGATGAATTGAAAAAGGACATTGAATTCCAGTACTACCCTCCTCAGGGGTAAATCCTACCTTACCGCCTATCATACTGAAAGATGCGCTCGGACTGTTCGAAAAGGCCTACGAACTCAGGCCCGACAATCTCGAAGTGCAAACCCTGATGGTTTCGACCTTCTGCCTTTACCTTCCAGAACTCTTCGAATGAAGAGATCGTCGGTCGTATCGATGAGCTGAACAGGAAGTTTCCGGCACTCTGCCCACAACGGCATGTTCACGAGCCTCAAAATGATGGCATACCTGTCTTATGTGGAGGAATTGTTCGATTTCGGCCATCCGGATCGAGGCCCTGGACTATCTCTCGAAATTTGAGGCCCTCTTACAGGGAAAATCCGGATGCCGAACTGAATTACAAGGTAGTGGGCGATGCGTATTCGGCAGCTGCCGTTTATTTTTTCAAGAAATACAACAAGCAGAAAGCAAAGGAATACCTTGAAAAAGGGCTGAAGATCGCTCCCGATAATTTCGAGCTGCGCTACCGTCTCAATTCACTCTGATCATTTATTGTCGATGGCAAGGTTATACTTCCGGCTGACCAGGGCCCAGGAGTTGTGGCTCGTCATGAAGGTGGCCGAGATGGTCAGTGTTTCCATCATGAATCCCCCCTTGTGAACCTCGACGCGGTAATCGAAATACCCGTCGCCATTGGGTTTCCTCGGCCAAAGATCACTGCTGAGATAGGTGCCATCAACGAGATCGCCGATGTAAAAAGTGGTGGAGGGCTCGCTTCGTGACAGGGAGATCCTCAGGATATAGGTGTTTTCCATCGCCAACCGGTTGATTGGCTCTAATCTTTATGGCAGGCAGCAGATTTTTTACCGGTTTTCCGCTCATGGTGTATTCCTTGATGCCCAGCCCGGGAAAATCATCCTTATAGGGCACTTCCGACATCACCTTGCCGTTTTTGTAGTAACTGGTCCGCATGCCTTCAGCCTTGCCGTCCTTATAATGCGTCACGCGGTAAAGTTCCCCCGTTTTGTAATACATCGTGGCTGTTCCCTCAAGCTTGTTATTGACGAAGTTCAGCTTTGTCCGCAGCTGGCCGTTATTGTAATAGGTCACCGCCGGTCCCTCCCGTTTCCCGTCGACATAGTTATAAACATTGTCGAGGTATCCGTCGGGGGTGTAAGTCTTATAGATCCCGTTGAGGATGGTATCGTCTTTGACCTGCGCCTCGACCTTTACCCGGCCGTTCTCATAATACTGGTAAGCGATGTTGTCTTTGGTTTTGGGTCCTTTTGAGCTACATCCTGAAAAGGCCAGGATCATCGGGATGAATGAAAGGATCGTGATACGGGATAGCCGGTTCTGCATGATGATGAGTTTATGACGATTGATCTTTCGGGAGGGGACATCCGGCGACATCCCCTTCCCGTAAAGATAATGCCTTTCCGGCAATTTCATCATACAGTGTTGTTTTTCCTGCCGCGATGAAGGCGGAAAATCCCGGATCCTGAAGTCATCCGGGAGGTCTGATGGAATCGTGTTTAAGGGATCAGGTGAAAAGATTCATGTCATCCAGGACCTTCATCACACTCTTGACCGAATTGGCCGATTCCATCAGGAGTTTTTTCTCAGCTTCATTCAGTTTGATCTCGAGGATCTCTTCCACGCCCTGGCGGCCAAGTTTGACGGGAACGCCGAGGTAGATATTTTTAAGCCCGTATTCGCCGTTGAGGCAGGCGCATACCGGGAAGATGCGTTTCTGATCGTCGACGATCGCTTCCACCATTTGGGCAGCAGCGGCACCCGGGGCATACCAGGCGGAGGTCCCCATCAGGTTAACCAGTTCGCCGCCGCCTTTCCTGGTGCGTTCAACGATCTTATCGATAACATCCGCACCGAGCAGATCAGTCACCGGAATGCCGTTCACCGAAGTGAAGCGGGGCAGGGGAACCATGGTGTCGCCATGTCCGCCCATCAGCATGGCATGAATATCTTTCGGGGAAACATCGAGCGCTTCGGCCAGGAAGGCTTTGTAACGGCCGGTGTCGAGCGTCCCTGCCATGCCGAAGACCCTGTTCGATGGCTTGTTGGCAGCCAGGTAAGCCGCATAGGTCATCACATCGAGGGGATTGGAGACGACAATGATGATCGCTTCAGGTGAATACTTTACAACCTTCTCGGTCACTTCCTTGACAATTCCCGCATTGGTCTTGATCAGATCATCGCGCGACATACCCGGTTTCCGGGGTATCCCTGAGGTGATCACCACGATGCCCGATCCGCGGGTCTTGAGATAATCATTTGTCGACCCGACAACCCTCGAGTTGAAGTTGTTGATGGAAGACGACTGCCAGATATCCAGGGCCTTTCCTTCTGCCATCCCCTCCTTGATATCGACAAGGACCACTTCCTTGGCCAGGTCTTTGTGAGCAATGACATTTGCGCAGGTCGCACCGACATTTCCTGCACCGATAATGGTTATTTTATCCATAAGTTTAAGCGTTTAAGGTTTTTCCTGAAGGATGGAAACAAATATAAGGAATTTATTTAATTATATATATTTATATCTATGGAGCCGGCAATTTGTGCGGTATATTAGAGGTAACAACCGATGGTGAGGGAAGTTCAGGATGAAATAAACCGGCAGGTGATGTCACCACTTTCGCCGGCATTTTGGTGAACCGGAAGAAATCAGCAGGTAGCCCGTGTCAGGTGCTTTTTATTTTTTGTAAACTTGTGAAAATTTAGGTGATGGAGGAAAACATCTTCAGGCTGCCTCTCGAGGTTATTGAACTCGACAACCTGAGTTATCATATCCTGGTGGAAGGGGAGATGAACGGGCTGCCGTGCAATCTGATCATTGACACCGGTGCCAGCAGGACGGTATTCGACCGGAATTATTTTGAGGATGAAGTCGAGATCCTCGAAATTAAAACGGATGATCTTGCGGACAGCTGGGGTGATGGCCGATCAGATCGAAACGGTTTTTGCCAGGGCGGATACATTCCGGATCCGGGATTTCCTCCTGGAGAATTTCCGCATGATCCTCATCGATCTTGCCGCCATAAATGGGCTTTACCTGTCCGTCACCGGCAAAAACATTCATGGTCTTCTGGGGAGTGATTTTCTCTTCAGGCACAGTGCCGTGATCGATTTTGAAAACAGGACCCTGTCATTGCATCGCAAACCATCGGACCAACCGACCGACGGGTGACCGACGTTTTCATTTGCAGGAAAGACCCGGAATATTTCCGGCATTTGATTTCTTCAGCTTGCGGAATACAAGTATCTTTATCGCTGATATTCCGGAATATGCCTCCGGGAAAACGGCCACCTCCCCAGGCCGTCGTTTCACAACATTTGCGGCAGGTATGATTTATAAAAAAATTGTTTTATATTTGCCCGTCAAATTTGGACGTTAATAGGGAAAAAATCAAATATTTAAATTGACTAAAAATGCAAAATAAAGGAGCCATCCGATTATTCGCTATCATTTTGGCCCTGGTCTGTGTATACCAGTTATTATTCACCTTTTATGCTGTCAGGACGGAGAATAAAGCCGAAAAATATGCCAAGGGGAACCGGACGCTGGAACGACATTACCTGGATTCCGTATCCAATATAACCGTCTTTAATTTCCTGGGCTTACGCAAGTATACGTACGAAGAATGCAAGGAAAAAGAAATCAACCTGGGTCTCGACCTGAAAGGCGGGATGGATGTTGTTCTCGAGATTTCCGTGGAAGATGTTATCAAATCGGTAGCGGCCCCGCATTACCTCACCGACCCGATGTTCGTCCAGACGATACAGCGAGCTGAAAAGAAAAGGGTAGACAGCCAGGAAGATTTCGTGGATCTTTTTGCCGAATCCTACCAGGAGATCAATCCGGGAGGAAAGCTGGCCCAGTTTTTCATGACGCCGGAAACCCGCGGTGAGATCGATCTGAATACGACGAATGAACAGGTGGTGTCCTATCTGAAAAAGCAGGCTGAATCGGCCGTTGCCAACTCCTTTAACGTCCTCAGGAACAGGATCGACCGTTTCGGTGTCGTCCAGCCCAATATCCAGCGTCTCGAACGCCAGGGAAGGATCCTGGTGGAACTTCCCGGGGTCGATGATCCCGACCGTGTTGCCCGCCTCCTGACCGGAACGGCGAATCTCGAATTCTGGACCACCTATGAGAACAGTGAAGTTCTGCCTTACCTCCAGCAAGCCAATAACCTGCTGAAGGACATCTTGAATACCAACGAGGAAATTGTTCCTTCAACAGGCGAAAAACCCGGCGAAGACAAGCAGAAAACCGCACCGGCCAAAAAAGATACCTCGGAGATCTCCATTTTGGGTCAGGAAGATACGACCGGCCAGAGCGGTATCCTGCAGGGTGCCGACACCACACAGGCCGGTTTCCAGCAGGAACAGGCCCGCAAAGAGAATCCATTGTTCTCTGTGCTGACCCCCTATGTTGACAATAACATGCAGCCGGTTCCCGGAGCCGTTGTCGGTGTGTCCAATATCCAGGATACCGCCACCGTTGATGCATACCTCAACAGACCCCAGGTCAGGTCCATTTTCCCGACCGATATGAAATTTTACTGGGATCATAAGCCGATGAAGGACAATGGGACCTACATCCGCCTTTATGCCATTAAGTCGACCCGCGACGGACTGCCTTCCCTCAGCGGAAAATACGTGACCGACGCCCGGATGACTTATGGCCAGTTCAAGAGTGAAGCTGAGGTCAGCATGTCGATGAACTCCGAAGGCGCTAAGAAATGGGCGAACCTGACCCGTGAAAACGTGGGGAAATCCATCGCCATCGTCCTCGACGGATATGTCGTTTCCGCCCCGGTGGTCAAATCCGAGATCAAAGGCGGATCTTCCAGCATCAGTGGGAACTTCACGCAGGCGGAGGCTACTGACCTGGCCAATATACTGAATTCCGGCAAGATGCCGGCCAGGGCCAGGATCGAATCGGAAGAAGTGGTCGGTCCCTCCCTGGGACAGGCGTCTATCAATGCCGGTCTGAACTCCTTCCTGATCGCCTTCGTGGTCGTTCTGTTATACATGCTCTTCTACTACAGCAGAAGTGCAGGTCTGATTGCCGATATCGCCCTGATCGCCAACATGTTCTTCCTGATCGGCGTCCTGGCGTCACTTCAGGCGGTGCTCACCTTGCCGGGTATCGCCGGTATTGTGCTCACCATCGGGATGTCGGTCGACGCCAACGTGCTGATCTATGAACGAATCCGTGAGGAGATCGCGGCAGGCAAGGGAATCAAACTCGCCATCTCCGATGGATACAAACACGCCTACAGCGCCATCATCGACGCCAACGTGACCACCCTTCTTACCGGTATCATCCTTTATCTCTTCGGTACCGGCCCCATCAAAGGGTTCGCCACCACACTGGTCATCGGTATTCTGACATCGCTCTTCTCGGCGATCTTCATTACCCGGCTCATCTATGAACGAAAGCTCGCCAAGGATAAAACTTCCCTGAGATTCTCCACGAAATTCACGGAAAACGCCTTTAAGAAGGCCCACATCAATTTTATCGGGCTGAGAAAAATCTTTTATGTCATCTCCGGTATCGTCGTCCTGAGCGGCGCCCTGGGTCTGATTTTCCGCGGACTGAACACCGGTGTGGACTTTACCGGCGGACGTAACTATGTGATCCAGTTCAGCCACGATGTCGACCCCGTCGAAGTCAGAAATGTTCTGAGCAAAGAATTCGGCGAAATGCCGGGCGTCATCACCTTTGGTCCAAAGACAACCATCCGTGTCACCACCAAGTACATGATCCAGAGTGATACCCCTGAAGCCGACTCTACCATCAGGTCCATGCTTTACGCCGGGCTGAAACCCTTCTTTAAGGAAGAAGTGCCCTACAATACGTTCATGACGACTGACGATTACATCAAATCCGTTCAGAAAGTGGGACCGACCATCGCCAACGACATCAAGGTCCAGGCTGTCGAAGCTATTTTCTTCGCCCTGATCGTGATATTCATTTATATCATTGTGCGGTTCCGCGACTGGCAGTATGGTCTGGGTGCCGTCCTCGCCCTGGTTCACGACGTGACCATCACTCTGGGCGCCTTTGCGCTGTTCCACGACATCCTGCCATTCTCCATGGAGATCGACCAGGCATTTATCGCGGCCATCCTGACCGTGGTCGGGTATTCCATTAACGATACGGTGGTCATCTTCGACCGGATCCGGGAATACAGGAACGTGTTCCGGCGAAAGAGCAATGCCGAGACGATGAACCTGGCCCTGAACAGCACCCTGGGACGAACCTTCAGTACATCATTGAGTACCTTTGTGGTCATCCTCGCCATCTTTATCTTCGGTGGTGAAGTGATCCGGGGCTTTACCTTTGCCCTTCTCATTGGTGTGTTCGTCGGGACGTATTCCTCCCTGTTTATCGCCACCCCAATCGCTTACGATACGTTCGGGAAACGCAAAACCGAACCTGAAAAGAAATAATTCTGCCCTAAGCAGCGTTATCGGAAGGCTGTCACACCACGTGACGGCCTTCCGTGGTTTTATGCCCGGTCTTTGAATGGTCCGGCTGATTCGCCGATTATTTTTGAAGGTTGGGATTCAACTTTGGAAAAGTCTGTCTATCTTTGTCAAAAATGAATTAACATGTCAGGAAGTCTGTTGTTTATAAGTGGGCAGGAGATGGTGATCGTATTCGTCGTGGTACTGTTGCTGTTCGGTTCAAAACGCATCCCTGAGGTTGCAAGGGGGCTGGGCAAAGGCATGAAGGAATTTAAAAAGGCGACTGACGATATAAAGCGGGAAATCCAGGATAGCTCGGCTGATGTGATGGAGGATTTTAAAGATATCAAACGCGATATCGAAACCGATACCCGGGAAATTGTCAGGAATGTCAAAAAAAAGATAGACACGGACTGATTCATTGCGAAAATCAGAGTACGGGTATGTCTGAATCTCCTTTTCACCACAGGGCCTTAACCCCGCCGGTCTTCATATGATATAACGCCGGCTGTCCGAAATCCCTGATCGTTACATGGAATATCTCTATGTCTTACTGGGTTTTGCATTACTCATTGGGAGCGGAAAGTACCTGGTCGACGGTAGTGTATCCCTTGCACAACATTTCAGGATTTCAACCCTTGTCATCGGGGTAACAGTGGTGGCCTTCGGCACCTCGGCACCGGAGTTGCTGGTGAGCATTCAGGCCGCCCTGAAGGGCTATCCTGAAATGTCCGCAGGCAACGTGATCGGGTCGAATATTTCCAATATCGGTCTCGTTCTGGCGGTAACCGCCATGATCCTCCCCCTGCGGATTAACAGGAATTCCGTACTCATCGACTGGCCCGTGATGATGGCCGTCAGCATCCTGTTTTACCTGCTGGTGCTGAACCAGAGACTGGGTAGGCTCGAGGGACTCATCTTCATGGTCCTGCTCATCGCTTACGTCATCGTTTCCCTGAGCCTCTCCCGCCGGAAGATGCGATCGGAAGGCATTGTCCATCCCGTTCCGGCCAGGGGTATCGGTGTTGCCGTCATCCTGGTTGTCGCGTCCAGTGCAGGACTGGTGGCCGGATCCAGCCTTCTTGTCGACAATGCCGCCATCATTGCCCGCGATTTCGGCATCAGTGAACGGGCCATCTCCATCACCCTTCTGGCCATCGGCACCAGTCTTCCCGAACTGGTAACCTCCGTAATGGCCGCTCTCCAGAAAGAACCTGATATTTCGGTGGGAAACATCATCGGCTCGAACATCTTTAATATCCTGAGTGTTTTGGGTCTGACCGCCATCATCAGTCCGCTCCATATTTCCCGCACCATGGTCCGGATCGATACCCTGTGGATGATGGCTTTTGCCGCCCTGCTCTTCGTCCTGATGCTGCCGCTGAAAAATTCCAGGCTGGGAAGGCTTGATGGCCTGATTTTATTATTGGCCTATGTGTTTTATATTTACCTCGTTTTCCGTACCGGCTTCAATACACATTGAAAAATATGATCATCACCGAACAGATAGAAAAAAATTTCGGGGAACTGAAAGTCCTTAAAGGCATCGATCTGCGAATCCGCGAAAGTGAGATCGTCTCGATCGTTGGGGCCAGCGGTGCCGGAAAAACCACCCTGCTGCAGATCATCGGGACCCTGCTCCCGTTCGACCACGGCAGGGTGATCATCAATGGCGCCGATATCACCAGGCTGAAAGAGAAGCAGATCGCCAGGTTCAGAAACCGGAATATCGGCTTTGTTTTCCAGTTCCACCATCTTCTCCCCGAATTCAATGCCTTCGAGAATGTCTGCATTCCCGGTTACATCTCCGGTGAATCGCGCGTCAGGGTCGAATCCCGGGCACGGGAACTGCTCGGCATGCTGAACCTCTCCGGGCGGCTCGACCATAAACCGTCGCAACTTTCAGGAGGGGAGCAGCAACGCGTTGCCGTGGCCAGGGCCCTGATCAATAATCCGGCAGTGATCCTGGCCGACGAGCCTTCGGGCAACCTCGACAGCCAGAATAAAAAAGAATTGCATAACCTGTTTTTCAGCCTGCGGGAAAAGCTGGGACAGACCATCGTCATTGTCACCCATGATCCCGAACTGGCTGAAATGGCCGACCGGAAGCTGATCATCAGAGACGGGGTGATCGAAGGGCCCTGAGACTCCGCATGGCCTTTTCAGGACGCGGCACGGGAGAACCAAAAGTAACGTTAACCGACTGAGATGTGAACGAGGAAGAACTGAAGATATGGCTTGACGAATACTACGATTACTTCAATCGACGGGGCTTCATTTCCTCCGACCCCATCCAGGTGCCCCACCGCTTTGATTCCGCCCCCGATATCGAGATTGCCGCATTTCTCACCGCTGCGATCTCCTGGGGACAGCGACCGGTGATCATCCGGAACGCCTCATGGCTCGTCGACAGTATGCCCGACGGGCCCTGGCGTTTTCTCATGGAAGCCGGCGAGAGTGAACTGGGCTATTTTTCTTCCTTCCGACACCGGACATTCAACGGCACCGACTGTGTGTTTTTCCTGCGTTCCCTCCAAAATATTTACCGGAATCACGGCGGTCTCCGCGGTGTGTTCACCGAGGGATATACCCTCTATGGCAATATTCCCGGTGCCATCCGGCATTTCAGGAATGTCTTTTTCAGCATCCCGTTCCCGGCCAGGAGCCTGAAACATATCCCTGATCTCGACAAAAATGCCGCCGCCAAACGCCTCAATATGTTCCTGAGGTGGATGGTCCGGAAAGATGACCGGGGCGTGGATTTCGGCCTTTGGGATACCATTCCGGCCTCGGCACTCTACATCCCGCTCGACGTGCATACGGGACGTGTGGCCCGGGAGCTGGGATTGTTGTCACGGAAACAGAATGACTGGAAAGCGGTCAACGAACTAACTCACAGGCTCCGTCGTTTCGACAGGGATGATCCCGTCAAATACGACTATGCTCTTTTTGGCATCAGTGCCCTCGAACAAATGACAGAATAATGGCGAACGACTGGTTTAAATTCAAACAATTCATGGTCAACCAGGGGAAGACGGCCATGAAGGTGGGCACCGACGGCGTGTTGCTCGGGGCCTGGGCCGGCTGCGATCATGCCCGGCGGATCCTCGATATCGGCAGCGGGACAGGACTCATCGCCCTGATGATGGCCCAGCGATACTCTGAAGCCTGGATCGACGCCGTCGAGATCGACCGTGAAGCGGCTTCCCAGGCCGGCGAGAATTTCGGTGGTTCACCCTGGTCACACCGCCTTTTCCTTCATCATAAACGGTTCCAGGACTTTGCCAGGGGTCGCGGCAGGAAGTATGATCTGATCGTGGCCAATCCGCCTTATTTCAGCGGGGCGAAGAAAGCTCCGGAAAAAAGCCGGTCCGCTGCCAGGCACGACGATACCCTGCCCAGGGAAGAACTCCTGCAGAACGGCGTGAACCTGCTCAGACCGTCGGGCTCTTTCGCCGTGATCCTGCCATTCGACGGTTCCGACGGGTTTATTGAACAAGCCCGGGGGATGTCTCTTTATCCCAGGCAAATTATGAAAGTCAGGCCCGTACCCAACAAGCCCTTTTCCAGGATCCTGCTCAGTTTTACATTTGAACCGGCTGATCCGGGTGAGGAGATCCTGGTCATTGAATCGGGAGGGCGTCACGTCTATTCGGATGAATACAAGCGCCTCACCCGCGATTTCTACCTGGCTTTCTGAATGTTAACTGATCCTGACGTCGTTTTCCTCGAAGTGGATGCCGAGGTTGTCCAGTTCCTGCAATACCGGCTCATAAACCTGGCGCTGAACGGGGATGTGAACACCCGTCAGATCGATCTTTCCCTGCAGGATGAGTTTCGAGATGATGGCCACGGGCAGTCCGACGCTTTTCGACATTGCCGAGAGATGTGAATTCTCTCCCGTGACAATCAGGGTGGTGTAAAGTTTCCGGTGCGTTCCAAGGCGGATGTAGTCGAACTGGTGCTGCATCACGATCAGGTCCTTGTCGTCCGGATCCATTTTCCATTTTCTCTCCAGGATATGCTGTAGCACCTGGGCGGGGGTGAGGTCGGGAATGCCAATGATCGTATGGTCGAACAAGCCGAGCCAGGCCAGCTTCTCCATGATCTCGGAACTCTCGCTGATGCCCAGGTAACGGGCCACCTTCGTCTCCACCGGGTCGACCATGTTGTAGGCCAGGAAACTGTTGGTGAACTCGCGGTGGGTCATCCGGTCGGTGTCGGCCATGGTATAGGAATCATCGGTGGCGCCGAGCTGGACGAGCATGTCCCAGGCCTCACAAAAGCCGGGCCGGCGGATCGTACCCCTGAACATGGTCAGCAGATCGCTCAGCCCGTAGGTATCCTGGTATTTCAGGGAATCCCGGTTGGGATAGACTTCAAATTGTCCGAGACCAGGGATCTCGATCACTTCGTACCTTCGGAAGAGCTTATGGTAAGGGATATATTTGAACTTGCCGTTATGCATGAACCGGGCGCCTTTCTGGCCAGCCAGGACGACATTCCTCGGGTTCCAGGTGAACTTGTAGCGCCACGGGTTATTGTCGTAATTTGGAGCGACGAGTCCTCCCGTAGCCGATTCGAACGCGATCAGCCTGTCGCCGGCCTCCTTCAGCCTGTCGATGACCTGCATGGCCGACATGTGATCGATCCCGGGGTCGACCCCGGCTTCATTCATCAACAGGATGCCTTTGTCTTTCGCAGCCCTGTCGAGCGACTGGATCTCGGGGGATACGTAGGAAGCAGTGACCATATTCTTCCCGTACCTCACGCATTCCACCGCCACCCTGTGATGAAACCGGGCAGGCAGCATGGAGATGACCAGGTCGGCCCGGCTGATCTCGGCTGCCACCTGGGCTTCATCATCGACATTGAAAAACAAAGCTTCACCACGGGGATGCCCGTCAATCCTGGCTCTGGCCAGATCAACCGAAATGTCACCGAGTCGGATCTGCCAGTCATTCTCTTCAGCATGTTCCAGCATGTAACGGATCAGGGTGGAGGATGACAGCCCGGCACCCAGGATGAGGATCGTTTTCATATGTCTCTGTTTAATGTCAACTCAAAATTAAGGGTAAAACGGTGAGATTTCAGATTTCGGAAGGGTCTTTTAAAACATATCGGGCGGATGTTTAAAGAAAAGAGTGAGGAAGTGATGGAGGTTATGGGGTTATGAAGGAAGTGAGGAAGTGAGGAAGTGAGGATGGTTTGAAGATGGTTTGAGAATCGTTTTGTGAGAATTTAGCCGAAGGAAGATCGGGAAGGACAGGCAGATATTTTAGGCCTTTTCGTCTACCAAAATGGTGATTTGCCATAAATCTCATTCCCTCTGAAACCCGCATAAAAACAGCCTGTTGAAAACTTATCATCAAAATGTCCGGAAACGGACGCAGAGATTTGGGGGGCTGAAGCGATTAAGGGCCGGAAGGTGTACAGGTGGCGGGCGGGACCCTTTTACATCTAAGACGTTGTTAGAAAGGATATTAAAGCCAGAGCTCGTGCCTGGATGTCAGGGAAAATGAGGGGAAGAGAGAAGGAAAAGGAAAAAGGAAAAATGGAACAAGGCAGCCACTCATTTTAAATCAGTTAACTCAATATTTTGAAGACAGAATTTTTGACGATGTCACCCTTTATTGAACATTCCCCGTATAGGCGGTCACCCCTGTGTAACCCTCCTGCACCGCCACTATTTCAAATACATTCGCCATTATGCACAAAGTAAACCATTGTCAGAACTCGATGGCAAAGCGCCATTTCGAAACCAAACGTTGAGGCAATAAGGATGAAGATTCCAAAAAGATCTGTTCAAAGCCCCGCCGTCCCCACGTATCCCCCCCGGTCTTTCCATACCCATGTCCCCACCATCCCCATGTCCCCGCGTACCCACGAATCCCCGCCCCCAAAATACCTCATGCATTTTTCAGAAACTCGTCATTTAGTTCTATTTTTGTTATCCAAAGCAGACTCCCGTGACTGAGAATTCAAAGAAAAAATACGTCGACACACCGCTGATGAAGCAATATTTCAATATCAAGGCGAAACATCCTGATGCGGTGCTGCTTTTTCGTGTCGGCGATTTTTATGAGACCTTCGGCGACGACGCCATCCAGGCGGCCGAGATCCTTGGGATCACCCTGACCCGGCGGGCAAACGGTTCTGCCTCCTATGTTGAACTGGCCGGTTTCCCCTACCATGCCCTCGATACGTATCTCCCCAAACTGGTCAGGGCAGGGCAGAGGGTGGCCATCTGCGACCAGCTTGAGGATCCCAAACTGACGAAAACGATCGTCAAACGTGGCATCACCGAACTGGTCACCCCCGGGGTGAGCCTCAATGAGAACGTGCTCGAACACCGGGAAAATAATTTTCTGGGAAGCGTCTTTATGGAGAAGAAAACCGCCGGGGTGGCTTTTCTCGATATCTCCACCGGTGAATTTCTGACCGCCGAGGGCAGTTTCGAATACATCGACAAACTTCTGAGCAGCTTTCAGCCGAAAGAGGTGCTGATCGAGAAACGGCGGCAGAACCAGTTCCGGGAAGTGTTCGGGAACCAATACTATGTGTCGGCCCTCGACGACTGGGTCTTTACGGAACAGAATGCCAGTGAACGGTTGCTGAAACAATTTGAAACGTCCACCCTCAAGGGTTTCGGCGTCGACAATCTCCAGTATGGCGTGATCGCGGCCGGGGCCATCCTTCAATACCTCGAAATCACCGAGCATCACCATTCCGGACATATTTCGAGACTCTCCAGGATCGAAGAAGAGCACTATGTATGGCTCGACAGGTTCACCATTCGCAACCTCGAGATTTTCAGGGCGATCTATGATGAAGGGAAAGCCCTGATCGATATCATGGACCGCACGACCACCCCCATGGGCTCGCGTCTGCTCAGGCGCTGGCTGGCCCTTCCCCTTAAGGATATCCCGCCCCTCGAAGAACGGCTCGATATGGTGGAGTATTTTTTCAACCATGAGGATCAGGCGGAAATTTTCAAGGGACGCCTCAGGGTGGTGGGCGACCTGGAAAGGGTCATCTCCCGCGTTGCCCTGCGGCGAGTCACCCCACGTGACCTGATCCAGCTGAAAACGGCCCTCTCGACCATAGCTCCGCTGATGGACCTCTGCCGCGATTCGGGCGTTGAAGCCCTGGCTGGTCTGAGCAGGGGACTCAATCCCTGCGAAGAGGTGCAAAGCCGGATCGCGAGGGAGGTGGTCAATGACCCCCCGAATCTACTGAACAAAGGCGGTGTGATCGCGGCCGGCGTATCGGCCACACTGGATGAACTCAGGGAACTGATGCATTCGGGCAAGGATTACCTGCTGAAACTCCAGCAGCGGGAGAGCGAACGGACAGGCATCTCTTCCCTCAAAGTGGCCTACAACAATGTTTTCGGGTATTATATTGAAGTGCGGAATACCCATAAGGATAAGGTCCCGGCAGAATGGATCCGCAAACAAACCCTCGTCAGCGCCGAACGTTACATCACCGAAGAGCTGAAGGAATACGAATCGAAGATCCTCGGTGCGGAGGAAAAATGCCTGGCCCTCGAATTACAGATCTTCCAGGATCTGGTGAATCACGTCGCCGGCTATGTCACAGCCATACAGATCAACGCCACGGTGCTGGCCAGGCTCGACTGCTTGTTGTCCTTTGGAATACTGGCCCGGGAAAACAATTACGTGAGACCCGGTCTGAATGATTCGGACATCATCGATATCCGCCAGGGCCGCCACCCTGTCATCGAGAAGCAACTTCCCCTGGACGAGAGCTATATCGCCAATGATATCTTCCTCGACCGCAATGATCAGCAGATCATCATCCTCACCGGGCCGAACATGTCGGGGAAATCCGCCCTGTTGAGGCAAACAGCCCTGATCGTCCTGATGTCCCAGATCGGCAGCTTTGTTCCCGCCGCCGGGGCTCAGATCGGCATGGTCGACAAGATCTTCACCCGTGTGGGCGCTTCCGATAACATCTCCCTCGGCGAATCCACCTTCATGGTCGAAATGCTGGAAGCCGCCAGCATTCTCAATAACCTCTCAGCGAAAAGCCTCATCATCCTCGATGAGATCGGCAGGGGAACAAGCACTTACGACGGCATTTCCATCGCATGGGCCATGGTGGAATATATTCATGAAAATCCGAAGTTCAGGGCTAAAACACTGTTTGCCACACATTACCATGAACTTAATGAGATGGAAACATCCTTCCCCAGGGTCAAAAATTACAACATCGCCATCCGTGAACTGGACGATAAGGTGATCTTCCTCCGGAAGCTGGTCCGTGGAGGCAGTGAGCACAGTTTCGGGATTCATGTGGCCAGGATGGCAGGAATGCCGCGTTCGGTGGTGAAGAGGGCAAATGAAATCCTGGCGGAACTGGAAAAATCGCATGAAAAGAAAACCCTGACCAAGCCTGTTTCCGACCTGGCTTCACACCGTGAAGGATACCAGATGAGCATCTTCCAGCTCGATGATCCGGTCCTCAAACAGATCCGTGACGAGATCAAGAATGTCGATATCAATAACCTTACCCCCGTTCAGGCGCTGAACAAGCTGTATGAAATTAAAAAGCTGACCGGGTTATGAGGATCCGAACGGTTTTTCAACCCAGGAAAACGGCGGCTTTCCGGAAAATTTTTTCAAAGGCTTCATCGACGAGATCCCTGATATGGGTCATCTTGAGTGGAAAAGGCATTTCGTGGGAATAGGGATAGTTGAAATCGTACACTTCCATATTCTCCGGAATCCTGTTTCTTCCCGAGAGGGTCGACATGATGTTTGAAGGGGGGATGACCCTGTCGTTTTTCAGGGCCACCGCAAAGATCTGCCGGGCTTGTTTCCGGAAGACTTTCTCGCGGATTTTCCTGAACCGGTCCGGTGCGATCATCGAGCGAAAAGCCATACCAATCTGGCTGTCATTGAAGAACCCGGCGAAGACACCGGAGGTTTTTATTTTTTCTTCCAGCTCGTTTTTGTAATAATTCTGGATCCGCTCATTGGCCGCCGGGTCAATGATCACCCTCGATATCCCGTTCATCTGGCTAAAGAGTGAACCGGCGCAGAACAGGAAGACTTTCGATCCCGTCAGCAGGCCGCCGGGATTGGCGATCAGCATCACCTGCGCCAGGAGGCCGCCGATGGAATAGGCAAAAAAATCACTCCCTGTCCCTTTTGGAAAGAGGGGATGGGTTCCTGCCATCAGCTGGCTGAGCAATAGCTGGAGGTCGGTGGCGGTCTGCAGCCCGGAAAGGAAAAACCGTTCCGGGGTTTCAGTCAGCCGTTCGCTGAGGGCCAGGTTGACGAAGGTGGAGAGATGCGGATCGAGGCCCAGATCCTGGCGTCGGAAAATCACCCGGGCATTCAAATGGTGAGGATCGAGCCAGTCGGGCAGGC
Organism: uncultured Bacteroidales bacterium; assembly: GCA_963763215.1. Classification (GTDB taxonomy): domain Bacteria; phylum Bacteroidota; class Bacteroidia; order Bacteroidales; genus DASQZK01. The sequence continues at coordinate 84,932 of CAVXNX010000011.1, forward strand.
TACGGTTGATGTGGAAGGATGTCGGAAAGAGGATCACCGGCTTTCCCGTCTCCTCCGCCAGATAATGCGCCCACGCCAGGTATTTGTCCCATTTCCGCTCGTTGAGGCCGTGAAGCATGATGATCACCCGGTTGCCCTTCCTTTCCCGGGGCATAAAGACAGGATAGACGAAATGCTTGTTTTGCCGGATCTCCTCATCCGATCCCGCACCAGGAATGGACTGGCGTATCAGGGGAAGATAACTGGACTCGAGGGTGCCATTGTTTTCCCCGGATTGAAAGGGGAGAAAATGGATGGTAAGACCGGAATCCTCAATTTTATTGATGTTCACGGACGGATCAAAAGCTTTTAAAAGGGTTTCCTGGCGTTCAGAGAAGTGCATATCCGGTTCAGTATTTCTGCAAATTTAGGAGGGGAATGAATGCGAAGCAAAGAATTGGGATTTGGGAGCCTTTCCAGGGGTGAAATTCGCTCCTGAGGGGTGAAATTCACGCCTGAGGGGTGAATAACGGAAGGGAATGAAAAGTGCGGGGTGAAATATTCGTATAAAATCAATACATTTGTTTGAAAATGGGAGTTGATGACATTTTTTGAAACACGGATACCGGGCTTTCTGACCGACAAGAAGAACACCGTCCGGCAGATCGTTTTCACTGCCGTGTTCGCTCTTGTTTTTATTAACCTCTACTCCCCTTTCGGGGTGAATACCTGGTATGGGGTGACCACCCCCCAGTTGTTTTTCTATTCGAGCCTTGTTATCCTCACCGGTCTTTTGGTTATCGCCCTGAGCCGCATCATCATGCTCCGGGTCACCCTTCGCCGGCCTCTGACCACCGGCGGGTACATCGTCTGGATCGCAAGTGAGATCGTGAGCCTTGCCATCGTCTACCTCGTACTGCGGATTCTCTTCGTCTCACAGATCGATGACGTGCTGGCCGCCTTTAAGGAATCCCTTAAAGTGACCTCACTCGTCCTCCTTTTTCCTTATACCCTGACTTTTCTCTATTTTTCATGGCAGGAGAAAAACCGGAAGCTGGCCGAGTTGTCGGAAAGCGGACAACCCAGGGCTTCCAAGCCCATCATGATCTCCTTCAGCGATGAGAAGGGAGAACTGCGGTTTTCGGTGAAGAATGAAGACCTTCTTTATCTGGAGGCGGCCGATAATTATGTGGTCGTTCACTACATGGATGGGACAAAACGTTCCCGTTATGTCATCCGGAACAGCCTGAAGAATATCGAAGAAAACCTGCCCGAAACCCATATCCTCAGGTGCCACCGGTCCTATATGGTGAATTTTGAGCGGGTCAGGATCATCCGGAGGGAGAAGGACGGTCTGGTGCTTGAACTGGACATTCCGGAACGTCAGGCGCTACCGATTTCCAGGACCTACATTAACGAGGTGATGCAGCTGTTTTCGGCCTTTACCGGCAGCTGACGCCGCCGTAAATTCAGCAAAAAAACTATTTTTCTTTTGCGAAATCAAAAATTCATTTAAATTTGCAATCCCAATCGGGGAGAATGCCGAAGGCATTCGTCCATTGACAGTATGCGGGAATAGCTCAGTTGGTAGAGCACGACCTTGCCAAGGTCGGGGTCGCGGGTTCGAGTCCCGTTTCCCGCTCTTATTTATTTGGTGATTTGGTGATTTGGTGATTTGGTGAAGTTTTGAAGAGGTGAAGAAGTATTGAAGGGGTAAGGTAATGAAGAGATGAGGTGATGAAGAGGGGGAGTTTTGAAGGGATGGATTCCAGTAAGAATATTAAGGATAGGTAAACTGTATTTAGAATGATATTGTTTACCTATTTTCTTTTAGTATCCATACGATCTTTGAATGTTTTGCGACTGGATGAGAAGATGAAGAGGAGTTCCTGCGCTTCTTTCATCAGGGTTATCAGTCGAAGGATCATCTGAAATTCCAGATTCCTTTATGAGCTCAAGCCAGAGACCGGTTTCGTCTGTTTCTTCGACCACAATACATAATTTTGAATAAAATTCCCGGTCCGAGCGTGCTCTGCGGGATGCTCTGTAGTTTGCGGCAACTGAGGTTCCACACCGCAATAGTTGATTTCCCATAACATTTGCTGCACCCGTATGAGGTAGCTTCTGATAAAACTTTATAACCTCCAATGCGAACATTTTTGTTCTCTCGGAAAGATCCGTTCTATCCATAATTATGTTACTTTAGAGGCTAATACTAACTATAGCGAATATTTCGAATATGTTAGTGATAATCAAAATATTAAGACATCACCAAATCAAGACATCACCAAATCAAAACTTTATAAAATCAGAACATCGTAACATCGGAACTTCATAAAATCACAAAATCAGAACATCAAAACTTCATAAAATCAAAACATCAAAACATCAAAACTTCATAAAATCATAAAATCACAAAATCAGAACATCAAAACTTCATAAAATCAAAACATCAAAACTTCACCAAATCACCAAATCACCAAATCACCAAATAATTCTGCCCGGATGGCGGAATAGGTAGACGCGCTGGACTTAAAATCCAGTGGCCAGAAATGGCCGTGCCGGTTCGATCCCGGTTCCGGGTACGCTCTTTTACCATGGCTTTGTTTTAGGGCCATGGTTTTTTTATTTCAGCTCCGTTTGTTCCTTCCGATGAGAAAATAGAGAAGGGCTCCGATAAAAGGCAGGAAGATGATCAGCAGGACCCAGACAATCTTGTCATTGCCTTCAAAACGGCCGGTCAAACGTCGATCAGTGCAACAGGGGAAAGAGGGCGATGAAGAAGACGATGAAGAGGATGCCCAGAACGCCACCTACTCCGAAAAAACATGGTATCATAGGATGTTATTTTGGTGAGTTGTTATTGCAAGTTAAACCGGAGATCCGGAATTTCAAAATAATCTTTAACCTGACAGGCGATGCCGGCGTTGGCTCTTTCACCGGGAAGCGTTTCTGTTCCGAAGGGGTTCGTGTGGGACTTTCAAAAAAGGAAAGCTGTCCTCCGGAAGATCAGCCTCTTTTTCAATTTGGATTAAACCAAAATCGCCGGTTTCGCTTTCAACTATCACAGGTCCTGTTTTATTCGCCGCTTTTCCCGTAGTTGGGCAGAACGCGGGCACTTGGATCGTTGACATCGCAGTTTTTCCATTCCTTGTTGGGCATCCACATGGATCTGACCACTTCGGCCCTTCCCGGAAAATGTTGCTCGAAAATTTCCCGGTACATCAGAGATTCCCTGGAAATGGGAGGCGCATGTTTGTATTTCGCCTGGGCGATGAGAAGATCCTCATCCGAATAGATATCTTCGGCATATGCTTTCAGGTAATCGACCACGCTGTGTCCGACAGCGTCGGAGAAAGCAGCCTTTTCCCGGTAGAGGATTTCATGGGGAAGGTAGTCTCCTTCAAAACTCTTCCGCAGAAGGTATTTCCCGATGCCGGTGAAATTCATCTTTTTCTCCGGGCTGATACTCATCACATATTCAACAAAGTCGAGATCGCCGAAAGGAACGCGTGCTTCCAGACCATTTGAGGAAATACAACGGTCGGCCCGAAGTACATCGTACAGGTAGATTTCCCGGATCCGCTTTTCGGCTTCCTCCTGGAAGGCTTCCGGCGATGGGGCGAAATCGGTATACTTGTAACCAAAGATCTCATCGGAGATCTCGCCGGTCATCAGGACCTTGATATCAGTATTCTCGCGGATGTACTTGCATACCAGGTACATTCCCACGGAGGCGCGGATGGTAGTGATATCCCAGGTTTCAATATCATAGATCAGGGAGCTCAGCGTGTCGAAGATATCCTGTTTTTTAAAGAGGACTTCGGTATGGTCGGCCCCGAGATAATCGGCAACAATCCGGGCATATTTGGTATCAATGGGGCCGTCTTCGATACCTACAGCGAAAGTCCTTACCGGTTTGTCCATCATCCGGGCGGCAATAGCACAGACCAGACTGGAATCAAGTCCGCCGCTGCAGAGAAATCCGACGGGCACATCGGCATGAAGCCTTTTTTCAACGCCCCTGGTTAGAAGACGGTTGATTTGAGTAAATATGGTTTCCAGATTGTCATCCTTAACCTTTTCAACCTGGGAAATATCGCGGTAAGGCAGGATGTTTTCCCCGTCGAAATAATGACCCGGAGGGAAAGGTTTAACAGTTCTGCATGAAGCGATCAGGGCCTTCATCTCACTGGCAAACATGATGTCGCCATGTTCGGTGTACCCGTAAAATAACGGACGGATACCTATCGGATCCCTGGCAGCAAAATATTTTTTCTGTCCGGAATCGTAAATCACGAACACAAATTCAGCATCCAGTTCGAGAGCTGTCTTTTCATCCCTTTTTCAAGGAAGAGCGGGATGATCACCTCGCAATCGCTTTCGGAACTGAAAGGGAAAGGATCTTCGTAGCGTCCCTAATAGTTTACGGTAATTATATATTTCCCCGTTGCAAACCAGGTGAATATGTTCATACTGCAGCGGCTGGTTTCCGTCATCACTTATATCAATGATCTTCAGACGGTGAAATCCCATCCATCCTTCCTCCCCGAAATCCCGTATTATTGAATTATCGGGTCCCCGGTGCTTAAGTGATTTGAAATCATGAGGTACATCGAGCTTCAGCTTCTTGTCGTTCCCTGTATAAACCGTAAATCCACACATATCATCAAATTTGAATTAATGATCAAATATAATAAAATGAAATCAATATGGTCAAAAATAACAAATATGTAATTAATAAGCACAAAAAAATGAAAAAAAATAAGTTAAAAGATTAAAATAGTTATAAATAGAAATAATCAGAGCTTAATTTTTACAAATTGTAACCGGCAGGGATAAATGGGGTGAATGGCTTATACATTGAAAGCGGTGCTATTGAACAGTGGCAACACCGGAACGTTAGTGAGGGCCCCGAATATATGATGACAGGATAGAAGAAGTGGACCGTTGATTGAGCAGAGTCGTCCCGATTGCTTAATCTGATGGCTCTATGCTAATCGGTGCGTGAACTCACCCAGACTAGTCTCCTCTCCGGAAACCCAAAAGAAAGATGGAAATCTTTATGTCGCATTCTCAACATGATATGACCTTTTATCATTTTTACCGGCATACCATTATTATTGTTTAACATAATATTAACAATTTTAAACGGTATACTTTGTTTGAATATTATTTAGAAAAAAGATGAAATACTCCTTAAATACCATTGCAATATAGCTTAAATTGCATTACTTATTTTGAAACCACGATAATACCATCATGTCGAAGAATTTGCAATTTTGTTCAATAGCATTGTATATTTGTTAAACAAAAGAAATAACCAAAAACCTTCACACCATGACAGCACAAGAATTTAGCAATGCATTGATCAACATGGAGGACAGTCTGGAGAGGTTTGCCCTGAGTCTGACTTCCAATAGGGAAGAGGCAAAGGATCTTTTGCAGGAAACTTACCTCAAAGCCCTGACCTACAGGGAAAAATTCGTTGAATTTACCAATCTCAAAGCCTGGGCCTATACGATCATGAAGAACACCTTCATCAATAACTACCGGAAGGCCATGCGGGAAAACACCAAGGTGGACAACACCAAGGACCTTTATTACCTGAATAATTCAAAAGAATCCCAGCTGATCAAACCCGATTCCGAAATCCGCATCAAGGAGATCAGGAAGGCTATCGAACAGCTTGACGATGATTTCAAGGTTCCTTTTAAGATGCATACCGAGGGGTACAAATATAAGGAGATTGCCGACAAGCTTGATCTCAAGATCGGAACAGTGAAAAGCCGGATCTTTTTCACCCGTAAAAAACTAATGGCATCACTGAAAGATTACAGCTAAAATTTTTTCCGGATAAAAAAGAGAAACAAATCCGTAAATCTTTATAACCTGATTTTCCAATGGAAATTAAAGGGAATACTGTACTGAAAAACGCTTCAGATGGTTTTTCAGGCTTTGGAGAACTGACGGTTCTCGGTGACGAACATGGGGGTCAGACTGTTGCCACGCCACTGCGCGTGGATGCCTTTCAGCTGAGCGATAACCAAAAAAAGGAAAAGATCGCCTTTCATTTCCGGGAGATCATGGAAACGCTGGGTCTCGACCTGGAAGATGACAGCCTGCGCGGAACGCCCGATCGCGTCGCCCGGATGTACGTTGATGAGATTTTCTACGGGCTCGATCCGAAGAAAAAGCCAGGGGCCGCCCTGTTTGAAAATAAGTACGGTTATGACGGGATGCTGGTGGAAAGAGATATCCGTGTGCATTCCTACTGTGAGCATCACTTTGTCCCGATCATCGGGAGGGCTCATGTCGCCTATTTCTCTTCAGGCAGGGTCATCGGTCTGTCGAAGATCAACCGGATTGTCGATT
>CAVXNX010000012.1:0-245280 GCA_963763215.1 uncultured Bacteroidales bacterium
TAGATGCCTTGTCATCCCGAACCGAAGGTGAGGGATCTCCTCAGTGATCTGGCATACGCAAATAAATATATTTCGTATCTTTCATAACAAGCCGGAAGCCTGGAATCAAAATCTTTGTATAATATTTCAGGTTCTGAAGATGGTAAGACGCTCGGCAGGTTCTTTGGCATGTCAATACCGACCACTTGGGATCAATAGTCTATATGTTCAATAGCAACAATCCTTCAGAAAATAAGGAATTCAGCTATTCTGCATGGGGTATTCCCAGAGATCCTGACGGCTCGTCACAGGAAGCAACTGAATCTCTTTTTGTCGATAGAGGATTCTGCGGGCATAGCCTGTCCCGGCTACAGCCGGGAAGCATCTAACCGAATTCGGCCTCATTAATATGTTGAGCGAAACGAAATCCATTCCGTTCAAAGACGTCGGGAAAAGAAATTTCTTTACCTACAGTGAAACCACCGTAAATACCTCCCCGAGGTTTTAGTTTAATTGATGATAGATGGCAAAGGGTTCCACCTTCAAATTAAATCATATATTATGAAACACTAGTGTCCGGTTTAGTTATCATTCAGAATTACACAAAGTGACGATATAGTATAAATTCTTGTGATACAGCAATATAGATTTCATAAATATTACCATCTATATAAATTTTGCAAGAATGATTTCAAATCGAAAACAAACACAAACCTTTGTAACCCTTATTAATAAAGGGATACAAAAGATTAGTTAAAATTAAACCGGACACTAGTGATATCCATCTATTATCAAAATGGAAAACGGCAATAACGTTGATCATGAGTTTCAATCTCCTAAAAATGCGAATGCTTCTTGGAAACTTAAAAAATTGCTGGAAGTCCAATAGATAGGGAAACACTAAAATAAGTTATGGATTACATTTCAATAACATCAAAACTAAATATTTCCAGGTTTTGGCAGACGAGAAAGCGATCCCTCTTTGCATTAATATCGCTTTTTATGTCTCTTTCTTCTTTTGCCCAATTCCCTGCTGTTTGTTCCGAGGCGTCTCTGGCCGAGAAGGTCTACCTGCACTTGGACAGCAAGATTTACACCACCGATGAAACCATCTGGTTTAATGCGATTGTGGTCAATGCAGCGAGTCATATCCCAACCCAACTGAGTGAGGTTCTGTATGTGGAACTGATCGGCCCGGAAGAAAAAGTTATAGAGAAGAAGGTGATTAAACTGGAAAATGGTATCGGTTCCGGTTTTTTTCAGTTAATAACAGATTATGTTGAAGGGCTTTATTTGGTCAGAGCTTATACGCAGTGGGACGAAAATTTCGGAAAAGAATTTTTCTTTAAGGAATATGTCCATGTCTTTGCACCGAAAAAAGGAGAACGAATAGAGCCGATCAGTCCTGTCACATTAGTCGAAGGTCAGTCCGGTGAGCGATGGATCAAAGCATCGTTTGATCCTTTTGAAATTGACAGTCTTCATAAAAAAGCACTCACCCTGGTACTCTCATTCGACACCAAAAAAGACACGATTTTCATAAAAAGAAAAGAAGGCAACCGATATTTGCTCGATTACCAAGTTCCAGATAGTTGTCGGTTTGTAACACTTGAAATGGTAACCAAAAACCATTTCTACTATACCAAAACCATTGCTTTGGAAAAAGATGAGCTTGATTTGCAGTTTTTTCCTGAAAGCGGTGAACTTGTTCAGGGTATTCCATCTCTGGTGGGTTTCAAAGCACTGGATTATAACGGTAAAGGGAGGAGAGTTGAAGGGGAAATTATTGATGGAAAGGGGAAGACTATCACTTTTTTTAAAAGCAACCAGCTGGGCATAGGAACTTTCTGGCTAACCAGTCCGGATACTGCGACAAAATATATTGCCCGGCTTTTGCCACAACAGGAAGACAGATCGGGAAAAATATACCCTTTGCCAAAGGTTGCCGCCATGGGCAACTTGCTCTCAGTAAAAAAAGAGGATGATGCCATTGATCTGAAAGTACGCTCAAACTACCTGGAAAACGACAGCATTATTCTTCGGGCTTCCTGTCGCGGGTTAGTTTATCGCAACATACAAGGAATACTAAAAAGCGGGACCCTGGAATTTTCCCTGCCAATAAATGCCTTTCCTGAAGGTATTATTGACTTTACCATGATCAGTCATTCTCAACCAGTTGCAGAAAGACTTTACTTTAACGAAAGGCCGGAAAGCAGGATCAATATTGCCGTTTCGACTGATAGTGCTTCTTACATGCAACGCGAACCGACGACCTTACATATTGAAACGACTGATGGCTTTGGAAAACCGGTCAAGGCCTGTTTATCGGTGGCTGTGATCAACAAAGCACAAATGGGAGAGATGCAAGACACGCGACAAAACATCCTGTCTTATTTCCTGTTGAGTTCCGATTTAAAAGGCACGGTAGAAGACCCCGGTTATTATTTCAGGAAAGATGAAGATCGCTTCAACGACCTGGATGCTTTGCTTCTGACCCAGGGCTGGCGAAAGTACAATTACACTAAACTGGTTTACAAGTTGAGTTTCCATCCTGAGCCCAAACTTATTGTTTCAGGTACGGTCAAAGAAGCCATTTCCAAACAAGGGAAGAAAGAGTTCCGGCTGACCATGATGACTTTTGGGAGCAATCCCTCCGTTCAGGAACAAACCACAGACAGTCTCGGACGCTTTTATTTTGATTTGAATGACCAGTACGGTCAAAACATGAACATCCTAATCCAAAGCGCAAATAAAAACGGGAAGATCAAAGAAAGTACTATCGTGCTAGACAAGAAACAATCCCCTCCGGTATCTTTTGACAAGGTTAAGTCCATCGCAGGTGTGGACAGTGTGGTGAACGTTTTAATCGAAAGGAAAATCGAAAGAAAAAAAGTTAACGACGCTTTCCCGTTGTCAAAAGGCACTATTCTACTGGATGAAGTCACCGTGCAAGGCTACAACATGACACCGGCAAGAAAGAAAATGGCTGAAGAATACGGCAAACCGGATATAGTCATCGAAGGTAAAGACATCGAAGAGAAAGAGGAGAAATGGTCGTATGGACTGTTTAGTGTCCTTTTTTTCAATTTCAGAGACAAGGTTCATGTCGGAATGGAGCCGGATGGGACTTTGTATGCAGTGGCCAATAATCCAGATCCAACCCTGTTCGTGATTGACGGGATTCCAGTCCCAGGGGATGACTATTCACTACTTTCCAGCATTCCCCCAAGTGAAGTAAAGAGTTTCGAGGTTATTGAGTATGCCAAGCATTTTTATAGGCTCTTTTTACAAGTATTTCCTGAAGTCGATCCTTTTTTAGCTCCCAAAGAGGGCAACATTATAGCCATCTATACATTTGAAGGGAAAGGACTTTCTTACATAACCCGGCCTGTGGGAATCCTGAAAACGAATGTTCCTGTATTTTCGACGTCCCGTGAATTCTATGAACCAAAATACAAAGAACTTAAACCTGAAGACTGGTTTAAGCCGGATTTGCGTGCACTGGTTCACTGGCAGCCTGAGCTTGTGGTTGACAGTATTGGCGGAGCTTATTCCACTTTTTACAATGCTGATAACATCGGAAACATGGAGGTGGTAATCGAAGCCATTTCAGATAAGGGCGAGATTGGTTACAAAGAGATTGAATATGAGGTAGTAAAAAGGAATTTCCAGACCAACACTAATTGAAAAAATTACGAAAAACCTAATGTTTTAACGGTTTGTTAGCTATTCAGCTTGGGGAATTCCCAGAGATCCCGATGATTGGTCACAGGAAGCCACTGAGCCGCTTTTTGCAGACAGAGGATTTTGTGGTCACGAACACTTAAGTGAATTCGGCCTCATTAATATGAACGGACGGGTGTATGATCCTGTTCTTGCCAGATTCTTAAGTCCGGATCCTTATGTCCAAATGCCGGATGCGAGATCCGGATTTAACAGGTATTCATATTGCCTGAATAACCCGCTGGTCTATACAGATCCTGATGGTGAGTTTTTAATTCCATTGATTACAACAATTGCCGGCGCTTATTTTGGAGGTATATCGGCTAACAATTTTGAATTTAATCCTACAAAATGGAATTGGAAAAGTTTTAATACCTATTGCTCAATAGTTTCAAGTGGATTCTCAGGCGATAAACTTGGAAATAGCATTGAAAATTATTATAAAAATAAAAAATATTCTAGGGAATTGGGAGAATTTATGGGTAAAAGATCATCTAATAGTGATTTTAGTTTCGTTTCAGGTAGAGAGGATATTAAGTGAAGTGAAGATCTCCTTCAGAGCTGCACACAAGGCCGGAAGGGGACCACTTCTTTTCTTGGTGGTGATTTTTGTATCCCCGATGGGGATCGTGCCAAGGGACATTTGTTGTTCGAATCTTTTTCTCATATTTGAAACTTGTTTGAAGTGTTACCCGGATTATGCGAATCTCAATTGCTTAACAGGTTGAATATCTGTATTTTTAGCAAATAAAACAAGGAAAACACTTATAAGATTCAAACAAGTTATTAACAATAACTAACTTTGTATCAATTAATTAAAAGTTTTCTTGCAAACACTAATTAGTAATTAAAATTTCAAGCCTCGGAATCCTCCGGGGCTTTTTTTAGTGCGCCCGGCATGGGCGATGACTCTAGGGTGGAAGTCCCGAACGCGCCTTGACAGTAGGAAGCGTTAGCTAAAGGCAAGGGTGTCCACCGTGAGGTGGAATCTGAAGGAAGCTGGCAGCAAAATCCTGGTCTGACGAACAGGAACTGCATATAAGGCTTATGGTTGCTGGATGAGTTTGCTAAACAAAACGAAGTCCGATACTGTTCGGAGCAACTGGAGTAAATGCAGCAGATATATGGAGACAGAGGAGAGAATGCTCGAAACATTAAAGGAGCGTCATCGAAAAAGACAATGTGATATAAATTATTGTTATTCAAATAAATAAATGTGTTAAATTAGAATTAAATAGTTTTTTAAATTTATGAACCCGAAGAACAGACAACGAATTTTCACTTAGTGGATTTCCGATAAATCTGATGTCTCAGGGATCCGGTAAGATGCCAACGGAAATATTTTTTCATTTAAAGAGGGGATAATATTTTGACTTTAATGGATAATCTCACGTATTCCTATTCAGAAAATCAATTACTCAGTGTGATCGATTCCGCAAGTAAGACTGCCGGCTTTGCCTATATATGAGCATAATTACGGCAAAAATCCCATTATCACTGCATTTAAAATTAAATTACAAGAATTTTTAGCTTGTAATTTTTCCTTCATTTTCTCTCGGTGGGAAATAACCGTTGTTTCGGCAATATTTAAAATTAAGCCTATCTCGCCGCATGTATGTCCTTTAGCAAGGAGCTCTAAAATTTCTAATTCACGATTAGTTAACATGATTTTGAGGTTTTGAGTATTAATACTCTTTAATACCTTTTCTTACCCCATAATAACAAGGATAATTATAATTTTTGACGAAAAATTCAATTTTTTTGTCAAAATCCTACAAAAGTAGGATTGATGAATACTCTTTTATAGAATATTTTAGCATGGTAAAATAAATTTTCATGCATATAAAGATAAAGTCCTATGAAAAAATTATTAGCCACTGTATTCTTAATTAATCTAATTGCGAGTTTAAGTTATTCTCAACTTAAAGTCGGAACTAATAATTATATCGGTGTTGGTACTGATAATCCTTTGAGTACGCTTAGCGTTGGAAATACAGGAAATTCTGCTGCAAAGGTATATTTTGAAAACACAAATATATCTGGATCATCAATAAAAACCCTACAGGTTTTTCAACCAACCGTAACAAATTCCTTAGATGGCTGGTCTTTTGGAACTGTATCATTAATTGGTGTGGGTACAAATAAACATGTTGGATTGGCTGCTGCATCATTTTTAGGAACAGCCTCTAATTATGGCATGACGTACGGGTTATACTCTTATGCTGGAAATGGACAGAATGGATATAATTACGGATTATATTCTTTGCTCAAAGGTTCTCATTACGGAGCAGCCATTTTTGCGGCGGCACCAGGAAGATATGAAACTAATGTCCCAGGGATGTTTGCAGCTTACTTGAGAGGGAATGTTTTTGTTGAAGACTACTTAGGCATAAAAAATACAAATCCACAATACCCTCTTGATGTAACAGGTGATATAAACATAACTGGAACTGTACGTTATGGGGCTCTTTTTCAGGGGTCCGACATTTCAATTAAAAGAGATATTAAGGACCTCAGCACTGGAAATTTAGAAAAGATTAAACTTTTAAAAGCTGTTACTTACAAATATAAAGTGCCAGAGGATTTAGTTAGTAAAATGTCCTCATCAGTTCTAAGTGATACTGGAAGAATAGAGGAACCAATAACTATACCCAACCCAGAGTTTTATGAGGAAGAACAGATTGGCTTTATAGCACAGGATCTTCAGAAAATCTTTCCAGAATTGGTAATTCAAGATAAAGATGGAAAACTTGGAGTTAATTATATTGGGCTTGTTCCGGTACTTGTTGAAGCAATAAAAGAGCAACAAATAGAAATCGAACAAATTAAAGCTTTACTCAATGAGAAAAACAATTCAAGTGAACTTATAAGCCCAAAAATAGAATAGCCAATAAATTGTGTAAATCGAGCATGTAGAGATATTGTGTATTAAAATAATTATATCTCAAAGCTATTCTAGTAAGGCAAATTTATATTAACTGTTAAGATAATACTATATATTATTATAAAATATTTTTCGTACGGTGTTCATCAAATAATACAAAAATGCAATACAAAATAATTATTGGTATAGTTGGACTATTTCTCTCGTTGAGTTCTTTAGCACAAACAATAACTGGTCCTACACAAGCTGGAATCAGCGAAGAAATTACCTTCACTCAGCCAGTAAACAGCTGCTACGAACCCTGTAATTACTGGTGGGAAGCAGAAGAGGCGACAATTATAAGTGAAACCGAAGAAAGCATAACTGTAAAATTTGAATCACCAGGGACATTTACAATAAAGCTTTGGCTATATGTTAGTGCATGCTTATGTGATAATATAATGGATGAATCAGATATAATAATTGAAGATAATGATTATATAAAATATGAGTACGATGATGCTGGAAACCGATTCAATAGAATGATTGTTTCTTTACTGACGGAAAAAAAGAGTGCTAAAACTGAGACTGATGAATTTGAAAAAAATAAAGAACTAGATCAGACTTCTTTTAATGTTTATCCAGTACCAACCAAACAATCCATATATGTAACTGTACCGAAAAATATTTTGAAAGCTACAAACAAACACATTATTATATATGATATAAATGGTCAAATAATTTACCATACTAAAACTATAAACTCAATTATGGAAATAAATATGGAAAATCATCCTCAAGGCATATATATACTTAAACTAGCATATGATGGATATATAAAGTCTTGTAAAATAGTAAAACAATGAGGTTACACAGTCCAGCTTTTCAAATTTTTGACTAGAATAATTTTAATTTTTATGAAAAAATATATTTATTATATAATTATTTTCATCTACTTTGAAAATATAATATACTCTCAAATCTCTCAGCCCATCCAGATATTTGAGAAAGTAATTAATCGTAATGACGACCTATCTCAATTTCAAAGTGACGTAGACTTGAAAGCTACACAAGAAATAAATTTGACTAGCGGATTCTACTTTTCGACTTACAATAATAGTACATCTTTTAATGCACAAGTCGCACCAAAGGAAATTGTGCCTGCAGATATAAATACCTTAGAAGGAGGTCCAGCTGGAACAATTGGAGAATTAGTCGGTAATGATGGAGTCGTGGGCTCAATTCCAGGAAAATATATGGTAAGTAATTTAGGTGCAGCAACATATACAATTCCAATTGAATGCCCTGAAGGCATTAATGGAATGACTCCAAATGTTGCTCTCACATATAATAGTCGATCTGGTAACAGTATTGCGGGTTTTGGTTGGGGTATCTCAGGGATTTCCGCAATAACACGCGTCCCAAAGACAAAGTATTATGATACAGGATATCAACCAATAAAATGGAACTCTAATGACGCTTTCGCCTATAATGGAATTAGGATGTTTGAAGTAGCCATAAACGGAACAGTTAAGGAATATCGATTGGAAAACGATCCAACAATTAAGATACTGGGAAGAGATTGTGGTAATGATGGACCTCATTATTTCGAAGTATACCTCAAAAATGGTGAAAAAGAAATATATGGAGAAACTACAAATTCAAAATTTTCACCGACTTCCTCTATCATTTCAAATGAAGCACCTGGCACATATAGTTTTTATATTTCCAGTAAGATAGATATATTTAACAACAAAATGATATATGAGTATAATTATGATATCACTACGAATAGCAGATATATACATAAAACTAATTTTAGAATTGGTAAAATTGATTATTCATCAAATAATTCGCATAATACAATTTACAGCATACTCTTTACATATGAAGATAGATTAGATACTTTAAGAACATATATATATAATACATTGAATTTAAATAATAAAAGACTTAGAAATATAAGTATCAATTATCTAAATACGCCAATACGAAAATACACGGTTGATTACGAATATGATAATTTCACGTTTGTCAAATCTATAAATTTAGAAGGTAAAAATGACTCTAAATATAACAAGACTGTATTTGAAAGAGGAATGTCTAATAGATCTCACATAGAATCTATACCAGAGATTTCAATAGATAAATCCATAATGTCAATATCATCATGTGACTTAGATGGAAATGGAATTTCTGATATTCTACTATTAGAAGCTACTCAAGATATTGATCAAAATCGAACTTATTACTATAAAATATATCTTCGAAAAAAAATAAATGGCATTCTAACTACAACCTATACTTTAGAATTTCAATTACCTAATACATTTGTAGAATTAGATTATAACACAAATGCGTTGCCTTCCTTAACAACGCAGGATATGAATAATGATGGAAAAGATGAAATACTAATGGCTTTTATTAATGGGGATAATATTACTTTAACGGGATATACCTTGACTTATGACGGTTACTATGCATTAACTCCCTCAGTAGGTATTGGTGATAATTACAGGTTTACATTCAAAGGGACAGGATATTCAGGTAATAAAATTCCATATTATGCTTTAGCAAATCTTAATGGAGATAATAATCTTGATTTAATAGCAATAAATAAAAATTATAATACTGATGGTAATTATGAAATTTATACGTGGATGGGAACAAACGAGCCTAATGGATTTGATCAGAATTTGAATTATATATCTGACACAAATATTGAAGATTTCTATATTACTGATGCAAATGGCGACGGACTTGATGACATACTATTATTGCGTAGAAGTATATCAGAATGTGCTATTAATCCTGGAAATGGTGACTTCTCGTCGTACGTAGGGGGTGGTCTTATCGGCGATATACGCTATGATGAAGAAAATTCCATATTAGCTTCAGCCTATTTAAATAATGACAACTTGTTAGATCTTGTAATAATTAAAAACAAAACTATCTATATAGCTTTAAATAATTTATCGTCATATAATCTAATATCTACAGGCCTCACTGTATCTTATGAAACCGAAAGAGGAGATAATGTTACTGTAAATACCATTGATTTGCAGGATGATGGATTCATCGATATAAAAATTTGTAATGATATACACGAAGATAATATATTTCATAACTTCCTCGAAAGAAAGATATATACTATATATAATTCATCTGGGACCACATTTGAGTTAAGTCCAAACGTAATTGAGACTCCCAATTATAATGATAAGATAGGTGTAGGAGATTTTAATGGAGATGGAACTATTGATTTGATCTCAAACTCACATGATAATTTTGAATTCATGAATATATCTTCGAGGGATTGTGGAAAATATATCTATAAAAAAATATATAATGGGATCGGAAATGAAATTAATATCAATTACACAGGATTAATAAAGGATGAGGGATGGGACTTCAATGATACAGAAAATTGCTATTCCACTGATAATAGTCAACATTATAGCGATTTAATGACAATTGCGACAAATAAAATTAAAGTTGTAAAAAATGTCGACGATGGATTAACAATGAAATCTTTTCATTATCATGATGCCATTTTAGAGCTCAACGGTAAAGGGTTTGTTGGATTTGAAAAAACATCTGTTGATGATCTTGCATCAGGCACTAAATATACTCAACTATATTTGCCAGATCCTGACTACCATTTCATTTTGAATCCACACCAACTTATTAAATCCTTGATTGAAAACCAAACAGACATTTCCTTTTTTGAGAATGAATATGAAGCTGTTCCAATGTCCACTGATGACCTTCAATTTCAATCTAGATTGATTAAAAATACTTCTAAAGATTATCTTAATGATTCAAAAGTAATAACTGATTATGAAAGTTGTGATGCATATGGTAATTCACAATTGATAACAACTAGCACCTATAAGATCTCTGGTTCTATACCAGAGAACACCTTAAAGAATTATATATCCTTTAATAACATTGATGGACCATTAATGGGTAAATGGATCATTGGGCAAATAGCCAGAGATTCTATTTATATGTACAGAAATTTCCCATCTTTTGGCAAAAGCATGGAATATGAATATTATACCAGTGGAGCATTACATTATAAATATATTCATAAAAATAGTTCTTTAGAAATTAAGGAAGAATATATTTATGATGAATTTGGGAATATTACAACAACAAATTCAAGTGCAGAAAATGATATAAATATTCCCGTGAATCTTCAATTGAAAACGTTTTCAAATACATTTTCACCAGACGGAAGATTTTTACTAACAGCAATAAATCCAGATGGTCAGAGAACTGATTTTAAATATTATGAAGATCTTGGTTTGGTTGAGACGAAAACTGATTATGATAATAACTTGACCATTAAATATCAATATGATGATTTCGGAAGACTAATAAAGACGATTTATCCAAATGGATTGCAAGAAGCCCTATCATTGCACTGGGTAGATGGTCAAGCAGATGCTCCGTTGAATTCAGTAACCTATAAAATCAGCCAAGCATCAGGAAAGGATGACAGGTTTACATTTTTTGATAAGTATGGTAGAGAATTAAGAATGTTATCGCGTAATTTCAATGGAGATAATATTTATATCGACAATGAATACACACCACAAAATCAATTATATAAAACCTCACTTCCCTATAAATCCACGGAAAGTCCTGCTGGTTGGAACACATATACTTATGATGATTTTGGGAGAAAGGAACAGGAAGACTTTCCCGATGATGGCTATAGGCATTTTGATTTCTCTTCTCCTGGACAAGTGACTATAAGATTTCACAAAGGAGTTATTGACCGATACGAAACCAAATACTACAATTCGATTGGTGATATAACAAAAACTACTGACTATCAAGGAAACGAAGTTGAAGTAACTTATTGGTCATCAGGATTACCCAGAAAGTATATGTATGGCTCAAACGCAGTAAGTCTAATTTATGATGTGAATGGAAACAGAACGTGGTTAAGTGATCCAAATGCTGGTGAAATTAATTCAACATACAATGCTTGGAGTGAATTAACCCAGAGAGTAGATCAAAAGGGTAATAAAATTAAACTTTTATATGATAATTTGTCAAGGATAACCTCTGAGCAGCAATATAAACCCGATAGTCAAACAGCATTTAACATAAAAACTTACATATATGATACAGATTTTGTAGGAGCAATAGGTTCTGTCAATCAAACTAATCGATCAAACACAGTTATCTATCACTATGATGAATTCGGCAATATTATTGAAACATCCGAACAGTATTATACTGATGCCTCCTCAAATTATATTACAGTGATAAATAAAAGTGAATATGATGAACTTTATCGTATCAAATCCAGAACATATCCTTCAGGATTGGAAGTAAATTATATTTATACTTCAAATGGTTTTTTAAAAACCATCAATGCTCTAAATAAAGTTATCTGGCAATGCGAAAGTATTAATTCTATTGGCCAAATTGAGGAATATTCTATGGGAAACAAAACTTCAACCAATTCACATAACAATTTTGGAATATTGACTTCCATGATATTTAGTCAATCTTGTCGTATGGATTATAATTTTGGTGATCTTGGAAATTTAGAATCTAGAAGTTATGACCCGGTACCAAATGAAGAAAGATTCCAGTACGATGATATGAATAGACTGGAACATATTAAATTCTATATTAATGGGGTGTATCAATCTGGAGATATGGACATGTACTATGATGAAAATGGCCTTGGAAATATTATCTCAAAGACCGATGTTGGAAACATAATAAGGTATGGAGAGCCTGATGCAGGTGAACATGTGGGGCCGAATGCGTTAACATCAATCCATGAATTAAATGGATATCTGCCTACTAATCAATCAATACAATACACAAGCTTTAATAAAGTAAAATCTATTAGCCAGTTAGATGATAACGAGGATGAACTTAATTTAGATATTATCTATGGCTTTGATGATCAACGTCGACAAACAATATTTACAAATAGCGGAGACCCATCTAAAACAAGAACAAAATTATTTTTTGGTGATTATGAACGAATTGCGGAAAATGGTAATACCAAAGAATATCACTATATTTATGCACCAACTGGCCTATGTGCAATCTATGAAGCATCCCAAGATTCCACGGAAGGAAATAACGTTCTTTGGCATGTAAATACCGACCACCTGGGTTCAATCGTCTATATGTTCAATAGCGACAACCCTTCAGATTATAGGGAATTTAGCTATTCAGCATGGGGAATTCCCAGAGATCCAGAAGATTGGTCACAGGAATCAACTGAACCACTTTTTGCAAACAGAGGATTCTGCGGGCATGAGCATCTAACCGAATTCGGCCTCATCAATATGAACGGAAGGGTTTATGATCCGGTGGTTGCAAGATTCTTAAGTCCGGATCCTTATGTCCAAATGCCGGATGCGAGATCCGGATTTAACAGGTATTCATATTGCCTCAATAACCCGCTTATCTATACGGATCCCGATGGGGAATTTTTCTTCACACTACTCTCAGCTTTAGCTCCTCCTTTATCTCCTGTCTTTGTCGCTTTGGATGCAGGTTGTTGGACAGGTCTGGGGAATGTTATAATGAACGCAGGTGATATACTTGATAGAAGTGATGGAAAATCATTCTGGAATGAATTGGGAGGATATTTCGGTGTTGGATTTGCTGGTGGAGCTACAAGTACAATCCCTATTGTTGGTGAATTTCTTTCTGGTGGTATAATTAGTGGTGGAAATGCGAAACTTAATGGAGCAAATAATGAAGAGGTACTTAAAGCAGCTTGGAGTGGTGTCTTAACAGTTGGTATTGCAGGTCGCATTTCAGGTGGAATAAGCCCAACAATTAATCGAATTACAAGAAATATTAGCAACGATTATGTAAGGAATATTACTAATGAAGTTGTAACTAATGGAATTTCGACTTTTGGAGCGAGTTATTTTGTCGGAAGAGGAGTCAATAATCTTAATAATATAGACGCATTAAAATATGCTATTCGGGATGCGGGTATAAGCGTTGGATATTCAATTGGTTCAGGGCTAATTAAAACTTATCAGGATCATAATCGACCTGATTCGTATGATTATTATCATGAAGATTATTATGGGAGAATTAGTGAAAAAGAATTGACTAATTTTCCTGGATCAATTGATCAATCGGCTTTAAATATTCATGTTGATCTGCCGGAAACATGGACTATTGATATATCCAATCTAAATCAAATAACGCCGGTATTCTCACCAAATTCAAGAAGTATGATACCGATTAATTTTAGTAGAGAATTGCCAAATTTACATGTCTATTATTTTGATCCGTATTATCACAAATAAATATAGGAAAAGGATGAAAAGTAATTTGAGAAAACCATTATATAATCTACTGGGTTTAGGATTTTGGATTGTAGCTGCAATTTTAGTAAGAAACTACTTTATTAAAAAAGATATAAATGTCATAAAAAATGCAGATTTTTCTATTGGAAAAGTAACTTTGGTAGTTAAAGGAGGAAAAACGGTTTATACTCCAATATATAAATCTGGAAGTTTCATGCCTTCCATAAATTATGATTACATCGTCAAAGGGGATACATTTTCAGGCAGCATTGGTTTGGATATTTATGATATAAATCTCGAAAGTGTCAAAATTGGAAATCAGTATATGTTGGTATATGAGCGGGACAAGCCGCAGGAAAGTCTCCTATTAATAAATTACAAGACGGATACTTCAAATTTTGAAGAAACGAAAGAAAAAATTCTAAATGTTGGACTGGATAATGTATTTAAGAAAATGATCCGGGAAAGAAATTAGTCGGGATCTATGTCGTTGGCATTCAGGCATTTTAAAATTCGGTCAATTCTCCCGTCACCTCTTTCAACAAAAAAATCCCGCAAGTCATTGACTATGCAGAATCTTTATTTACAATCGTTATAATGAAATGAAATAAAGTACAGAAAATGTAAATACAAAAAAATGTCACTAAATTTAAATTTTAACTGGCCTCTGTGCAATCTATGAAGCATCCCAAGATTCCACGGAAGGAAATAACGTTCTTTGGCATGTAAATACCGACCACCTGGGTTCAATCGTCTATATGTTCAATAGCGACAACCCTTCAGATTATAGGGAATTTAGCTATTCAGCATGGGGAATTCCCAGAGATCCAGAAGATTGGTCACAGGAATCAACTGAACCACTTTTTGCAGACAGAGGATTCTGCGGGCATGAGCATCTAACCGAATTCGGCCTCATCAATATGAACGGAAGGGTTTATGATCCGGTGGTTGCAAGATTCTTAAGTCCGGATCCTTATGTCCAAATGCCGGATGCGAGATCCGGATTTAACAGGTATTCATATTGCCTGAATAATCCGCTTGTCTATACGGATCCGGATGGGGAGTTCTTTCTTGGGACCATTTTTACGTTTGTAGGAAACTTCGTTTATACATTATTTGCAGATGGGGGGCTCTCGTTTAATAAAAACATTAGAAGTGATGCTTGGCGAGACTTTGATCCATCAGCTAGTTGGTCAGCGACAAATAAGGCATGGAAAATAGATATTGGAGGTTTTAAAACTGATCCTAATAGAACTATTGTAGGCAGGGGCTTACAGTTACTTTCACGATGGACTTGGGAATTACCACAAACCTTAGTTGGTAAAGGATATTCACATCTTCGAAACATTACTGGAAATGTTGATGATGTAAGTTATTACGGCGGCGCTACCTTGGTCAATAAAAATGATAATTCAGGGTGGAGATGGGGTTTAACTTTAGGTCCGTACATAAATTCCAAGAATGTTGTTGCAGACCCATACACGGATGACTTATTCAGACATGAATTTGGTCATACTCTCCAAAGTCGTTTAGTGGGTCCACTATATTTAACCCATGTTGGTCTTCCCAGTTTTATAGGTTCCGGATTAGAGGAAATAGGGCTAAATGACCATAACAGAGAATGGTATGAAACACAAGCCAACAGAATGTCTGAGAGGTATTTTCGGAATCATGACCCGAATGCTTTGACTGCTTTACCTTGGGACGATAATGAATACCCAAGAAATTATAATCCAAATTGGTACTGGTTAATTGCACATCCACCTGTGCCATTTATGTGGTGGTTGTTTTTCTGATTCAAAAATAATAAACGAAATGAAAATGAGCATTTTATATTTAACATTATTGGTATTGTGTAATGTGGGTTGTGATAAACTTGCAGACCATGTTTATAGTATTAAAGTTCAGAATAATACAACTGACACAATTCAATTTTATGCCAGTTATACTTATCCTGATACAGCTATTACAAATGAAAAGCCGAGATTAAAAATGGCATATCCTTCAAAGTACAGCTATTGGGATAGTAAGGAAAAATGGGAAGACATTTTACCTTCAGATACAATCTCCATGTATATTTTAAGTAAAGACACTGTTGATAAATATACTTGGGATTTGATAAGAAGCGGTAATAGGATATTGAAACGATATGATTTAAGTATAAAAGATTTGGAAAAACAAGATTGGACGATATTTTATCCATAAAAATAAAAAGACTGGCAAGCCTTGGCATTTTCACTCAATCATTTTCAAGAGTTCCTGCAGTTCTTTATCGGAGATATTTTCTTTTTCGGATTTATCAAAGACCGTGAGCAGGTAAACATGTTCACGCACGGCAACCACATGGGTAATGGCCCTTGCACCGCCGGATTTTCCTTTGCCTTTGGATTTGATGGCAATGCGGATTTTATAACAGTCATTGCCTAATGGAGTTCCCTGTTTTGGGTCAACTTGCAGCGAATCGAACAGTTCGGCAAGTTCTTTTTTAAAGGATTTGAATTTACGGGCGAGCCGCCTGGCCTGCCTGTCGAAATAGGGGATGGTTTTAATGCTATAGCTCATCTAACAGGTCTTTGGCGTCGCGGGCTTTCAACTTACCTTTTTTAACCTGGTTCAGTTCTTCAACAGCCTGTTTTAATCCTGCAAGGATCTCTTCTTTGGATTGTTCGCCTAATTCCATTTCTTCCAGGCCCTTGAACTTAGATTTAAGGTCTTCCCATTCCTGGATGGGGATAAAAACCCCGGTTGTTTTTCCTTTATTATCGGATATATACTGCAAATTCATAATAATCAAGTTTTGTTATACCAAGACAAAGATACAGAAATTTAAAATAAAAGGGAGATCATTGAGTACTTTTCAATCTGGCTTTGGGGGTTGCCTAAGCGGTTAAAATGGCGGGGTCTGTCAATACAAGCCGGTGTTTTTTCTTTTTCAATTGAAACTCCCGGAGGGATTGAAAAGAATTTGAAAAAAGTTATTCAATTGAAAAAAGAAAATCACTATCTTAGATGTAAGTTCTTTGAATGAAAGCAGGTTCCTGGTCATTGAAAAGTTGAAGCAGGAAGGTTAAAACCGGGTTTACCGGTATGCCTATTGCCTCAATAACCCGCTGATCTATACCGACCCCGATGGGGAGTGGATACAATATGTTGTTGCAGCAGTAGTCGGTGGAGGAATAAACCTTTACAACAACTGGAGCAAAGTAGATAATCTACAAGACGGTCTGGTTTATTTTGGCAATGGGGCAGCAGGTGGAGTTGGTACTCTTTTTAGCGGACCTGGAGGAGCCACACTTACAGGTACTTTGAATTTGACCTATGATATTGCAACCGGAGAAACCGCAAATATAAACAGTATTGAAGATGCTGTTGCTTATGGAGCAGATCTGATCCTGGATGCCATGATGGTAACGCCTGCTGGGTCAATTGGAAATGCAGTTAATACAATGGTTTCCACTAGTAGGTGGTCCTTGAAAGTTGTTAATAGTGCTGGTGAAACAGTAAAAACTATGACGAAAACTGGGCAAAGACTTTATGAATTGCCTGGGTTGGAAGCGGTTAATACCAGTGTAACCGGAGTTGCGAAAGCTGTACAACCAAAATCTTATGCAGTATATCAAGGATTAGATGAATTAAGTAACATCCGATATGTTGGAATTACAAGTAGAAATCCAACTATTCGTTTTAGTGAGCACGTTAAGTCTGGTTCAGCAAGATCACTTTTGGACTATAGAGTTATAGACGGAGCTACAAATTTAACAAAATCCCAAGCAAGAATTTGGGAGCAAACACTAATTAATCAGTATGGTTTACAAAAAAATGGCGGCCTGCTTTTTAACGAAATTAATTCAATTGCTCCTAATTATTGGTTTCAATATGGAATTTATCCTTAAAAACAATGGCTAGAGTAAATACTAAATTAGGCGACGTTTTTTCAGTTAAAACTGACAGTAACAATAAAAAGTATTTTCAATTAATTGCGGTTGATTCAACACAATTGAATAGTGATGTAATCAGAGCCTTTAAAAAAACATACCCATTGGATGAAAATCCTGAATTATTTGAGATTATTAATGATGAGGTTGATTTTTTTGCACATTGTGTAACTAAGTTGGGCCTAAAGATGAATCTTTGGGAAAAAGTTGGAAATACTCAAGAAATAGGCAACACAGATGATATTTTATTTCGAGATACTAATGACTATGGCGTAAAATCTGGAGAGGAGCCAATCAAGGTATCAAACAATTGGTATGTATGGCGGATCAATGATAAAAAGTTTACTCAAGTTGGAAAATTGGAAGGTGAAAATCGGAAAGCAGAAATAGGTATTGTAATAAATCCATTGGGAATAATAGAACTTCTAAAAGGGAATAAATATCCAGTTCATTACCCTGGATTTGAATAAATGAGTTACATTTCAAATATTTCTTTTAAGAAATATGCTATGAACGTTCTTTGAATGAAAGCCGAATACTGGTCATTGAAAAGTTGGAGATGGGAGGTTAAAACCGGGTTTACCGGTATAGTTACTGCCTGAATAATCCACTAAAGTACACAGATCAAAACGGTGAATGGTTCGGTCTAGATGATTTATTTGCAGCCGTTGTGGGCGGTAGTATAAATTTAACCAGTAATGCAATTCAAGGACATATTCATAGCTTTGGACAAGGTTTGGCTGCATTTGGGGCAGGAGCAGCGGCTGGAGACCTAGCTTTGGATGGTCCAGCAGGTTGGGCAGCAGGTGGAGCTATCACTGGAGGCACAAATGCCTGGCATGGAGGAGCAAAAGGATGGGATATTGCAAAAGGTGCAGGTATCGGTGCAGTGTCCGTTATGGCAGGTGGTGCGGCGGGGCAATGGGCAGGCTAGATGGAGAGGTATTTATCCATATTCTGATTTCTTTCAATCAATAAATGGTCTACCAACTTTTGAGTCAATCCTGGCCTTTATTTCAGAATTAATACTTTAAGGAATGAAGCGATCATTATATTTATTTGTATTCTTAATAAGTTGCAGTTATCAGCCTAAGATATACCATTTTAAAGTTTGTAATGTTGTCAATTATTCCCTATATGATTATAAAATCTTAAAAAAGGAGGTATTGAGTAATAATACTTACAAAGCACATGTTTTTTTACATTTTCCGGATTCAGTACTGAAAACATATGATTTAATTGCTTGCTCTGCCATTGATATTTGTAAAAAAGAATCCATTCGCGAAGGATATTTTTATAATAGAGAGGATTGTTTACCTGCTGATCAAAACACAACTGAGAATATTGCAAAATATAACATCAGAGATTTTTATGATTGTTATATTGGAAGCATAATGATAAATTGGTCCGTAGATTGGAAAGCTAAATTAGCACCTAATGATTTTAAATTTTTATCTACACCAGTAAAGGTGAAATTTTAAAAATCAAAACCATAAAGTTATTATAATCCTTCCAAAGGTGAGTAACCCGATATGCTTTGAGGGCCGGGCAGAGTGGTTGACGACCCTGATAATCAGGCTGTTTAGAGTGATTCCCGGGGCGGTTTCCCGGTCAAGGATGAAGGCGTGCGCAATTTTTTCAAAATAGTTTTTGGTTAACTGAAAATTTTAATACTTTTGTCTCTCCCAAAAACGACGGTGCCATAGCTCAGTTGGTAGAGCACAGGACTGAAAATCCTGGTGTCCCCGGTTCGATTCCTGGTGGCACCACCGCTTTAGAATGTAAATCCCGCAAAGTCAATGACTTGCGGGATTTTCTGTTGAAGGGGGTGACGGGATTGTATACAGTTTTTAAAAATGATTGATTATTAGCGATAAAGAGGTTACTATTTTACCTCGTCCACCCCGCTCATCACCTTTTTCACGGCGTCGAGGTAGCCGTAACCCCACCTCATATCCGGTTCGAGATAACTTCCCTCAACCCATTCGTTCCAGGCATTGATGATGATAATCTTCGGTTGGTCAGGGTGATCGCGGACATAATCCCTTGACTTTTCCAGGAAAGCGGAAAAACTCGCCGGGGAATTGTGAAAATGCACGACCGATTCCTTTCCTGCCCTCGGGTACCTCGGTGTATCATCCCAGCCTATCGAGACATTGGGAAAATAGGGAACTTCAAGCAGGGAATCCCACCGGTTTTGAAGGGCCATGGCCTTCATCCCCCATCTGATATAATCCTCATCCACCCCCGAACCCGTCCAGTTGTAGGTGGTCACGCTCCTGACCCCCAGCATGGAAATGATTTCATTAATGCTCTTCCCTTCGGATACCTTTTCTCCCAAAAGGTAGGGATGACCGTTATAGCCCCAGACCACAAGCTGAAGATGCAGTCCCGGAAAGCCGGCCTTCTTCACCTCCTGCCGGAAATAGGACAGGGCAGCGGCGGTCCTTTCGAGACTGCCGAAGCTTTTAACGAGATTGGAAAGACTGAAAACAGAAAATACAGGCTCCCCGTCGATCATGAAGTAATTGGGCTGTTTGAAATACTGCCCGATCACCCGGTGAACAACCAATTCGAAATTCTTCCGGTCCACAATTCCTTTCCATAGAAGCGAATCAGTCGGGTACCGGTAATGGTTCCACATATTTCCGGGGACGTCGTGGTTGGCCCACATCAGGTAAAATTTCATCTTCCGTCCATTGGGCGCATTCACGAAAGCGTTGACGGTGTTTTCGAGGAATGGCTTGCCATCGTACCAGTACCAGTCGAAGATAAACGTGTTTACCCTGTGACCGTAGGCGGTGGCGATCATTTTTTGCATGACCTCCGGGTCGTCATCCATCTCATATCCCCATAAAGGGACGCGCGGCTGGTCATGCCCTTCGAATCGCGGATCACCTTTTTTGATGATCTCCCATTCACCGGTGCCTTCACTCCATAGCGTTTCGCGGCTCATTGGCTCATCATGGCAGGAGGGCCATACATAGGCAGCGACAGTGTAAGCCGTATCTTCCGCTCGTAATGATAACGGCTGGGCCTGTGACACAGAAGGGGACCATAATACCATAAAAGCGATGAAACAGCCGGAGAGCCATCCGCAGGTCTCCAGGGGAAAGTCAGATTTTTTCATCAGTGGAAGGTTTTTTTTCAGATTGGTGACCGGTGCTTTTTATCCTTAAAAGGTGGGTGAAAACCGGATACCAGCATAAAGGTAAGTGTTTGATCCTTCATCTCCAACACGGCAAAAAAGGGATGACGATGCCGGCTGTTTCGGAGAGAGAGAATGGGGGAGGATCAAAATTTCCTTCTTTTTCAATCATTTACCGGTCTTAGCGGAGCCCCGGTTTGGATCTTTTTTTATATTTACCGGTTCGTTCTTCAATCGAAATCTCCTCTTTATGGAAAAATCCGGGTTCCGGGTATATGGCTACAGGTGGGTCATGCTCGGGGTGTATATGCTGATGGTGGCCGTGAACCAGATGTTATGGATCACCTTTGCGCCGGTGACGGCCGACGCCGTGAACTATTACGGTGTGTCGGACCTGAAGATCGGTCTTCTCTCCATGAGCTTCATGATCGTCTACCTGGTGGTGTCCATCCCGGCATCGTGGATCATCGATACCCTCGGCATTCGCATAGGCGTCGGTATCGGCGTATTGCTGACGGGCATTTTCGGGATGATGCGTGGTTTTGCCGGTGCGGATTACAACTGGCTGCTCGTTTCGCAGGTGGGCATTGCCGTGGGTCAGCCTTTTCTTCTGAATGCCATCACCAAAATTGCAGCCCGGTGGTTCCCCATTGGGGAAAGGGCCACAGCCGCCGGGCTTGGGACCCTTTCGATGTACATCGGCATCCTCGGCGGAATGATCATCACGCCGTATCTCGTGCTTCAATCCGGGATCAGTCACATGCTCTACACTTACGGACTTCTTTCCGTAGCCGCCGCCCTGGTTTTTATCGTCTTTTCCAGGGAAAAGCCGCCCACGGCTCCCTGCCGGCCCGACCAGGAAGAGCGGGCCCTTGTGCTAGACGGCCTCCGCAGCATTTTCAGCTACAAGGATTTCAACTGGCTGATGCTGATCTTTTTCATTGGTCTCGGGGTATTTAATGCCGTCACCACATGGATTGAAAATATTCTCAGTCCCCGCGGGTTCTCGCCGGTCCAGGCGGGCACCACCGGCGGTCTCATGATCATCGGCGGCATTCTCGGCGCGCTGATCATCCCCATGCTGTCCGACCGTTACCGGAAACGCACACCCTTCATCATCATCGCCCTGGCCGGCGCGACCCTGAGCCTGGCAGGACTGGCTTTCGCCAAAGGCTACCCGGCCCTGCTGGTGTCGGGCGCAGCCTTCGGGTTCTTCCTGCTCAGTTCGGGACCGATCGGATTCCAGTACGGCGCCGAGATCACCTGGCCGGTTTCCGAAGGCACCTCCAACGGTTTCCTTCTCCTCATGGGACAGGCTTCCGGTATTGCCTTTATTTATGGGATGGATTACTTCAAATCGCCGGTGTCCGGTTCCATGCGGCTTCCCCTGATGGCCATGGTCGTGCTGATGATCATCAGCCTGGTCAGTTCCACGCGCCTGAAGGAATCAACACTGATCGCCGGCCGCGACAGCTAAGTTGCCATTATCTTGGCAGGCTTTTCCCCCCGGTAAGGAGGAAATGCCTGCCGGCCTGGGTAATGTGCGGTCAACAACAATTCCACCCTTCCGATGTTTTTATGAATACCAACGGCCTGCTTTTTTCGTAATATTACACCCCCTGGTTTTTCCACGCACAGGAGCATGATCATGAGAGTGAAGAGGTTATTTTTCGGGATACTGATGTTCATCGTTTATCCCGTGTTTAATGGGTATCCCTGTTTTGCGCAAGTGGGGAACAATACCGTGGTCACCGGGGTCGTCACCGATGCTTCCACCGGGGAGCCGTTGCCTGCCGTCACCGTCGTGCTGGAGAACACCACAGTCGGCACCATTACGGGCCAGGATGGGAGATACCGGATCGCCACTTTCGCCACTTCATACAAGATACGGTTTTCCTTCATCGGGTACGAAACGGAGACCAGGACCATCTTTCCCGGCAGGACGCAGGTCGTCGATTTGCAACTCATGCCATCTGCTGTGGAGATCAACGAGGTGGTGGTGAAGCCTTCCCACAAATCTTATCACAACAGGAACAATCCTGCCGTAGCCCTGATCGACAGCGTCATCGTCCACAAGGATGACAACCGCATGTCGTCCATGGACTATTACACCTGCCATAAGTATGAAAAAATCGACTTCTCGCTCAGCAATCTGAAGAAGGACATTAAATGGCCGGGATTATTCAACCCCATCCGGCTGCTGCTGACCAACGTGGATTCGTCGCGCGTCGACGGGAAAAAGAACATTCCCGTCTACCTGAAGGAGACCCGTTCCGACATGTATTACCGGAAAAAGCCAAGGGATGAGAAGGAAATCATCCGGGGCGAGAAGACCATACGGATCGATCAGTATGTCGACAATAAGGGACTGACGGCCAATATCCGGTATCTCTACCAGAACATCAATATTTACGATAACAACATCCTGTTCCTGTCCAATAAATTCCTGAGCCCTCTGGCCGGCTCCGCCCCGTTGTTCTACCGCTTTTTCATTGAAGACACTTCCCTGGTGGGCACGACCCGGTGCTACCGGGTGTTCTTTGAACCGCGCAACCCGGCCGATTTTCTTTTCCATGGATTTCTTTTCATCACCGCCGATAGCAGCTATGCCATCCGGAAAATCGACATGAGCTTTAACAAGGCCATCAACATCGACTGGGTGAACGACGTGCGGATCGTGCAGGATTTTGAAGACGTTGATGGCAAGGCCTGGGTCCTGACCCGGGATGAAATCTCCGTCGATTTCGGAATTTCGCGTGATCTGCCCGGCATTTACGGTCAGAGGGAAGCCTGGTATGATCATTTCACCGTCGATGATCCGGTTCCCGACACGGTGTTCAGCGGTCTGCCAAAGACGACGCGTCTGAACCCGGCGGCGACCCGTCCGGGGTACTGGGATTCGGTGCGGCAGGCCCCGTTGCCCTATGCCCAGGGAAGGCTCTACAGTATCGTCGACAGCATCCGGCATATCCCCGCCTTCAAACGCCGGATGGGCCTGGTGATGCTCCTGACCACCAGCTTCATGGACCTCGGGAAAGTGGAGATCGGACCCGTGGGGACCTTCTACAGCTTTAATCCCGTTGAAGGTCAACGGGTGAAGCTCGGAGGAAGAACCACCTACGCCTTCAATAACCGGTTCTACCTCGACGGTTACCTGGCCTATGGATTCAGGGACAGGCAGTACAAGTACGATGCCGGGCTGACGTATTCCCTCTCGGGCAAAACCATCTATACGTTTCCCGTAAAGTCGGTCAGGCTCAGCTACCGCTACGAAACCGAAACACCGGGGGTTAACTTCGATTATGCCTCCCAGGATAATTTCCTCCTCTCTTTCCGCCGGGGTGTCAACGACAAGCTCTTCTACAACAGGAGTTTCGGCTTGGATTACCTGAACGAGTATGCCAGTCATTTTTCGGTGGGATTCGGTTACAGGTACACGGAACTCACGCCGGGTGGCGCACTCAGCTTCACCCCGCCGGAGAATTGCCGTCGGGAAGTGTATCCTCGATCACCAGTCCGGAACTTTCGGTGGACCTGAGGTATGCGCCGCGCGAAGAATTCTACCAGGGGAAATTATACCGGACGCGGGTCCCCTCGAAGTATCCCGTGATCACCCTCAACAGCACCCTGGGATCGAAGACCCTGTATAACGATTATGATTACCTCAAACTCAGGCTGGATATCAGCAAACGGTTCTATTTTTCCATCGTCGGTTATACCGATGTGACGGCCGAGGCCGGTAAACTGTTCGGCACGGTCCCGTACCCCCTGCTCTTCATCCACAATGCCAACCAGACCTATGTCTATCAGAAAGATTCCTACAACATGATGAACTTTCTGGAGTTTGTGAGTGACCGGTACGTCTCATTAAACATCGATCATTCATTCAACGGATTCATTTTTAACAAGATCCCGGTGATCCGGAATTTAAAGCTCCGGGAAATTGCCACCTTCCGGATGCTCTACGGCGGTCTGGACAGCCGTAACCAGCCCCGGTACAATCCGGATTTGTTCCGCTTCCCTGAGAATATCAACGGTTCCCCTTCAACCTTTGCCCTGGATGGCAAGCCTTATATGGAAGCCAGCATAGGGGTCTCCAACATCCTGAGGCTTTTCCGCGTCGACCTGATCAAGCGGCTGACCTACCTCGACCATCCACATGTGTCTTCTCTCGGGGTGCGGGTCCAGTTCAAAATCGACATTTAAGCTTTGGCGACCGTAGGGCAAAAAAAAGTCCCGCCAAAGGCAGGACCCAAAACGTTAAGAGTTTATCGCAGTTCAGACTAGGCCAGTTTTACATTTACTGCATTCAGACCTTTTTTACCCTCCGTCAGATCAAAAGTAACTTTATCGTTCTCACGGATTTTATCAATTAACCCGGTCGAGTGCACGAAGTATTCTTTCGACGAATTTTCGTCCTTAATAAATCCAAAGCCTTTGGATTCATTAAAAAATTTTACGGTACCTTTATTCATGTTATTAAATGTTAAGACGATAAAGTTAAAATATATTCCGTTAACTGCCGTTTCTGAGCGGAAATTTTTTGCCTTCGCCGGTGTTTTTTTTCATCCGGGGCTTACATCACGAGTAAAACGCCGCCATTGCATTGTTCACTTCTGCCATTAAGCAACCGTTCAGGGGTGCTCTTTCCAGGGGCCGGGCAAGGGGATCGTCTGGAATACATTTCAACCTGAACGGTGAGGTGATCAGGAAGACATTTCAGTTCTGTCATTTCTCATCGTTGGATGATGATCTTATGGTACACGATCCCGCTCTCCGTTGTGATGCGCAGGATATAGACCCCTTTTTGAAGCGAGGTCAGATCGAGGGATGCCACTGCCCCAAGAGGCCGGAATTCTTTGATCATCCCGTTCGACGGAATTGGCCAGACGCTGACCTGTAGGGGGGAAGCGCCGTGAATCCCTTCAAAGATTGTCGTATTGACGATGTTTGACAGACTCGACGTAAAAACACCGCCGGTCGATTTGCGTTCGAATGGATCGCCTCCGCGGATAGAAAATGGCATAATGAAAGCCCTGACCCATAAATCCGAAATCCGGTCAAGCTGAACCGGCTTTTCCTGTAAATTCTGTATTTCGCGAATCCATTTCGTCATATCTTTATGGTTTCAAACACCCTTAAACTAAAAACGATCTGATCATGACAACAACGCGTTTTTTATCCTGTCTGCCATTTCTGGCGGCGTTTCTTTTCATCCCGGCATTCCTGGCAGCCCAGGAACCCGTAAGCTGGCTCTCCGGTTTTACAGGCGATGTATCCGGGGGCAGCTCGACTTTAAGTTATTCCTTCAACACGGTTGACGGCAATGGGTGCAAGCTTCAGATCCAGGAGAAGGAGACCGACAAAAAGGGGAAGACGACTGAAAAAGACTGGGTTTTCTATCTTTCCGACCTGGATCCCTCGGCCATGTCCTTCAAGCCTTCAGGGAAAGTAATCAGGGTGAATCTGGGGATCAAAAACCGGCAGAAATTTATTACTGATATCTGAAAACGGGGAATTCACGGGCTATACCGATGAAGTCCCGATGACCATGGCCGAAGTCGATAAGGCCAGAGCTTTTATCGAGGCCGTCAAGTCCCATTCGGGTGAATGCAGCCAAACCAACAGGGCCTGGAATTCGGAGGGTGAAGCCATCGACTGGCTGGGAGAGAATATCAAGGCTTCGGATAACAGCGGGACATCCTGGGAGCAGACTTTTTCCACGGGTGCAAGGCCGTACCTGGCGGTGCTGAAATCCACTTCGACCGACAGCAAAGGGACGCAAAACACGGTGACCAGGACCTTCGATCTGAGCGACATCGATCCGACAGGGGTGTCATTGGTGGTCTCCGGGAAATCCCTGAAGGTGGTCCTCCCGGTCAGGGCAAAAAATAATTACATCATGGAGAAAAAGGGCGACGAAGGGATCACCTATGCCCGCGATCTCGATATTTACACCGATGATATCGAGGCGGCAAGGAATATTGTCAATGCCTTCAACTATCTCGCATCCAATACGAAGGTCACCCGGAAGGAATGGAAAAATGACGGTGAAGCACTCGGCTTCGTCAAGGCAAACCTCGGTAAAACGGAGGCCTCGGGCAAAACCTATGACCAGACCATGGACTTCGAAGCGGCACCTTCGGGGAAGGTGACATTCAAAACCGTGACCACCGACTCAAAAGGCGGTTCATCAACGGAGGAAAGCGTGCTGTACCTGAATGACCTGCAGGTTCCCGTCGAACTCAATGTCGATTCACGATCGGCCTGGCTCGGCCTCAATACCAAAGACAAGGCTAAGTACATCCGGCAGACCAAAGACGGTGCTGATGAACCATGGTCGCCGGATCTGAAACTGTATGTCAATGATATCGACCTGGCCCGTGACCTGGCTTCTGCCCTTGATTACGCCGCCAGCAATAGTTCTGCCGGCGATGCAGGACTGTCATCTCAGTCTGCCGTCATTGCGTGGCTGCAGGGCAATGTAGGCGAACTTCCGGTTGACGGAAAAAACACAAAACAATCACTGAAGATCGAACCCGGCAGCGAAAACAGGATCACCCTCGACGTGGTGACTGCCGGCACCAACGGTTCTTCCGATGTGAAAGAACAGTTCATCCTTTATCCCGAAGACCTCTCCACGGAAGATAATGTCATTAAAGTCAGCGGCAAAAAACTCTATGTCCCCCTGTCGACGGGCAAACTCAACTACATCAAAGTGTACAGGGACGGTGCCATACAGAACTACACGCGGAGCGCCGATGTGTATTTTAACGACGTCCACGCGGCAAAATTATTCACCCAGGCCATCGCCTTCCTTGCCCAAAACACGAAAGCCGAAAAACGCGAGCCGGCCGTTAAGGATGCCTGGGGTATCGTGACATCCCTCATCGGCAAGGTGGATGAGACGGGTGAAGTGTACGAGCAGGGGATCGAAAAAGCGGATCCTGCAAACGCCTGTAAGGTAAAATTCAGCCTCGGGGATACCGACAGCAAAGGAGCGACCACAAAATATGCGTGGGAATTCATGTTGACCGATATCGATCCTTCTGCATCGAATATTTCCGTTTCCTCGAAGGAAATCCATGTGAACCTGGTGACCAAAGGCCGTCAGAAACTCATCAAACCTTATAAAAATGATGAAGCCCAGAATTTCGACGATGGCGTGGTGATCCGCACCAACGATATCGTTGAAGCCAAAAAATTACTGGGAGCGTTCACCACCCTGGCGAAGGAATGCAAATAGGAAGCAGGCGGGATGCGCGGCTGCCCGGATCGAACCAGGAAGGACCGGGAGGTGGAGGGAAACAGCCTTTCACCCCGGGAACAGATCACCCGGAGCGTTTTCTCATCACTTCACCGAGATGAGCAGCCAGGTGTCTTCATATTTCCTGAACCGGCTCCGGATGTCCCGGATGGAGCTGCGGGCTTCCAGGATCTCGTTGGTCGCTTTGACCGACACACGGTAAAGGCCCTGATCGTTTTTCAGGAGAACGCTGGAAAAACCGTCACTGGCGATCTGTTCCTGGTATTTCCTGGCATTGCCGGGATCGCGGAAGCTGCCGATGATGACACCGATGATGACGAAGTATTCATGCGGGTCGGCAGGATGGTCGGGTGTCGCCACGATTTTCTCGCGGACTTCGGTTATCGGCGGGTCGTCATCTTTGGCCGGTTTCGTGTATGAATTGCCGGTGGCCGGGGTTGAGGACACCGGCGCTTTCCGGCCTTTATGCATACTGGCGCATGATGAAAGCATCGCGCTCACGAGGATCAACATGATCAGTTTAGCGTTCATCGTGGGGTATTTTTTGATTGGACATGGTTTCAGGCAGGCAAGATATTGAAAATATCTCCCCGCCATCATGGAACTTATGAACACTCTGGTGAGCAAGGGGGGAAAAATGCAGGAATTTTCTCTTTTTTTTATAATTTTACTGAAGCTTTAACGGCTCAATGCTTCACTTTTTCACACCAAAACCCAATGCACCATGGATCTCGAAGTAAGGTTTGAAGGGAACAAAAAAATCAATGCTTACTACAACGGACATGTCATCCGGACGGATCAGCCCGTGAAGGCCGGAGGTGATGATACCGCACCGGCGCCTTTTGATATTTTCCTCGCATCCATAGGTACCTGTGCCGGGATCTATGTCAAATCGTTTTGCGACCGGCGGGAAATTCCGACCGACGGAATCCGGATCATACAGTCGGCTGAGTACAACCGGGAGACGGGTTTACCGGTAAACATCAAACTGGAGATCCAGCTTCCCCGGGATTTCCCTGAGAAATACAAGGCGGCCGTGATCAATGCTGCCGATCTCTGCAAGGTGAAAAAGACCCTTGCGGCACCACCTGAATTTGAAGTATTTACGAGTGAGGCTGCTCGACATTTTCCTGGCCTCGATCGGCACCTGCGCCGGCATTTATGTGAAATCCTTCTGCGACCGGAGGGACATTTCCACGGAGGGCATTCGCATCATCCAATCGGCCGTGTATGATGAAAAGTCCGGGCTTCCGGTGAACATCAGCCTGGAGATCATCCTGCCTGCCGGGTTCCCAGAAAAATACAAAGCGGCGGTCATCAATG
This sequence comes from uncultured Bacteroidales bacterium, assembly GCA_963763215.1. GTDB lineage: Bacteria > Bacteroidota > Bacteroidia > Bacteroidales > DASQZK01. The sequence goes on from CAVXNX010000012.1 coordinate 29,552, forward strand.
CCGCAGAACTGTGCAAGGTGAAAAAGACCCTTGCTTCACCTCCCGAATTCAAGGTGTTCACCACGACGGAATAACAACGGGCTGCTCACCTCCCGGAGATTACCGCACAGCCGGATCACAAAGTGTCTGTCTGCATGTTCCTCCTGAAGTTTTTCCCATCCTACCTGTTTACGGATTTCATCATATTTTCCGGGTAGCGCTGACCTGCGGCGACATCTCTGGGCGCAATGGCATCGATCTCCGCTAATTCCTTATCCGAAAGGCTGACATCCAGGGCATTCACATTCTCCTCGAGGTATTTGACATGTTTTGTGCCGGGAATGGGGAAGATGAATTCACCCTGGGCCATGACCCATGCCAGGGCGAGCTGTGCCGGTGTACAACCTTTGTCCTTTGCCAGGTCTTCGATCTTTTTCACCAGGTCGAGGTTTTTCTCGAAGTTCTCTCCCTGGAAGCGTGGGGAATGCCGGCGGTAATCGTCCTCTTCGAAATCCTCGGGCGATCTGTACCGCCCGGTCAGGAATCCCCGCCCGAGGGGACTGTAAGCCACGAAGGCGATGCCCAGTTCACGGCAGGTTTCCAGCACCTCATCTTCCGGTTCACGGCTCCAGAGCGAATATTCACTCTGCACGGCCGTAATGGGATGCACGGCATGGGCTTTCCGCAGCGTGGAGGCGGACACCTCGGAGAGCCCGATGCCCCTGATCAGGCCGTCTTTGACCAGACCGGCCATCGCTCCGACGGTTTCCTCGATGGGGGTGTCGGGGTCGACGCGATGAAGGTAATACAGGTCGATGACGTTGATATTAAGTCGTTTCAGGCTGTCATGGCAGGCCGTCTTCACATACGACGGTTTGCCGTTCACACTCCGTGAACCGGGTTTCGACGTATCACGGACGATACCGAATTTTGTGGCAATGGTGAGCTTATCGCGATTGCCACGAACGGCCTGACCAACGAGCTCTTCATTGGTGAATGGACCGTACATGTCGGCTGTGTCGAAAAAGGTGATCCCCAGTTCGATGGCCCGGTTTATGGTCCGGATGGATTCGTCCCTGTTCTTCTTCCCGTAAAATTCGCTCATGCCCATACAACCCAAGCCCAAGTTCCGATGCTTTGATTCCTTGTGATCCGAGATTCTTGATTTTCATACCGTTGAATGATTATGGTGTTTATTCGTAGCCTTGTCGTCATGGTTTGCGGCCAGGAGGATTTCCCTGGTTATTTATTGTGATGAAACAGACGGGCCGGGCAAAAGTTTTTTAGGGCGACAGCGACCGGTCAGCGGTATACCGGTTTCATCCGGATCTGTCACCGGGAGGTGCCAAAAGCGTTTCGTACCGGCCTTCCGTATTTTCAGAAGGCCGAAACGAAACCGAGGGAGAACCTGCCCCAGGCATCGGCGGATGGGGTGAAGACCCGGGTATATTCGGCGGACAGCCTGACATTCCGCCGTAACAGGTATCCGGCATGGAGCGTGGCCGAACGGTAATCGGCCGGGTTGAAATCCGAATCCACCCAGTTGATCATCCCCAGGGCGTACCACCGGCTGTTATCGCCCCGTGGACTGAATATCAGTTCTCCAAACGCCCCTTGCGTGTTGATATCGTTCATCGCAGCGTCGGAATCTTCACTGAGAAGGACCTTGTTGTCATTGCGCATGAGGTATTGCATATTCAGTTCCCATTTGCCGGCGAAGCGGAAGGAGGCGTCGGGCCCAAGATACCGCGAGGAATTGGTGACCGCGTATCCGGCTGCATTATTCAGGTTCTCTTTACCGAAATAACCGGTGACACCGATGCGTGCGAAATCACCGATATCCTGTGCCACCCGGTGCCAGGACATTTTTGTACTTATCCTTATCGAAGAGCATCGACGGGCTGGCGTGCGAAAGACCGTTGCCGTTGACCACTTCGAGGACGAGATCCGTCTTGCGTTTCAAGTCCCCAGGTGATCATGACCCCGCGGTCGTATTCGAGGTTGAAATCCGACAACCCGATGCTCGTGGTATAGATATGATAATCTTCGAGGGTCAGCCGCAACTCGCGTTTGAAGAGCGGATCGGAAACCTGGAATTGTCCGGCGTAGATATCGAGGTCCGTATTGAAAAGGTTGTTATACATCAGGTAGGCATCTTCGACCCCGGCAATTTCCCCGGCTTCGTCCATGAGGAAATAAAAATAATAAGAGAGGTGGTCGGAGAGTTCACCGCCGGAGAGGAGTTTGATGACATAAGGTGCGGCGAAGTCGGCTTGTTCGCGGTTTCCCATGTTCCAGGTCATAAATCCGTCGATTCTCACGGCCAGGGGGAACTCACGGATGAGGCTCAGGAGGTCGTCGCCGGTGTTCACGAAATAACCGGGCGCCTGGTATTCCTTCAGGCGGAAGCCGTCGCCGGCCACCTGGTCACCGTAGGCTTTCAGTTTGGGAATGGAAGGGGCATGGCATACCTGGCAGCTGACCCGGTATTTACGGGCAAAGGCCGGGATGGCACCGGCATCGTTGCAGATCCCGGCCGTCAAGATCATGAGGCAAAGGACAGTCAGTGGTTTTTTCATAGAGGCTTAGGTTTTAGTCATGTTGGGAAGTGTATATTTCAACCGGTTGTGTCAGGGCAGAATGTTCATCCCGGCCACCTGTTCGTTGATGACCTGCGCCGTATATTCCGATTCGGGAACACCGAGGTATTCGCCGACGGGCTTGACGAGAAGGCGATAATTCAGGACAGCATGGACCGTGAGTTTTCCCGGTTTGATGTCATAAGGGATCTCGAAAGTGTAGGTTTCCGTCTTCGTTTCCCTCGGTCCGAGTCTGTAATCTACGCCAAGGGATTTGGTGTTCCATTGCATGATGGTCATGTTGCCCTCGGGGTCGAAATAGGGCATTCTGAAAATGCGGTCGCCGGCGGGAACGTCTTCCCGGCGGAGGCCGTTGAAATTTTTCAGCTTAAGGGGAATGGCGAGATCCTGGTAGGCCAGGTCATCCCCGGCAATGGTGTATTCTTCCCCTTCAAATCCTTTTTTATTCACCGGAAGAGGGTAAACGTTCCCATCCTCATCGACAGCTTCCACATGGAGCCAGACGATGCGGTCTTCCACCGAACCGGTCGGGAATTTATGGCCGGTTTTCTGGTTAAAAAGGGTCACGGTGAAGGTTACGGGATCACCCATCATGGCTTCATTCCGGTCGGGCTGGATCCGCAGTTCAATCGTTCCGCGTTTTTTACCTTCATCATGGGCGCCGTTCAAGAGGTGGAGGCGGCTGTTTTCATACAGGCTGCCCATTTTAGCGGTTTTGCCAGGTGTATGGGGCATATGACAATCCTGGCACACTACACCTTCGGCATAATACGGCCCTTCTTTCAGCTCCAGGTGGGTGGATTTCACCCAGATTCCGTAAGGGTTTTTTTCATTGTGGCACGTCCCGCAAAATTCAGCTTTACTGTGCAAGTCGGTGGTGCGGATCTCATGGTTGGGCGATTCGACAGTGCCCTTTCGTGAGGTATATTTTGTTTTCCCGGGATCCATGATGTAATTGTGATTGAAGGGGATATCGCCTTCAAACCCGGTGATGTTATGGCACACTTCGCACGAAACCGATTCATTGGCGCGGGAATTCATTGCAGGGCGCGGCGGAGGAAGTTCCCCTGCGGCATAGGCCAGCGGGGCATGACATCCGTTACACCCGTCATCCACACCTTTCATTGCAGGGTCGACGGCGGCATGGGCCACCGCCAGGTCAAAGTATTCGATCTCATCCCACTTGTGGGTATAGGCTTCCGACATCATCGTCTGGGACCATTGGGCATAAAAGCCGTCATGGCAGGAACCGCAATACCCGGGCTTTTCAAAAGCATCGTAGGGGTATTGACCTCGCGTGTCGTTCCGGTGGATTCCAATGAGTGAGGTGAGAAGAAGGAAAGCGGCAAGGCCGGTGAGAACAGGTTTTGTTTTCATGGCAGTTTATTGAGGTGAGTAGTTTGATCCTCAATGTTCTGTACAAAGCCTGTACCTCAGGCGAAAACCCGATCCGCCCGGCCATATGTTCTATTGCACCTCTTGCCGGGAACCGACGCACAACTCCCGGCTTTCCTGAATTTCCGGTTTACAGCCGGGGCGGGGAAAGATCCCCGGCTATGTCAATTTTAATTTAGACTGAATATAAATGACTGATATATGGGTCATTGTGATGGGCGGACTGGGGAAATTTCCCTACAACCGTTGCGGCGGGATATTATCCCTAGGTGACATTGAGCCTGTTCATCGCCTCGTTGGCCCTGGCGTAGGTTTGTTCCAGCTTGTACTGGTACCAGTTTTTGCCCAGGGTGAAACGCATCAGATCGTCGAGGTTCGAGAGCACGGCGACGTTCCAGAAGCCTCTCAGCCAGTGCGCGGTATGTGGACTGAGCGCCCGCTGGTTGATGGCATAGCCGCCTTCCAGGTATTTGATGTAATGCCAGTAGCCGCTCGGCATGAACAGGGTGTCGCCCGGTTCCAGGATGCAGGTCTGTCCCTCCACGAACCGCAATGCGGGGTACTTCTCAAAATCGGGGTTCCCGATATCCACGGAACTGTGGACGTTGAACGGGTAACGGTACAGGAATTTCGAATAGGCGGGGGAGAACAGGACGACCCGTTTCCGTCCGTGCAGCTGGGTGAGGAAGACGTTGGCAAAGTCCATGTCCTGGTGCATGCGGACGACGGAATCCTTTCCCCCGAAAAACATGAAGGGCAATTGTTTAAGATATCTTGAAGTGATGGGGGGATAGTCGAAATCGTTCCGCAATTCGGGTTTATGTTTGAGGATGTTGAAGAGGAACAATCTCAGGTCGGAAGGTCCGGCGGTGATGGTGTCGAGGTAATCCGCGAACCGCATTTTCTTCGGCGCGCCTTTCGTTGACCTGTCGGGCTTCTCACCGGCGGCATCGTACACGCCGACCATGATATTGCCGAGTTCTTTTTTGAAATAGTCGATAGTCCATTTTGTGGTTGCCGGATAATCTTTCCATAAACCTCTCAGGACCACTGGTCTCTGGGGAACCTGGTATTTTTCCCTGAAGGACTCGCGGCTGATGTTTTCCACGATATCTACCGGATGGTCAATGTTCAGTTCCATGGTTCGGTTTATTTAATGGATTTACATTGTTCCCTGTTTTTTTGCGCTGCCCGGTCCCACCGGCCGGAAAGACCGGTATTCATCAGGCCTCGATTCCATACGCAAATTGCAAGCCATGCATCTCTAAGGCTAAAAAACAGATACGTCCTGTTTTTGTTTAGGTATGGAATTCCACATTTCAGGTTTTTCTTTCGGGCTGTTTCTCTACACATTGGGCCCTGCGGCAGGGCTGTCCCCCGTACAGCCGGTCTTTCTTGAGAGCGGGGGCCGGGATTTACCGGGTGAAGGGCAGGTCGGGGCGGCTTATGGCGTGATTTTTTCACTGATCCGGTGTGTCCGCGAAAAACAGGAACGAAATATGCTTGATTCCCAATCAATAAAGAGACTTTACCGGGCAAAGCAGGCACCATGGACAGGGGACGGGAAAAACAGCATGAGCCAAAGGAGCGGCAGACAGTTCGTTCTACAAAAGGTTCCGGTGGGCGCATACGCGGACGGCAATGCGCCGGCCCCTATCCCGCCCGTGATTGTCCGGCGGATGCCTCCTGGCAAAAAAACACAGCATTTTATACGTGACAACTTCACTTCGCATATACCTGAAAAAATTCTTCCGGGTCCTGGGGATCTTCCTCCTGGCCCTGGTCGCGCTGATCGTCCTGGTCACCCTGGCATTGCAGTTCCCGGCTGTACAGAATAAGCTTGCTGACATTGCCGTCAGAAAGCTGCAGCAAAAACTCCATACCGAAGTGCGCCTGGGCCGAATCCGCGTTATCCTGCCGAACAGCGTCACGGTGAAGAACCTGTACATTGCCGACCAGGAGAACGATACCCTGCTGGATGCGGGGCTCATCAGGGTGAATGTGGGACTTTTTGGTCTGTTGAAGAAGAAGGTCAACATCCGCCTTCTGGAGCTTCGTGATATCACCGGCCATATCTCCCGGCCCGCGGGTGACAGCGCCTTCAACTTCAGCTTCATCCCCGAGGCGTTCTCATCGGGTTCATCTTCCCCGCCGGCCGACACGGCCGGGAGTTCTTCCATGTCGTTCAGCCTCGGCAGGATCGTCCTGTCGGGCATCCGGCTCAGTTACGAAGACCATCTTACGGGCAACGACGTCAAGGCCGACATCGGCCAGTTCTCGGTGAGTTTCCGTAAATTCAACCTCAGCCCACTGGCGGTCGGGGTAGGGAAGGTGGAAATGAAGAACAGTTCCGCCCGGCTCGTCCTTTCCGGAAGTTCTTCGTCGGGCTCCGGGAGTTCCTCCCCGGATATTTCCCTTCACAGCCCGGTCAGGCTCAGTGATATCAGTTTTTTCCTGGAAGACAGGTCCACAGGGCAGAAGACCGACATCCGTCATGCCGACCTGCAGTTCAATCCTAAAACCGTCAGTCTCAGCGATGGCATCATCAATCTCCGCCGCATCCGGCTTCAACATGCGGTGGTTGACGTGAGCGCCGGAACGTCGGGGAGCCAGGCCGCCGGTACGGCATCGGCATCCGGCAGTAGCTTCGGATGGAAGATCAGCGTTGGCAGGCTCCTTCTCGGTGATAACAGCTTCACTTACGATGTGGACACCGTGGCACGGCATCCCCGCCAGGTCGATTTCAGCCACCTCGGGATGAGGAACATTTCCGGCATTGCGCGCGACATCGCCATCGGCGACGGGTGGTACAAAGGCGGCATCGACCAGTTCAGTTTCGTGGAACAGTCGGGCTTTACGTTGTCGAACCTCAGCGGGTAGTTCATGGTGTCGGATACCGCCACCCGCCTTTCAAACATGGAGATCAAAACGCCCAACAGCCTGATCCGAAACCATTCTGTCCTTCATTACAGCTCTTTTGCCGGCATTGTCAACGACCGCCAGCACACCACCTTCGACATCCATTTCGACCCCAGCCGGATCAGCCCGAAAGACCTGAAGTATTTCTCTCCCGGCGTCGCATCCGGTTTTCCCGGTTCTATGCAACGGGCAGATTACATCCGTCTCAAAGCCGGTGTCGAAGGACGGCTCACCGATTTCGACATCAGCCTTTTCAGTATGGGCGCCGGCGATAACCTGGCCGTCGCCATGACGGGGAACATCACCGGCCTTCCCGATTACCGGCAGGCCCGTTACCGCATCAGGCTCGACACGCTCAGGGCCGAAAGGGAGGACATCCTGGAAGTCCTGCCCGACAGTGCCGTTCCTTCCTCCATTAGCCTGCCCGGGAAGCTTAGTCTTAACGGTCAATTCGACGGCACCCTCCACGATTTCGGCACCAGCCTTGTCCTTCAATCCACGCAGGGTGACATCAGTGCCAGCCTCGAGTACAGGGAAGGTTCAAATGGACGGGAGCACTATGCCGGGAAGATCACCGTTGACGGATACGACATCGGGCAGTTGGTCCGAAAGCCCGACACCCTCGGGAAATTGAGCATTGACGGGCATTTTAGCGGAAGCAGCCGGAATTTCAAGAACCCCGACGCAACATTCGACTTCACCATCGGCCGGCTTACGGCGCTTGACTATACCTATCACGATATCAAACTGGCCGGAACGTTCGCCAACCACATTTTCAACGGCAGCGCCAGCATCAGCGACACCAGCCTGGTGGCCCGCTTCGACGGCAAGGCATCGCTGGGCGATTCCGTCCCATCCTATGACTTCACCCTCAATCTTAAAGGCATGGATGCTCATGCCATCCACCTGACCGACCAGGATATCCGGGTGAAGGGCGTCATGCGGGCCGACTTCACCGGCAGTAATGTCGACAGCATCAATGGCTTCCTGAAAGCGTATGATATCATTATTGTCCGGGACGGGAATTTCTATCCTCTCGATTCGGTGATCGTCAAGGCAACCAATACGCGTGAGAAAACTGAACTCAACTTTCACTCTCAGTTCGCCAACGCCGACTATACCGGTAGCGTCAGGTTCAGCAAGTTGCCGGGGCTGATGAAGGACTATTTCGGGTACTATTTCAATCTTCAGCAGGACACTTCCCGGATGAATGCCCGGGAGGGCAAGTTCGAGTTTCAGGGCCCGGGTTTACAACACCGATCTTCTCTCGGAGGTCTTCCTGCCGGGCCTGAATAATTTTATCCAGTCAGACATTACGGCCAGTTACGACGGTTCGAAACCTTCCTTCACCCTGTCTGCCAGGATTCCCGAAGTCGACTACCATGGTCTCGTGGTCGACACCTTCACCGTCGATGTGACATCCGATAAGAAAGCCCTCTCCCTGGAAGCGCAGCTGCGGCATTTTTATTCCAGTCCTTTCGAGGTGCCGAATACCCTTCTTACCGGAAGCGTGAGCCATGACACCATTCAGTGGGATTTCGCTTCCGGTAGCAACGGCGATACCGCCCTCTATCACCTCAGCGGGTTTATGCAGAGCAGGAACCAGGCCGTTTACGTCGGCTTCGACAGCACCCGGCTGATCCTCAATGCCCGGCCCTTTTCCATCCCCCCCGGCAATTACCTGAAAATCGACAAGTCCGGTTTCACCACTCACGACCTTCGTTTCACGTCGGGAAAACAGGAGCTGGCGGTTCTGGCCGGCAACTCTTCCCGGAAGGATTCGAGCCTTGTCCGTATCCGTTTCACCCATTTCAACATCAATAACCTGGTGGCGTTGGTCTCCGGCAACAAGGAGATCATCAGCGCCATAACCGACGGCACTTTCTCGCTTACCCCCTCTTCTACCTTCTCGTCCGACCTGACCCTCACGGATATCTCCCTTTTCGGCGACAAGGTCTTTCAAACCGCCCGGCTGCAGGCCGACAATAAACAGAAGGATGTCATCCGTCTTTCAGCCGGTTTCGAAGGCGAAAAGGACCGGATGAAGATCAACGGGACGGTCAATACCGGCGGGAATAACACGACCCTCGATCTTACCGCGGATATCGGAAGCCTGAATCTGGCTTCGTACCAGCCGTTTTTCCCCCAACAGGTGAGCGACCTCGGCGGTACGCTCTCCGGCAAGCTTTCCGTGACCGGCAAGGTTTCCAATCCGGAAATTTCCGGTTACCTGGCCTTCTCCGATGTTTCCGTGACACCTGTCTTCACCGGTTCCCAGGTGCAATTTCAGAATGACCGGATCGTGTTCGACAAGCACCAGATCACCCTGAATGCCTTCACCCTGAAAGATGCCGATGGGAACACGGCAACGCTCAATGGCAGCATCGACGCCACCGACCTGGCGAACCCCACATTCGATCTCAGCATGAACACCCCGGGGTTTCAGCTCCTGAACACCTCGAGCGAGAGCAGGAACATGGTTTACGGTCAGCTCATCGCAGGTTTCCGCGCACAGCTCAAGGGCGACCTGAAGAAGCCGGAAGTCCTTCCTCGACGTCAATCTTGACCGGGATTCCCATTTTTATTATGTGCTTCCCGAAACCGGGACAGCATCGATCGAACAGCAGGGTGTGGTCGTTTTCATGAACAACCGGGCCGATACCGCCTCGAACATCCTCACCCGCGGAACATCGAACAGCACCAGTGTCACTTCCAATTCCAGCGACCTGAGCCTGACAGCCAACCTCATCATCAAGAAAAACATGAAGGCGACCATTGTGGTGGATCCGGCCACCAATGAACAACTGGACGTCCAGGGATCGGGCAACCTCAGCTTCAACCTTAGAGGCAACGGCCAGATGACACTCACGGGCAGTTACCAGGTGGACCAGGGAAATTATACCCTAACCTTGTTCGATGTCATGAAACGCAAATTCATCATTCAGCAGGGCAGTTCACTGACATGGACCGGCGATGTCTCCAATCCCCAGATCGACCTGACGACGCTGTATTCAGTCAATACCTCACCGCAACCGATCATCATTCCGCAAATGAGCGGGGTCTCCCAGTCCCAGAACACCCAGTACAGCCAGAACATGGATTTCAACGTCTACATGTATATCACCAAGACCCTGATGCAACCGTCCATCAGTTTTGCGATCAAACAACCAGCCAGCGAACGGGATGCAAACATCGAAGCCAGGCTTTCACAGCTGAACAATAATGAATCGGAACTCAACAAGCAGGTCTTCTCCCTGTTGCTTTTCAACAGTTTTCTTCAGGAAAGTTCCATGACGCAGAATTCCCTGGCATATAACCTGAATTCCACGGCACGGAAAGGAGTCGGGAACCTGCTGGCCCAGCAGATCAACCGTTTTTCCCAGCAGTACCTCCCCGGGTTTAATTTCAACGTCAATATCAATTCCTACCAGCAGAACACCTCCGGGCAGACTTACGGGAACACCAACGTGGAGATGAACGTCTCGAAGCAGCTGCTTAACAACCGGTTGTCGATAAGGGTGGGAGGGAATCTGAACATCCATGACAATAACCCGAACACCACTGCCCCGGGCAACGTGAACAACCTGGCCGGTGACGTGGTGGTGGAATACAGCCTGACACCCGACGGCGTTTACCGCATCCAGGCGTTCAAGAAAAACGAGTACCAGGATGTCATTGAAGGTGAGCTGAACAAGACCGGCGTCGCCTTCATTTTTAATAAGGATTTTTACACCTTCAAAAATCTCTTCAGCCGCAAGACGGAAGAGCCCGAGGCTGGAGGAAAGGGAAAGGAAAACAACATCTTTAAATAGTGCCATTCATCCGACTCATATCAACAAGCCCGGTACGACAACGATTGTCGTTCATCCTGGCGTCACTGTTTACTGCAGCCTTCCTGTTTCAGGGCTGCAGCACCACCCGGACACTGGGAAAAAATTCGCTGCTTTACAAAGGCGCGGAGGTGAAAGTAGAGGACAAGGGGCTGATCCAGAGGATCTCCATGGAAAAGGAGCTGCAGAAATACGCCAAACCCGATCCCAATAAGGAATTCCTGGGTTTCATCCCGTTCGGGCTGTGGTTTTACAACATGATCCCCGACACCGTGGAGAAAAAAGGCCTCCGCCACTGGATCAAGTACGGGCTGGGCACCCCGCCGGTGATCTTTGAATATTACTACGTCGACCGGTCGGAGGACGACATGCAGAATTACCTGTACAGTATCGGGTATTTCGATTCACGCATCAGCACCAAACGGGATGTCTCCGGCAAGAAGATCAAGGTCGAATACAATGTCGAAGCGAAGGCGCAGTATATGATCAAAAGTGTTCATTTCCCGGCCGACACATTCCTGGGGAGGGCCGATACCCTCGTCGTGACGATCGATTCGCTGCAGTCGGGAAGCCTGGTCAAACCCGGCAATCCTTACGATTTTCAGGCGCTGAAGGATGAACGTGACCGGATCAGCAGCGCCCTTCGAAACAAGGGATATTTCAACTTCGCTGCCGATTACCTCATCTTCCGGCTCGACAGCAGTTATTCCAAAAAGACCATCGATGTTTACCTCGACCTGAAGAAGGACGTCCCCCCGGATGCCCTCCGGAAATACTATCTGAATGAGATCCGTGTCCATGCCGACTATTCCCTCGAGGGCAACAACCAGAATACCGATACGGTCATGACGGGCGGTTATGGAATACATCTTCCACCAGAAGTTCATCAAGCCCTCCGCCCTCGGCAAGGCGATCCTCTTCAAGCCGGGGCAGCTTTACGACTTCGACAAATACAGCTCCACGCTAAACAAGGTGATGGGGCTGGGGGTGTACAAATTCGCCAACATCCGGTTCGATACATTGTTGTCGCCAACCGATACGGCCATGCTCAACGCCGATCTCTACCTCACCCGGAACGTTCCCAAGTCGATCCGGCTGGAGGTCCAGGCCATCACCAAATCCAATGATTTTGCCGGCCCGGGGATCAGTATCAGTTACCGCGACCGGAACTTCTTCAAGGGTGCAGAGGCTTTCCATGTAGACCTCACCGGAAGCTATGAAACCCAGATCGCCGGCGGCAGCCGAAACCTGAACACATGGCAGTTTGGTGTGAACACCGGGCTGGAGGTGCCACGCTTCATCATCCCTTTTGTCAACGTCGACAGAGTCCTGGGCAGGAAATATACTCCCCATACCACCATCGATGCCAGCTATAACCTTTACAACCGGGCCATCTACTTCACCATGAACTCGGCCGACCTTTCCTATGGTTACGACTGGCGGGAAACGCTTTCGAAAAGGCACGACTTCACGCCGTTCAACCTTACCTATTCCAACCTGAGCAACACGTCGGCCTCGTTCGACAGCCTTTTGAACAGCAATCCCCTGATCAAGGAAAGTTTTGAAAAGCAGTTCGTACTCAGCCTGGATTACCGCTATACATACAACAACCAGCTCTTTCGCCGGAAGCCGCTGAATACCTTCCTCCAGGTCGACGCCGAATTTGCAGGCAACCTGCTCAATATGGCAGAACGGTTCGCCGGGGCAAAAGCCAGGGGGGAAACGAACGCCACCCTCCTTGGCATCCCGTATTCGCAGTTTGCCAGGTCCACGGCCGACCTGAGGTTATATTTTAACGGGAAACAGTATAACAAGCTGGTGAACCGGTGGCTGGTCGGCATCGGGATCCCCTACGGCAATTCCAATGCTTTGCCTTACCGCAAGCAGTTCTATATCGGCGGGCCGAACAGCATCCGTTCGTTCCGTTACCGGACGGTTGGTCCCGGCGTCTATTATCCCGACAGTGCCAATAACGGCTCGTTCATCGACCAGACCGGGGAGATCAAGCTGGAGGGCAATCTCGAGTACCGGTTCACCATTTACAAACTGGTGAAAGGCGCGCTGTTCTTCGATGCCGGGAACGTCTGGCTCATCAAGATCGACAAGCTCAAACCGGGAGGTCAGTTCCAGTGGAGCCGATTTATCAACGACCTGGCTCTTGGCACCGGTTTCGGCCTGCGGTTCGACGCCTCGTTTTTCGTTCTGCGCCTAGACCTCGGCATTCCCGTCCGGAAACCGTGGCTCACCGGCAGCGACCAGTGGAGCCTGCGGCGCATCGACTTCTCCAGTCCCACCTGGCGGCGCGACAACCTCGTGCTGAACGTGGCGATCGGGTATCCATTCTAGTATATGGGGAAGATCACAAAGTTGGAGGAATACCGCGAAGAGATGGAAACACAAAGGCGCGAAGGCACGAAGGAAGAGGGGGAGGAAGTGATGAGGTGATGAGGTGATGAGGTGAGGAAGTTATGGAGCTATGGAGTGATGAGGTAATGAGGTAAGAAAAGGCAAAAGGCGAAAGGCAGGAGTTACCGAAGACTTATCGTTGGGATACTGCCTGGGGCTTCGTGATGCGCACTCGCCCAACGTTGTTAAAACGATTATATCAGGAATTTACAAAGATAATCTTAGCAGAGCGCGCGGGCCACCCGCGATTGGTGCGAACCCGTGTGAGACCTGGCCTGTGAGTAGGGCCGGTGCGTTTCAAGGGCGAACACGGGTTGTCAATCGCGGCGGGTTTCTTTGTTTCATCAAAATGTCCGGAAACGGACGCTGAGATTTGGGGGTCTGGACCCATTAAGGGGCGGCGAGCTGGCTGGCGGGCGGGGACCCCACCCAGAGAAAAAAGCCTTAAGAACGAAAGCCCTTCCCATGCCCGATTGAACCTTCCCAACCCTCAACAGGTTCCTAACCTCTCTTAAGCACCGGCCATCATTTTATCGCGCCAGTGAGCAGGAGGTTCACCCACATACCTTTTAAAGGCCCTGTTAAAGGCAATATCGGATTCGTAGCCTATTTTTTCGGCGACAATAGCGAGGCTCAGGTCGGGTTGCATGAGAAGGCGCTGGGCCAGCTGCATCCGCCAGCCGGTAAGGTAGCGCATGGGCGACTCGCCGATAAGCCCTGTGAAGCGTTCGGCGAAGGCCGACCTTGACACGCCCGCTTTCGAAGCCAGCATTTCCACGTTCCATTTCTCTTCGGGATGGGCGTGGATGAACCGGAGGGCCAGGCCGATCTCGTGGTCGCGGATGGCAGCCAGCCAGCCGTTGCTCTTTTCGGGAAGAGCGTTCATGTAACGCCTTAAAACTTCGATGTACATCAGTTCAGTCAGGCGGGTGATCATGGTGGCGCTGCCGGCGCTCCGGGCGGTGACTTCTTCTACGAGCTGGTTCAGGGTGATGTCGAGCCAGCTGGCGGGCGGGATAGCCAGAGTATCGGGCTGGTCTCCTCCTTTTCGTTCCAGGGCCGGCATCCCGTCGATGCCCGGATGCCGCTGCAGGATCAAAACTTCGGGGACGGCGCCCAATAAGGGATTGAAACGCTGGTCGCAGAGCAGGTATCCGCAGATAAACCGGGTCTTTTCGCCCCGGCCGCCATACTCAAGCTTTGGGAATCCTTTTATACTTAAGGGATTCAGGAGGGTGAGCAATTGGATGGGATGCATCTCAGCATTGCTGTACATGGTGTGGCCGCAACTTCTCGGGAAGATCACGACACTTCCTTTTTCGAGCATGAACCGCTTACCTGTTTCCGTCCTGAAGGAACAGCTGCCCCGGGTGACAATGTGGAAAAGGGTGATGCACGCCGCCTTCCCCGGCATATACCGGAGCATGACTTCTCCGGCCGGGGAAAGTATGGAGAAGGGATCACCGAGATCGGCGGTGAAGAAAATGGATCCCGTCAGCCTGATAATCTTGAGTACATCCGATAATACATCCATGATTGTATCCTCCGGTTATGCATTTCATCCCACTTTCCCTCCCTGCAGGAGCCATGGTTAAGAAGTCCGGAGTTTCAGTCATTGCGGCACCCTCCGGTGGCTCCTAACTTTGTGGAAGTCTTCGTGGGTGATCCATGATGATTCTAATACAGTAACCAAATAATTATGAAAAAGATCATTTTTTTAACGTATGCCTTTTTGTGCTACAGTCTCTTTTTTGCGACCTTCCTGTACATGATCGGTTTTGTGGAAAACATTACCGTTCTTCCGGTCGCAGCGCCGCTCCATGATCTCTTTCCAAAGACTTTGGATACCGGGCATTCTGTCTTGTCCGGAATACCGGCTGTCCTGGCCGACCTGCTGCTCATCGCCGTTTTCGGCCTCCAGCACAGCTTGATGGCCCGGCCGGGTTTCAAAAGGAAATGGACGAAACTCGTTCCGCCGCCCGTCGAACGCAGCACCTACGTACTCTTTGCCAGCGTTGCCCTGATCCTCATGTTCGCTTTCTGGCAGCCGATGAAGTCATCTGTCTGGAACCTCGCAGCCGGCAAGGGCAGGAGATGCGATGTTCATCCTTTCCATGACGGGATGGGCGATGCTCCTGACCACGACCTTCCTGATCAACCATTTTGATCTTTTCGGTCTCCGGCAGGTGTGGTTTTATGCGCGGAACAAAGAGCTGACACATATTTCCTTCCGCACGCCCCTGTTTTACAAATATGTCAGGCATCCCCTGTACTTCAGCTTCCTGATGATCTTCTGGTTTGCACCGGTGATGACCCTTGGTCACCTCGTGTTCAGTGCGGGAATGACGACCTATATCTTCATCGGCATTTACCATGAGGAAAAAGACCTGATCAGGTACTATGGTGAGCGTTACCGCGAATACCGCCGGCGGGTGCCCAAAATCATCCCCTTTACCCTGACCGTCGACAAACGGAAGGTGGGGGAGATAAAAGAAGTGAATATTGAACAAAGGAAGGAGGCAGTGATGAAAAATACCGTACCGGTGAAAACCATGTTTGAACGCATTGTCGTGGCGATGAACAGGCAACCCTCCATCGCCCGCGGTGCCATCCACACAACGGCCACCTACACGGGCGGACAGGCCTGTGAACTGGAGAGCGGGCAGTGGAAAATGAAGGCCGACATGTCGAAACGCTCCGGCGGCGGGGAAACCGGACCGTCGCCCGGTGAATACATGAGCATGGCGCTGGCAGCCTGCCAGACCATCACCACCGTCTTATGGGCTTCCCATTATGATCTCCCCCTTGAGGCTCTGCAGGTAAAGGTCGATGTTGAAAAGGATTCACGGGGCCTTTACGGAGTGGGCGGCCAACCACCGCAGTGGAAAGGGGTGAGGTACCATGTGGATATCAAAAGCCCGGCCTCTGAAGAGGAGGTGCAGAGGGTCCTCGATGCCGCTTATGAGCACAGCCCGATGCGGGGAAACCTGGAATACGGCTTCACCGTGGAACACGACGCCAAGGTGACGGCACCGGCGGTCTGAGCCATCTGTTTAACCTTAAAGGATGAAGAATCATGATGAATGCTGCATTACATGTCAAGATCCAGCAATGGGGTTGGAACCGGGCGGCCCCTTACTACGACAGGCTCTGGGCGGATCCTCTTTCACCTGCCCAGGGGCTGATGCTGGAAGTTGCGGGGATCAGGCCGGGCGACCGGGTTCTGGATATCTGCTGCGGAAGCGGTCTGGTGACCTTCCCCGCTGCCCGGCTCACCGGTCCTGACGGAGAGGTCACGGGCACCGACATCTCGGAAAAGATGGTGGCGGCTGCACGCCGTGAAGCCGCCTTAAGGGGGCTGGACCATGTGCATTTCGAATGCATGGATGCGGGGGAGCTCTTGCTGCCCGGCGGAGAATATGATGTTGCCCTTGATGCCCTCGGATTGATGTACGTGGCTGATGCCGGCAAGGCCGTCGCCGAGATGTACCGTATGCTCCGACCCGGCGGACGGGCTGCGGCCGTAGTGTGGGGTGCACGGAAAGAATGCGGATGGGCGGATGTTTTCCCCATCGTCGACCGGCGTGTGACGTCAGACGTTTGTCCCTTGTTTTTCCTGGCCGGCACCGGCCATACCCTTGCCCGCCTTTTCACAGAGGCCGGGTTCGACGGAGTGCAGGAACGGCGCCTGACAAGTCCGGTGCATTTTGCCGGCGACGACGAGGCCTGTGATGCGATGTTCGTGGGTGGACCCGTCGCCCTGGCATGGAAGAACTTCGACCCGTCAATGCGCGCGGAAGCCCGGGCCGAATACCTCGAATCGATCCGGCCATACCGCACCGATGACGGCTACGAGATTCCTGCGGAATTTGTCATCGTCCAGGGAGTGAAGCGTGAATAGCAACTGCGGTAGGAGGAAGGGGAAACGGCCTAAGAAAGGTCGCTTTTTAAAGTGTCATTTCAGGGTATTCTAATTCACTCTCGTTTCATGTCTCATCATTCACCTGTACCTTCGTTTTGCATTTAAAAAGTCCATCTTGATGCCGAGCGAAAGCGTCATAAATCCTCTTCTCATGTGCCCATCCGGATAATATTCGGGGAGGCTGTGCATGAGCGATATCTGGAAACCTCCCCTGGCGGAATTTCCAAAATCGGTTCCGAAACCGATGATCAGTGATGGTTTTTGAGTGTACAGCCTGAGGAGGTCATAATTTATCCCGGCTATGCCGTAAAACTGACGGTTTCCGAAAAGCAGGTCATATTGGAAGCCCATGGGTCTGATATAACCTCCAAAAGCGGAAAGATCGCCGCTGAGCATGAAACGAGTAATCCAACCGGAAAAAACCAAGACAACCCCAATATCCTACTGCCCCAACCCAGCGAAAACCAAAACAACTCTCAAAAAAAAATCCCCCCCCCCCCCCACACAAACACCAACGACAAAAAAAACCCCACAAAAAAAACCCCACACCCCCCCCCCACCAACCCCCCCCCCCCCCCCCCCCGCCCCGCCCCTCCCTGGGGCAGGGGCGGGCGCCGCACGACCCCCGCCCCACTGGGAGGAAGGCGCAGGGGGGAGGGAAAAGCACAACCACCCGGCCCCTCCCTCCCCCCCCGGGACGGAAGGGGGCGGCCACGCCGCGGGCGCGAAGCAGACGGGAAACGGGACGCGCCGAGCCCCGCTGCCCGCGATGGCCGGCAGGCCGAGCCTCCATGAAACGGTTCAAAACGCGGACCGGCTTCTTCGAAGATGTCGGTGAAAACCCAGTACGACATGGAACTGGCGGCATTGCCCACCTGTTTGATCTTCTGCAAGATATACGCAGCCTCATGATAACTGTCGTGGATGGGATCAGACGGCGTATAGGATGCACTCCATTCGGTGTAATGCAGCTCCAGCCCTGGCATGGCAGATGAGGCGATTTCCCGGCGTGATTGCAATACATCGCCGCTGACGCTCATCGGATTTCCGTCGAGCACCGTTCCGGTCTGACCGTATTCGTCGAGGTAACCCTGTTGCACCCCATACGAATGGGTGCTGATGAAATCGAGCGGGACATTATTCTCTTTGCAAAACCTGATCATTTCCGGTTCCCAGGCTGCACCTGCCGTGCCAGGTCCACCGACCCGGTACCCGGGGTTGACGCTCTTCACAGCATTTGCCGCATAAGTATACAGTTTGAAATATTCATCCTGAGTGCCGGTCCAGAAACCCGGCGTCAGGTTGGGCTCGTTCCACACTTCGAAATACCACGTCTTCACCTCGTCTGCGCCATAGCGTTCCGTCCAGTGCCGGGTGAGGTTCCGGATCAGCTCCGCCCATTTTCCGTAATCTTTCGGCGGGGTGACATTCCCGTGCCACCAGAAGATGGTCCGGTTTCCGCTTGCCAGGGCCGATGGCATGAACCCCAGCTCGACGAAGGGTTTCATCCCGATACTTTGCAGGTAATCAAACAGCACATCGATATACATGTAATTGTACTGTGGGTTCCCGTCCCGGTCTTCTTTATAGACGCCCATGTCGTCGGACAGGAGTCCGTGCATCCGGATATACCGGAAACCGCATTCTTTCCTGACATATGCCAGTTGCTGCTGCCAGTCGGCCCTCAGTCCTTCGTTGGCCCGCCCGGCTCCGACACATTCGTTGAACATGGTGTTTAACGGGCCTTTTACCCGGGTGAAATCGGCGTTGATCACCCTGTTAGGGTTCTCCGTTGTTTTAACGGGGTTCCTTTGTGCCATTGCTGATCCGGTGAAAAAGGCCAGGATCAGGATGAGAGGCAGACGGTGCATTTTCATGGACGTTTCAATTTCGTGAGAAATTAAATGAATGGCCGGTCAATCCGGGCATCACTTGTCAGGATCCGCGTTTTCTCAGGTAGTGGTCGTAGATGACCAGGAGGATGACCGTGAACAGCCCCATGCCCAGAAGAACAAATCCGAACCGGTAGGGGTGTTCGTTGTGCCAGAGCATCTGCGTGAGTCCGGAAGCGTCGAGGTTATTGGTTTTCATCGCCAGTCTCAGGATCTGATCGCTGGTCAGTGAGGGATCGATATGGCCGGGAATGATCTTTTGTGCCATAGAGACCTTGTCGGCGAGATGTTCATACACGCCGCCGGCGATAAAGCCGCCGATAAAATTGCCTGCGGCGATGGGCAGGAACTGGGTGCCCATGTACACCGCTGCCCTGTCCTTCGGCGCAATCCGGCCGATGTACTCGAGTATCTTGGGCGAGAAGGCCATCTCTCCGAGGGAGAAGATGAAAATGGACAGCAAAAGGATGAACGGGCTTCGGGTCATCACGGCCAGGGTAAGGCCGAAGGTGTTGACCAGCAGGCCAATGATCATGGAGTGCATGGGACGGATCTTCGAGATGAGTGTGCTGAGGATCACCTGGAAGATCACGATAAAAAAGGCATCCATGGCAATGAATTTTTCAGCCAGGATGACCCCGGAACCGGTGCCGACAGCCTTTGCCAGCCCGGGGGAGATCTTGTAGAAGAATTCGTACAGCGCATGGGTGTCGACCCATTGCTGGATGAATACAGGGAGACTGTAAAAATACTGCCAGAACACGGTCCAGGAACCGATGATGATCAGCAGGAAGACCGTGAAACGGATATCCTTAAGCGCCATATAGATGTTCCTGAAAACTTCCCCGATGCTCTTCATGAGGGGGTCGCGGTTTTCCTGCCGCTCAGGCTCCCTGAAGAAGAAGAGTACGATGACCAGGTTAACCAGGATGGCTGCCGCCGACATGATGAAGATATAGTCCCACTTTGTCTCCCGGAGGTTAGATGCCAGGAGGGGACCAATGAGCCCTCCCACGTTGATGATCATGTAAAAGATCCCGAACCCGAGTGACGAATTGCCTTCATTGGTGGTCCTGGCAATGGTGGCAGAGACGATGGGCTTGAACAGGGCGGCACCGATGGCGACGTAAAAGAAGGTGATGAAAACCGCCGCAAAGGAAGTGACCAGTCCCATGACATAATAACCCGTAGAGAGGATGATAAAGGCGATGATCAGCACCTTTTTGTACCCGAACTTGTCGGCGATGGAGCCTGTGATGACCGGCAGGAAATAAAGGATGGCATTGACGATCCCCATGATAAGTCCCTTCTCGACCTGCGAGAAGCCGAGAGCCCCGGTCTCCGGTGAGTTGGTGAGATAGAGGGCAAGAAGGTTGAAGATTCCGTAATACGCCCAACGCTCAAACAGTTCCAGGGTGTTGGCAGCCCAGAATGTGCGGGGGTAGGATTTTACCTGTGAAATGAATCCGGCCATTGTATCGTCTGTTAAATGAGCGGACTAAAATAAAGAACTTTGTTTTCATTGCGAAATAAAAAACGGACTTTACCTCCGGGAAACGTGCCGGGGTATGGATGATGGCCCTGACTGGCCGTGTTTTCAACCTTGACCGGCATGAATATTTTGTCCGGGCCCGTTATGTTTTCCGGGGAGCCGGGATCTTCCTTTTATGGGAGACGACCGCACTTACCCCTGTTTTAATCTCAATTCCGGGGAGAATTTTATTTTCACTTTCCGCACTTAATATGAGAATATTCTCATTATATTTGCAAAAAACAATCACGCATGCCAAGGCGAAGACAGTTGCGAAAAGTGGTGGCGCCTCCGGGATTCAGGGGGTACAGGCCTTATGGGTGTGCAATGGAGCAGCGTGAATGTGTCGAGTTGCTTTACGAGGAATATGAGGCGCTGAAGCTGGCCGACTACGACCGGCTGAACCACCAGGAAGCTTCGGCGATAATGGGAGTTTCGCGTCCGACATTTGCCCGGATCTATGAAACAGCCCGGCAGAAGATTGCTCGGGCCCTGGTGGAGACGCGGGAGATCAGGGCGGTTTTCGGCAACGCCTGGCTGGATAAGAAATGGTTTGAGTGCAGCGGCTGTCATGCGCGATTCACCATACCTGCCGGGATCGACAGCAAGGCCTGTCCGGTATGCCGCGCGTCAGGGATAGAACCGATAAATCAATAGTCAGATGATCACGGTAATCACATCGAAAGGAAACAGCACCGGTGCCGGGTTTGAGACCCGTTTTGGAAGAGCGGAATGGTTTTGCATGTACGACAGTGATACAAGTGAAGTCCGGTTCGTCAAAAATGATTTTGCTGCCAATACCGGTGGAGCGGGCCCGAAAGCTGCAGAGAAGATATCGGAGATGGGGGTCCGCCGGGTGATATCCGGTGATTTTGGGCCAAAGGCGCAGGATTTCCTGGAGAGATCGGGCATCCAGATGGTCATCATCCGCGACGATAACTTTACCGTTGCCGATATCCTGGGCAAGCTGAATGCATAACCTCGGGGATGAACTTTGAACATTTTAATTCTTCACTCTAAAAATAAATCATATGTCACAAAAAATTGCAATACCAACAACCCGCGGAACGCTGGAACCACATTTCGGCCATTGCAGTCATTTCACCTTCGTTGACGTCACGGAAGGCCTTGTCAGCGGCCAGGAAATCGTTGAAGCACCACCGCATCAGCCGGGCTTTCTTCCCGGATGGCTCGCCCAAAGAGGGGTGACCGACGTGATTGCCGGGGGGATGGGCGACAGGGCTCTTCATCTCCTGGAAAAGAACGGGATCCGGGTGCATGCCGGAGCGCCGTCTCTCAGCACCCAGGAAATTGTCCGTACCTTCCTGAACGGAACCCTCGAACTTTCGCCCGAACAATGTGATCATCACCATCATGACGGTGAACACCATCACGGCGATCACCACCACCAGCATTGAATCTTCTTTCCGGGGTCATATTTAGGCCCCGGAAAGATTTCTTACTTCTTCCTACCGTACCCATGTGTCAGAAGCTGGAAGGTGGTCGGTGGTCGGTAGTCGGTAGGCGGTGGAAGGCAGAAGATGGAAGGAATGGAAAGAACACTTGTACAGAAGTAAAGATGTCAAAGTTTATGGGAATATCGGTGTGACGATGAACGACTATCCACGAGCTATCGTTCGCCCCCACCCACATACCAATGTATCCACGTATTCACGTAGATCTTCACATAAGCATCGGAACAGTACTGGACTCCTCGGTCGGAATGGTGGATTAAACCTTTCACAGCTTTGGCACGTTCAGCGTAAATCAGCGCTATCAGCGGGAAATTTTTTTTTGGTAATGCTTTGATAAATGTATTCCCGCAGATCGCGCGGATTACCGCAGAAAGAATCTAAAACTTCAGCGTAAATCGGCGATATCTGCGGGAATTTTTTTCCTGGTCGTGCTTCGTTTAATATTTTTCCCGCAGATCGCGCGGATTTCCGCAGAAAGAATCGAAAACTTCAGCGTAAATCAGCGCTATCAGCGGGAAATTTTTTTTTGGTAATGCTTCGGTTAATGTTTTCCCGCAGATCGCGCGGATTACCGCAGAAAGAATCGAAAACCTCAGCGTAAATCAGCGGTATCAGCGGGATTTTTATTCCTGGTCGTGCTTCGATAAATGTATTCCCGCAGATCGCGCGGATTACCGCAGAAAGAATCGAA
Source organism: uncultured Bacteroidales bacterium (assembly GCA_963763215.1). Taxonomy (GTDB): domain Bacteria; phylum Bacteroidota; class Bacteroidia; order Bacteroidales; genus DASQZK01. The sequence goes on from CAVXNX010000012.1 coordinate 52,192, forward strand.
AACTTCAGCGTAAATCAGCGCTATCAGCGGGAAATTTTTTTCTGGTAATGCTTCGGTTAATGTATTCCCGCAGATCGCGCGGATTACCGCAGAAAGAATCGAAAACCTCAGCGTAAATCAGCGGTATCAGCGGGAATTTTTTTCCTGGTAGTGCTTCGGTTAATGTTTTCCCGCAGATCGCGCGGATTACCGCAGAAAGAATCGAAAACCTCAGCGTAAATCAGCGCTATCAGCGGGAAATTTTTTCCTGGTAGTGCTTCGATAAATGTTTTCCCGCAGATCGCGCGGATTACCGCAGAAAGAATCGAAAACCTCAGCGTAAATCAGCGCTATCAGCGGGAAATTTTTCCTGGTATTGCTTCGATAAATATATTCCCGCAGATCGCGCGGATTTCCGCAGAAAGAATCGAAAACCTCAGCGTAAATCGGCGGTATCAGCGGGAATTTTTTTCCTGGTAGTGCTTCGATAAATGTATTCCCGCAGATCGCGCGGATTACCGCAGAAAGAATCGAAAACCTCAGCGTAAATCAGCGATATCTGCGGGAAATTTTTTCCTGGTCGTGCTTCGATAAATGTATTCCCGCAGATCGCGCGGATTACCGCAGAAAGAATCGAAAACCTCAGCGTAAATCAGCGATATCTGCGGGAAATTTTTTCCTGGTAATGCTTCGATAAATGTATTCCCGCAGATCGCGCGGATTTCCGCAGAAAGAATCGAAAACTTCAGCGTAAATCAGCGGTATCAGCGGGAATTTTTTTCCTGGTCGTGCTTCGATAAATGTATTCCCGCAGATCGCGCGGATTTCCGCAGAAAGAATCGAAAACTTCAGCGTAAATCAGCGGTATCAGCGGGAAATTTTTTCCTGGTAGTGCTTCGGTTAATGTTTTCCCGCAGATCGCGCGGATTACCGCAGAAAGAATCGAAAACCTCAGCGTAAATCAGCGGTATCAGCGGGATTTTTATTCCTGGTAGTGCTTCGATAAATGTATTCCCGCAGATCGCGCGGATTACCGCAGAAAGAATCGAAAACCTCAGCGTAAATCAGCGGTATCAGCGGGAATTTTATTCCTGGTCGTGCTTCGATAAATGTATTCCCGCAGATCGCGCGGATTACCGCAGAAAGAATCGAAAACCTCAGCGTAAATCAGCGATATCTGCGGGAAATTTTTCTTGGTAATGCTTCGATAAATGTTTTCCCGCAGATCGCGCGGATTACCGCAGAAACGTACCCACGTACCCCCGTATCCACGTCTCTCCATTACTTCCCGCTCTTCTTTTTTCGTCAAAAAAATTTCAGGGTTTCACCTCCAAAATGTAACCAGCGAGCTGGATGGATCGTACTATCCCTGCGGTTCAACCCAAGAATGGACCCGGCCGTGCCCGTCTCCGGTACCCCGGAACGGATTCCCGCATATGGGGGTGTATGCCGAAAAACCTGAGAGTAGGCGCATAACAAAAAAAATGACTGCCATGAAGAATCTGATTACGCTAATCGTCTTATTCATTCTCTCAACGGCTCTGCTGGAAGCCCAATACATGGTTGGTGGAGGGATCAGTTTCAATAAATCCGGGGGCAACACCTCCGGACCTGGCTATAACAATGACATGACCAGCCGGACCAACTTCAGCCTCACACCAAAAGCCGGGTATTTTCTCTCCGACAAAGTTCTGGTGGGACTCGAAATTTCACTGGGCTTCTCAAGCGAAAAAAATCCCGCAACCGATCCGGTGACCGTCGACAAAAGTTCATCGTTTGCCTTTTCCCCTTTCCTGCGTTACTATGCCGTGCGATTCGATAAGTTTGCCCTGTTCGGACAGGCTTATGTGGGTGTTTCGAATTCCAAATCGAAGGTGGAGAGGGGACAGACCACCACTAACGGACCGACCACCAATACCTTTGGGATTGGCGCTCTGCCGGGTATTTCATACGATATCAGTGACAAAATCGAGCTGGAAGGATTTCTCAATTTTTTCAACCTGAACCTGAGCCAGTCAGTGAAAACCACGACCACCGGCACATCGGAGATCAAGGCCAAAACCAACAATTTCGGTTTTTCCACCAATCTGGACAACGTGATGAATACCGGTTCATTCACCGTCGGAGCGATCTATAAGTTTTAAGGGGGCTACCGGTAGGGGGTCACGCTGTGTCCGGGCACTTCTTACTCATCGGCGTTTGTAAGAAAAGGGCGAAGGACTTCCCCTTGCCATCCGTTTGGAGGGAGGGGGAGATTTGCGGCAATTCTTCTTATGGCGTCTGCGATGGAAAAGGGATTTCAGTTCAGCCGGGCACAGCTCTGGCAATATCCTATCTTATAACGTCTTAGATGTAAAAGGGTACCCACCCCCACCTTACACCTTCCTGCCTTTAATGGGTCCAGCCCTCCAAATCTCAGCGTCCGTTTCCGGACATTTTGATGAAAAGTTTTCAACAGGCTGTTTTTATGAGGGTTGCAGAGGAGATCGAATTTATCATGTATCACCTGTTTTGGCGGGGAAAATGATAAAAATATCAGGTTGTTCTTCCCGGACTTTCCGATGCCAAATTTCCGGGTGGCCTTCAAAGATCCTCGCCTCGACCTACTCCTAAATCCCCTTCATCGATCTGATCCTTAACGACGATCTCATGACATTCATCACCTCATCATCTCATTACCTCATCACGTTCTTATAGTGTACTTTGAAGGCGCCCGGCTCGTCTCCCCGTCTTCCCGTACCCACGTATCCACGTATATGGCCATGCCGGGCGCACAAAAAAGGCCGCCTTCGGGAGAAGGCAGCCTCTTGCACTGGAGAGCGTCTTTAATGATTACCTCGTAAAAAGAAGTTCCCGGTACTTGGCCAGCGGCCATTTTTCGTTGTCGACGATGAGTTCGAGCTTATCAACATGGTAACGGATATTATCGAGGAAGGGGAAGATGGTTTTGGAATAGGCTTCGGCTTTCTTGCGGGTGTCCTCGATCTTGTTGGCCACCTTCCTGGCTTCGACGAGTTCCTTCACCTTGGCTTTGATGTAGGAAATATGGGTGGAGATCTCTCTGATCAGTTCGATCCGGGCCCCGGCCAATTCATTGAATTCTTCCTCGCCGAAGAGTTCTTTCAGACCTCTCACGTTTTCCACGAGGGATGTCTGATAATCCACGGCGATGGGAACGATATGGTTCATCACGAGGTCGCCAAGCACACGGGCCTCGATCTGCACCTTCTTGGTGTACATCTCCAGTTTCACCTCGTTCCTGGCATGCAGTTCACGTTCGGTGAGCACCTGCTGTCTCTCGAAAAGTTCGACGGTTTCCTTTTTGAGATACACATCGAGGGCTTCGGGGACATCATTGATGTTGGTCAGTCCGCGGCGTTCGGCCTCCTTCACCCATTCATCGCTGTAGTTGTTTCCGTCGAACCGGATGGCTTTGCATTCGATGATGTATTTGCGAAGAACCTGGAAAATGGCTTCATCCTTCTTAATTCCGGTCTTAATGATGGCATCGACCTCTTTTTTGAAGATTGTCAGTTGGTCGGCCACGGCGGTGTTTATGGCGATCATTGGGAAGGCACAGTTGCCCGAGGCGCCCACAGCCCGGAATTCAAAGCGGTTACCGGTGAAGGCAAACGGTGACGTTCTGTTCCGGTCGGTATTATCGAGAAGGATCTCCGGGATTTTCCCGATGTTGAGTTTCAGTTCCGTTTTCTCATCGGGGGTCATTTTGCGCGTCGACACTTTTTGTTCGATCTCATCGAGCATGCTGGTGATCTGGGTACCGAGGAATACGGAGATGATGGCCGGGGGGGCCTCATTGGCCCCGAGCCGGTGTGCATTGCCTGCTGAAGCGACACTGGCACGGAGCAGATCGGCATTCTTGAAAACGGCCATGACGGTATTGACCAGGAAGGTCAGGAACATTAGATTGGTCCTGGGGGTTTTCCCCGGAGAGAACAGGTTCACGCCGGTGTCGGTGGCGAGTGACCAGTTGTTGTGTTTTCCTGAGCCGTTGATGCCGGCAAATGGTTTTTCATGAAAAAGAACCCTGAAATTATGCCTTCGTGCGGTCTTCTTCATCAGGTCCATGATGAGGAGGTTGTGATCGACAGCCAGGTTTGTTTCCTCGTAGATCGGTGCACACTCAAACTGGTTCGGAGCCACTTCATTGTGTCGGGTTTTTACCGGGATACCGAGTTTGTAGGCTTCGATCTCAAGATCCTGCATATACGCTTTCACCCGTTGGGGGATGGAATAGAAATAGTGATCTTCCAACTGCTGATCCTTTGCGGATGCATGCCCCATCAGTGTCCGGCCGGTGAGGGCGAGATCGGGACGGGCATGGAAAAGCGCTTCATCGATCAGGAAATATTCCTGTTCCCAGCCGAGGTTGGAAATGACCTTGGAAACGTTACGGTCGAAATACTGGGCCACTTCGGTGGCTGCCTTATCGACGGCGGCCAGGGCTTTGAGAAGGGGCGTTTTCGCATCCAGCGCATCGCCGGTGTAAGAAACGAATATCGTGGGAATACTCAGGGTATTGTCAATGATGAAGGCCGGGGAGGAAGGATCCCAGGCGGTATATCCGCGGGCTTCGAACGTGTTCCTCAAACCGCCGCTGGGGAACGACGACGCATCGGGTTCCTGCTGCGACAATAACTTTCCTCTGAAATTTTCAACCACCCCGCCGTTCGGAGAGTGCTCAATGAAGGCGTCATGTTTCTCGGCTGTTCCCTCGGTGAGGGGCTGAAACCAGTGTGTATAGTGAGTGACCCCGTTTTCCATTGCCCATGCTTTCATCCCGGAAGCCACCTGATCGGCGATCTTTCTGTCGATGCGCGTCCCTTTATCGATCGCATCCATCACTTTCTCAAATGCCTCCGCGGAAAGATACTTGCGCATCTTTTCATAGTCGAAAACATTCACACCATAATAATCCGACACCTTGGATGAAGGAGCGTCCACAAATTTGGGTGTGTGCGAGAAAACCTCTTTCAAAGCTTCAAATCTGATAAATGCCATGTTTTTGAATTTAATTGTTAATAATATAGGGTTGCCGGTACAAATATATACCATTTTTAACATCGCACCCCTGATTTTTTAATAATTTATTGAAAATAATTGTATTTTCTTGAAATGTGGCGTTTTTTAAGCAAAAGCCGGTCCGGAAAAATAAAAAAGCCTAATTTTATCTCGGTAGTATGAACTTCCGGGTGAAAAAACATGAAAAAAATGAAAAGACTTCTCCTCCTTCTCCTCTTCATTTTGTTATTGCTGGTTTCCTGTACCCCGAAAAAGGATCGTTTCGTGACCACCCGGGGCAGGGAAATTGTGACGGCCGACGGTCAGAAGCTGATCCTGAGGGGAGTGAACCTCGGATTCTGGCTCGTTCCTGAAGGTTACCCGATTTTCATTTCCAACATTATTGCCCCGCGTCAATATTATGACCTGGTGGCTGACCTGGCGGGGCCCGATTATTCTTCAGAATTCTGGAAGACTTATCAGGATAGGTTCATCACGGAAAAGGACATCGAATACATCCGTTCACTCGGATTGAATTCCATTCGCGTCCCATTTGATTACCGTCTTTTCTCCGATGAATTTTACCTTGGAAGTTACCAGATGAGGGGGTTCGAGCTGCTCGACCGGGTGGTCGGATGGTGCCGGAAGGCGGGGCTGTGGGTCATCCTCGACATGCATGCCGCCCCCGGCAGCCAGGCGGGCTGGAACACCGATGATGGCTACACCTATCCATGGCTTTTCGAAGATGGCGGCCAGGAGAGCCGGGAAAAAACCATCAGGATCTGGACAGACATCGCCCGTCATTTTGCCAACGATACCATCGTTCTCGGCTACGACCTGCTCGGCGAACCGATCCATCAGTACAGTGACACGGCCCGGCTGTACCCCAGACTCGAACCCTTCTACAAGAAACTGGTCTCTTCCATCCGGGAGGTCGACGGCCACCATCTCTGCTTCCTTGCCGGCGCCTTCTGGAACCGGAATTTCGATGTGTTCACCGGGCCCTTCGACCCGAAACTGGTCTACACCACACATCTTTACTCCACCACGGCCGACTATGGCTCTGTGGATTACTATTTCCGTTTCAGCAAGAAATTCAATGTCCCCGTCTGGCTTGGGGAGTTTGGGGAACGCGATAGTTCTTTTGTCGATTCTCTGCGGACGGCCTTTGAACAGCACGACATGGGCTGGTGCCTGTGGCCTTATAAAAAGATGAACGACAACCACTGCCTGGTGCAGATACCGGAACCTCCCAACTGGGATCTCATCACGAACTACGCCAACGGTTGCTATGCCACCATGGAGGAAAAAGTAACTTCACGTCCGGATATCCATGAAGCCCGGAAAGCGCTCGACCGATTCCTCGAAAATATCCTGTTTGCGAACGATCAACCTTCCGGATACTACTTCGGCGCGCTTAAGATCAAACCAGTAAAACCCTGAATACCATGACAATGATTGACTGGCTCGGAACCCTGGGTGTATTTCTCATCCTGCTCGCCTATTTTCTGAACATCTTCAACAGGTTAGATAAGGAAGGGTATGCCTATATCCTGATGAATATCGGTGGGGCCGGATTGGCCTGCCTGGCCTCCGTCCTTCTGAAGTACCTGCCGTTCATCATCCTTGAGGCCGCGTGGACGCTCGTTTCTCTGGTGGCGCTCATACGGCTGTCGCTCGGATCCCCTTCCCACCGGGATCAAAGATCGCCGGGCCCTCCTGCCGAAAAATGATTCAACCGGTGCACCCCCAAGCCCCCGGTCCATAGATTAATGGAAAAAAAAGAAAAAAATCAGCGGGGCCAAACCGTTTTTTTTCATTGAAGCGGATTTTTTTCCGGAATTGGGATGTCCCTGGACCTGCATGGCCCGGGGGACGGGCGATATGTTCATCGGCGCATAGGATGGCTTCGTTCTAAGATGTTCATCGTTTTTAGTCGGGGTTAACCCACCCCCCACCCACCACCCTTTGATCGCCGCCGCCGCCGAAAATCAGCATCCCTCCCGCATGTTTTTCAGCAGGACCCTTATCTCCCAGACCGATTCAACCGGTGATCCGGCCCTGAACCTCCCGGGATTGGCAGAAGACATGCCGGGGTCACACGACCTTCTGTTTCCGGGAATCTGGCGGAACCTTAACCACTCTGAATAACCACCGTCTGGGATGAATACGTGCATGCCGGCATTACCAGCTGTACTCTCGCCGTAATCGGGAAAGGAATAAAAATTCCGGAAATTGCCGGGCAGATGATGGCGATCCTTCGACAGAGGCCTATTTTCCGTTGTTTTGAAAATATTCGGCGAAATATTTATAGAAGAGTGGGATGGTGCTGATCCCCTTGTAAAAATTTTCCACCGGGTAACTCTCGTTGGGAGAGTGAATGGCATCGGATTCGAGTCCGAAGCCCATCAGGATGGTCTTGATGCCGAGAACTTCTTCAAAATCGGAGATAATGGGGATGCTTCCGCCGCTTCGTGTGGGCACGGGGATTTTCCCGAAGGTCTCCTCCATGGCCTTACTGGCGGCTTTAAAGGCCGGCGTATCGATGGGAGCCACGTAGCCCTGACCCCCGTGAAGACTGGTGACCTTGACGGTGACCGTTTCGGGGGCAATGGAATGGATATAGTCTTCGAACAGTTTGTCGATCTTGTGTGAATCCTGGTGCGGCACGAGGCGCATGGATATCTTGGCAAAAGCTTTGGCCGGCAGGATGGTCTTGGCTCCCTCGCCTGTGTATCCTCCCCAGATGCCACAGACGTCCAGGCTGGGACGGATGCCGGTCCGCTCAATGGTGGTGTAACCCTTCTCACCGCCGACGGCCCGGATGCCGAGTTCGTTCCTGTAGGTCACAGGGTCGAAGGGGGCTTTGGCCATTTCGTCCCGTTCTCTCCGGCTCACTTCTTCCACATCATCGTAAAAACCGGGGATGGTGATGTGGTTGTTTTCATCGGTCATGGAGGCGATCATGCCCGCCAGGACATTCACCGGGTTGGCCACGGCGCCGCCATAAAGTCCGGAGTGAAGATCGCGGTTGGGACCTGTTACCTCGACCTGCAGGTAACTCAGTCCCCGGAGGCCGACGGTGATAGAAGGAATGTCGGAAGCGATCATCGTGGTGTCGCTCACAAGGATGATATCGGCCCTGAGCATGTCTTTGTGAGCCTCGCAGAACGGTCTGAGCGACGATGAACCAATCTCTTCCTCGCCTTCGATCATGAATTTAACGTTGCAGGGCAGGTTACCGGTACGGTTCATGATTTCGAGGGCTTTCACATGCATGAAGAACTGGCCCTTGTCATCATCCGCTCCGCGAGCGTATATCCTGCCGTTCCTTACTTCGGGTTCAAACGGGGGTGAAACCCAGAGATCGAGCGGCTCGACCGGCTGGACATCATAGTGCCCGTAGACGAGAACGGTCGGCAGGGATGGGTTGGTGAGTTTTTCGGCATAAATCACCGGATGACCGGAGGTGGGCATGATCTCTGCCCGGTCGACGCCTGCATCTTCCAAACTTCTCTTCACGGCCCTGGCGGCCTTCAGCATATCGTCACGGTGCTCGGACTGTGAGCTGACGGAAGGGATCCGGATGATCTCAAAAAGTTCATCGAGGAAGCGCTCTTTATTTTTTTCAATATATGCATTCATCGCGAATTCAGAGTTAAGAATTTGACGGATGATCCTGAAGGTGCAATGATAAGGAATTCAGCCTTGATTTTGGAGCGGGCCGACCTGTTTCTTAACATTTACGGGTGAAGTTCATGGTAAACCTCTTCCAGTTCACGGTAGAAATCTTCCCCGTAAGCGCGCTCGATCGCTTCCCTGAGGAACCGGAAGGCGGGTACCTTTTGATCACGTCCGAGCAATCGCGCCGGCTGGCAGATCCCCCAGTTATGGTAGTTCAGAGCGGTGTACTTCCCCACCCGGCTCTCCCTGAGGGGATAAAGATGGCAGGAAACCGGTTTCCTGAAAGTGGTCTTTCCCTCCCTCCAGGCTTTCTCGATGCCGCAATAGGCGATACCGTTCTCAAAATACGTGTAGGCACATTCGTTACCGTCGATCAGCGGGGTCACTTTGTCGCCCTCATAATCGACCACCCATTTACCCTGTTCTTCGATCGCTTCCCGGCCCTTCCCGGAAATACAGTCCTTAATATTATCGTATTCTTCCTCGAGGATCTTCTCTTCGCCCTCCGCCAGCGGGGCGCCTGCATCACCGATCACACAGCACGAACCGTGACATTTTTCCAGGTGACAGATAAACTCCACATCAAACAAGTCCAGGCTTACCAGTTTATTCCCGATCTGTATCATGTCTCATCCATTTTTTGAATACCACGCAAAGTTCGCAAAGTTTTTAGAATTGCTCCGACAAACCATAATATATATTGTAATTCCGGCGTATTACCTTTACTTTTGCATTGACCCCGCCGGGTTCACGGAACAGAATGAAGCTCTATATCACACTCATTTTAGGCCTCTTACTCACCACTCCGCTGTACAGCCAGAAAGCTCTTCTGACAAATGACCGGATCCTGGGCGTCATATACGACGGACTGACCTCCATGTACGGCGGCAAGTTCGGTCCTGCACATGAAGCCCTCGAGCAGGTCAGAGAGGAATATCCCGATCATCCCGTCACCCCGTTTTTCGAAGGACTCATCACCTACTGGGAATATTACCCGCTCATCCCGGGGCAACCGGAAGCCGATAAGTTCGTTGCCCTCATGGAAGACTGCGTCACCAGGGCTGAGAAAATGCTCAATGGCGATGAAGACAATATCGAAGGTGTTTTCTTTGACTTGTTTGGGAGGGCATTTTATGTGATGTTCTGGTCGGATAACGGGAAACCCGGGAAGGTCTTTCCATTCCTGAGCCAGATGTACAAGGAAACCCTCAAGGGTTTCGACCTCAAGGATGATTTCAATGAATTTTATTTCACCTGCGGTCTTTATAATTATTACATCGAGGCTTACCCCCAGAATCACCCCATTTACAAGCCCGTGGCCATGCTGTTCCGGAAGGGCAACAAGAAGACCGGGCTGGAACAGCTGAAATATTGTGCAGAGCACGCGGTTTTCCTTCGCGTGGAAGCCCGCCTCTATCTCTCACTCATCTACCTCAATTACGAGAAAGATTACCGCACGGCCCAGGATTATGCGGCTTCCCTCTATAAAGAATTCCCCGCAAACCCCTATTATGCCGGCAACTATCTGGAGATCCTCCTCTATAATCATAAATACTTCTTCGCCCCCATCCTGCTGGATCATCTCTCCGGGATGGACAATCCCTTCGCCACCATGGAGGCCCATCTGTACACGGGGCTTTACCTCGAGAAGGTTAAACACGACTGGGACGGGGCCGTGAAGGAGTACAATCTTGCCCTATACCTGGCAAAGAAATACGATGCCTTCGCCAATCATTACAACGCCATTGCCTACATGGGCCTGGGCCGGTATTACCGCTCTGCCGGCAATCATACCGAGGCTTCGAATTATTTCCGGCAGGCCAGGGATGCCACCGTTTACGATTATATCCTCAACGATAAATAGTCCCGGCAGAATTACTTACCTTTGAATAAGTTCAACTCGATATGGCGAAGTACACAACAGAACAGCTCGAAACGGGGACCCTTTTCCGCCAGGTGCATTCGCTGAGTTACGATGATATCCTCGGGTTTGTATGGACGAATATCCGCGTAAAAAATGCCGCGACGCAGTTCTTCCTCTTCATCAATGTCCTGTACTTCGTTTTTCTCACCGGGATTTCACTGACCGGCATATTTATCCATGGGTTCCATACGGGAAAGGTGCTGGCCTGTATCCTTTGGGGAATCCTGGCCGGTTCCTTCGTGGTAATCCCCTTCCACGAGGGCTTTCACGGCCTGGCCTACCTTCTCATCGGCGCCCGTCGCATCCGTTTTGGCATGGACCTGAAACAGATGCTTTTTTACGTGGCTGCCGACAGGTATGTCACCAGCCGGCGCCAGTTCTATTTCATCGCCCTTGCCCCTTTTACCGCAATCAATATTCTGGCCATCGCCCTGGCGTTTTACTTCACCGGGTACTGGCCCGTTTTCATCTTCACCTTCCTCCTTTTCCATAACATCATGTGCGTTGGTGATTTTGCGATGATCAGCTTTTTTCTCCGATTCCCCCGGAAGGAACTCTATACCTTCGACGATCACAAACGCCGCATATCGTATATCTATGAAAAGATTGAATCGCCGGGATAAACCGATCCGGCAGCCATCCTCTTTTTCTGCTTGCGACAAGCCGGGATCCTAACCTGTAATTTGTATATTTACCTGTCGTACGAACGCCCATTGTATTTTACCTCATGCGAAACGAAACGATCCCGAACATGAAAAGGAACCAGCTCACCTTGTTTATCCTCCTGGCCGCCTTAAGCATTGTCGATGCCCAGCCCGTTTATCAATTCAGCGACCATCTTCTCCGGCTGTCCAACGGTGCCATCACGAGGGAAATCAGGCTTGACCATGACAGTGTGATCGGTATCCGCCTGTCCGGGGCGGATGGGAAAAATTACCTCCATCCCTGTGGGGAATTTTCTTTCCTCCTCAACGACAAGCATTTCGATGGTTTCAGCGGATGGACCTTCGTTTCGGCCGAACCATTTTCCGATGGCGACGGGGGCCAGGGAGCGACCGTTACCCTCGATTCCAGGGACAGGGATCACGCGGTAAGACTGAAAGTCACCTATGTCCTGTATCCCGGAACAGCGATCATCCGGAAATGGATCACCTTTATCAACACCGGGGCCAGCGACTTCAAGCTGGAAGCCCTGGACATTGAAGACCTTCACACCGAACTCTCCCAGGTTTCATCGGTCGTTTACCACAATTATGGCCGGATGAAGCACCTCGGCATGTTTACAGGCACCTGGGACGATCCGGTCGTGGTGGTTCATGATGTCTCCGCCAGAAGAGGACTGGCCGTGGGCAATGAGGCTCCCGGGGTAATGAAACGGACAGCTTACAACATCCGTCCGGACAATCTGGAGGCCGGTCTTACCCATCCCGGGCAGGATTTTCCTTTCCGCAAGTGGCTGCGGCCCGGTGAGGTTTGGCAAAGCCCGAAGACTTTTATCGGGGTGTATTCGGGAACAGACGACGGTTACAGCGTCATCAACGACCAGGTTAATGCCTTTGTGACCAGATACCTCAAACCCAGGATCGTTGAAGATGAGCATAAGCCGGTGTTCGTTTACAACACCTGGAACCCGTTCCGGACGTTCGTGAACGATTCGCTGATCAGGGACATTGCCCGGGCTGCGGCTGATTGCGGCGTCCAGGAATTCATCATCGATGACGGGTGGCAGGTGAATGACGGTGGGGCGTCCTCCCCCGACGCATGGGGGAACAATTACGGCGACTGGCTGGTGGATGAACAGAAATTCCCCGGCGGGCTCAAGCCGACATTCGACTACATCCGGTCGCTGGGAATGAAACCCGGATTGTGGATCAGTATCGGGGCAGCCACGGCCGATTCGAAGGTCTTCAGGGAACACCCCGAATGGTTTGTGCATAACCTCAACGGACAGCCTGGCAACATCCACAGCCTGAATGATGACGATTTCTATTCGGCCTGTTTTGGTACCGACTGGTTTGAATACATCAAAGGCGTCATTTTGGGGCTCGTCCGCGATTACGGGCTGGCCTATGCAAAACTCGATTTTTCGGTGGTGACCAGCGCCTACGTCACCGATAAGCGAATTTCCGGCTGCTATGCCACCGATCACCCCTTTCACCGCGACCATAAAGAATCGTTCATGGTAATTTACGAACGCATCCTTCAGCTCTTCGATGAACTCCATGCCGAGGCTCCCGGGCTTTTCATCGATTGCACTTTCGAGACGGCCGGCAAACTCCAGATGACGGACTATGCCATCGCCCGGCATGCCGAAGGCAACTGGCTCGCCAATTTCGAGGAGCCTTCGCCGACCGGGCCGCTGCGGATCAGGCAGATGGCCTGGTGGCGTTCGCCTGCCGTTCCTGTGGGGTCGCTGGTCATCGGGAATTCGATGATGAATGACCCCGGCTTTGAGCTGGCCCTCAAATCCCTTATCGGAACCCTTCCGATCGTCCTGGGAGATCCCCGGCAAATTCCCGGGCCACAGCGCGAAAGGATAAAAGCCTGGTCGGTATGGATGCAGACAATGCAGGAAAAATACGATTATATGTCTTACCGGAAAGATCTGCCGGGTTTCGGCGAACCCAGGGAGAAAGCCTGGGACGGCTGGATGCGGATCAACACCCGGACCGGCGGTGGCGGGATCATCGGCATTTTCCGCCAGGATGCCCTGGACAGCTGCCGGACGGTTTTTTCCGGGGACCTCGCCCCCGGGCGAAACTACGTTGTCCGTCTTGCCCCTGACGGACAGGAGGTGTACCGGGCGACGGGCGAATCGCTGATGCATGACGGATTCCGTGTCGTAATCCCGGAACGGTGTGACGGAAGAATTTACGAAATCGCAGCGGAGGGGAAGTGAGGAGGGGTGGAAGAAAGTGAGGAAGTGATGGGGTGAGGAGGTGAAGAGGTGAAGAGATTTAGAAGTTAGGAAGTTATGGGGTTAGGAAGGGCGTGAGAACGTTGTTCAGGATCATACCGATATTCTCATAAGGTCTGTTCAACGCTACCCGTAGTGGCGGGTCGCGACCCGCCATTTAGATGGGCACGGAAGGACGAGAGGTCGTGGATTTTCGTCATCCACAAAAACATTAAAAATTGGATCAGGCGTATTTGCTGTCTTTCCGGCTGAATCCTGAAAAATTCACCATCACAACATTTTCGTGCAATGTCCGTTTTTAACAAACCTGAGAATTGTGTTGTCACAATCCTTAAAAAACTGTTATTTTTACGATTTATAAACAAGGATCAGGAATGAACAGATTCAGATTCATCATCGCCATGCTTGCCGCCCTTATGTTCATGCCGGCTGTGATGGGGCAGAGCAAAAAGGACAAGGATTACAAGGCCTATCTCACCTTCCAGGCAGGGGAATATGCCGATGCTATCGACTTGTACAAAACTGCCTACAACAAGGTCAAGGATAAGAACCGGAAAAACGAGATCGTTTTTAAAATCGCCGAATGCTATCGCCTGACCAGGGATTCCCGGAAGGCGGAGATGTGGTACAAGAAGGCCATCGGGCTGGATTTCCAGGATCCTCTGGTATTCCTGTATTATGCGCAGATGCTGATGATGAACGAGAACTATGAAGAAGCTTCCGAGCAGTTTAAAAAATACAAGGAGCTCGTCCCCGATGATCCACGGGGAGAAACGGGACTCCGTTCCTGCCAGGTCGCGGTTCAGTGGATCGAAAATCCCATCGGATACGAGGTTGAGGAGATGCGTTATTTCAATTCCCGGGAACGCGATTTCAGCCCGGCCTACGGGACCGACGACTATTCCACCGTATTTTTCACCTCCGACCGTGATGACGCGGTGGGCAATGCCACCAACGGTGCCACCGGGGAAAGTTTCTCCGACATTTTCGTCTCCCGGATGGACCGGAAAGGCAAATGGAGCACGCCCGTACCTTTCGGCGACGATTTCAACTCGGAAGCTGACGACGGGACCCCAAACGTCTCCGATGATTTTTCCACCCTCTATTTCACGCGCTGTCCCCGCGGTAAGAAGGAACAACTCGGTTGCCAGATCTACTATTCCCGCAGCCAGGGCCTTGACTGGTCGAAGCCGCAGAAGCTTGACATCCTGAGCGACAGCATCGTGGTCGCCCACCCGGCTATTTCTCCCGATAACCTTACCCTGTATTTCGTCTCCGATATGGAAGGCGGCTACGGCGGAAAAGATATCTGGAAAATCACCCGGGCCAATGAAGGCGACGACTGGAGCGCGCCCGAAAACCTGGGCGATGACATCAACACCCCGGGCGACGAGATGTTCCCCTATGTCCATAATGACGGAACGCTTTACTTCAGCTCCGACAGCCATGTCGGACTTGGCGGACTCGATATCTACAAAGCCACCAAGGGTGAAAACGGACGGTGGACCGTTGAGAACATGCGGGCGCCCATCAACTCCTCATCCGACGACTTCGGCATTTGCTTCGAACATGAGAACGAACGGGGTTTCTTTTCCAGCAGCCGTAAGGGAAGGGGCAACGACGAGATCTATTCCTTCTACCTGCCTCCGTTGAAATTCAACATCACCGGCGTGGTTAAGAATGAAAAGACCGATAAGATCATCCCCGACGCTACCGTGAAATCCATCGGCAGCGACGGACTGACCGTGGAAGCCCAGACGAACGCCGATGGCGCCTTCCGGTTCATGCTCAAACCAAACACCGACTATGTCTTTATCGCCAATAAAAACGGTTACCTGAACGGGAAACAGCGGGAAACGACCAAAGGTCTCGATAAATCGAAGGATTTCCAGACCACCGTCTACCTCTCACCCGTCGACCAGGTCATCCAGATTGACAACATCTTCTACGACTTTGCCAAATGGGACCTGAGACCGGAATCCATGGTCTCGCTCGACAAGCTCGTGGAGACCCTCAATGACAACCCGAATATCACCATCGAACTGATGTCGCATACCGACTCAAGGGGTACCGATGAGGACAATATGATCCTTTCACAAAAACGGGCCCAGTCTGTCGTGGAATACCTGATTTCCAAGGGGATTGCACCCGACCGACTGATTGCCAAAGGATACGGCGAGTCAGAACCCAAGGTTGTGGATGACCAGATCGCCAAAGAGTACCCGTTCCTCAAGGCAGGACAGACACTCACGGATGAATTCATCAACAAGCTGCCCGAAGATCAACAGGAAAAGGCTCACCAGATCAACCGGCGAACCGAGTTCAAAGTCCTGTCGACCGATTATGTTCCGAAAAAATAGGAATCCGCTTCCTGTTTTTGTAACCCGGCAAAATCTGCTCCCGGGCATGGCCTTCCAGGCCTGCCCGGGAGTTCGTTTTAATTTTTTCCGGGGATACCCGTTTATTTCGTACTTTTGTAAAAAACCAACCTGGCCATGAATTCCCGTTATGTTCAGCGTGGCGTCTCCTCCAGGAAGGAAGACGTCCACAAGGCAATCAAGGATGTCGATAAGGGTCTTTTTCCATCGGCCTTCTGTAAAGTTATTCCCGATATCCTCTCCGGTGACGACGATTACTGCCTGGTGATGCATGCCGACGGCGCCGGTACAAAGAGTTCACTGGCTTACGCTTACTGGAAGGAAACCGGGGACCTCAGTGTATGGAAAGGTATAGCCCAGGACGCCATCGTGATGAACACTGACGATTTGCTGTGCGTCGGGATCACCGGCAATATCCTGTTGTCGTCCACCATCGGCAGGAATAAAAATCTCATCCCGGGTGAAGTCATCTCGGCGATCATCGAAGGGACGGAAGAGTTCCTGGCCCGGATGCGCGACATGGGTGTGAACATCATCTCCACCGGCGGGGAAACAGCCGATGTGGGAGATCTCGTCAGGACAGTCATTGTCGATTCGACTGTGACGGCCCGGATCAGGCGGGAAGAGATCATCCAGAACGAGATCGGCCCGGGCGACGTGATCGTCGGCCTGGCATCATACGGACAGGCAAGTTATGAGGACAGCTATAACGGAGGAATGGGCAGCAACGGACTGACTTCGGCACGTCACGACGTGTTTGCCGCGTACCTCGCCGACAAATACCCCGAAACCTACGACGGCAGGATGCCTCCAGAACTGGTCTACACCGGATCCATGAAGCTTGACCGATCCCGTTCCGGGTACCGGCATCGATGCGGGGAAACTGGTCCTGTCACCCACCCGGACCTACGCACCGGTGATCAGTGAGGTCCTCGAACGTTACCGGAGCAAGATCCGCGGCATGATCCATTGCTCGGGCGGCGGACAGACCAAGGTTCTGCATTTCATCCGTGACATGCATATCGTGAAAAATGATCTGTTTGAAATCCCGCCACTGTTCAGGATGATCCAGGAACAATCCGGCACCAGCTGGAAGGAAATGTACGAAGTCTTTAACATGGGGCACAGGATGGAACTGTACGTTCCCGAAACCCTCGCCCAAAAGATCATCGACATCGCCCAGTCCTATAAGGTCGACGCCAAGGTGATCGGTTACTGCGAACGGTGCGATGCAAACCTGCTGACCATCAAAACCAAAGAAGGGATCTTCCAGTATTAAAAGAAGCCGTTTTATTATTATCTTTGCAGGCGGAAAAATGGAGAGCAGAAGGAATTATGGCAAATAATCTGATTTTAGATAAACTTGAGGATGTTAAACACCGGTTCGACGAAGTCGGCGAGATGATCACCAAGCCCGACATCGTTACCGATATGAAGAAGTATGTCAGGCTCAATAAGGAATATCGCCAGCTTGAGCCCATCGTTGACACCTACAACCAGTATATGAACATCCTGAGCAACATCCAGTCGGCACGGCAGATGCTGACCACCGAAAAGGATGAGGAGATGCGTGAGCTGGCCAAAGCTGAGATCGACGAATTGCTCGGATAAAGTGGAGCCCCTCGAAGAGAGGATCAAGCTCCTGTTGCTTCCCACCGATCCGGAAGATGAAAAGAATGCCGTGGTCGAGATCCGCGGTGGCACCGGGGGTGATGAAGCCAGCATTTTCGCCGGCGACCTGTTCCGGATGTACACCAAATACTTCGAGACCAAGGGTTGGAAGTACGAAGTGAACAGCTTTAGCGAAGGCACAGTGGGGGGCTATAAGGAAATCATCATGACGGTCACCGGCAACGGTGTTTACGGGCTGATGAAGTATGAATCGGGCGTTCACCGCGTGCAGCGCGTGCCCCAGACGGAAACCCAGGGCCGGGTGCATACCTCGGCTGCCACGGTGGCTGTGCTCCCGGAAGCCGATGAGTTCGATATTGAGCTGAAAGACAGCGATATCAGGAAGGACACCTACTGTTCTTCCGGTCCCGGCGGTCAATCGGTCAACACAACCTACTCGGCCATCAGGCTGACCCACATCCCTACGGGTGTGGTGGTGACCTGCCAGGATGAAAAATCGCAGATCAAGAACCTCGAAAAGGCGATGAAGGAACTCCGGACGCGCATCTACAACCTCGAGTACCAGAAAAGGATGGACGCGATCGCATCGAAGAGAAAGACAATGGTCTCCAGCGGCGACAGGTCGGCCAAGATCCGGACCTATAATTATCCGCAGGGTCGCGTTACCGATCATCGCATCAACCTGACCGTGTACAACCTGCAGTCTGTCCTCAACGGGGATATC
Source organism: uncultured Bacteroidales bacterium (assembly GCA_963763215.1). GTDB lineage: Bacteria > Bacteroidota > Bacteroidia > Bacteroidales > DASQZK01. Next base: position 70,452 of record CAVXNX010000012.1, read on the forward strand.
GGGGAATTCATTGAGAAACTCCAGATGGCCGAAAATGTTGAGAAGCTCAAGGAAAGCGGCATCGAACAAACCTGATTTTTCATGAACGCCAGGCAGTTATATAACCAGATCAGGGAAAAGGGAAGTTACCTCTGTATCGGCCTCGATTCAGACTACAACCGGATCCCGAAATTTCTTCTCGATGCGGAATATCCGCTGTTCGAATTCAACAAGATGATCATCAAGGCCACCGCCGATCTGGCTGTTGCCTATAAACCCAACCTCGCTTTTTATGAAAGTCTCGGTACCGCCGGGTGGATGAGCCTGGAGCTGACTGTCAGCTTCATCCGTTCCCACTATCCCCGAGATTTTTATCATTGCCGATGCCAAACGCGGCGATATTGGTAACACCGCCAGGCTTTATGCTTCCGCTTTTTACAACCACATGGATTTTGATGCCGTAACCGTCGCCCCGTACATGGGCCGCGACAGCGTCGTCCCGTTTCTGCAGTACAACGACAAATGGGTGATCCTTCTTGGGCTGACCTCCAATGAGGGCGCTGAAGACTTCCAGATGCTGAAGGTCAACGGGCAAAAGACCTACCTCTTCGAGCAGGTCTTCAAGACGGCTTCAGCATGGGGCACCCCCGATAATCTCATGTTTGTGGCCGGCGCAACCCGACCCGAATGGCTGAAAAAGATCCGCAGGATCATCCCCGATCATTTCCTGCTCGTCCCCGGCCTGGGCGCCCAGGGCGGAGACCTCGGCGAAGTGTCGATGAATGGTCTGAACAGCCAGGGCGGACTCCTGGTCAATTCGAGCCGGGCGATCATCTATGCCGACGTCACCAATAAATTCGACCAGGTTGCCCGGGAAAAAGCCGCTGAGGTGAAATCGGAGATGGAAATTTACCTGAAAAAGAAAAAAATTATCTGATCACTGGCTGATAAACAGGACCCTTTTCCTATTAAGGGTAACCACAAAACTGTTTATCATGAAAAAGATCAGGGAAGAATTCCTCCATTACATCTGGAAATACCGCTTCTTTTCCACCGAATACCTGTCTTGCGCGGGCGAACCCGTCGAGGTTCTCGACCCCGGTATTCATAATTTCACTTCAGGTCCCGATTTCTTCAATGCCCGCATCAGGATCGGCTCAACGGTATGGGCGGGAAATGTGGAAGTGCACGTCAGGGCATCCGACTGGATCCGGCACGGACATCAGCACGATGATGCTTACGACAGTGTGATCCTGCATGCCGTTTACGACGATGATCTGGCCGTCTACCGGAAGAATGGCGAAGAGATACCCGTGGTGCGCCTGAATTTCAGCCCGGGAGTGCTCAAAAAATACCTGGCTCTTACCGATAACAGGACCATCCGTATCTGTACCGGCGAGATCCCCCGGCTCGACAAGGTCTTCGTTCGCGACTGGATGGGCAAGCTCCTGGTGGAACGGCTGGAGGAGAAAACCAGGGCCATGGAAGAGATGCTCAGGGAAAGCCACTACGATTGGGAAGATGCACTGTATAAGACCCTGGCCGTGGCTTTTGGCATGAAACTCAATGCCGAACCGTTCCGGCTCCTGGCCTCGAGCGTGCCCCTGAAGTTCGTCCTGAAAAACCGCGAAAATCCCCTTGTGATCAATGCTGCGTTTTTCGGGCAGGCCGGCTTCCTCGACGAGCTGATCACCGACGATCCGTATTTCGGAATGCTGATGCGGGAATACAGTTCCATCCGCGCGTTACTGCCGCAGCCGCTTCCCCAAAAACACATGTGGAAGTTCATGCGTTCGCGTCCGGCCGGTTTCCCCACCGCACGGATCCCGCAGTTCATGAATCTCGTGTGCAATGCCTTCCCGCTTTTTGAAAAGGTCGTCTCGGCCACGGGAACAACTGAGCTGCGCCAGCTGTTATCCTTTCATACAAAGAATTACTGGGTGGACCATTTTCTTTACGGTCGCCCCGGGAGAAGAAAGCTGAGCGTTCCCGGCACGGCGACCATCGATATCCTGATCATCAATGCTGTCGTTCCTCTTCTCTTTGTCTACGGGAAATTCAGGAAGGTGGAAGAGATCGGCAGCCGGGCCATTGAATTCCTTGAAGATCTTCCACCCGAGATGAATGAAATTACAAAAAAATGGAATACATTTGGGATAAAGTCGGTGAATGCCTTCGATTCACAGGCCGTCATCCATCTTGAAACGCGGTATTGTGCCAGGCAAAGGTGTCTTGACTGCCTGTTCGGACATAAGATACTGCATGAACTCTATGAAAAGGGACCCTAACATAAATACAGGATATATTGCGTTTGCCCTGCTTGTGTTTATTGTTTTCATCGGGGTCATCGGTTACAGTGTGATGGGATACAGCTTTACGGAAGCCTTTTTCATGACCGTGATCACCATTGCCACCGTGGGGTTCAAGGAAGTCCGGGAACTGGATCCGCGGGGGATGTGGTTTACCGCCTTCCTGATTATATTTAGTTTTGGTATCTTTGCTTATGCAGCGACCACCTTCACCACGATATGTGATCGATGGCGTATTCAGAAATTATTACAGGGACAACAAAGTGAAACGGGAAATCGAGAAACTCAAAAACCATGTGGTCATCTGCGGTTATGGCCGCAATGGCAAGCAGGCAGCCCTGGAACTGGCGGGCCATAAGGTCCCGGTCATCATCGTCGAAAAGGATCCGGCTACCCTGGAACGCTTGCGTGAGTCGGATATCCTCTACCTGGAAGGCGATGCCACCCTGGAAGAAACGCTGACCCAGGCCAACCTCAGGGATGCCAAGGCGCTGATCACCACCCTGCCCATGGATGCCGACAATCTCTTTGTGGTGCTCAGCGCACGGGAGATCAACCCGGGACTGACCATCATCAGCCGGGCATCCATCGACCAGTCGGATATTAAACTCAAAAGGGCCGGCGCTACCAATGTCATCATGCCCGACAGGATCGGCGGACAGCGAATGGCCAAGCTCGTCGCCCAGCCCGACGTGGTGGAGTTCCTCGATTATGTGATGCTGCAGAGCACCGAGAATGTCGCCCTCGAGGAGATCAACTGTGAAAACCTCGCCGCCTGTTTCGCCGGCAAATCCATCCGCGAACTCGATATCCGCAATGAATCGGGTGCCAATATCATCGGGATGAAGCGGGAAGATAATTCCTACCTCATCAACCCTCTTCCGGAGGTTTTCCTGACCCCGCATGACAGGCTTTTCGTGCTGGGGACACGGAACCAGGTCGACCGGTTGAAGAAGATCATTTCAGGGAACTTCAACTCATGATGAAAATCCTGATCACCGGCAGCAACGGCCTCATCGGCCAGAAGATCTTCCAGCAGGCCCGGGAGGATAAGGATCTGTCCGTTATCCTCACATCCAGGTCCAGGCCCCTTTTCGATTTCGGCGACTGCCCATTCGAGCATTTCGATGTCACCGATTTTGAAAGGGCAAAAGCACTGGTGAAAAAATACCGGCCCGACGCCGTCATCCATACGGCCGCTCTGAGCCAGGTCGATTACTGTGAACAGAACCCGGCGGAATCGGATACCGTCAATTTCCAGAGCGTGAAAAACCTGGCACTATCTCTCAGCGAATCCACGGATTTCATCTTGTATTCCTCTCCTCCGATTTCGTCTTCGCCGGCGACCGGGGGTATTACTGCGAGACGGATATCCCATTGCCCCAGAGCGTTTACGGACATCATAAATTCAATGCCGAAAAGTGCATTCTGAATCACTGCCCTTCTATCACCATCATCCGCACGAGCCTGGTATACGGTTACCTGCCCAGGATGCCAGGCCCAACATCGTTGTTTTTGCCAGTGACAAACTCAGGCAATCGCAGCCCCTGCATATGGTAAGCGACCAGTTCCGGTCGCCCACCCTTGCCGAGGACCTCGCCAGGGGAGTCCTCAGATCTGTTAAGGACCGGAAAACCGGCATCTTCCATCTTTCCGGGAAAAATGTCCTGTCGGTTTATGATTTTACCCTTCATGTTGCCCGTCAATTCGGGTACGATGAATCGCTGGTCACCCCGGTGAAAACCAGCGACCTTCACGAGCCGGCCAGGCGCCCTGCCCGGACCGGCCTGGTGATCGATAAGGCGCGGGCCGAACTTGGCTATGTGCCTGTCTCTGTGGAAGAAGGCGTCAGGATCGTCGCCTCCCAAATGTCATACCCGTTGAACAATGTCCGACCGGAGGTGTTTATTTAATCGTCTCAAAAAGAAATGTTTGATTAAGTATTGTGAATATAAAAATTTTGAATATTTTTGCAGTTCGAAAAAGAAAAAGGATTCACATCAATAAACCGGAACATAATGTATTTAAGTGCAGAGAAGAAACAGGAAATTTTTAAAACTTACGGAAAAAAGGTAAGCGATACAGGTTCAGCTGAATCACAGATTGCACTCTTCAGCTACAGGATTAACCACCTGACCCAGCATCTGAATTCGAATAAAAAAGATTTCAGCACGCAGCGGGCCCTGCTCAAACTCGTGGGGAAAAGAAGGCGGTTGCTCGATTACCTGAAAGACAGGGACATCACCAGGTACAGAGAAACGCTGAAAGCCCTGAACCTCAGAAAGTAAAAACATCGCAAAAGGCAATTCTTTCAATTGCCTTTTTTGCTATCATAAATACAGTTTATTAAAAAGAACAAGGAAAAATATGGTTAACGCGTATCAAAAGACGATTGACCTGGGCGATGGAAGAGAAATCACCATTGAAACCGGTAAACTTGCCCGGCAGGCCAATGGATCTGTTGTCGTGAAACTGGGAAGGACAATGCTTCTTGCCACTGTCGTGTCTGCAAGCGAAGCCAGGGAAGACGTCGATTTCATGCCTTTGTCAGTTGAATATAAAGAGAAATTTGCATCGTCCGGGCGATTCCCGGGCGGATTTATGAAGAGAGAAAGCAGGCCCTCGGATTACGAGATACTCATTGCACGATTGGTCGACAGGGCCCTCAGACCGCTGTTTCCCGAAGATTACCATGCCGAAACCTTCGTGACGATCAACCTCATCTCGGCCGATGCCGATATCGTGCCCGATGCCCTTGCCGGGCTGGCAGCCAGTGCCGCCATCTCCGTTTCGGATGTTCCCTTTGCCGGGCCGATCTCCGAAGTGCGTGTGGGCCGGATCAACGGCCAGTTTGTCATCAATCCCACCTTCACCGAACTCAAAGATTCCGATATCGATATGATCGTCGCCGCCACCATCGACAATATCCTGATGGTCGAAGGCGAATTCGCCGAAATCTCTGAAGAAGAGATGGTCGACGCCATTAAATTTGCCCATGATGCCATCAAGAAACAGTGCGAGGCACAGATGGCCATGGCTGCTGATCTGAACATCAAAAAGAGGGAATATTCCCATGAGGTCAACGATGAAGAGCTGAAAGAACGGATGTTCTCCGAGCTTTACGACAAGGTGTACGACGTGGCCCGCCAGGCTAATCCCAATAAGCATGAACGGTCCGATGCCTTTGATGCCATCCGCGACGCATTCATCGAAAAGCTGACCGAAGAAGCCGGTGAAGACGGCGAGGTCAATGAGACGCTGGTCAAACGGTATTACCATGAGATCGAGAAGAAAGCGGTCCGCCGTCTCATCCTCGACGAAGGCATCCGTCTCGACGGCAGGAAAACCGATGAGATCAGGCCGATATGGTGTGAAGTCGATTATCTTCCGGCAGCACACGGCTCGGCTGTTTTCACCCGCGGCGAGACCCAGTCACTGACCACCGTGACCCTTGGAACGAAACTCGATGAGAAAATCATTGATGAAGTGCTGATCCGTGGAACGGAAAAATTCGTCCTTCACTATAATTTCCCGCCCTTCTCCACCGGTGACGCCCGGCCCGCAAGAGGCATCAGCCGTCGCGAGATCGGTCACGGAAACCTGGCCCACCGCGCCCTGAAACGCATGGTCCCTTCTCCGGATGAGATCCCTTATGCCGTCCGGGTCGTGTCTGATATCCTGGAATCAAACGGTTCTTCATCGATGGCCACCGTATGTGCCGGAACACTGGCCCTGATGGATTCGGGCGTGAAGCTGAAGAAACCTGTTTCCGGAATCGCCATGGGACTGATCACCGACACCGAAAGCGGAAACTATGCTGTTCTCTCCGATATCCTCGGCGATGAAGATCATCTCGGCGACATGGACTTCAAAGTCACCGGTACCAAAGACGGCATCACCGCCACACAGATGGACATCAAGGTCGAAGGCCTTTCCTACGAGATCCTGACCAAAGCCCTGGCGCAGGCCAACAAGGGCAGGATGCACATCCTGGGCATTATGCTCGAAACCCTCGCCGAGCCAAGGGAAGACTATAAACCTCATGCCCCGAGGATCGAACGCATCGAGATCCCCAAGGAAATGATCGGCGCCCTCATCGGCCCCGGCGGGAAAGTGATCCAGGAAATCCAGAATACCACCAATACCACCATCGTCATCGAAGAAATCGACAACAAAGGCGTCGTGGATGTTTCCGCCCTCGATAAGCCGTCGATCGATGCCGCCATGGAGAAGATCATGAAGATCACCGCCGTGCCGGAAATGGGCAAGGTCTATAAAGGTAAGATCAAATCCATCGTCCAGTTCGGTGCTTTCGTCGAGATCATCCCCGGTACGAGAAGGTCTCCTGCATATCTCTGAGATCGAATGGAGACGCCTCGGATACCGTGGAAGAAGTCCTCCACGAAGGCGATGAGATCGAGGTTAAACTCATCGATGTCGACAGTAAGACCGGAAAACTGAAACTCTCCCGTAAGGTACTGCTGCCCAAACCCGAAGGCGCTTCCGGTGAACATGAACGCGATGGACGCGATCATCACGACCGGGGGAACCGCAGTCACCGCGATAACCGCGATAACCGTGATAACCGTGATAACCGCGGACATCACGATCGACGCGATAAAGAATAACGGGTTTTTTCCCGGATTCACTAAAGGGTGTTCCACAACGGGACACCTTTTTTTAGCCGTCGTAATGCCTGCTCACGGGCCTGTGATGTCTCCCGGAAACATTAGCTGAAAAAGGCTCTCCTGTGATTTGATAAAGCTGAATTTCTGTTGTATTTTCGCATTTCTCCGTGTGTCCGGGGTAAAGCGCAAAAAGACGGAACAGTGAACTATCTCGTTATCGAAGGCAACATCGGCGCCGGTAAAACGTCGCTGGCGACCATGCTGGCAAAAGACATGAACGCCAGGCTCATTCTTGAGAAATTTGCAGAGAATCCATTCCTGCCAAAATTCTACAGCGATCCCGGAAAAATATTCTTTCCCGCTTGAATTGTCCTTCCTGGCCGAACGCTACCGGCAGCACAAAGAACAGCTCACCCACCGTGACATGTTCTCTCCGCTTGCCATCGCCGACTATTACTTCTCCAAATCCCTGATATTCGCCGGCATCACCCTGCCGGAAGACGAATACAACCTCTACCGCCAGCTCTACAATATCATCCACCAGCATCTTCCCATTCCCGATCTCTATGTCTACCTTTACCTTCCGGTGGAACAACTCGTCAAAAATATCGGGAAACGCGGTCGCGATTATGAGCAGGGAATCAGTCCTGAATATCTTGGAAAGCTTCAGGACGGCTATTTTGTTTACATGAAAAGCAGGGGTAATATGAAATCCCTGGTCATTGATACGCGAAATATCGATTTTGTCAATAATCATGAGGATTACATGAAAATCAAAGATATTATTTTCGGACATTCTTATGAGCGAGGGTTTGACCCGGATCATACCTTAGAAAATATATCTGAAATGCGCTTTACGGCTTGTTTTTACAAAAAAACATTACTAAGTTTGTAAAATCAAAGAAAAAAGAGAACTTATTTCATAACTAATAACCAGAGCAATATGAAAAAACTTAATTACTTAGCGCTTTTCACTTTTGCCGCCTTGGTTCTCAGCAGTTGTGGAGGACTTAACAAGATGCAGGAAAATGCTGCAGATGTTACCTACAAGGTCACTCCTCCTGTTCTGAAGGAAAAGGGCGACAAGGTCGATGTTCAAGATCGACGTTAAATATCCGGCGAAGTATTTTAACAAGAAAGCCATCGTTACAGCCACTCCTGTTTTGAAATATAATAATGGCGAAACCGCATTCGATTCCAAAACAGTCCAGGGCGAAAAGGTGGAAGCCAACAACCAGGTGATTAGCTATGCCAATGGCGGAAGTTTTACATACAGTGGCTCTGTTCCCTTCAACAAGGATATGATGAAATCTGACCTCGTGATCAGGGTGAATGCTGATCTTAAGGGTAAAACCATCAAGTTCGACGATTACAAAATCGGTGAAGGCGTGATCGCCACTGAAAAACTCGTCACGCGTTGATCCTAAACCCATCATGGTTCCCGATAAATATCAGAGGATCGTTCCCGATTCATACATGGCCGACATTCTCTACATCATCAACCGCGCCGATATCAGAAATTCACAGGTGAAGAAAGAAACCATCCAGCAATTGATCGATTACATCAAGAATGCCGACAATAACGAACGCATCAATCTTAAAAATGTCGATATTTCTGCTTATGCTTCACCCGATGGTCCTTACGATTTCAACGACAAACTGTCCCAGAAACGTGAAGGCACTTCGACAAGCTTCATGGAAAAAGAACTGAAGAAAGAAAAAGTCTCCAAGGCCAAGGAAGAAAATTTCGTTGCAGCCAAATACACCCCGGAAGACTGGGAAGGTTTCAAGAAGCTGATGGAAGAAAGCAATGTTCCCGATAAAGAACTCGTTCTCCGCGTTCTCTCGATGTACTCCGATCCTGCTGTTCGTGAAAGGGAAATTAAAAATATCTCCGAAGCTTTTGACGTGATCAAAGACAAGATCCTTCCTCCGCTGAGAAGGGCCAAAATGACTGCCAATGTTGAACTGATTGGCCACAGCGACCAGGAAATCATGGATCTTTGGAAATCCGATCCCGATTCACTCCAGCTCGAAGAAATCCTTTACGCCGCTACGCTTTACAATGACCTCGATACCAAACAGGCCATCTACAAGCAGGCAACCCAGAAATATCCCGACAGCTTCAGGGCTTACAATAACCTCGGTTATGTTGATGTCCAGCTCGGATAAAGCCGATGATGCACAGTCTGCATTTGAAAAAGCCAAGAGCATCACCGATAATGACATCGTCAACAACAACCTCGGTGTGGTTGCCCTCATGAAAGGCGATACCCAAAAAGCCGAATCCCTGTTTACCTCTTCAATGGGTGCCGGAAAGGATGTGAACTACAACCTCGGCATCATTAAGATCATGCAGGGAGACTATGACGCTGCTTCCAATTACCTCGGGAATGCCGATGAATATAACGTTGCCCTCGTGCAGCTGCTCAAAGGAAACCACGGACGGTGCCATGGCAACCATCAACAAGGTGAACGGCGATTTTGCCAAGAAGTATTATCTGAAAGCCGTTATCGCTGCCGAACAGGATAAGGACGATATGGTATTTGAAAACCTCCGTACAGCTTTCGCCAAAGATCCCGGTCTGAAGGATCGCGCAAAAGTGGATATGGAATTTGCAAAATACTTCGATAATGACACCTTCAAAGGACTGGTTCAGTAATCCCGGTCTTTGAACAAACCCATCAGGAAGGCGTACCGCAAGGTGCGCCTTTCGTTTTTTAACCGAGTTTCATCTTTCTGGAAACTTCCCAGAGAACGATGCCGGCACTGACCGACACATTGAAGGAATGCTTTGTTCCGTACTGCGGGATCTCGATGCAGGCTTCGCTGGCATCGATCACCGCCTGGTCAACGCCTCTCACCTCATGGCCGAAAACCAGGGCAACACGGTCACCGGGGCCGACGGCGAGATCCTGGAGCATCACGCTTTGGTCGGCCTGTTCAACCGACCAGACCCTGACGCCTTCCGAACGGAGGGCATTGACAACGGTGAGCGTGTCGTCGGCATACTCCCAGTCCATCGATTCGGTGGCGCCGAGTGCGGTTTTATGAATTTCCTTATGGGGAGGGACAGCCGTGATGCCGCAGAGGTAGATCTTTTCGATCAGGAAGGCGTCACAGGTCCGGAATATGGAACCCACATTGTTCAGGCTCCGGATGTTGTCGAGGATGACAATGACCGGATTTTTCGCGGCTTTTTTGAACTCCTCCGCGGTCAGCCTGTTTAATTCTTCGATACTGAGCTTTCTCATATCCCGGTTGAATTTGCTAAAATATGGATTTAAAGCTTACTTAAGTAAAAAAAAATGGATATTTTCGTTCTCTTGAAAGAACGCATCGCCGCTATCGTTTTCCGCAAGCTGGAAAATGCCTGCAGGTGGCAGACCTCATGCGCCGGAGATTCTGAACGATAACTTAAAAAATGGACTGATATGAACATTCATGAATACCAGGGCAAATCGATCTTAAAAAGTTTTGGGGTGGCCGTGCCGCTTGGATTCATCGCCGATTCACCCGAAGGCGCCATCGAAGCGGCCCGGAAAATCCAGGCCCAGACGGGATCGGATACCTTTGCCGTTAAAGCCCAGATCCATGCCGGAGGCCGGGGAAAAGGCGGCGGCGTGAAAATCGCAAAGTCACTCGATGAAGTGAAACAATATGCCCGCGCCATCCTCGGAATGAAGCTGGTCACACACCAGACGGGACCCGAAGGGAAAACCGTTCATAAAGTCCTTGTCGAACAGGGGATCTTCTATCCCGGGGAAAGCGAGGTCCGTGAATTCTACATGAGCGTGCTGCTGAACCGGGCCACCGGCCGTAACATCATCATGTATTCAACCGAAGGCGGGATGGATATCGAAACGGTGGCTGAAAAAACACCCCACCTGATCTTCCGGGAAGAGATCGATCCTAAAACCGGCCTGCTGCCCTTTCAGGCCCGTCGCATCGCCTTTAAACTCGGACTGGAAGGCAAAGCCTTCAAGGAAATGATCAGGTTCGTGACAGCCCTCTACGCGGCTTACGTTGCCTCCGATTCCTCTCTTTTCGAGATCAACCCGGTTTTTAAAACCTCCGATGATCTGATCCTCGCCGCCGATGCAAAGGTCAACCTCGAAGACAATGCCTTGTTCCGTCATCCCGACTACAATGAGATGCGCGACCTCAATGAAGAGGATCCCACGGAAGTTGAGGCCGGCAAGTACGACCTCAATTTCGTCAAACTGGACGGTAATGTCGGCTGTATGGTGAATGGCGCCGGGCTGGCCATGGCCACCATGGATATCATCAAACTTTCGGGCGGTGACCCGGCCAACTTCCTCGATGTGGGAGGGACAGCCAACGCCCAGACCGTGGAAGCCGGCTTCAGGATCATCCTGAAGGATCCGAATGTCAAAGCCATCCTGATCAACATTTTCGGAGGGATCGTCAGGTGTGACCGAGTGGCGACCGGCGTGGTCGAAGCCTACCGGAAGATCGGCAATATCCCCGTCCCGGTTATCGTCAGGCTACAGGGAACCAATGCCGAGGAAGGGAAGAAGATCATCGACGATTCCGGGCTGAAGGTCTATTCCGCCATCACCCTTAAAGAAGCCGCCGATCGCGTTAAGGAGCTTGTCTGACACGGTTCACCTGGAATGTTCCGGGTCGCCGCTGTGTGGCGCCCGATTGGCATACAGATCCGCTTGTTTTACCACGACACATTCCGGCGTCGCACGGGCATTGTCATGCACCTGGCACCGCCGCCACCCCGGGCGAGCTCTGAACCATCGATGGTGATGGCATACCGCGTGTAACCCGACAGATCGGTTTTCCCGCTGAGGATGTCCTTGGCCCGGAGGATCTCGTAGCCATGGTTGTTCATGTCCTCCAGCGTCCTGACATTCCGCGAATATCCGATGACTTTTCCCGGTCCCACGGCAAAGAAATTCGCTCCACTGTGCCATTGTTCACGTTCCTGTATCATCGGGTCCTTCCTTCCCCCGCAATAGAGAAGTTCAAGGTCCATCCCCAGCTCCCGGAGGACATCGGGAATGCTTTTTACATTCTCAATGGAGGTCACCTTCCCGTTATCGAGGGTGATATGAACGGTGACATACCGGTTGGGCCGGGTGATCAGCGGTTCGAAGATCAGGCATGCGTTTATGTCGAGGAAGGTGAAGGCCATGTCGAGATGGATGAAGGATTCGGGCTCCGGAGGGAGTTCCTGGACGATGACATGCCGGGTATCCTTTTTGGCTTTCAGCTGGTCGAGGAGAAAATCGACACCCTGTGTGGAGGTCCGGGCACCGATACCGATGAGGATGATATCATCACGGGCGATGAGGATGTCGCCGCCTTCAATGCTGATGGCCGGGTCGAAATGTTCAAACTCCTCGGGGTTGCAGGTGGTGGTCACCAGGTTGGGATGGTTATCGAAGATGGCCTGCATAAGGAGCGTCTCGCGTGCACGAACCCGGGTGGCCATCCGGGAGATAAGGACATTGTCGTAGACCGTGGTCGAACTGTCGCGGGTAAAAAAGAAATTGTGCAGCGGACGCAGGGAATAGCTGTCCTTGGTCAGAAAAGAGGTCAGGTTGTCGCGTTTCAGGGGCATGCCTTCAATAAGCCGGATGGCAAGGTCACTGGGCGACAGGTCGAGAAGACCGTCGATGAGGGTGCTCACGCCTTCGCGGATGCAGACGTTCCGGACGAGCATTTCTTTGACCACCGGGTTTTTCAGCACATCCACCAGCAGGTCATCGACCGACAGCGTGGTGGTCAGCCTGTCGAGGATGGATTTCATCTGTGCATATTCCTTCGTGGCCACGGAGAGGTTGAGGATGTCGCTGTATAATGCCCTCTCCGCATTGAGCGGGGTCATGTTCTCCACTTCGGGCCCGGGAGTGTGCAGCATCACGGCTTCCAGCTCGCCGATTTCCGAAGTCACCCCGGCATGAATCGTTTTTTGCATCTCCTGTCCTTTCGTTAGGTGACACAAAGATAATAACCGGCTTCAAAAAGCCCGGTATAAAAGGGTAATAATAAAAGGCACGAGAATGGTCAGGATGATGCCATGCAACAGGGAGATGATGAGGTAGTCCTTCCCGGCGGCCCTGACGATCACCGGCAGCGTGGTGTCCATGGAGGTGGCGCCGCCGCTGGAGACGGCAGCTGTCTTCCCGAACAGCCTGGCGATGGCGGGGGCAAAAAGCAGGGTGAAAATTTCACGGCAAACATTGGCCAGCAGGGCCACGATGCCCATCTTTTCACCGGAGAACTCACTGATCATGATCCCGGAGAGGCTGTAATAGCCGAAACCGGCCCCCACGGCGAAAGCATCGCGCGGATCGATCTGGCTGAAGAGCAGGTTGTAGAGCCCGACACCCAGGAAAGTGCCGGCGACGGTGGTGGCGGGAACGACCAGGAGCCGGACATTCACCGTTGCCGAGGATCTCCCGTAGCCTGGGATCGCTGCCAAAGGATAAACCGATGAAAATCATGAGCAGGACCAGCGTCCATTGCAGAGAGGCTCCCAGGGGGAAGCCTTCAGGTACCAGGTTGGCTCTGCCGATCACCAGGCCCAGGAGGAAAAAAACGATGATGAGCAGGCTAGTCTTCATGGCGGAAAAACAGGGGGTAAACGATCCAGGAAAGGATGACCGAGCCGGCCAGGGCGAAAAGGGCAATCAGAAGTGCCTGGAGGCCAAGCGTGCCGGCCTGGGACATGATATCGGGATTGGTACCCACGCGGAGTCCCATAATGAAAAGCAACAGATAGATGATATACGTGCCGACGGCATCAGCCGTTTTGTTCACCATTGTCTTCCTCCGGAGGAAATATCCGGCCACGGTGCCTGCCAGGAGGCTGAAGAGGATGATCCACATATCGTTGGGAGGGTTAAAAAGGGAAACCATTGAGCGGGTCACGGGCCGGAGAGCCGGGATCAACCGTTGAAACCGTTTATCTCGTGGGTGCCGTCGCAGAAGGGCTTGGTGGATGATCCGCCGCAGCGGCAGAGCTCAACGGGCCCTTCAACCTTGATCTCTTTGCCATCGGGTCCGGTGATGGTGAAGGTTCCGCTGACCTGTAGCGGGCCGTTCCTCTGGGCTTTAAACAGCGCCAGTTTCGTTTGTTCAGTCATTGTTATCGTCCTTAAATCCAATTTTCCGGTGTGTGCCGTCGCAATACGGCTGGTTATGTGAATGACCGCAACGGCAGAAGGATGTCATGATCATCGTCCTCAGCACGTTACCGTCAGGGCCGATCACCTTGAAATCCCCTTCGACCAGGATCGGTCCGTTTTTCATGATCTGTATCTTGACCTCATTGGCGTCCTTTTCCTTCTCCTCGTAAACGGTCTCCGGCGTTTCTTCTTTTTCAACCTCTGCATTCCGGCCGGGAACATGATCGAGCTCACTGTTGTACTTCCACGAAATCGCCTGGGTGGGGCATTTATTGGTCACTTCGATGATCTTGTCGGTTGAAGCACCATTCATATTTACCCACGGGCGTTTTCTCGGATTGTAAACTTCAAGGAGTTCCCTGAAGCAGGTGGTGGCGTGAATGCATTTGGAAGGTTTCCAGAATACCGTGATCTCTCCGTTTGTATATTCTCTGTCATTTGGGTTTTGACTCATTCGCTCGGGTTTACATTTTCTAACAATGGAAGGAAGCTAATGTTTGCCGGCTTTACCTTCCTTCCACCTGCAAATATAACAAAAAGAAAACTGCCACAGAGGCAATGTTCTGTGGCAGTGGAGGAAATTACCGTGTCGAAGGTTTACCTGACGATGAGCTTGCCCGAAGCCGTGGAATGGTTGCCACTCAGCCGGTAGGCATAGATACCGGCGGGGAGGTTGCCGCGTTGGAAGATCACCCGGCTGTCCCTGATATTGTCGGCTCGCCTGACCACCCGGCCATCGAGAGCGTACACCTCAAAGGTGAAGGGGACCTGGTTTTCATTGCGGAATTCGATCACCGCCTGGTCGCTCACCGGATTGGGGTAGACCCTGACTGCCAGGGAGGTCATGACCGGTTCCACCGCTTCAGGGCTCCAGTAGGATCCCGTGAGCAGCGGAGAACTGACCTCCAGCATCCAGCCGGGGTTGCCGCTTTGGTTGAATGGATCGGTGTACTTCAGGTCATTCACAGAGGTCAGGGTATCGTTTTCGAAAGCGGGGGTGAAGTACCAGTTTCGTTCGGCAGCGATATCCCAGGGTATTGAAGCATCAGCGGCATCGACCTCGAACCAGGTTCCACAACCGGCCATGACGGAATTCCTGACTTTCAGCAGGCCGTTCACGGCGTTTTCGACCGTCGGCCCCTGGATAAAGAGGCCTTTGACTTCCCCGGCGATGACGGTGTTGTAGATCTGGAGCATGGTATTCCGGCGAAGGTGGGCGCCCCGGCCGAACTGGGGATTGTGGGGTGTGGAGGGCGAGGCCAGAGGTCCGAAGAGACTGATATTTGAAAAGATGGCGGCGGTATAGGGGGCATCTTTGGTGGTGTCGGAAGCATTGATGCCCGGATCGTAATTGTCCGATTCGAATCCGTTCGAGGTGGAGATATCGGCAATATTCGGATCACGAAGGCCGACACCGAACTGCACCATTCCCGAATACCCGAAATCGGTGTCGAAGTCATCGTCGAGACCTTTATAAGCGATCAGGTGTTTACAATTGACGGTTCCCCCGAACCACTCATACGAATCATCGCCGCTGTATGACACCTCGATGTTATCGATGGCGGTGCCAGAGCCCACGCCACCGAACGTCAGTCCGTTGATCTCCTTGTTGGGCTGGAAGGGATAACCGGCAAATTCGATCCGGACGTAAGTCAGGCTCCCGGAATTGTCGGCCGGATTTGAACCACCGAAATGGGAGCGGGGACCGCCTTCGATCTGGGGATCATTTTGGTTTGTGGGCGCTTTGCCGCAGAGAACAATGCCGCCCCAATCGGATGCCGCCCGTGCACCGGGTGACTGGTTAGATGTGAAAATGACAGGATTGGTAGCCGTGCCGCTGGCAATGAGCTTGCCCCCGCGTTCAGCCAGGATGGCCCCCTGGGAAGATTTTTCACCCCGGATGATCGTTCCGGCCGGGATGGTCAGCGTGCCTCCGTTAACGATGTAGACCCAACCGCGCAAAAGATACACTTTCGAAGCATCGAGGGTCATGCTCCCCGTAATTTCGAACGGGGTGCCGGTCGTTGTCACCCCGTTTCCCAGGGTGTCGGTCACGGCGGGATAGACATGGATCTGCGGGTTGAACTCCGTCCAGCCTGATGTCCAGTCGTCGGTTGAATTGAACGCCCCCCGGTAATCCACTTGTTCGAAGAAGGGGTTGTCGATGGAAGGTTGTGCCTGCATTCCGAAAAGAATGACGGATACAAGAATGATGGTGAGTAAAATGTGTTTCATGGTTTTATGTTTTATGTTTTTCATGCTCCAAAGTTAGGGCAACGTGAGGCCCTGTGCCTTAATGTACTTTTATCTTATGCTTAAATTTGCCTGTATACTCTGTAGGGGCAGGAGAGGGGTTCTGAGATCGGAAATGCCAATGATGGCTGGCGTTTCAAAGGAATGATGGACAGATGGCCTTAAATTAGTGTTAATGCAAACTGAATTTTGAAGGACCGTTTTCGGTGGAGTTCTGAACGGCCTCTGCCCGGCCGTTTTCCAGCTGCCGGTTCACCGCCGGGACGGAAAACCAGACAGGGTCCGGGGCAGGTATCGTGGTGAGGAAGGGCACACCCGGAATCAGAAGATGAAGGAAAGTCCGAGCTTAAAAACGGTTCCTGTGGCGTATGTACGGTAATCCACCTGCCGGATCTGTTTCTGACCCGGGTTCTGTGTGAAGTCGTAATCCTGGACGAAGCTTACCGGCTCATTGAGGAGGTTTTTCACACCAGCCTTGATCTCCAGGTATTTTCCCACTTCCTTCATAAAGGTGAGGTCGAGTGAATTGCGCGGCAGTTCCCAGGTATGGGGGATCTGGGTGTCTCCGACATAGGCGATCCTTTTCCCGATGACATTGTACATGACCGTGGCATCTATCCTGTGCCGGGTGTTATGCCAGTATAGTCCCCCATTTACAATATAGGGTGACTGTCCCTGCATGGGCCGTGCGCCTTCGCGGGCGTCAGCCGCCGTATCCTTCACCTGGCTGTAGATCCACGATGCATTGAAAATGACCGTCAGGTCCCTGAGCACACTCGTGATATTTCCCGCACCGGTAAGTCCGGCGAAGTTTTTCCTGACATCCAGCTCCAGGCCGAGACTCTTAGCGTGCAGGGTATTGTGAAACCGGTAGTTCAGGTCGCTTCCGTTATTGAAAAGCTGGGCTTCGATGGTATTATCGAAGTTCTTGTAGAATCCCCCGAATGAGATCATTTGCCCCGGCGACGGGTAGTATTCGAGCCGGAGATCGTAATTGTCGATATAGCAGTTCTTCAGCAGGGTGTCCCCGTAAACGGAGGCGTATTGTTCAAAATCATAATAGATGAAGGGTGAGATCTCCCTGAATTCAGGCCGGTTGACGCTTCTGCCATAGGCAGCTCGCAGGAGGGTTTTCGGGTTGAAATGGTAGGTGATGTTTGCGGAGGGAAAGAGGTCTGTTTTCTTTCGTTCAAACGAAGGCCGGGTGCTTTGGAAAAGCGACAGCTGCTGGTCGTTGTTTTCGATTCTCACACCGGTATACACTGTAAACCGGTCCATGGGGAGCTTCACGGCGGCATAACCGGCATTAAGCACGTTGCGGGCTTTGTATGAATCGGTCTTCCCGGTGTTTTCGGCCACCCGGAGGCCGCTGTAAAAGTCAATGTTTTTATCCTGCATGATCGAGTCGATGGGAGGGATCAGGAGCTGGTAGTTGCTGAAGTTCGCCAGGACATAGCCGATATTCCGGGCCCTGAAATCCCTGGACCTCCTCTCGAGGTAGACCCCGGCTTTGACCTGGGGTTTGAAGCCGTTCAAATCGAAGGTGTGGTCAAAATTGCCGGCGAAATTGTAGATCTTCTCGTTATTGTAGATGTAAAGCCTTCCCAGGAGCCTGGGATCGGGGAAATTGGAGAGCTGGAAATAGTAAGGCGCGGAAGGGTCGGCGCCCATATCGCGGGCTTCGGTCACCCGGCGTGTATCGGGCTGGTTTCTGTTGGCATAGGAATAGCCGAGTGTCCAGTCGAAATGGCTGGCCATATCGCTGAAATTATGGCTTCCTCGGAGTTGCCCGGTGTACGTTGAACGGCTCTGGAAGAACAGTTCGTACTGTTTCACCCGGATGGACGATGCCTTGTCATAGCCCTCCCGTAGGGAGGTCCGGTTGAGACCCGACTGGTTGAAGAGGTTGGAGAATTCGATGCGTTGGTTATTACCGAAGACCAGCACCCAGTTCATCAGGGCGCCGGCGCGGACACTCCGGGCAAAACGGGTATCATCGAACTGGTGCCGGAAATAAGGGGTGTCCTGCCGGACATCATAACCGTCGTAGGCGGCTTTGTAGGGCCGGCTGGTTTCGAAATCGGAGGAATAATTCACGGCCGTGATGTTGACCAGGGAAGCATGGCCGAGGAGGAACCGGTGTTTGAGCGTGGCTATGAAAGACTGGTTGGGCGCCGCATTCACGGGTGAATACGTCCAGATCTTATTGAATGATTTTCCCAGCTTGTTGACCATGGCGACATCAGCCGGGGTGGGGTTGTCTTCGATATTGGACAGATCGGCAGGGAACCCCACGGGAAGCGCCCGTGTCCCGTCATCGATGCCAAGCCAGTCGTATTTGCCGCCCTTGTAGGTCTGGAAGTTCCGGAAGGTGGTTTGGTTGTTGTATCCTGTGGCATAGCCGATTTTAAAGCTGTTCTCATCGGCATTGGTCTGGGTGAAGATCTGGATAGCACCGCCGGCAAAATCGGCCGGAAGTTCCGGCGCCGGCGTCTTGTAGATCAGGATGTGATCGATGGCAGAGGCCGGGATGACATCGAAGGAAAAGGCGCGGATGTCAGGATCAGAACTGGGTGTGCTCGCCCCGTTGAGCCAAACGGTGTTGTACCGTTCGATGAGTCCTCTGACGATGATAAATTTCCCGTCGCGGATGGTCACTCCCGGAATCCTTCTCACCACTTCCGAAGCGTCCTTGTCTTCCGATTTGGAGATCTGCTGGCTGGAGATTCCTGATGTGGCAATGTTGCTGGCCTTAATGGACGCGATCATTGAGGATTCGGTATTCGAGCGCCTGTGTGCGATCACCTTGACATCTTCGATCGCCTCGGACGCCGGCTGGAGTGCTACATCAATATGGGCTTCCCCGCTGGCCGGAACGGTTACCCTGACCGTTTGCCGGTCGTAGGAAATATAGGAAATCACGAGGTTGTAATCACCGGGAGTTCTGTTTTCAAGTTTGAACCGGCCGTTGAGGTCGGTGATCGTGCCGGTTGTCGTGCCCTGGATGACCACGTTGCATCCCACGAGTGTTTCCCCTGTCCTGGCATCCGTCACGGTGCCTGTGATCGTCCCTTTCTGGGAATAGGCGAAAGCTGTAAAAAGTATCAGGTGAATGAGTAAAAGTATTCTTTTCATAGTGACCGTTTTTCAAAAAATCATTCATTTCCCCGGCCCAAACCGGAATGCCTTCTTTATCAGGCACTTTCATTGAAGAAGATCGTTGTGACAAAATTCAGGAGATTCGGTCAGACCGCAGCCATATAAATCTTTATGAATTGTTTAAATAATTGTTAATGGGAACTTTTGCCGGGATTGGAACGGAGCGGGAAAAAGGCCGGCCCGGAAACGGAGAGAGCAGGCGCGACGTGACGGGTCAGCGTGCCCGTAATCATCGGTGCACGGCTTTTACGGAAGTCAGGGAAGCCTATTCGGAACTGTTTTGATGGGGAAGGAAAACCCGCGGTGTCTCTTCAGGGGATCCGGGAAACGTTAAGCCTTCCTTAAGCCAGTCTTAAGCGCGGCGGTAAAAATGATTAAAGCTGACCGGCATCGATCATCAGGACGATCTGTTCGATCAGCCGGTCTTCCCCGAGAGGGTCATATTCCGATTTGAGGTTGGAACCAAAAACCCGGGCGATAGTTTGCCAGAATACGGCGGAGAAATTGCCTTTCAAATCCTGCAGGATATAATAGGTGGTGTTGCCCGTTTCGCGGTCGATCAGCTTGAGAAGGATCCTGCCCTGGGTAATGGTGAGATTTTTGATGTCGCCTTCAAAATCATCCATCATCTGTTTTTCCGACAGTTTAATGTACTGCTTACGTTTTTTCTCTCCCTTGATGGTTGCCAGGGTCCGGTCGATTTCCTGGAGTTTCTGCGCGGCCAGCTTGGCATAAGGGTAGACGGTTTTGACATTTTTCACCAGCCGCTGGTAGCGCCAGTAGTCCCAACGGTTCCGGTATTTGTAAGAAGGGTAGATGCTCACCTCGGGCAGATCCGAGACCAGGATGGTATCGCCGTTGATGACCCGTGCTTTCATCACATGTACACCTCCCTGGGCCGCCAGGCGGGCAGGAACACAGATGATGGATACAAAAAACAGTATGATCAACCCTCTTCTCATACCATGAATTTCAGCATTAATACTATAATAACGGGAATCATTTATCAAAATTTTTGCCGAAACCATGAATTATGGTGCCTGATTTCACGCAGGAAGTTGTTTTGCTGGGTTCCGGATTGCTTACCGGCCGCGTTTCCCTTGCCCTCCGGGTCATACGTTGAAATGCCTGTGAGAGTTTGCGATTTTGGCAGGAACATATGCCAGTACCCCATTCCGTTTTGAGAGAGGAGACCGCGGCGGAGGCAAGTCAGGTCCGCCGGCGGAAGAATTTCCCGGGTGATTTGTCAGAAATCTCAGGCTGAATGGGGCCTTCAGCCGATCATTTCCATCAATTTTTTCACCACATTTTCTGCTCCTTCGCCGACCTGGGCGATGGTGGCATCGAGCATGTAACAGGGTGAGGTGACAATGTTGTACTTTTCATCGACGATGATCTGTCCATGGGTGGTTTTAACGTGCGTGGCCCCTGCCTTTTGAAGGCCCTCGATCGTTTCCTGGTCGTCACCGATGGTAACTTTGACATCACCCAGGACCCTGGCGAGGATCACGGGCGCGATACAGAGTGCACCGATGGGCTTGCCGGCTTTCACCATGTCGTGGATACAGGTCTCCACTTCAGGAAGAACATAAGCTTCCGGCCCGTCAAAGGCCCAGGTGGAGAGATTTTTGGCTGCACCGTAACCGCCGGGGAAGATGACGGCATCATATGCCGAAGCGTCGAACTCGATCAGCCGGGTGATCTTACCTCTGGCGATCCGGGCGGATTCGACGAGCACGCTGCGTGTTTCCTGCATCTCTTCGCCCGTTAGATGATTCACCACGTGGTGCTGGGGGACGTCGGGGGCAAAAATATCATATTCGCCGCCATTTTTGGAAATGGCATAAAGGGTGAGCGTGGCCTCGTGGATTTCCGACCCGTCGTATACACCGCATCCGGACAATACAACGGCGAACTTTTTTGGGTGACTCATGATCTGATCTTTTTTAAATTTGTTAATCTAAAATAACACATTGCACCCGGCATTCCAAATGCCTGTGCTCTATAAAGAAAGAAACAGGTGAAGAGAACTTTTGTTGGCATCGTGATCCCTGCCGGAACGATCTTCAGTGAACAGATCGAAGAGATCCGGAAGGCATTCGACGAAGAACGGATAACCTGGACGAAGCCCGGAAATTTCCATATCACGCTGCATTTTTTCGGGAATACGGGAGAGAACGAAATCCCTGTCATCCAACAGATCCTCGAAGAGACGGCTCGGGATTATGCTCCTTTCCGGTTCCATGTTTCGGGAATGGGAATCTTTAAAAACCTGAATCACCCCCGGGTTTTATGGCTGGGTCTCAGCGAGACCGGGAAGATGCAGCAGGTCCGTGATGATCTCGAAAAGCGGCTGGCCGTCCGTGGTTTTAAAACCGACGACCGTCCTTTCCGGCCACACCTGACACTGGGAAGGATCCGGAAGCTTAAAAACGGGGATCAGGCCGAGGAGGTACTTGAAAAGTACCGCGACACCAAATTCCTCCAGGTCGAAGCGAAAGAGCTGGTCTATTACGAAAGTATTCTCACGGAAGAGGGTCCGGTGTATACTGCCCTCTCGGTGCACCGGCTCGGGGAATGAGCACATCAAACGCCCCTACCGTGGAAGATCGTCAGGATCGTGTAAAGCAGGATCTTCATATCGACCAGGAGCGACATGTTTTCAATGTAGAGGATATCGTACCTCAGACGTTTGATCATCTGCTCCACGTTTTCTGCATAGCCGTACTTGACCTGACCCCAGGAAGTAATGCCTGGTTTTACCTTATGGAGGTGGACATAATGCGGGGCCTTTTTCGTGATCTGGTCGATGAAATGCTGGCGTTCGGGCCTGGGACCCACCAGCGACATATCCCCGAGAAGGACATTTAAAAAGTTGGGGATTTCATCGAGACGGTATTTCCGCATAAACCTCCCGAAATGGGTGAGCCGGTTATCCATTTTGCTGGAAAGCTCCGGGCCGTTTTGCTCGGCATTCACATACATGGACCGGAATTTAAAGATGCGGAACGGTTTCCCGTATTTACCGATGCGTTCATGGGAATAGAGGATGGGACCGGGTGAAGAGAGCTTCACGCCTGCCGCCAGGAAGAGGATGAGCGGAGAACAGATGATCAAGGCCAGGGCGGAGATGAAATAGTCGAGTAGCTGTTTGATATTCGACTGCCATACCGGCATCAGTTCATGCGAAATCTGGATGAGCGGCGTGCCGAAGAGCTGGGTCATCTTGACTTTCCCGGCAAGGATATCTTCCATGCTTGGAATGGCTTTGATCACCACGTCGCAAAGGCTCAGCTTGTTGAGGATGGTGGAAAATTCAAGATGTTCGGACGGTTCAAGGGCAATGATCACCTCTTCGATGCGCTGTTCCTTTAAGACCCGCTCCAGGTCGTGCATGTCACCCAGGTGCGGCAAATAATCGGAAAGCTGGTAGTGCGTCTTTACCTGGACGTTGAGAAATCCCACGACCCGGTTTCCATACGATTGTGCTTCTTCCTTGATCTCCCTGAGCACTTCCACAGCCTGCATATTGCTTCCGATCATCAGGGTGGGAAAGCTGATGATCCGGCTTCGGATCTTCTTTGAAACCGCGGTAGTGAGCAGGTAACGTGGGATAAGAGTCAGGATGAAATGAAGGCTGAAGAGGACGCAAAAGAGAAGGTAGTAATTTTTATAGGTATTGATCTCATCGTCGAGGAGCAGGAGGAAAAAGAGAATAAGTGTACCGGTGAGGGTCTGAAGGAAAGTCTGGAGGATATCGTTGAGCCTCGATTTCCTGAAAACATCGCGGTAATACCCGGTAAGGTAATATACCAGAAGCCAGAAAAAGGGAATGAGAGCGAGGCCGAGAAAAAATGTGAACGAGAAATTCAGCGGGATATGGTAACCGAATTTCAGAGGTTCGACATAAATTTTACGGAAGCTAAAAAACAAAGTCCAGCTGGCCAGAGCTGAAGCATAGTCTGATATCAGATATTTGAATATCTGTTTCCTGTTGTCCATCTCCAGCGTAAGTAGGTAAAGTCAGGACTTTAAAACGTAAAAAGCCCGGGTTTGGTATGCAAAAGTAATATTTTTTAATGCTTTTCACTGCGGTCTTGAAGCCGTTTCAGGGCTCAGCTTCCGGGTGATCTCAGCGGCAATTTTATGGGCCATGATCCCGGAAATATAATGGTCGGCCGGAAAGGATTTCTTCCGGATTAGCTGGAAAAAATGCATCATGTCCTCGATGAGGTTGATCTCATAGAGCCCATCCTGTGACGTGGGGACCTCCATCGTGCGCATCGGTTTATTTTTCATGATCCGGACGACGTCTTCACCGGTTCCGGAGCTGACCATGGTATCGGCCGAAAATAACTCGATCGTTCTGGAATGCTGCCCGGAAAACTGGTTCAGCGTCAGGCTGGCGGCCGAGCCATTGGTAAATTCCAGTCTGACCACGATCAGCGATGGGTCGGGCGAATAAAAGGGCACGGAAATAAAGGTGTATTTTCTCAGCGGGAACCGGTTGAGGGCCAGGAGGGAGATGATCTCGAAATACAGGCATTCCCGGATGTTGTTCTCATTGCAGGGAATCTTTCCCACACAATGCCTGGAGATGTTGAGGTATTCGGGATGCGGACAATGTTCCTGGAAGATATCCAGGAGGGATTTGTCATGGAAGTGGTGGGCCACATACAGCAACACCCCGGCCTCTTCGGCGATCCTCCGCAGGTGGTCGGTCTGGTGGAAAGGTAAAATGGGGTCGGGGTACATCAGAACGTGACGGCCATATTTCAGCGCATCCCTGATCACTTCGAACGACTGGTCCTCCCGTGAGGTGAAGACCAGTGCATCGGTGGAATCCAGCCAATCGGCTGCCGGAACGAAGTGGCCGGTCAGTCTCTCTCTCGCGGTGGTGTCACTTCCGCCGGTGACATATCCCTCACATTGCCTGATGATTCCCTTGTAGACCTCCGCATTTTCCGATGGGCCGATGAGAGCTGTACGTATCATGGATGACTGAATTCTGCAGGTAAACTTAACGTATTTGTGGACATTTGGGGATAAATAGTTGCCATACTTTTCAACTATTTCTGTTGATAAAGCTAAATTTGCATGGCATTACAAAGATGATGAAAGACTCTTACCTTCATAAAGGCCTGCGCAAGAAGCTCGTTGAGCAGATCCGCAACAAGGGGATCACCGATGAGGCTGTTTTGGAGGCGATCAACAGGGTACCCCGGCACCGGTTCATGGACAGTTCCTTTGTTAAATTTTCATACAGTGACCAGGCTTTTCCCATCGGTGCGGGGCAAACCATTTCGCAGCCTTTTACAGTTGCGTTCCAGACCCAGCTTCTCGAGGTCAAACCGAGGTTAAAAGTCCTCGAGGTCGGCACCGGATCGGGATACCAGACAGCGGTGCTCCTCGAGATGGGAGCCCGGGTATTTACCATTGAACGGCAGCGTGAGTTGTTCCTCAAAAGCCAGAGCATCCTTTCGGAGCTGGGCTACAAGGCCCGGTTCTATTACGGTGACGGCTACGAGGGCATCCCGGCATATGCGCCTTTCGACAGGATCCTGGTCACCGCCGGAGCCCCCGATGTGCCGGAGGAACTTTTCAACCAGCTGGCGGCGGGAGGGATCATGGTCATTCCTGTTGGCGGAAGTGCGGGTCAGAAGATGATTAAGATTGTCAAGGAAGATGAACAGAACTTTTTCCGTACCGAACACGGGAACTTTGCTTTCGTTCCTTTGTTGAAAGGCAAATCGGGTTAAAAAAAATCAGGCGATGACAGGGATCAGAACATTTGTTTTCAACCCCTTCCAGGTGAACAGCTATGTGCTGGCCGATGAGAGCGGTTCATGCCTTATGATCGACCCCGCATGCCATGACGGGGCGGAGCGGAAAACCCTGGAAGACTACATCAGCGGCAACGGGCTGAAGCCTGTCGCCATCGTCAATACCCATGCCCATGTCGACCATCTCCCGGGCGTAGGATATTTCAGGGAGCTTTACGGCATCCCGTTCATGCTGCACGAGGCTGATCTTTTCCTTCTCAACAAGGCTGTCGAGCAGGGCCTGATGTTCGGCTTTAACATCGAACGGCCGCCCGTCCCGGACCACTTTCTGGAAGAAGGGGAAAAGGTCATCTTCGGCGGCTCATCGGTCACGGTTCTCCATGTTCCCGGTCACTCTCCGGGGTCGGTGGTCCTCTGCAATACCGGCCGGACAATACCTCATCACCGGCGACGTTCTCTTTAGTGGCAGCGTGGGGCGGTCGGATCTCGGGGGAGGTGACCATGCCACCCTGATCAGAGGCATCAGGGAAAAACTGCTGACATTCGATGACGGCTACCGTGTTTATCCGGGCCATGGCCCGGCAACCACCATCGGGCAGGAACGAATGCATAATCCTTTTCTCAAGTGAGGGTGATAGAGTTGTTAAACATATTCCATTTGTTTAGATTAAAAATGCCAGGTATTAATTTTGGGCAACCTTCCGCAACATTCATTTTAAATCAATAATCGCGCAAAGATGATTACAGACCGTTTTTCTGATCGTCACATCGGGCCGAGGGATTCGGAAATCCAGGAGATGCTGGATCTTATTGGGGTCGCCACCCTTGATGAACTGATTGATCAGACCCTGCCGCGGTCCATTCGCCTGCGGCAACCCTTGAACATCGGACCCGGCTTAAGTGAATATGAATACTTACAGCAAATCCGGGAGATCGGTAAGAAAAACAAGCTTTTCAGATCATATATCGGCACGGGCTATTACGGCACGGTCACCCTTTCGGTCATACGCCGGAACATTCTCGAGAACCCGGTATGGTACACGTCGTATACGCCATACCAGGCCGAGATCAGCCAGGGGCGGCTTGAAGCCCTGCTGAACTTCCAGACGATGATCATCGATCTCACCGGGATGGAAATGGCCAATGCATCGCTGCTCGATGAAGCCACCGCAGCGGCCGAAGCCATGACCATGATGTTCAGTCTGAGGTCCAGGGAAGCCGTCAGAAACGGCGTTCATAAGTTCTTCGTCGACAGTAAGATATTTCCGCAGACCCTTGCCGTACTTGGCACACGGGCCAGGCCTGTTGGCATTGAGCTGGTGACCGGCGATTTCAGATCGTTCGTACCCGATGAGACATTCTTCGGGTGCATGGTTCAATATCCCAATTCCGACGGGGAAGTGTGCGACTATCGCCAGCTGGTCCAGGATGCCCATGACCATGGTCTTTTGGCCGGGGTTATCGCCGACATCATGGGCCTGGTGATGCTCACTCCCCCGGGTGAATGGGATGCCGACGTGGTTGTCGGATCGACACAACGCTTCGGTATCCCGATGGGATTCGGTGGTCCCCATGCGGCGTATTTTGCCACCCGTGAAAAGTTCAAACGCAATATGCCCGGAAGGATCATCGGCGTCTCGGTCGACCGTCACGGAAATCCCGCCTTACGGATGGCCCTTCAGACAAGGGAGCAACACATTAAGCGTGAAAAAGCCACGTCGAACATCTGCACCGCTGAGGCCCTGCTTGCCACCATGGCCGGGATGTACGCCGTTTACCACGGGCCCGGCGGGCTGAGAAAGATCGCCGGCTATATCCATTTCGCCACCTGCACCCTCGAAGAAAAACTCAAGGAACTGGGGTACAAGCCGGTTAACGCCGGTTTCTTCGACACCCTGAAGATCGAACTTCCCGATGGCGTGGATATCGAAAAAATCAGGGAAGCAGCCCTGGAGAAGGAGATCAACCTGCGCTACAATGACGACGGGACCATCAACCTGAGCCTGGATGAAACGGTCAGTGTGGCCGATATCAATACCCTCATCGATGTCTTCGCCCGGGTGGTCCGGAAAAAAGTACACCATGGTCGGGTCATTGCTTTCCGTCTATGGATTCGACCCGAAATTTCAGCGCCAGAGCGATTTTCTCACCGAAGGGGTCTTCCATCAGTACCATTCGGAAACCGAGATGATGCGCTATATCAAGATGCTGGAGCGGAAAGACTTTTCGCTGACCCATTCCATGATCTCACTTGGTTCGTGCACAATGAAACTCAATGCGGCCAATGAGCTATTCGCCTTTCTGTGGCCCGAATTCGCCGTGGTACACCCGTTCGTTCCCATCGACCAGGTAGAAGGATACCACCAGCTCTTCAGCGAGCTTGCCAGGGATCTGCGGGAGATCACCGGATTGGAGGAGATCTCGTTCCAGCCTAACTCCGGCGCAGCAGGTGAATACACGGGTCTGATGGTGATCAGGGCGTACCACGAAAGCCGGGGGGAAGGTCGCCGCAACGTGGTGCTGATTCCGGCATCCGCTCACGGCACGAACCCTGCCAGCGCCGTTATGGCCGGCATGCAGGTCGTGGTCGTCCGTTGCGACGAGAGGGGAAACATTGACATGGAAGACCTTCGCCAGCAGGCTGTCGAAAACAAGGAACGACTGGGGGCCTTCATGATCACCTACCCTTCCACCCACGGGGTGTTCGAGGAACAGATCTGTGAGATGATAGCCATCATCCATGGGAATGGCGGACAGGTCTATATGGACGGGGCGAATATGAATGCCCAGGTCGGGTTGACCAACCCGGGTATTATCGGTGCCGATGTCTGCCACCTGAATCTTCATAAGACTTTCGCCATCCCTCACGGCGGCGGCGGACCCGGGGTCGGGCCGATCGGCGTGGCCCATCACCTGGTGGAATTCCTCCCTTCACACCCCGTTGTGAGCACCGGCGGCGTCAATGGAATACCCGGAGTGGCTGCTGCACCTTATGGCAGTGCGAGCATCCTGACCATATCCCATGCCTATATCAGGATGCTTGGCGGGGAAGGTCTGACCAAAGCCACCCGGGTGGCCATCCTGAACGCCAATTATATTGCCCGGATGCTGCGGGAGGAGTTTAAAACCCTTTATTGCGGTGAACGGGGCAGGGTGGGCCATGAGCTGATCCTCGAATGCCGCAATTTTAAACAGGAAGCCGGGATCTCCGAAGCCGACATCGCCAAAAGGCTTATGGACTACGGATTTCACGCACCGACCCTCTCATTCCCTGTTCACGGAACCCTGATGGTCGAACCAACGGAAAGCGAGTCACTGGCCGAACTCAACCGCTTTATCGACGCCATGAAGGCCATTTACGGTGAGATCATGGAAATCAAACAGGGCAAGGCTGACACTGAGGATAACGTGCTCAGGAATGCCCCTCATACCGATATGGAATGTACGGGCGATACCTGGAACCATACCTACGGGCGGGAGAAGGCTGCTTACCCGAGAAACTGGCTCAGGATAAATAAATTATGGCCTGCTGTCGGACGGGTTGACGATGCCTGGGGCGACCGGAACCTGGTCTGCACCTGCATCCCGGTTGAGGAATACAGGAATGCGCTCTAAAAATTCTGCCAGCGGGGGCGGTTAATCGGTCGTTCGGCAAACGCTGATACAGAGTGTTTGGAAAGTGATGAAATAGTTCTATATTTGGACATTAAGTGATGAGATGGAACGGTTATCCCCACAGGAGATTTTTGAAGGCATAAGGCGGGAAGACAGGAGAATCCTGCACAAGATCTACTCTGTCTATTATCCCTCTGTGCTTCATTTCATCCGGTTGAACCACGGCAATGAATATGATGCCCAGGATATTTTCCAGGATTCCCTGGTCATCCTTTACCTGAAAGTGAAAAATTCCGTCCCGTCGCTCTCCTGTACCTTCGGCACCTATCTTTTTACCATTAACAAATATCTCTGGTACAAAGAACTACGGCGTATCAACACCCATGCTTCGAGACTCCTGAATCCCGAAGAGCTGATCGATTTTGAAAATAATTTTTTGAATGACTACATCAGGATGGAGAAACGGAAACTCGTGCTGGATCATTTTTACGAGATGGGTGAGAATTGCCAGAAATTGCTAACTTTATTTATTCAGAACACGCCGGTGGCCCGGATCACCAAAATGATGGGATTCTCATCGGATCAGTATACACGTAACCGACGGACGGTTTGCAAGGAAAAACTCGTGGAACGAATATGGAACAGTCCGCGTTACAAGGAATTAAAAAATGAAGCACACAGGGAGGATTCAAAAATACCTAGATGGTAGGATGTCTGAAGAGGAACGTCTGAAATTCCTTGAAGACCTTCAGACCGACCCCGTCCTTTCTGGTGAATATGAACTTCACAAGCTGATTGACCATACCCTCGAACAGCATGATGAGGTCCGGTTCAGAAGCAAGCTGAAGGAAATCCTGAGTCACCGGCACGAACATTCCCCCGATCACGGAGGCTCAGGAAAAGCACAGCCTCCGGAGATACCTCTTGTATATCACGGCAGCTGTTCTGGTTCCCCTGCTGGTTTTCTTTTTTTACCGTCGGTCGTTCCATCACTCCCGGCGAACTCTATCGTCAGTATTTTACCACATTTTCACAGGACCTGCTGATCCGCACCGGCAAGATGACCAGCCCCGACTCCCTTTCCAGGGGTATATACTTCTTTACTTCAGGGGATTATGCGCAATCGAATCAAACCCTCACCGGGGTTCTGCAGACCGACAGCACCAATATCACGGCCCGCTTCTACCGTGGCCTTTCAGAAATGGGCCTTTCAGAATTCGGACTGGCTGCCCGCGATTTCCGGTTCGTCATCGACCGGAATTTCAGCTACTACCAGGAACATTGCCGTTGGTACCTCGGGCTTTGCGACCTCAAACGGGGTGATTTCGATGAGGCCTTCGATCAATTCAGCGACCTGACCCAGCAAAAGTCGGTCTATAACGAACGGGCCACGAAAATTCTGCACACTTTGTCAAAATATAAGACAAAGTAAATCAATAACTTATAATTTTTTTTCATTTTTTTTGAATTTTTTCCGTTTCAGCTAGCTGATTTTTGGCCGTTTTTTCCATTAAGGGGTGAACAGCAACCAAAAACTCAACATCATGAAAAACGGAATCAATAAAGTCACCCTTGTCGGGCATGTGGGCGAAGACCCGCGCATAAAGCAGTACAAGGAAGACGGGGAAGTCGCGCAATTTTCCCTGGCAACCGATGAAACCTATACCGACAAAGACGGAAAATCCACGCAAAAGACGGAATGGCATCGCATCGTCATCTGGAACAAACAGGCCCAGGTGGTGAAAAAATACGTCAAAAAGGGTGACCCTTTGTATATCGAAGGCAAGATCCGGACGAACTCCTGGGAGGACAAAGAAGGAAACAAGCGTTATTCCACCGAGATTCACTGCGATAATTTCCTTTTCCTTTCCTCCAGGAAAAACTGATAATTGGGGTTAATGAATGGTTTTTTGGGGTAATTTTCATTCATTAATGGCCGCTGCCAGGATGTGAGATCCAGGCAGCGGTTTTTTCTTTTACGCGGTTGAATCGATCTTTTTCGCCTGACGGGTGTTTTTACGATTATCTCTCTTATATTCGGCTACTTCCCCTTTGTTTTTCCCGAACAATTCAGGTCGTTGAAAAAGAGACAACTCCGGTGGTTCAGAAAAACAGTCGAGAAATGAACAGCCTGTAACAAACATACATACAATGCAATAACCCTTTTTTACAATATTATTGTTGATAAAAATTCTAAAAATTAATTTTATTGTTACATTTGCAAGGGGAAAAAAAAGATTGACTTTTATCATGTTTTGTGTTGTGAAATGACGCCGATTCCTTGATGTCGGGTAAAAAAGAGACTAATTTGTCCTTTTCATTATGTGAGTCAATCGAAACCTGTTTCTTTATGGATATAAAAGGTAGAAATTTTACCAGATTCCTTGAGCGTGAACAGTTATATCAGGAGCAGAATGGCCCCGACATCGTTGAGAAACAACACGCCAAAGGGAAGCTTACAGCGCGCGAAAGAATTGAGATTCTTTTTGATGAAGGTACATTCGAAGAAATTGATGCGTTCAGCACACCGGCAAGCAGTTCTTCGGGTTTTGGAAAGTCGAGTCAGAATTTCGGCGACGGGGTGATCATCGGGCACGGTAAAATCAGCAACCGGCTTGCTTTTGCCTATTCACAGAATTTCAATGTGATGGGAGGTTCTCTGGGGCAGGTTCATGCGGCCAAGATTTCCAAAATTCAGGATATGGCCCTGAAAATGGGCGCTCCGATCATCGGGATCATCGATTCGGGAGGAGCACGGATCCAGGAGGGTGTGGCCAGTCTGGCAGGATATGCATCCATTTTTTACCGGAACGTTCAGGCATCGGGGGTCATCCCGCAGATCTCCGTCATCATGGGTCCGGCTGCAGGCGGAGCCGTCTATTCCCCGTCGATTACCGACTTTATTTTTATGACCAACAAGACCAGTTACATGTTTGTAACCGGGCCCAATGTGGTCAAGGAAGTGCTTAATGAAGACGTCAGTCTTGAAGATCTCGGCGGCGCCGAAGTGCATGCCAAGAAAAGCGGTATCGCACAGATGATCTATGAAGATGAGGAAAACACGCTGTTCGGCGTGAAGAAGCTTTTAGCCTATCTTCCTTCCAACAATCTTGAAAATCCCCCTTACATCGACTACGGTGAACAGCAGCCACGGACGATCGAGGAAAAACTAAGGGAT
The DNA here is from genome assembly GCA_963763215.1 of uncultured Bacteroidales bacterium. Classification (GTDB taxonomy): domain Bacteria; phylum Bacteroidota; class Bacteroidia; order Bacteroidales; genus DASQZK01. The sequence goes on from CAVXNX010000012.1 coordinate 102,523, forward strand.
GTCGTTCCCGATGATGCCAACAAGCCTTATGATGTCAAGGACATCATCAATCTCATCATGGATAAGGGGAGTTTTCTGGAGATCTCGGAAAATTATGCTCAGAATATCATTATCGGTTTCGGACGTCTCGAAGGAAAAACCATCGGGATCGTTGCCAATCAGCCCAAAGTCCTTGCCGGTACGCTCGATATCAATTCATCCATGAAAGCTGCACGGTTTGTGCGCTTTTGCGATTCGTTTAACATTCCCATCCTCACCCTCGAGGATGTCCCCGGCTTTTTGCCGGGCGTAGATCAGGAACACAACGGGATCATCAGGCATGGCGCCAAGCTGCTGTATGCTTATGCCGATGCCACGGTTCCGAGAATTACCGTGATACTGCGGAAATCATACGGCGGCGCTTACTGTGTGATGAACAGTAAGAACCTTGGCGGGGATTTCAATTTCGCCTGGCCTACCGCGGAAATCGCCGTTATGGGCCCTGAAGGCGCCGTCGCCATCCTGTATAAACGAGAACTGGCCGAATCGGAAGATCCGGATAAACTCCGGAAAGAACTGGCTTTAAAATACAGGAATGAAATTGCCAATCCGTATATTGCTGATGAAAAGGGATATATTGATGAGGTTATCGATCCGGCCATAACACGACTAAAGCTCATCAATGCCTTCGATGCTTTGGAGAATAAACATGTGAATGTTCCCCCCAGGAAGCACGGAAATATTCCTCTTTAACTCAATCTTATGAAAATTAGGAGCATACTCATAGCCAACAGAGGAGAAATTGCTGTCAGAGTGATCCAGACTGCCAAAAATATGGGTATTGAGACGTGGGTGATGAAAACTTCAAAAGAGCCTTATGCCTATTACCTGAGAGAAGCGGACCATGTGATCGATTTTACGGAAAGGCTCGATGACATCCCGGAGTTCCTTGATACGGAGGCGATCATCAAAGCCGCAAAGGAAAATGGCATCGATGCCGTGCATCCCGGCTATGGATTTCTGGCCGAAAGCCCTTTTTTTGCCAAACGTTGCCGGGAAGAAAAACTGATTTTCATCGGGCCCTCGCCCGATGCCATTTACAAAATGGGGAATAAGACCATTGCCAAACAGCTCGCCCGGGAACATAAGGTCCCTCTTCTGGAAGGCAGCAAGGGAAATGTCGATTCCCCGGAAGAAGCCGCTGACATCGCCACACAAAATCGGCTATCCCGTCATCCTCAAAGCTGCCTCGGGAGGAGGAGGAAGAGGAATGCGCATCGTTGAGAAAGAAAAAGATCTCCAGAAGATGTTCAGGATGGCCAGCTCGGAGGCCGAAAAGGCTTTTGCCGATCCTTCCGTCTTCATCGAAAAATACGTCAGAAATCCCCGTCATATCGAGTTCCAGATCTTTCGGGGATCAGAAAGGGAATATCATTCATCTTGGGGAGAGAGAATGCTCCATCCAGAGAAAACACCAGAAACTGATCGAGGAATCGCCCGTCCTCGGCACTGACCCCCGAGCTCCGGAACAAATGGGTGAGGCCGCCATCCGGATCGCCAAATCAGTGAATTATTACAGTGCCGGAACCGTCGAATTCCTCCTGGATGAAAAGTCGAATTTCTACTTCATGGAAATGAATACCCGCATCCAGGTCGAACATCCGGTTACCGAAATGGTAACCGGTCTGGACCTGATCGAATGGCAGATCCGAGTGGCCCAGGGTGAGGAACTCCCGCTGAAACAGGAAGATGTTTCCATCAACGGCTGGGCCATCGAATACAGGATCAATGCCGAAGATGTACAGGCCGGCTTTTCTCCCAGCCTCGGAACCATCGAAAAAATTTCCTATCCCCGCAGCAAGAATATCCGTATCGATACCGGCGTGTCGAAGGCTCCCTGATCACCCCCTATTTCGATTCCATGATCGCCAAGCTCATTGTTCATGGCGAATCGCGGGAAAAGGCCATTTCCTATTCGAGCAATGCCCTGAAAAAACTCTGGATCAAAGGGATAAAGACCACCATTCCTTTCTGCAAGGCGGTCCTTGCGAACAAAAACTTCCGCAAAGGCAGGTACGACACTTCCTTCCTGACCAATGAGATGAAGACCCATTATTTCCAGGATCCCGATGAGGAAATGCTTGCCGCCTTTTTTGCCACGTATGATTTCGTGAGGGACATTGAAAGTGAGGAAAAACGTGTTGTCGATTTCGACAAGGGCAAAAATATGGCACCATGGGTTTTGAAAAAAAGACTCAGATCTTTGTAAAATTGTAATCGTCATGAGCAGTCAAAACGGAAAATCATCCAAGGATAAATTCATAGCCTGTACGCCCTCAGATAAGAAGTTCGAGGTGACTTATCCGTTGAGCGACAAGGTAAAGGTCAAAGGCAAAAAGCTGGATGTCAGGATCATTGAGGACCCGGAAGGGTTTTCTTACCTCATTTATAAAAACAAGAAATACCAGGTGGAGATCCTGGAAAAAAATCAGAACCGGTACACGGTGATGATCAATGGCGTATGGTATTCCTTCACCATCGAAACGCCGATATCCTACAAACGGAAGAAAACCCTCAGCAAAAACGGGTCGTCCTCGAAGATTGAGATCATCAATGCCCCGATGCCCGGGAAGATCCTTGATGTGATGGTTGAGGAAAACAGCGAGATCAAACAGGGTGAACCCCTGTTTATCCTGGAAGCCATGAAGATGCAAAATGAAATCGTCTCGAATGTTTCAGGCCGGATCACCAAGGTGAATATCAAACAGAACGACTCCGTCATGAAAGATGACGTGATGCTCGAGATCGAGAAGTCCTGATCACTCCGCGGTCATTTCCTCCAGGATCTTGTTGATCACTTCCTGCTCGCTCATGCCAGCGGCCCGGATCTGTTTGGGGACGATGCTCTCGCGGCTCATGCCCGGAACGGTATTGATTTCGAGGAAGTAAAGGTCATCTCCCTTCAGGATAAAGTCAACCCTGACCAGTCCATGGCAGAAGGTGAGGTCGTAGATCTGTGATGCCAGATCCATGCAGCGGCGATGCACCTCATCCGGAACCCGCGCCGGGGTAATTTCATCGGCCATCCCAACTGTATATTTCGCTTCGAAATCAAAAAACTCCTTCTTCGAGACGACCTCGGTGACCGGAAAGACCAATTCTTCCATCGCCGTCTTCAGCACTCCGCACGTCAGCTCAGTCCCCCCGATGAACGATTCGATGAGCACCTCCGTGTCTTCCCCGAAGGCGGCTTCGAGAGCGGCGTCCATGTCTTCGGTCTTATTCACCCTGGAGGTCCCGAAACTCGACCCTCCGTTGTTGGGTTTGACAAAACACGGCAGGCCAAGAGTTCCGACGATTTCCGCCGCATCCGGGCGGCTCTCACGGGTGACCAGCATCGACTCGGCGGTGAGGATCCCCGAATTCCTCAGGTACATTTTGCAGACATACTTATTGAAGGTCAGGGCTGATGACATCACGCCCCCGGTATTGTAACGGATATGGAGCATGTCGAAATAAGCCTGTATTTTCCCGTCTTCCCCGGGTGTTCCGTGGATGATGATAAAGGCATAACCCGGCTGTACCCGACCTTCGGGGGTTTCAAAACTGAAGTCGTTCATGTCGACATTCCGCTCGCTGCCATCATCGAGAATGGCTTTCCAGTTCCAGCCTTTGACGAGGATGGTATAAGGGATGAATTTTGAGGTGTCGAAGAGAGTCCTGACCTGTTCAGCGCTTTTGACCGAGATCACGTATTCCGAGGAAGTCCCCCCGGCGATGATGGCGATGGCTTTTTTCATGCACGGAAATTTTTTTCAATGTTAGTGAAAATTCGCGAAAGCGGACGGAACGATCACTCAGAAATTTCGCGCCCGGAAACATAGCGGCGCCATTTTCCAAGGACCTCGTTCATGTCGCCGGGAAGGTCCGAATCGAAGAACATTTCCTTTCCGGTCGAGGGATGTTTGAAGCCCAGTGATTTGGCGTGCAGCGCCTGGCGGGGTAAAACCTGGAAGCAATTCTGGATAAACTGGCGGTATTTCGTGAAGGTGGTTCCCCGGAGGATCTGATCCCCGCCATAATCGGCATCGTTGAAAAGAGGGTGCCTGAGATACTGGAAATGCACCCTGATCTGGTGTGTTCGGCCGGTTTCGAGGCGGCATTCAACGAGGTTCACATAGTCGAATCTCTCCAGCACCCGGTAATGGGTTACTGCCGGTTTACCATCAGAGGCATCGGGGAAGACGTACATCTTTTTCCGGTCCTTCGGGTTCCTGCCGATGTTCCCCGTGATGGTACCTTCATCCTCCTCCATATTTCCCCATACCAGTGCCTGGTATGTCCTCTGCGTGGTCTTTTCAAAAAACTGCCTGGCCAGCCTGTTGACGGCCATTTCCGTTTTGGCCACCACCAGAAGCCCGGAGGTGTTTTTGTCGATGCGGTGGACAAGGCCAGGGCGCAGCTCTCCCGTCTGAAACAGCGGGTTGTCGGAGAGGTGGTACATCAGAGCATTCACCAGGGTGCCGGTGAAATTACCGAACCCCGGGTGAACGACCATGCCGGGGGCTTTGTTGACCACGAGGAGATCATCGTCCTCATAGACGATGTTCACCGGGATATTTTCGGGCAGCATCTCGATCTCCCGCGGGGGATGGGGCAGGACGATGGAGATGGTATCTTCGGGTTTGACCTTGTAATTGGGTTTGACGGGTGATTCATTCACCAGGATATTCCCGGCCGCTGCTGCCGCCTGGATCCTCGTCCTTGAAACGCCTTCAAGCCTGTTTACCAGGAATTTATCGATCCTGACCAACGCCTGGCCCCTGTCGACTTCAATCCTGTGATGTTCGTAGAGTTCCTGGTTGTCATTGAGTTCATCCTGCATGAAGGCAAAATTAATGATTAATGATCACTTTGCGTGAGAAGCTTTGGCCGGTCCGCGGATTTGAAAGGACCATGAAATAGATTCCGGGTTTCAGATCACCAGTATAGATGTTATCCTGCGAGGCCGGGTCGTAGATGCCAAGCCTGCGGCCCGTGATGTCCATGAGGGAGACCCTGAAGCCGGTGAGATCAGGAAGGTTGACATCGATACGGAGATACCGGTCGGCCGGCACCGGATAGACGTTAAAATCTTCAGGTCCCACCCCGGGATTGGCCGTATGCCCGGTGCCCGTCAGCGGCCCTACACTCATCACCGGCCTGACCATGAGCGAGGCGGAGAACTGGCTGTTCATCCAGCCATTGCCGGTATTGTAGAATATTTTACTCCGGTGATTCCGGTTCAGGTCCAGTCCGACATTCGAGACTTTATCCACCGTTTTTGTCCATCCCACGTAAAAAACCCCGTCGACAGGGACCGGGTAGTCGAGGGTGTAGCGGATGAGGTGGTTCATTTTATCACTGTATTCGACTTTCTCGCCTGTTTTAATATAGAGGAGCTCACCGGGTTTTCCGTTCGCATCGTCCCAGACGCACAGGTAGAAGTAATAGCTGAGGTTCAGGCTGTCGATCACCTGGTTGAAATACATGTCGATGGCCCTCAGGCTGTCGGGAAGATAGGATTCGAATTTCACGGCCACGGAGGCATTTCGTGTTCCCTGCCCGCGAAGCCCGTAGCCGGCTTCTGCCGTGCCATCGTCATAGGCGTAATAATTATTGAAGACCTGGGTGTAGTACAGGGTGTCATTGGGCTTGTAATCAAACACATCGGTCCGGAGGATGGTTTTGATCCGGAAGGATTTCGAATTTCCCGTCTGAAAGTCGAACGGATAGTCGTAAGGGTAAAGGTAGTTGATACTGTCGCCGGAACTGATATCGTTGGCCACGGCGGTAGGGTGGTAGGTGAAGCCGGTGCCGGCGTCGGTGATTTCAAGGGCCTTCGTGACGTTCCGGGTGATGGTGTCATGGTTCATGATAACCGTGGAGATCGCGGCTGTCCGCTGGGTAGCATAAGCCGTTCCGAGGTGACGCCACGGGATCGACTCATAGTCTTTGAGCAGGGATGGCAGGGGATTGATAAACGCCACGTCTCTCAGGACGGTATCGGCATGGTTTCGTCCCCGGTTGAGGTAGACGTAATCGATGTGCCAATGGTCAACGTCGGCGCGGAGATCGGGGTAATCATTGTTTTCGGTCTGGCTGGCGTAATTGAAAAACCGGAAGCGGAACCCTTTTTTCAGGTAGCTGGTATCGGTGACAGGAATCATCACCCTTCGGAAGGGGCGGAGGCTGTCGCCGGGTGTTGACCAGACGTGGGTCCATTCATCCTGAGCAACGCGGTAAAATTCCAGGCAGAGTGAATCTCTCGGGTCTGGCATTTCACCGAGCCCTTTCGGCTGAAAAAAGAAACTCAGGTAGATGCTGTCACCGGCCGTGTATGCCAGGTTTATGGGCTGAGAGGTCAGGTGATCGGCGATATAGGGCATGGTGCCGGCATTGGGGTATTCTGCGCCGTTATAGTCGTAAGCATCGAGTGTGGCAACGCCGGCCGTGACGGGAAAGACCGGGTAATTGTTGTTGATGTAGGCGAACTTATCACTCCAGAGGGTCGGCTTCGGTTCAACCTTTGAGTCCGAGAAATCATCGATGAACGGCAGTTCGATGGTATCGGCCCTAACCGCCTTTTTCAGGGCAGGATGGCGGGCATAAAATTCTCCTGCCACAGGATTGCCCGATACCGGGATGAGGACTTCCTGAGCCTTCAGGAGGGCGGGTACCGGGAGGAATAAGAGGAAGAGAAGAATCCCCGGTCTAATTGAATATGTCATCCTTGAGATTCTCATGGGTTGTACTCAGGGTATCGGTAGCGGGAATTTTCGTGGAATCGACGGTCAGCCATACATCGACGTTGGCGCCGAGGTGGATCATATTGCCTTCTTCAAAAGTCGGCCTCTGACGCCAGATAAATGCCCTGGTTGTATCTTCTTCATTGGTAATACTGTTATCATAAATGACGGCATTGATGTTCAGATACCTGTCGGCCAGGAGATTCCTGGCTGTGAACAGGCTCATCCCCATCAGGTCGGGCACGGCGGTGGTTTCATCACTCAGCCCCTGACCCAGTACGAGATCAATGCTGGACCCCTTGAGCACCCTTGAACCCGGCTGAACGATGGTGTCGTTCAGGCGTTGTTCGAGAACACGGTTCATGAACACGTCGGGCCGGTAGGAGATCTTCCCCAGCTTCAGTCCATATGATTCGAGCGTTGACCTGGCCTGGCGTAGGGAGACGCCGGTCACCGTGGGCATGGTCACCTGCTCGGGGTTGACGGCATTCATGGTCAGGTAAATTCGCCTGAGTTCTTTGACCTTGGAGCCGGGCTTGGGATTTTGCCGGGCAACGCTGCCGCGAGGCAGTTCCTTGTAGAAAATGGAATCGGTCACTTCATACCTCAGGTTCTTGGAATCGAGGATGAGCTGGACTTCCTCAGGGCTGAGGCCGGTGAGATCTGGTACCGTGATGGCCTGCCCGTGATGGGTGTACACCCTGAGCCAGATCAGTGTTCCTGCGAAGAGAACAATGATTATCGCGGTGGCGATCAGAAGGTTCTTCACGAAAGTTTTCGAAACCAGGAAATTCAGAAAATTCATAAGGATCGATTTATTACCCGACAAAGATACAGAAAACGGACTTTTCTTCAGCATAGCCGGGCACGAATCCCGTCAGAGGCCCGGTGCCGTCCTTCGCGGCACGATGATCTGTACGTCATTTATGAACGGATTTTTTACCCAAAAGGTATGCGTTTTACGCGAATATTTTCAGCGGCCGGTAGAGGCTGTCGCGTTCAACGGGCACACGGCCGCAGGCATTCACGAGGGCCACGATCTCCCCGACGGTCATTCCCGGCGACTGTTCTTCAGCCCCGGCCATGGTATAGATCTTCGTCGTATCATTGATGGTCCCATCGAGGTCATCGACGCCGAAGGAGAGGGCCAGGGTGGCATTTTCCTTGCCGATCATGGGCCAGTAAGCCTTCAGGTGGGGGATGTTATCGAGGAACAGCCTTGATACAGCATAATTCCTCAGGTCCTCGGGGAATGATACCTCGCCGGTCTCCGAAAGCAGGTTGTTTGCGCTCCGGTATTTCAGGGGAATGAAGGCATTGAACCCGCCGGTTTCATCCTGAAGCTTCCGCAGGCGGCTGAGATGATCGATGCGCTGTCCGTACGTTTCCAGGTGCCCGTACAACATAGTTGCATTGGTGGGGAGACCAAGTTCATGGGCTGTTTTGTGGATCTCCAGCCACCGCGCGGAGCCGGTCTTATCGGGACATATTTTTTTCCGGAGTTCCTCATCGAAGATCTCAGCGCCACCACCGGGCATCGACTCAAGCCCGGCTTCCTTCAGCATTTTCAGCGTATCTTTCACATCCAGCCTGGATTTTCTGGCCATATGATCGATCTCGGCAGCCGTGAATGCCTTGATATGGATCCGGGGAAGTTCCCGGCGCACGATCTTCAGCATCTCTGAGTAGTATTCCGCACCCCGCGAAGGATGGACGCCTCCGACGATGTGGATCTCCGTCACGTCCTTGTCGCGATAGGCCGAAACCATCCGGGTAATGTCGTCGAGACTGTATTCCCATGCCCCGTCTTCGTTGATATTCCGTGAATAGGAACAAAACAGGCAGTGGTGGATGCAGATATTCGTGGGTTCGAGGTGAAAATTCCGGTTGAAATAGACATTATCGCCGTTATGATGGATGCGGCTCCGGTCGGCCAAAAGCCCCAGCAGCGAGAGGTCAAACTCCCGGTAGAGCGCCAACCCTTCTTCCGCCGTCAGTCGTTCGTGATTCAGGATTTTGCGGGTGATCTCTTTCGTATTCCCTTCCAGTCCCTTCAATACAATTTCCTGCGCTGTCATTGATCTGTTTTTACGAGTCCTGTTTTTGTGATGATGCTTGATTCCTGGTAGGTTTCATAATCGGTGTTGATTTCCCAGAGATTATGATTTTTGTTTTCCAGGATGTTTTCAGCCGCCAGGAGCCCCATGAAAATACTGTGATCCTGGTTGTTATACTTGTAGGCGCCGTATCTTCCGATCGCCTGGAGATTTTCGATACTGTCGAGATATTCTTCGATGGGTTTCAGTTTTTCCTTATATCCCCTGAAATAGACGGGGTAACACCGGGGCAGGCGGATGACTTTTCCGTCGATGACCTTTCCGTCCTGAATCAATCCGGTCGCAGCGATCTCTTTGGTGGCCAGGCTGATGAATTCCCCGTCGCTCCACTGCCATTCGGGGTCCTCGAAATTACACCAGTATTCCAGGCACAGGATCGTGTCTTCCTCTTTGCCGTAAAGCTCGGGAACCCAGTTCCTGAAATTGGTGATCCGTCCGACTTTCAGGTTGATTGAATGGATATACAGCCATTGATCCGGGAACAATTCGTTTTTATCGATCCTCAGGTAAACCAGGACGGTATTCCTGAATTTCAGCTCATTAGCCAGTTCCCGGATGTGGTGGGGTGTTTCCGGGAGCCTGGTCACCAGGAGAGAAATGGGCATGGAAGAGATCACGTGATCGTACTGCGGCGTCTCGCCGGTCGTCAGATGGATCCCGGTCACAACGTTCCCCGACGTGATCACTTTTTCGACTCCCACGGTGAGGTGTACCGTTCCGCCGTTTTCCCGGATCTTTCCGGCCATTTTTGCATAGATGGATCCCGAACCTCCCAGGGGGTAGGCAAACTGGTCAACGAGTGTCTGGTGTTTCGTGTTTTTTCCGTGGATGAGGGCATTTTTGATGGCTTCATACAGGGAGAGTTTTTTGATCCGCTGGGAGGCGAAATCCTTATCGAGATCGCGGCAGCTGATACCCCAGAGTTTTTCGCTGTAGGTTTTGAAGAAGATCCGGTAGAGCCTTTTTCCAAACCGGTTGGAGACCCAGTTTTCAAAGGTTCCGTCGTCACGGGCAGGGAAAATGCGTTGTTTCACATAACTCATCACGCAGAGGGCCGCCTCGAGGAACCCGAGTCCTTTCAGTGCATTGCCGGCCCTGATGGGGTAATGGAAGAACGTATTTTTGTAGAAGATCCGGGTCTGGCGGTTGACGATATCGTAGTCCTTGCCGGCCACTTCCAGCCACAGACCGTTAACCCGGGGGTCATGGCTGAAAAACCGGTGAGGTCCAAGGTCAACCGTTTGGTTGAACAGGTTCACCGACCTGGCAAGGCCGCCAATATACGGGGAGATCTCATAAACATCGAGTTGTTCGATCTTTCCGCTGGGAATGGCTTTGGACAATTCGTAGGCTGAGGTAATTCCTGCAGGCCCGGCTCCGATAACAGCAATTCTCATTTAATACCGGTTTGGGTAATGTCAGGCAAATTTAGAAATAATTACCAACTAATCAACTACAAAGCATCGGCGTACTTGCGGAAACTGGCCGCCTTCTCATGCTCTCCCTGTTTATCGAGAATGGAAGCGATACTGTAATAGGGTTCCTTAAACCGCGGATTCAGATCCAGGGACGTGTTGAAACTGTTGAGGGCCCTTTGATCATCGCCCTTCATCATAAAGGCCAGTCCCAGGTAATAAAAAGTCTGACTGTTCTTGTAATTGATGTTGGCCGATTCGGTCAGCGTGGTAATGGCCCGGTCGACCAAAGCCGGATCCTTGTCGCCGGATGCCTGGGTGAGGTAAGAATACCCGATCAGGTTCAGGGCTTTATCATATTCGGGGTAGATGCCGAGCAATTCATGAAGCTTTTTCCTCGCCTCTTCGTATTTGCCGAGGAGGATATACCCATGAGCGGCGCTCAGATAGCCCACTTCATCGTATTTATCGTAATCGATGGCCTTTTCAAGCAACCTGACCCCTTCCACCACCAGGTTGACATCCTGTTTCTTGATCCCGTCGTCCAGTTTTCGAACGCCGTAATAGTCATCGCGGTTTTCCCGTTTGACGACCGCACACACGGGCACATCATCCACCCTGACTTCATGCACCGTATTCTTCGGCGGCCAGATGCCTTTCCGGATCTGGTAGGGATCGATGTAGTTCATAAAAAAGACGGCATAGTCCCAGTTATAGATCCCCCGGTCGTAATACCTCGTGTAGGGTAAGGAGACCGTGTCGGCATAGTCGCCGAAATAATACCGGATGGTTGCCGTCGGAGCATTGGAGATGATGGTGGTCCTTTTCTTCGTGCCGGGCAGAATATGTTTCCTGATCCATTCGGTACCCGGTTTCAGGCTGACGAGGTAATAGTCGGTCTCATAGTTTTTATAAGCCTTGTTCACCCCGCCCACGAACTGGTTATAATAAATATACTGCAGGGGAAAATTCCGGAAGATATGAATCACCGGTCCGGTCATCAGGACGACGATCAGGCCTGTCACCGCATGACGCATCCACCGGACAGGGAACAGGGACCTTATCCGGATGATCCCGACAACCGCCAGGGCGACCAAAGGGGGATAGATGAAAAGCACGTGACGCCACCCGCCGTAGACGTTGGATCCTTTGTAAATGATGTAAGCAATGGGAAAGAGCGTGGCAAAATAGAGCATGAAGATCCAGAACGGGTTGACTTTTTCCTTCCTCCGGAAGAAGGTGAACAGCGGCACCAGGAAAAAGAAGAGGATCACGATGGGCACGGTGATCAGGATATTTTTGGGGATGTAGTACCAGGGAAGGTTGTCGGACCAGATGATCTTTCCTTCGAACATGACCCGGAGTGCCACCGAGATGTTCGACATCATTTTCAGGGATGTGAACGGGTTTTTGAGGGGTGCTTTCAGGGCATAGGGCCAGGGAAGGATGCTCAGGAAAAAGGCGGCTACCGAGATGATCAGAGGCAAAGACCAGTCCTTTTCTCACGAACCTCAGATAGCCGGACGACATGAACGGCCACGGCCATTTGTTATAAAGAACATAGAGGCTGGCGAAGAGGAACAGGTAAGGGACCAGGATCAGTCCGCCAATACGGATGGAGATGGTATAGGCTATGCCCAGGACGAGGAGGATGGCAACCCTGACCGAAAATTCGGGCAGCCGCTTCAGAAAGCGGACCATCTGCAACAAGGTGAACATGTACCCGAACGCGAAAGGAATGTCGAGTGGATTGTTCATGGCATGGCCCAGGAACCGCGGTGAAAAAAACATCAGGAACAACGTCAGGAGCCCGGCAAGGTTGCCGAGCAGCATCCGTGCCAGCAGTGCTGCACACACGATGGTCAGGGCGCCGGTGATGCCGTTGAAGATGTGCCGCGTTTCATAGATCTTTTTAATGTGGAAGGTTTTGATGAAAACATAGGTCATCAGGTCGAACGATTGCCCGTAATAATTCAGCTTGTATTTGGGATCGTTCAGGGCGAGCGTGTCTTTACCACCTGTGGCAAAATAGTCGTAGACTTTCCCGGCCTGTAACCAGTGTTTTTCCTCGTCGCCCGAAATTCCTGCCCTGTAGCTGATGGTGGGAAGAATGATGAGCGTCAGCAGGGTAGCCATGATGAACAGTGGGCGGAGCATCGGGGATTCCTTGATGAAGCTGAAGGACGTTCTCTGTCTGCCGCCGGAGAAGCCGTCCCTGAAATTCCAGTTGTACCAGCGTTTCAGCGAACCACGAGGGGCGAAGAATCCCCGTTCCGTGGCAGGAAGGGCACTGTAGGGATTTTCCAGCCCGGTGGAAACCTGGAGGCTCCGGAGAGGCAACCGCCGAAGATACCACAGGGCATCTTCCCTGACGGTTGCCTTCGGATTGGCGGGGAACTGCGAAAGGTACCGGGCGATCTCTGCGCTGAAGATGAGCCCCCCGGAACTTCCCGGAAGCTGATTCCTGAACGTCAGTTCACCCCACATGTCGTTATCCGGAAACCGGAAGTCATCACGAAAAAACTCATTAAAGTTCAGATCATGTTCCAGGTGGGAGGCATTCAGCAGGATCACGAAGTCGAAGCCATGGTCGATGGCAGGGATGACGGTATGGCCCCGGGATATCTTCTGCATACTAAGTTCACCGGTCTCCGGTATTTCGTCAGGCGGAGGCTCCACCACGAAAAATGACGCCGATCCATGGTACTCTTTTTTCAGCCTTTTTAACGACTCGGAAAGGCGGTTGACCTGACCGTCAGTGTCCTGGAAATCATAAAAAAGGAAAGCGAGTTTTTTCAGGGGAAGGTCTGAAGAAGGCTTGGGGTGATGGGGGCTCCTGAATTTTTTCTTCATCTCCGTGAACGAATTTTGGGCATTAATGAAGTGAAGATAAGAATAATCTTCATTGTTCAGAATGGAAAACGAAGAAAATTATGAAGGGAATCACCGGGAAAACCGGGTATGGTAGGGGGGCGCCGCGGTCACAAAGAATAAAAAAAACGAACCAGTTCTGATTCGTTACGCAGCAAGAGGACGGGCAGCGACTTATTTACTGCCTCTGGGTTCGTCGGAAACAGTAAGTTTCTTTCTGCCTTTTGCTCTTCTCGACGCCAGAACTCTCCGGCCGTTGGCACTAGCCATTCTGGTCCGGAAACCGTGCTTGTTGCTTCTTTTTCTTCTTGAAGGCTGAAAAGTTCTTTTCATGACTCTATATCTTTATCCGTTATTTTCTCTTGAATCGGAGTGCAAAAATAGTTTTTTTTTTATTTATCAAAAAGAAATCCCTGAAAAAAGATCAGGATCTCATGCTTTTCCCTTCACCGGCAGGTAGATGATCTTCTTTGTTTCGAAAAATTCTTCCCCGAAAAAGTCCGAGATCTGAAAAACGATGGCCCGGGAGCCGAAAGATGCGATCTCCGGTTCAAGATCTCCTCCCTTCAGATAAAAAATGCCATTGGGGCGGTCGTTGAACTGGTCGGTCGAAACCTTGTCCCTGACCCAGGCATAGAACCGGGGAAAGGCAGTCACTGCCCTGCTGGTGATGAAATGCCAACTGCCCTTCAGATCTTCGGCCCGCTGGTTCACCGCCTTTGCGTTCCGCAGTCCGAGTGAATCGATGATGTCCCCGACCGCCGTGATCTTTTTCCCGATGGAATCCACCAGGGTAAACGCTGAGTCGGGGAAGAGGATTGCCAGGGGGATGCCTGGAAATCCGCCGCCGGTGCCGACATCGAGGATTTTGGTTCCCGGCCGGAATGAGATGATCCTGGCCACCGACAGTGAATGCAGGATATGACGTTCGTAGAGGTACGGGATATCTCTGCGGGAGATCAGGTTGATCTTCTCGTTCCAGTCCGAATAAAGGCCTTCCAGTTTGCGGAATTGATCCTGTTGTTCACCGGTCAGTTCCGGGAAATATTTCAGGATGCGTTCCATCAGAGGAGTCAGATTTTTTCCGGGGTGTTTTTCAGGATATTGAAGAGCAATTCCCTGGCCCTGAAGAGCTGGGCTTTGACGGTACCAATCGGAAGATCCAGTTCACGGGAGATCTCTTCGTAGGAAAACTCTTTGAAATACCTTAATTCGACGAGCCTCCGGTAGCGGGGTTTGAGTTTGGAGACCACATCACGCATAATGGTCACCTTCTGCTGGTTGATCATGTGATTCTCGGGATCAAGCGAGTCGGACTGGATGAAGGATGCAGGAGTTATGGTGTCTTCGTCGTCAAAGGTATGATCGAGCGAGACCATGTTACTCCGTTTTTTCCGGATGAAATCGATGCAGTTGTTGGTGGCAATTTTAAAGAGCCACGTACTGAAGGCATAGTTGGGGGTGTACTGGTTGATGTTTTTGAAGGCTTTCCCGAAGGCCTCGATCGTCAGATCTTCGGCATCCACGGGGTTATTCACCATTTTGAGGAGCATGTAATAGATGGTGTCCCGGTAACGGCCTAATAGTTCGGCAAATGCCCTCTGATCTCCCTTGCGGGCTTGTTCGACAAGCCGGAAATCCTGCTGTGCTTTATCAGAGAGGTTTAGGTTTAGGTCCATCTATTTCTTTTCCTTTCAATATAGTTCCCAAAATGCAATATCCCGTACAACAACGGAAAAAGAGGTTCAAACAACAGCGAAGGTAAGAATAAATATTTTTCCTCCAAACGCCGGAAAGCAATATTAAATATTATCCCTTTCATGAGGAGGATGAGGATATAAACACTCAGAACATAGATGGACAAGGTCCTGCTGACCAGGAGAAGGACAAAACTCAAATTCAACAGGATCCGGGTGAGGTACTCGACTCCGAGGAGCCTTTTCACCGGTTGTTGATAAAATTTTCCGGTTGTCAGATGTCTTTTTTTCTGGTTCAGCCAGTCCGACCATTTCTCTTCCGGTTCGGAATAGGTGAAACTTTGGGGGAGGGTCTCCACCATGGTATTGGCTTTGGTCGAAGCCTGGCTGACGAAGAGGTCGTCGTCGCCGGATTTCAGGCGGCTGTGGGTGGCAAAGCCCTTTTGTTCAAAGAAGAGGCTTTTCTTATAGGCCAGGTTACGGCCGACACCCATGTATGGCCGGCCGTACCGGGCCAGCGAGGTATAGTGCATGGCGATATAGGCCGTGTCGAACCGGATGAGGAGATTGAGCAGCCCCTTCCTTTTTTTGTACAGGCCGATGCCGGTGACGATCTCGGTACCGTCTTTGAAATGCCTGGCCATATGCCGGATCCACTGGTTGCCTGCCGGTTCACAGTCGGCATCGGTCAGCAGCAGGATGTTGTTCGAAGAAGCCTTGATCCCAATGGTCAGCGCCAGTTTCTTACCGTGGGTGAACACGGGATCCTTGCGGATGGTGGAGACTTTCAGGGAGGGGTATTGGTGCTGAAAGGCCAGGAGGGTCTCTTCGGTTTCGTCCTCGGAGCAATCGTTGACCACAACGACCTCGAAGGCAGGATAATCCTGTTCCGAGCACGGAAGGGAGAAATTTCCGCAGGTTCTCTGCCTCATTCCGGGCACAGATGACCACCGAAACGGGGGGCAGATGGTTTTCGTCCTGCGGAGGTTTGCCGGGATTCCGTGTGGCTTTGATGAAAACAGCGAGAAAATACCAGGCCTGGATGAAAAAACTCACCAGGAATACCACAAGCAATATCCTGGTATACAGATCGGTGTGTTCTAGGATGTATTCCAATGAGATGAGAATTAATGTGAAGCAATTTTGGAAAGATTTTAATCAGAACAAAACCAAATTGAACACTTTTTCAGGAAATATTTTTTGGGGAACACGGGAATAAGAGGAACGCGGATGAAACGGATGAGACGGATTTTCACGGATAAGATTTGGGAATAGGAGGGACACGGATGAAACGGATGAGACGGATTTTCACGGATCAGCATTCGAAGAAGAGGAATGCGGATGAAACGGATGGGATGGATTTTCACGGATCAGCATTCGGAGAAGAGGAATGCGGATGAAACGGATGAGACGGATTTTCACGGATAAGCTTTCGCAGAAGAGGGATAGGGATGGTCGATCTTGCCGAATGGATTCTTCGTATTATCTTTGCGGATTATAAAAGCCGATGAAATTTTCCATAGAGCATAAAGATGACCGCTCGGGAGCACGGGCGGGGCGGATCACCACGGGTCACGGGGAATTTACCACACCCGTTTTCATGCCTGTTGGAACAGCCGGAAGTGTGAAGGGGGTGCACCAGCGGGAGTTGAAGGACGAAGTGAATGCCCCGGTCATCCTGGGGAACACCTATCATCTCTTTCTGCGCCCGGGGCTTGAAATTTTGAAAAATGCCGGCGGTCTACATAAATTCATGGGCTGGGACCGGACGATCCTCACCGACAGTGGCGGCTACCAGGTATTTTCTCTGGCGGAGATGCGGAAAATCAAGGAAGAGGGGGCCATTTTTAATTCCCACATCGACGGAACGAAATACATGTTCACGCCCGAGAACGTGGTCGATACTGAGCGGATCATTGGTTCCGATATCATGATGGCCCTTGATGAATGCACGCCGTTTCCGTGTGACTATGCTTACGCCAAAAAATCGCTGGAGCTCACCCACCGGTGGATAGACCGGGGCGTGAAGCGGTTCCGCGAGACGGATCCGGTTTACGGTTACGATCAGGCCTATTTTCCCATCGTCCAGGGCAGCGTTTACGAGGACCTGAGAAAGCAGTCGGCCGAAAAAATGGCCGGGTTGGGAATGGATGGGATAGCCATCGGCGGGCTATCGGTTGGGGAGCCCGCCGAAGAGATGTACAGGATGACGGAGATCGTGACAGACATCCTCCCCCACGACAGGCCACGATACCTGATGGGCGTGGGTACGCCGGTAAACATCCTTGAATCCATTGCGCTGGGGGTCGACATGTTCGACTGTGTGATGCCCACCCGGAATGGACGAAACGGCATGCTGTTTACTGCCGAAGGCATCATCAACATCAAAAACAACAAATGGCGGGACGATTATTCCGTTATTGATGAAAAGGGTATTACTTTTGCCGATAAACAATATTCCCGGGCTTATTTACGTCATTTGATCATATCCAGGGAAATGTTGGGAGCGCAGATTGCCAGCATCCATAACCTGGGCTTTTACCTCTGGCTGGTCAGGGAGGCCCGTTCAAAAATAGTGACCGGAGAATTCAGTACATGGAAAGACAAAATGGTGAAAAAACTGTCGACAAGATTATGAACGCCTTCGGGCTTAAAATCATAGATCTGTACATCATCCGGAAATTCCTGGGCACGTTTTTTTTCTCCATCGTGATTATTCTTTCGATCGCGATCATTTTTGACCTTTCGGAAAAGATCGACGATTTCATTGAGAACGGGGCTCCCCTGAAGGAAGTCGTCGTGAACTATTACCTGAATTTTATCCCTTACTTCGCCGTTCTCTTCAGCTCGCTGTTCACCTTCATTTCGGTCATTTACTTCACGTCGAAGATGGCCTACAACACGGAGATCATTGCCATCCTCAGCAGCGGGGTCAGCTTTCGCCGGATGCTCGTGCCCTATATGTTGTCAGCAGGATTTATTGCCCTTTTTGCCTACATGCTGAGCAATTTCGTGATCCCGAAGGCGACGGCGGTGCGGCTCGACTTTGAGGAGAAATACATCCAGAGCCACCCTGTGAACTTCAACCAGAAAAATATCCACCGGCAGATCAAGCCCGGCGTCTTCATTTATATGGAGAGTTACAGCACTTATAGTAAGACGGGCTACAACTTCTCCATGGAGAAGTACAAGGATGGCAAGCTCGTATCGAAGCTGATGGCCGATCAGATTGCCTGGGATTCAACAGGAAACGACTGGATCATCCGCCGGTATTATATCCGCGATATCAACGGCATGCATGAGAGCATTTCACAGGGCAATACCATCGACACCACGATCAACCTTTACCCTTCCGATTTCAGCCGCCGGCTGAATGTGGTCGAATCGATGAGCAAAAGTGAGCTCAACAATTTCATCAAGGTGGCCGAAATGCAGGGAGAAACTAATGTCACTGCTTACCTCATTGAAAAGTACAGGCGCACGGCTTTTCCGTTTTCGACCTTCATCCTCACGCTCATCGGTGTTTCCGTTTCATCGCGGAAGGTGCGGGGTGGCATCGGGATGCAGCTGGGACTGGGTCTGGCGCTCAGCTTTACCTATATCCTTTTCATGCAATTCTCTTCGCAGTTTTCCATCGGGGGGAGCCTTCCTCCTCTGCTGGCTGTCTGGATCCCCAACATCATTTTTGCCATTGTGGCCTTTCTTCTCTACAAACTCGCGCCGAAATAATGCGCCACCGGCCTGTCCCGGCATAACCGGCCATCGCCGATTTTTTGCAGTCGCCATGCAGATCCTGCCGGGCGAAAAATTGTTATAAAAAAAACAAAACCCAATGCATTGTCATCCATGGAAATAAGCGGACAGCGGTCCACAATATTGCGATATATCCTTTGTTAAATTGCCGGGATTTAGTAACGTTGTACTCCCAAATTTTGAAAAAATCCGGATCGTTAAGCCGGTAAATCTATTTTAAATCAGTTAATTATGCCCATAAATAAAAAGATTCTGGAATTAAAGAAGAGGAGAGAGTTGGTTCTCCAGGGCGGAGGTGAGCAGGCTATTCAGAAGCAGACAGCCATGGGAAAGCTTACAGCCCGGGAAAGGATTCTCTCGTTACTGGATAAGGACACGTTCAATGAATACGACCTCTTCGTCGAGCACGATGCGCGTGACTTCGACATGGATAAAAAGACCCTTCACGGTGACGGGGTGATCATCGGCACCGGGACGATCCATGGGAAGCCAGTATGCATATTTGCGCAGGACTTCACGGTTGCCGGGGGGTCGCTCGGGCTCATGCACGCCCGCAAGATCACCAAGATCATGGATCATTCCCTGAAGATGCGGATGCCGCTCATTGGCATCAATGATTCCGGTGGTGCCCGTATCCAGGAAGGGGTCAATTCCCTTGCCGGGTACGGGGAGATCTTCTTCCGCAACACGCTGGCTTCAGGCGTCATCCCCCAGATCTCCGTCATCCTCGGCCCCTGTGCCGGTGGTGCCGTCTATTCACCTGCTCTGACGGATTTTGTTTTCGTGGTCGATAAAATATCCAAGATGTTTATCACCGGCCCCGAGGTGATCAAGACCGTTCTGGGTGAAGAAATCAGCATGGAAGAACTTGGCGGTGCCCGCGTTCACTGCGAGATTACCGGGAATGCCCATTTCTTTGCCGAGAGTGAGGAGGAATGTTTTGCGCAGATCAAGAAACTGCTCGAATTCCTTCCCTGGAGCAATTCCGAGAAACCGTTGCGTACCGCTCCCCGGCCCCCGAAGAAAAGTTTCGACATCACCAGTATCGTCCCCGATGATCCCCGTCAGCCTTACGATGTGAGGAACGTCATCAGGGCCATCGTGGATGACTCCGATTTCCTCGAAGTCCAGGAATTGTGGGCGGGAAATATCGTGGTCGGTTTCGGAAAACTGGGCGGTGAAACGGTTGGCTTTGTCTGTAACCAGCCCCTGGTGCTCGCCGGTGTGCTCGACGTCGATTCTTCCGACAAGGCTGCACGGTTCATCCGCTTCTGCGATGCTTTCAATGTTCCCATCATCACCCTGGTCGACCTTCCCGGGTACCTTCCCGGCGTGGACCAGGAACATGCCGGTGTGATCCGTCATGGGGCCAAGATCCTTTATGCCTACAGCGAAGCCACGGTGCCGAAGATCACGGTCATTCTGCGCAAGGCTTACGGCGGAGGGTATATTGCCATGAACTCACGGCACCTGCGGGCTGACTTCGTCTTTGCCTGGCCGTCGGCCGAAATTGCGGTAATGGGTCCGGAGGGCGCTGCCAACATCATCTTCCGGAAAGAGATCATGTCGGCCGAGGATCCCGAAAAGATGCGCAAGCAGAAGGTTGAGGAATACAAGGAAAAATTCGCCAATCCATATGTGGCAGCCGCAAAGGGTTATGTCGATTCGGTGATCGAGCCCGAAGAAACCCGCAGCCAGCTTCAGCACGCCATCGAGGTTTCTTCAAGGAAGGAAATCGTCATGCCCAGAAAGAAACACGGTGTACCACCCTTTTAATCAGAAAATTTATGGCAGAGAAAAAAGTGACAAAGAAGGGTAAAAATGTTGAGAATCCCTGTGGACGGGAATATCAATTGCAAGTCGCTGCAGATCAACGAAACCAAGTACCTCACGCAGCTCACCAGGAAGTTTGAGAACCGGAAACCGTGGCAGGCGTCCGATCCCAAAAAAGTGCTATCCTATCTTCCCGGGAACATCATGAAGGTTTTCGTGAAGAAGGGCCAGAAAGTCAAAGAAGGTGATCCGTTGGTCATTTTAGAGGCCATGAAGATGAGGAACAAGGTGAACATGCCGTTGTCCGGAGTGATCAAATCGGTGAATGTGAAGGCCGGGGAAAACATCCCTAAGGGATTCGTGATCGTGGAAATCGAATAGGGAATTCTCGCATCAGTCATTGCGTGTGCTATTGTGCCCGCCTTCGATTTAAAGCCTGGAAAATGCGATGGCAAAAATGCACGGAAGCAATAGCTTTCAGTGTTTTTGCCATTTTTTATTTGTTCTGTGAATTCGATCAATCCGGAACATTATGAAATTAATGATTCGGAGTTTAAATTTTCCTACCTGAACCTGAATTCAATGTTAAGATACAGCATTCCTGTTTACCGCATGAAGTGTTTTTAAACGGAGGGATATCTGCCGGTTATGCCATTAGCGGCAGTGCATACAGGAAGATTGATTCCAGGGTATACACTTCTGAATACCAGACGGAGGAAGACGCCCTTCCGGGGATCCGGAAACTGGAGGAAAGCGTGCTGGTTGGTGCCGGTGTGCGGTTTGGTAAGTTCAGTTTGGAACTGCGGTACAATCTGGGCAACGGGATGTCGACCTCAACCGAAATCCATTCGCTTACCAACCGGTATAACCTCCTTGCGGGTTACCGGTTTTAGGCCTTGGTTCACCCTCATTCCGTATCTCTGCAGGTGAAATGACTTCCGAATGGTATTTTAAGAATTCCAGGTTGCTGGCTCAGTGGTATTCATTTCACCACAAACCGGTATCTTCCGGAACCAACCCTGAAAATCGCTGCCTGATTGTTGATCCGGGTCATCCGGATCGCGCCTTCTTTTCCGGTGGCTTCACCTTTCGACACCACCAGGTCGTTTCCTTCATAAATATCCGGAAGAGCATTGCCCAGCACGGGGACATAGATGGTGGCCGTGGCATTGGCCGGTATGGTGACCTCCAGGTTCACTTCGCTTCCGGATCTGTCCCACGATGAACTGATCTTCCCGCGTACGGAATGGTAGCTGCCTTTGGCCCAGGTGAGATCGCCGACAATGGAAGGTTTGATCACGATATCGCTGAAGGCTACCGAGCTGTCCGACTGCTGGATTCCCAGGACCGATTTATAGAACCATTCACTCACCGATCCGAACATCGGGTGGTTCTTGGAATCGTGTTCCTGGATATCCCAGCTTTCCCACAGTGTGGTTGCCCCGTTTTCAATCATATAGCCATAGCCCGGAAAATCACGCTGGTTGAGCATCAGGAAGGAGATATCATCGCGGTCGTGATCGCTGAGCTCATTGAGCATCATCTTGGTGGAGAAGATGCCGGTGGTCAGGTGGCCGTGCCGTTCAACCTGTATCTCATTGAGGAGCTGTTGCATGGCTTTACGCCTTAGGTTGGGCGGCAGCAGGTCGTAGTACAGGGCGAACACCTGGCATGCCTCATAGCCGGTGTAAACCTTTCCGGTTTCCTGATCGACGAACTTATCGATGAAAGCCTTTTTGATGTCTTCAGCCAGCTTGTTGTATTTGGCCGCATCGTCTGTTTTTCCGAGGATTTCAGCAAATTTCGCCAGGATGATCACATGATGGTAATAGGCCGAAGTTGCCGATACAGGTCGGGGCCGTTCATCCACGCTGTTATGGTCGCCGATGCCGTCCATGATCAGGTTGTCGGGAGCGTGTTCATGAAGAAGGTCGACCAGTTTTTTCAGCGCCGGGTATTGTTCCTTCACAATGTCGAGGTTACCGTAGTATTTATACAACTGCCACAGCAGGAAGGGGTGGGCCAGCGTCCACCCGACAGGTCCGGCTCCTTCTTCGGGACCCCGTTCGTTGATGCTGACGTTTGGCGCACATTCGGTCATCGCCCCGTCGGGAAGGGCATCGCGTTCGAAATCGCGGACCGACTTCTGGTAGAAATTGCTCATGTCGTAATTATTCATGAACGCTTCACTGGCGGTGACCATATCCCCGCCATACCCGAACTTCTCCCGTGCAGGGCAGTCCGACTCCACGCTGAATACGTTGCTCAGCATGGCCCATTCGGTGATATGCTGGATCTGGTTGAACAAATCGTTGGAACACTGAAATTCCGAAACGTCTTTAATATCGGAATGCAGCACCAGTCCTTCCAGATCATTAAGCGATGGTTTGTATGGCAGACCGCTGACCTCCACATACCGGAAGCCGTGAAAAACGAACCGGGGCTCGAAGGTTTCCACGCCCTTTCCATTGCTGTAATACCGGTCCTCCTGCCAGGCCACGTCGGGGGCGCCTGGGCCTCCCTGTCCGGGATGCTTGATCTGTCCGGCAGCGGTGGTGTTGACATTGATGGAGTGATCGGGATTGACGATCTCGGCAAAACGGAACCTGATCTCTGTGCCGGCCGGGGTATTGCTTCGGAAGGTGATCTCGCCGGCGAAGTTTTGTCCAAGGTCGTAAACGTAAACACCGGGTTTGGGTTCCATCAGCTGAACCGGCCGGAGGGTTTGGAACTGCCGTACCGGCGGGATGTATTCCCAGGTGAGCTTGCCGGCCGGGCCTTCAGCTTTCTGCGCATTTTTCCAGCCCTTATCGTTGAAATCGGGTGTGTCCCAACCGGGCTGTTCCAGGGCAGCATCATACCATTCACCGAGGTAAATATTATTTCGCACGACCGGGCTTTTGGAGGTCTTCCAGCTTTGGTCACTGGCCACGATATCGGATGTCCCGTCGGCATAGTCAATCAGGAGCTGGCAACGTAATACCGGCTGGCCTATGGTGAGCACTTTCCGCAGATCCCTTCCGAAAACCCGCAGCGGCAGAGGGTTGTACCAGCCGTTGCCAAGGATAACCCCGATGGCGTTCTTTCCTTCATTGAGTTCGTGGGTGACATCATGCACATTGTAATATACCGTTTTGGCATACTGCGTCCAGCCCGGGTCGAGACGGATGTCATCGGCCCGCTTCCCATTGATGTAAACATCATTGTAGCCCAGTCCGCAGATATAGAGCCTGGCCCGGGAGATCTTTTTGCCGACGTTGAACGTCTTGCGGAACATCGGCGCCGGGATGCGTTTGTAGAAGTCTTCATCCTTAGACGGGGCAACGGTTCCGTCACCAATCCATGAGCCTTTCCAGTCACTTTCGCTGAACAGTCCGGTCTCAAACCAGTTCTTGTCCCGTCCAGGGAGATATATTTCCCTTGCCGTCCCACGTCCGTACTTTCCAGTAATAGCGTGTGGCGGGTTTGAGGTCCCGGCCGGCATATTTTATCTCGCAGGGTCCGGTTGGATTCCACCTTTTTTGAATCCCACAGGTTGCCTTTATTGTCGTTGATATCTTTGGTGTTATCGGAAACGATCAACTGATAGGCTGTTTGTACGGCGTCACGGTCCAGATCGGCCACCTCCCATGAAAATTCAGGCGTCACATCAAGACCCAGCGGGTGTTTGATATAATTGACTTTCAGGGCTGCCGGAGCCGGCAGAACAGCCTGACCAACGTACGATGCCAAGAGGAAGAGGAGAGCAAGGATGAAGGTTTTCATGGGATGTTTATTTGTTGATTTGTTGATTTGTTGAGTTGTTAGTTGTTGATTGTTTTGAGTTGTTGATTTGTTGATGTGGCGTTGAGAGGCGATGCATCTCGACGCAAACTAAAATTCAATCAGATAATAAAATGCCTTTGTTGTCTTGCCATCGAGATGAATCGTTTTTCCATTGGGGGTGACGGTTTTGTTTGTCAACCGGCCCACATGATCAAGAACGGTGAATTTTTGGTTTTCCGGTATGTTTAATGGACAGGGTTAAGCTGACCGGTTCCATCAGCAACGGTGCCGTGCCGGTTGAAAGAAGTTCGGTTTCACCGGCATTGTAGGTCATGCCGGTATTCCTGGCCCGGGCGATGGTGGTAACCAGCAGGCGGCGGGCATGGTCGATATCTTGATCTTTTTCCAGGCTGGTGACCAGCACGACAGCGAACGGGTTATCGACGGTCAGGGTCATATGATCAAGCTGGAGCGTTTTACCGCCGGCGAAACCCACAACCCCTTTTGTGCCGGGCGTGTTTACGGTGAAGAAGCCTTTTTCGGAGTAATCCCAGGTGAGCTGCCCGCTGGAGGAGGTTACGGTTTTAAGGCTCTCATTCACCCACGGGGTCAGGTCCGGTTTTTTTGTTTCTTCGAATTCGGGGGTGAAGGCGACCTCCACTTTCCCTGCGGCGAGGGCTTCAGGTGGAACAAAGCCGGAGAAGGATTTAACATCGTTGTTTTGTTTGACGACATCGGTGAATCCCAGTTTACCTTCTTCGAGTGACGGGATATTCACATTTCGCACCGACACGGTTTGGCCCTCCTCCACGTCGCCGCGATAAATCATCCGGGTAATGACCGGGTAAAGCCCCATCTGAAGCGGGGTGTCGGTATTAAACACGCCGTGGTTAGGGGCTTCCAGCGTCTTTGGTGAGACTCTGGCTGTTACAGGCATAGGCAAAACTGGCGTCCCAACCCTGGAGTCCGAGGCCATAAATGCCGATGATTGGCGAAGCTTCGGCGGTCCATTCGTTGGGCAGTTCGCTCATCCATTCCGACATGCTGAAGGGGGCGTCTTTGACCATCTGCATCCCGGTGCCCAGCAGACCCGATCCAGGATGACTGACCATGGCCGTGTTCTTCCGGCTGATCTTCCCGGGTTTGATGTCGTTTCCCCCGGCTCCGCCGCCGAAATAGTTGTGGCGGTCGACAATGCCGGCCTGGTAGTCGGCATACAGGTTATAGTAATGACTCAGGTTATCGCCGGCCTGCCAGCAGCTGCCCACGATTTCTCCCTTATATCCGGTTGCCCGGATGGCTTTATAAACCGGCTGTAAAAATTATGCTGGCATTCGTAGAGGAACCGGGCAGTGTCATAAAGCCGCTGCCGTATATTTTTCTTGGCTTCCAGTCCTTCTCGTACTGAAAAACCACTGGTTGGCCACAGGATAGATATTCCGGCTTCCAGGCTCTCGTTGGTCTGGTATTCGGGAAAGGCATTAAGACCGTCTTTCCCCCAGGCTTTCTCCAGGTTTTCCTGGTTCCCGTATTTTTCTTTCAGCCAGTCGGAGAACATGCTTGCAGAAAAGTTTTTTATAGGTTGGGCATTGTTCCACCCATTTTTCGGTGGTAGGGAAGAAGATGTCGTCTTCATTCTGAAGCTCGATATAGGCAAGTGCCGGCTCATCGGCGTATTTTTTGCCGGTATAGGGATTGACATGGTTGAGCAGATTTACCGTCAGTTCGATGCTGAGGTCCTGGAGGTCGGGAGCAAAATTCACCAGCCCGATGGTTGACCCTTTAAGGAAACTTGAGCCGGCATTCCTGACCTCGTCATAGGCCAGCATTTTGCCACTGTCCCCTGGCTGGGGACGATGGCCGTAAATATGGGACCAGCCGAAATAAATTCCTTTTTCCTTCTAGCCTGGAATCGAAATAATCCAGTTTCTCCAGCATATCGGGCTGTATGTAGGTCGAAGTATCGAGATGCGCGTATCCCGACCACGTCCATTTATGAAAACGGACAGCGTTGACGCCATATTTGGCAAGGTAGGCGGCCCATTTTTCGCTGGTTTGTTTATCGACATACACGCGGAAGTCAGCGATATTGACGCCCCAGAATTTTACTGGCGTACCGTCTTCGAAGATGAGATCCCCTCCCGCATGCCGAGAAATCCATGTTTCCCGGCGGGTTTATCCAACCACCCGCTCATGTCGATGACACTGGAAGAGAAGTCGTCGTTTGTTTGGAGGGGAAACCAGTCCTTGTTTGGCTGTGCGGTCAGAGGGCTGATGTTTGCAAGAATGAGTGCAGCACAGGCTAAGATTGTTAAAAGGCTTTTTCTTTTCATGGGTTGTAGGTTTGAAGGCACGGTCAGGGATATGCCCCGATTCTAAGGTTGGTATGGCTTATCAAAAATAATAAAAATGCGGAGGGACAGGAAAAGCACCCTAATAAAAAGACCTTCCGGAGGAAATATATGGATTTACGTGATGAACAAGGAATCGAAGAGGATCCTGATACATGATTTGATTGAACTGATTGTATATGAAAAGAGGAACCCTCCGGGTTCGGAGGGTATCATTCCCCGTCGTGATTAAAGGCATTCTTTCATCTTTTTCAAATCCTGTCAATCCTGATCCCCAGTAATCCTCCACTCTCGAATACAAATCAAGGTATCTCATGTAAACCTCCCGGTACCGCTTGTAATTCTCCTCATCCGGTTCGTACTGGGATCTGATGCCGATGGTCCAGGATACCGCATTTTTCAGACTGCAGAATAATCCCGTTGCCGTACCGGCCAGCAGGGCAGCGCCCAGGGCTGCATTCTCTTCCTGTTCGATGGTAACGACCGGAAGTCCCGTCATGTCGGCAATGATCCGGCACCAGAGATCACTCTTCGCACCTCCGCCAAGAAGGATGATTTCCCTAATCTCAATGTCCTTTTCACGCATGACCTCCATATTCCGTTCGATGCCTGGCTGCCACAGCTTCAAGGATGGCACTGACGAAATGACCTTTGTGCATCCCAGGCTTATCCCGGCAAATACACCCCTTCACCGAGGAGTTGAATTCGGGCGATCCGGTGCCGGCCAGGTGAGGCAGCATCACCAGTCCTTCTGAACCGGCAGGAACACTTTCCGCCAGGCTGGTCAGCAGGCTGAACGCATCGCCGCCCTTCGCTTCGGCCATCTCTTTTTCCTCCTTCCCGAATGCATCCCGGAACCACCTGAGCACCATGCCCGGCGGTCTGGGCATAGGGGAGGAGGAAGTACTTGTCCCTCAGGGCATGGCACTGGCAGGGCAATTTAAGGCTGACATCGGTCACGGGTTTGTCGAGCGTGACACACATGGCCATCGAGGCTCCGATGGTCAGGGTGACCATCCCCGATTTCAGGTTGCCGGCGCCAATGGCCCCGGCGGGATGATCGTAAGCCCCGGTGACCACGGTGGTGTTGGTAGCCAGACCGGTCAGCCCGGCCGCTTCGCGGGTCAGTTGTGCAACCTGGCTGCCGGAGGTCAGGGCTTCAGGCAGTTGATCCCGTGAAATGCCGAGAAATTCAAGCATCTCATCCCACCAGGTCTTGGTGGTGATGTCGAAATACAGGGTGGACGACACCAGGGAATGTTCCGTGCAGAACCGGCCGGTCAGCCTGTAAATGAGGTAGTCTTCAACAAGCAGGTATTTATGCGCTTTTTTAAAAACTTCCGGTTCATGCTTCCTTAGCCACAGGATACGCGTGGCCGGCCAGATGGCCTGCACCTCGGGTTGTCCGGTCACATCCATGACCGCCTGGTTCCCGAAATGGCGGGTGATTTGATCCGCCTCATCCACCGACCGGTTGTCGAGCCAGACGATGGCCTTCCTCAACGGCTTTCCGTGCTCATCGACAACGATCATCGTCTCTCCCTGGCTCGAAAAAGCCAGTCCGCCGATCTCCTTCGAATCCACGCCCGATTTCCGGACGATCTCCCGGATCACCCGGCAGGTGACCTGCCAGTAAACCTCAGGATCCACTTCGCAGGTATCGCCCGGTCCCGTCTCGAGTTCATATTCCTCCCCGGCCGTGGCCAGGATCTGTCCGTCGCCGTCGAGCATCAGCCCCTTGATGGAGGTGGTCCCCGCATCGATGCCTATGGCATAGCCTGTTGTCGTCGAAGCCATGGTCAATTTGGGTTTAATCTTTCAGTTTGAATTTCAGGAGAGCCTCGCGGGGAGACATGCCGTGTTTCACGACTTCAACAAGAGCAGCCTGGAATCCTGCCGGGTCGGGCACCTGGATGGCGTTCCGGCCGAAGACCACTCCCCGGGCCCCGTCACGGATCTCATCGGCCGCCAGCTGAAGGGCCTCGAGTTGCGTGGGTTTCTTCTCAGCGCCGAGACCGAAGATGGGAACCGGGCACGATGAAGTGACCGCCCTGAAGTCGGTCGTGTAGAAGGTCTTGATCATGTCGCAGCCCAGTTCGCTCAGGATGCGGCACGAAGTATACACCTGTTCGTGCATTTCCTCCCTTGTGAGCTCATCGGAATGCGTGGGAAAATACTCACCGATCACCGGGATGCCGAGCTTGTCGGCTTCATTGACCAGGCGGCTGTAGATCTCCACGTTCCTGGTGTCTGTTTCTTCACTGCCGGTCTGCAGGGTGAGCGATGCCAGGACAGCCTCCGCACCGTTGGCCACAGCTTCTTCCACCGTTTGCGCCAGTACGGTGCGCGCTTCATTGTATTTCCAGTGAAAACAGTATACCGAACTCCAGTTCAGACGGACCACCGGCATGGGTGCGCCTTTATAATTAAAGGTGTCTTTCAGTTGCTTGAGCATGCCCGGACTGAGCAACACCCCGTCAACCACGGCGTTGATGTGTTGCGCGGTGGCTTTCAGATCCGTCATGCCGGGAATCGGGCCGTCAAACAACCCATGATCAATG
Source organism: uncultured Bacteroidales bacterium (assembly GCA_963763215.1). Classification (GTDB taxonomy): domain Bacteria; phylum Bacteroidota; class Bacteroidia; order Bacteroidales; genus DASQZK01. The sequence goes on from CAVXNX010000012.1 coordinate 131,593, forward strand.
GCGATGATAACCGCATTTTTCGATCCGTTAAACAATTTCCCAAGTCGAAGAGATTTTCCATTCATGGTGAGTCAGATTATGATTGGTTATGATTTAACATGAACAAATATATCATATTCCCGTCAGAAATGAGATAAAATGGGGGTAGTTTTTAGGGGAATAAGATGCATCGGGATATATATCAGAGAATAAGAGAGACGATTTCTTGAATTGCAGCCCCGGTATCGCCGCGTCAAAACCGGCCTTCAACCGTCAAAAATCGGACAGAAAGGACAGAAAAAAGGGCATGATACCTCAAAAAACGAACGGTTATTATTGTATGAATGATAAAATTTGATTTAATTTGTTCATAACAATCATTTTAATGATCCGGTTTCGGATGATGCACCAGGAGAAAAGAAAGAAATTAGTGCTGGATCTTCTCAATGAGAAGGAGGCCATTTCCGTCCAGGATGTGGTCAAACGCTGTGGCGTATCGGAAATCACCATCCGCCGTGACCTGCTGGACCTGGAAGCCAAAGGAATGATCATCCGGACGCATGGCGGCGCGGTAAAGACACTGGCCGTCGATCATCTTTTCACCTACGACCAGAGATTCAACCGGAACCGGGAAAATAAGGAAGCCATATGCCGTGAAGCCTCGCGGTACATCCGGGATAATGACATCCTGTTCATTGACTGCGGCACCACACTGATCCACCTGACACGCTATATTCCGAAATTCACCGGGGTGACCGTCATCACAAACTCACTTCCCGTGGTGTCGGAGCTGATCAATTTTCCCCAGGTGAAACTTGTCATGGTTGGAGGAGAGGCGGTCAGTGAGAGGAAGGCGATTTACGGTCCGATGGCCGAACGCAATATCTCCAGGTACCACGCCACCAAAGCCTTTGTGGGTGCCGACGGGGTTACCCTGGCCAAAGGGTTGAGTTCCTTCGATGAGAAAGAGTCGGCCATCACCTTCAAGATGATCGGCAATGCCGACGAGGCCTATCTCTTATGTGACTCGTCCAAGATCGGGAAGGATTCCTATATCACTTTTGCCCCACTATCGGAGGTAGACTGCCTGATCACCGACAAGGACCTGGAAGAGGGTTTGTTCAATACCTTCAGGGAGCAGGATGTCAATATCGTGCAGGGCTCTTAGAGTCTTTGGCATGAGATTTTTCGTTTTGTTCCCGGCCGGAGTGAATGAAGACTGGTTTTTTACACAATTCATAAATACGCATAAATATGTCAAAAGATTGGTGGAGAGAGAGTGCCAGCGGCATTCCCAACCTCGTTACCGAAACGCCCGGGCCTGAATCCAGAAGGATGCACGAAAGTACGGCCCGGTATATGAAAGGGTTGAGTTCACAGGTTAAACTTTTCCCGGTGAGTTTTTCAGAAGGTCACGGGATCGCCCTGACCGATGTGGACGGGAACCGGTATCTTGATTTTTCATCCGGGATCTATGTGACGTCACTGGGTCACTGCCATCCGAAAATTTCCGAGGCTGTGGCTCACTGGGCGGGGCGGCTGATGAATGCCCACGATTTTACCACGCCGGTAAAAGAAAAACTCATGGAAAAAATGGCCGGGATCCTTCCCGGCAAGTTGAACGCCATCCAGCTGTATTCCGACGGCGCGTCGGCAGTGGAAGCGGCCATCCGCGCCGCGCGGGCCATTTCCGGAAAACATGAGTTCATCTCGGCTTACCGCGACTTTCATGGTAAAACCATGGCAGCCGTGAGTTGTGCCCAGATGTTCCGGGGTGAAACCTTCAGCTACGGACCGACGCGTGCCCCCGGGTTCTATATGGTCCCCCGGCCCGATCCCTACCGTCCTCTCTGGACCAAAGATGACGGGAGCATAGATACCGACAGTTACATCACGGTTCTATGAAACCTTTTTGAAAGAAGGAACAGTTGGGAATGTCGCTGCTTTTGTCCTCGAACCTGCCCAGGGCTGGGCCGGGAGTATATTCCCGCCCGATGATTTCTTCCCCAAACTCAAGACACTTTGCGAGCGCTACAACATTCTGCTCTATGATGATGAGGTCCTGGCCGGCATGGGCCGCACGGGCGACTGGCTCACGCTGAGCCACTGGGACGTCGTCCCCGACATAGTCACCTTCGGCAAGTCGTTCGGCAACGGGTTCCCGGTTACGGCCATGGTCGTCAGCGAAGAAAACGGAGAAGCTCTCGAGAAGATTTCTGCCTCTTCGAGTTATGGGGGAAATCCCATGGCCTGTGCCGCAGCCCTCGCCTCCATCGAAGTGATCGAAGAAGAGGATATCCTTCAGAATGTCAGGACGGTGGGGGACTATTTCAGGAAGCGGATGCTGCAGATGAAGGAAAATCATCCCATCATCGGTGATGTCAAAGGCATGGGATTTCTCTTAGGGATCGAGCTGGTGAAGGACCGGACAACGAAGGAGCCGTTCGATGAGGCCGGTAAACTGGTCTACCAGAAAGCCTTCCGGAAAGGCCTGGCCTGGATCCCCGCCGGTCATATTCTCCGGATGTCGCCCCCGCTGATCATGGATGAACACTATGCCGCCATGGGTATGGATCTCATCGAGGAATCCATCGCCGAGGTGGAAAAACAGTTCGGGTACCGGTAATCCGGCGGCAGGAAAAAGCCCGTATGTATCGTTTGCAAAATGGAATACGGAAGCGAATAAAATGAAAAGACCATGAACGACAGAAAAATACGGTTTGGCATTATCGGACTGGGTTTGATGGGAAAGGAATTTGCCAGCGCCGTGGCAAGATGGTGCCATATCCGGACCGATGGTCCCGTTCCTGTACATTACAGGGATCTGCAATGAGAAAAACGAGAATGACCGGAAGTGGTTTACCGGTCACTTTCCCGGGATCAGGATGGTGACGGGCGATTACCATGAACTCCTTGCCTCGGATGAAATCGATGCCGTGTATTGCGCGGTTCCACACCACCTGCACGAACAGATCTACACGGATATTCTCCGGGCGGGCAAGCATCTCCTGGCCGAAAAACCCATGGGGATCGATCTGAAGGCCAATGAACACATTTTGGAGGAAATCAACCGACGTCCGGATCTGATCGTCAGGTGCAGCTCGGAATTCGTTTACTATCCTGGCGCAAAACGGGTGATCGACTGGCTGAAGGCCGGCAAATACGGTCGCCTGATGGAAGTACGCTGCGGGTTTCACCATTCCAGCGACATGGACCTTACCAAGCCCATCAACTGGAAGCGCATGGTGAAATACAACGGCGAATACGGTTGCATGGGCGATCTCGGCTTTCATATCCATTTCATCCCCCTGCGGATGGGCTGGTTCCCGAAATGGGTCATGGCCGATCTTCAGAATATCGCCGAAACCCGTCCGGATAAAAACGGAAACCCCGTGGCATGCGACACCTGGGATAATGCCCTGGTGAGCTGCAAATGTACGGATCCGTCAAATGGAAAGGATTTTTCCTTGGTCTTCGAAACCAAGCGGATGGCGCCCGGACAAACCAATACATGGTTCATCGAAGTCTATGGCACGGAAGGTTCGGTACGTTATACCACCCACGATCCGCGTGCTTTCTACCACCTGCAAACCACCGGGAAGGAACAGGGCTGGACCCGCACCGACATTGGCTCCGGGTCGTTCATCCCCTCGATCACCGGCGGCATCTTCGAAACCGGTTTTTCGGACGCCTTCCAGCAAATGATCGGTGCTTTCATGACGGAATTCAATCCCGCCTCCAATCATCCTTTTCCAATGGCAACGCCGGAAGAGACACACCGAAGTCACCTTATTATGACGGCCGCACTGGAATCCCACGAAACCGGTAAACGCATAACGCTTAAATAACAGGATCATGAAAACAACATTGAAAGCAGGCTATGTTTCTTTCGGCACCCAGTTTTACGAGCCGGAAAACCTGAAAATGATCACCGCCGGGGCTGAAAAACAGCTGACCGGTGCCGGTCTTGAACTCGTGCGTACCGACCCGGTCACGGGAGAAGATAAGGAACCCGAACGGGCCATCCGGGAGTTGAAAGCCGGGGAATGGGATTTTCTTTTTGTGAATATCCTCAACTGGATCGATACCCGCGGGGTCTTCCGGGTTCTGCATGAATTCCGGAATGAACCGATGATCCTTTACAGCTATGGCGGATTTACCGACCACGAGGGAAAATTCGGCGAGAAAGGTACCCTGATCTCTCCGGCTGCCGGTGCAGGTTCAACCTCGCTGCGCTTCCCCATGGAACAATGGGGCATAAAATTCAAGTACCTGTTCAATGCGCCCGACAGCCCGATGGATATCGAAGGCATCCTGTCTTTTGCCCGTGCAGCCCATGTGATGAAACATCTGAGGCATGCCCGGCTGGGGATGATCGGTTACAATGATATGGGCCTCTATTCCACCGGCATCAATCCCACGAGGCTGCGCGACCGCATCGGCCCGGAGGTGGAGAGCATGGATATGCTCCAGCTTCAGCGGAAGATGGACAGTATCCCCGGCAGCGAGGTCAGGGATGAAACGGCACGGGTATCGGCCGGATGGGAATACCCCCTCGGCAAACCGCCGGCCGAAGTGGTCGAGAAAGCCGTGCGGATGTACATGGCAACGGTAAAACTCTGCCAGGAAAAGAACTTTGATACCTTCTCCTACAAGTGTGTCGACGGCGTCGACCTGGAAATGGGGCTGACTCATGCTGTCCCTTCTTCGCTCGTCGCCGACGCCGGTTATCCCTATGTGGATGAGAATGACCTGGGGAATTCGGTCGCCCAGCTCATGCTGAAGTGGATCTCGGGCAAACAGGTGACCTTCATTGAGCATTACGAACACCACCCCGAGTGGATCCTCCTCGGAGAGGATGGCTATTGTCCCTCGGCATTCATCGAGGGGAAGCCCCAGATTAAAGATGTTTCCACAGTTCTCCTCAAAGGGATCGCCCACTGCTCGAACATGAAAAAGGGCCGGATGACCCTGGCCTGCCTGTCGGAAACGCGCGACGGCTACCGCATGCATATCGTGACCGGTGAAGGGAAGGAGCGTCCGAAATGGGTTGAAATGGGCGTCCCGCTGCCATCCTGGCCCAGCGTGACCTTCTACCCCGACGTGCCCGTGCGGCAGGTCCTCGACCATGTGCAGTCCCAGCATTTTGCCGCGGTCTACGGAACCTATGTGGATGAACTGATCGATTTGTGTAAATTACTGGATATAGAGATTGTAGCGGATGTTTAAGTCGAAAGGCGAATGTAATCCGCAATGAACCAAGGAGGTAAAAAATCAAATTCGTTATAGGAGCCTTTGTCAATGAAGCATCAGTACAAGCCCCTCTTTCTTCTCTGCATGGTGTTCCTCACCGTGGGATCATTGTTCAGCATGAATGATATCCTGCTGCCGTCGCTGGTGAAACACTTCAGCCTGAACTACACCCAGGCGACGATGATCCAGTTTTCGTTCTACCTGACCTATATCATCTTCCCGCTTCCCATCGCCTGGATGATCCACCGATACGGTTACAAGGTCAGCCTGCTGGTGGCCCTATTCACCAGCGCGCTGGGGTGCGCATTGTTTTGGCCGGCCAAAGTGCTGGATTCATACCTCGTGGTGCTCCTCGCCATTTTCATTCTTTCGACGGGCATCACCGTCATCAATGTCGCGGCAAACCCGTTCATCACCCTGCTGGGTGATGCGGAGGGCGCCCATATCAGGATGAATTTCGTCCAGGTATTCTCCCGCATCGGCTATGCCGCCACACCCCTCGTCGCCACTGCCCTGATCTATGCCAGTACCGGCCAGGTGAGGTTCCAACTCCCCTACCTCCTCATCGCCCTGTGCATCCTGATCATCGCGACATTCATTTATTTTTCCCGGATGCCCAGCCTGAAAGCCCCGGCAGAAGAGAAATTTTCGGTCAGGAGTGTTTTCATGGGAAGCCTGAAATATCCTCACCTCTTTTTCGGCGTGGTGGCCATGTTTTTTTATGTCGGCGCGGAAGCCTGCACGGCGGGATTTTTTATTCCCTACATGAAGACGGTTTTAGGATTCTCCGATGCCGGCGCCGCCCGTTATCTCACCCTGTACTATGTTTTTGCCGCCGCGATGGGCCTGGCGGCTGTCGGGATCCTCAGGTTTGTGAAAGCGGCCAGGCTGGTGGGGATCTTCGGATCGATCATGGTCCTGAGCTACCTGGTATGCATCTTCCTTCGCACGGGCTTCAATGAATATGTCCTGGCCGGGCTGGGACTTTTCCTGTCCATCATGTTCCCGACGCTTTTCAGCCTGGCCATTGAAGATGTGGGTTCTTTTGCAGGCAAGGGTTCGGCGCTACTGAATTTTGCCATCATTGGGGGCTCAGTCTTTCCTCCCCTTCAGGGGATGATCGCCGACCATTATGGTGTAAACTATTCGTATATTGTCCCGTGCATCTGTTTCGTGATCATCACGTTGTATGCCTTCTTCTTCACAAAAGGGTCGCTTACAGAGCGACAGGTCATCATCCGGCCGGAAGGAAATACAGCGTTAGACGGGAATCCAGAGGTTGTTGAAAAATGAAAGGATAACATTTATGAAAAGACTCTTTTTCCTGGGCATGATTTTTCTTGTCCCGATACATGTCACAGCTCAGCTGGCTACACTTTCGGGCAGTGATTCGATCTGCGGCCACAAGATCGTCCGCGCTGCCGACGGCCAGGGTGTTCTGGGTTGGTACAATCCCTCGGTACCGGGAGCGGTATACGACAAGGTGGTTCACCTGGCATCCGGATTCCTGAAGGACACTCCCGTTGAGCCAAAGACGGGTCTGCCGATGTACCTTGTCACCTGCTGTTTCCAGGGTCCACAGATGACGCCGGGAAAAATATCGTTGCCGAGCACTGGCTTCACAATCCGGCGTGCGTCTATGCCGGTTCCGTCCAGAGCCTGGCGGTTCGGTACATGCCCTACAGCGGTGATACATCTTACCTCACCCTTGTGCGGGGTATGCTCGACTATCAGCTCAGCAACGGCACCACGCCGTCGACCTGGGAATGGCCGATGGTGCCTTATGCCAGCGCCGATCCGTTCTCAAAGGTTTACGAGGGAGGAACAGGCTGGGAAAAGGAAGGGATGCGAGGGGACGGGCTGCAGGGCGTCGAACCCGACAAGATCGGGGAACTGGGATATGCCTACCTTCTGTTTTACGAGATCAGTCTTGAACAAAAATACCTCGATGCGGCCCTTCATTGTGCCGATGCCCTGGCGGGGCATGTCAGGGATGTGAGACCGGGCAGCTCACCCTTCACCGAGGCCCACACACGCCGTTCACCCTGGCCTTTCAGGGTCAATGCCCGGAACGGCATCGTGGTCAGCGAATATACGTCCGACGTCCTTGAGCCGGTTAAGCTTCTCGATGAGCTCTTGCGTCTCAGCGGCCGTATCGGGCTCCCGCCGGAACGGGAAGCGTCATACCGGAAAGCCCGCGACCTCGCCTGGGAATGGTTGTTCTCCATCAACGGGCCCATGAAAACCTTTATCTGGAACGGTTACTTTGAAGATATCCCCAACGATCCCGACCAGACCAACCGGCTGCAGATCACCCCGGTGGAGCTTGCCAAATACCTCATTGAACATCCTGAAAAGGATCCCTACACCGACGTGGACGTTCCGTCCCTGCTGTACTGGGTGTCGAATGCTTTTAAGACGGACAGTATGGATGCCATAAAGGAACAGACCTGGTGCTACGAGCCGATGGGAAGTCATACCGCCCGGTACGGATCTGCCTGCGCCATGTTTTACGCGTATTCGGGAATTCCGTGGTATAGGGACCAGGCTTATCGCTTCCTGAATTTCGCCTCGTACATGACCTACGATAACGGCGTGGTTGCCGTCGGTCCGAACTGGCCCGGATCGTGGTTCTCCGATGGCTATGGCGATTATATCCGTCATTTCCTCGATGCCATGGCCGCCGTCCCCGAATGGGCCCCGCCCGGGGAAGACCACCTGCTCAAATCCTCTTCCGTTATCCGGAACATTGTTTACGCCTCCGACCGGATCACGTTCACCACCTTTGACGATGCGTCTTCCGTGACCCTGAGGCTTGCCGGAAAACCCGGATCCGTAACACTCGACGGCAAACGGCTGACCGCATCGAAGAGCAACGGCGATAATGCATGGACATGGAAGCCCCTCGACAAAGGCGGGATCCTGAGGCTTTCCTTTTCCGGCGGCAATCATATTGTCATCCACAAATAAAATCGAACGGCATGTTCCGACTAACCCTTCTTTCTGTGGCACTTTTGATGCTTTTTTGCTGTAAATCGCCTGAAAAACGGCAAATTTTGTCAAAAAAGCATCATGATCAGGGAAAAAAGGGGTTGGTGGCGGCCGGCAACATGGGGTCGTCCGATGCAGGGGCAGAGATTCTCCGGAGTGGGGGGAATGCCGCCGATGCTGCCGTGGCCACGATCCTTGCCCTGAGCATCACCGATAATAAGGATTTTTGCATCGGGAGTGAAGCGGCTTTTTTATACTACGATGCGAAGAGCGGCCAGGTCACCGCATTCTCCGGTCAGGGAACGGCGCCCCTGGATCCGGAAGCCATCCGGTGGTACGATGAACACGGCATTCCGCAGTCCTCGATCCGGGCTGCCGCCGTACCGGCAGTCATCGACCTGTGCGTGACGGTGCTCCGGAAATGCGGGACCCTGTCATTCCGCGAAGTGGCGCGGCCGGCGATGCGGATGCTGGGCGGAAAGGAACAGGACTGGTACCCGGATCTGCTGAGGACCTTCAGGCGCCTGGAAAAGAGCGAGAGGAAAGCCCGCGGTTCCCGGGAGGATAAGCTGCAGGCGGTCGCCGATTGTTTTTACCGCGGCGAAATTGCCGATTCGCTTGTCGCATGGTACAAACGGACGGGTGCTTTTCTCACCCGGGAGGACCTGGCGAACTATCACACCAGGGTTGAGAAGCCGGTGAGTGTCCCCTTTGCGGGATATGAGGTTTACAAGTGCGGTCCCTGGTGCCAGGGGCCGGTGCTCCTTGAAGAGCTCAGGTTGCTGGAGGGCTGGGACCTCAGCATGTTCGACCCGGGATCGGCAGCGTATGTCCACCTGGTCACCGAAGCCATGAAGCTGGGCCTGGCCGACCGGGACACCTATTACGGGGATCCTCTATTCGCAAAAGTACCGGTGAAAAACCTGATTTCGGAGTCATACAGCTCCCTCCGCCGTCCGCTGATCAGCATGGAAGAAGCCTCCGCGGCGTGCCGGCCAGGCGATCCTTTCAAGATGAAAGCCCTTGCCGACACCGCGTATTACCTGCCGGTGAGCCATGGCACAACCACATGCTGCATCGTCGACAAATGGGGCAATGCCGTTGCCGCTACCCCGAGCGGATGGGGAAGTGAGGCGGGGAACGGTGGATCGACGGGGGTGAAACACGGTACCCGGCTCATCAGTTTTAATACCACTCCCGGTCATCCCAATGCCATCGAAGCCGGAAAACGGCCGCGGACAACCCTCACGCCAACCCTGGTGCTCAAAAACGGAAAACCGGTGCTGGCCCTGAGCATTGAAGGGGGGGATGTGCAGGATCAGGCCGCACTGCAACTGCTGCTCGATGTGCTCATTTACGGCATGAGCCCCGAACAGGCCCTCGCCGGGCCAAGGTTCTCCACCAACCTCCACCAGGATTCCTTCAACCCGGACAAAGACCGGGATAAGGCTTACCCCGGTAGAGCGAATTCTTTTCCTGAATCCCGGCTATTCAAAGGAAATGCTCGATTCACTGGAGAAAATGGGTCACGAGATCGAAATCTCCCCGGCCAGCGTCGGAACACCGGCCATGATAAAATTCGATCCGGCCACCGGCATGGCCTTTTCAGCCACTCAGCCCGGGCAGCCCCATTACACAAGGGCTGTCGAATAACTCATCCATGCGTTCAAACCATGAAAAATAACCCGTTCACTTCCGACCTGAAGCCTTCGAGATCCATGCTGATGGTGACCGGATCAACATAATAAAAACCAAATCGATGAAAAAGATAGCCTGGCTCCCTGTTCTTGTTGCAGCTCTGCTCCTGTCGGCCGGTTGTGCCAGACAGCAGGGCACAACGGTCCTCGTGCTCGTCGACACAGCCGATTCGTCATCGGTGCAGGTCAACAGCGGCCTCCTCCCTTACCTCGACCATTTCGGGATCGTTTATGAAGTGGCCGATATCCACGCCGAAAAATTAGCCCGGCCTTCACGCGATTATGCCCTGGTCATCATCGGGCACGACATGAAGGACCTGGCCCCGGCGGAAAAATACATCAAAGCCCTGACCCGCCATGGTGCCGGCGTCATCTCGTTTGATCCGGATTGGCCGCATCGTGCCGGATCACCGGCTGACGGGGAGGGAAATGCGGCGATCCTGTCCTTTGACAACACGCATTATATCGCCGCCCTGCATGCCCCCGGCGATACGGTGAGATGTTTCAACGTTTTCCTTTCCGCACACTGGCACAAGGACGACATGACCCCGTTGTCTATGCTTCCGGTCAACCTTTTGTGAGGTCTCGGGGGAAGGGCGGCCGCGCCGGGTCGTATTCGCTTCCGCCGAATGGATGAAGACCGAATATCTCGGACCCCTGATGGGTTTGGACGACTGTCTCTGGCGTTCCATCGTCTGGGTGGCACGCAAACCATTTGTCATGCGCGGCCTGCCACCCCTGGTTACCATGCGGGTCGACGATGTGGCCGGCCGGGGCGGGATATGGGGACAATCCCCTTTTTACTGGGTACGAACGGCCATGAAATACGGATTCAAACCGTGGCTCGGGCTGTTCATCTACAACCTGAACCCGGCGGCCATCGATGAGCTGAGAGGGTACCTTCTCTCGGGAAACGTCACCGCGGCGCCCCATGCCCTCGGCAGGCCCAATCGGTCGGGGGTGAAAGAACTGAAGACCAGAGACGGGGAAGTCATTCCCGGGCAGGACTTCTATGCCGGATTTTATTATAATCCTGATGCGTTGCCCCTGCGGGAAAAGGATTACGACGAATTCATCTATTTCGAACATCAAAAAGGCGTTCCCTGGAGCGATCAGGAAGCCGAACGGGGACTTGAAGCCGCCGACCGGTGGTATGCCGTGCATCAGCCCTTCCCGATGTCAAAATATTTCATTGCCCACTGGTATGAAATCGGGCATAACGTGATCCCGCATGTTGCGGGCAAGTGGGGAATGGAGTATATCGCCATGAACAAGGAGATCGATTTGCCCTATGCCGATACCGTTCCCTGGATAAAAGGTGGCCCGTTCCGGCGGTATGAAATTCCCGGTACGAGTACGAATAACCCGGAACTCAGGGGCAAAAATCCTGTATACTATGCCGATTTCGTTGACATTGACGGTTACCGCTTCTTTAACTGTTTCACGGAAATCCGCGATGTGGCGGGCTATGAATGGGCTCCGGATAACCATGTGAAAACTTCTGCCGGCCGTGGGATCCGGGAACTTCGCCGGGCATTGTCGGGCATGGACATGGCCGTGCTTTTCACCCATGAAACAGATTATATCTACCGGATCAACCCGGAAAACTGGGATGAGCAAATGCGGCTGGTGGCCGAAGGGATACAGGATTACCATCCGATGATGATGACTTCCGATGACGCGCTCCGGATCGTCAGGGCCCATAAGACATCACGGCTCGAAAATGCCACCGTTGACCGGGCCTCGGGTACCGTGATCCTGTCTCTTTCAGGCCGGGCCGACACGACCAGCTATGCTTATATCTTCAGGGATACTGAGGGGGGCATCGATCAGGAACTCGTGGAGATACCCCCATTCCAGGATGGAACGGAACGATCCGTCGCTCTTCCTGCAAAGGAAAAGTGAAAGGGCAACGGATAACGATTAATTGAACGATTCTGATATTGTAAATTGATAACAATAAATTGACCATGAAAACATGCTTAAAACTTTTTATCCTGCTGGCCGCGACAGGATCAATGATGATCTCCTGTCATCCCGGCTCCTCGTTAAAGACTACCCGGGTGAATGACACCATCCTGCTCAGCGATACCATCCAGTATCACCCGGTGCGGATCAACAAGGCCAATCACGCGATCCTGCCCTGGTTTTCCTCAAACCCTGGCGAATCGTACGATACCGTGCTAATGCTGGTCTGGAACTTCTGGGAAAACATGCCCATCGATTCCAACGGTCTGAAATATTACATGAACCACCAGGTCTGGAAACCGGAACACGACATGAGGGGGCTTGGCGGTGACCAGATCAATATGGCGCTGTCTTCATGGAACCTTCTTTATGATTATACAGGCTATCCCGATGTGCTAAGCAATATGAAATACATGGCCGACACCTACCTGGAACGATCAGTTTCCGATTCGACCGATGCCTGGCCCTACCTGCCCTATCCCTACAATAACGACATCCATTCGGGATTTTACACCGGCGATATGCGGAACGGCAAAGGGATCCTGCAACCCGATAAAGCGGGGAACTTCGGCAGTGAACTGATCACACTCTACAAGATCACGGGGGAAGAAAAATACCTTGAGGCGGCCCGGCGGATCGGCAACACCCTCGTGGCCCATGTCAAACCCGGAAACAATTTGGAGTCGCCACTGCCGTTCCGGGTGAATGCCAAAACCGGAGAAACCGGACTGCTGCTTCCCAACAACAGGAAGGAGAGAATGGAAAATAAAATTTCACCGGCTCTCTACACGTCCAACTGGACGGGGACAATGGATCTGTTCCGGCAACTGGAAACATTCGAGCCTTCGAAAAAGGAGGTGTTTCACAGCGCCTTCAATACCATTCTCCGGTGGATGAAAGCCTATCCGCTGAAGACCAACAAGTGGGGTCCGTTCTTTGAGGATATTCCCGGCTGGAGCGACACGCAGACCAATGCCATCACTTTCGCAATGTTCATCCTGCAGAACCGGGATCTTTTCCCCGACTGGAAAGCGGATGTAAAGGGCATTTTCGAATGGACGCACCAGACGCTGGGAAATCATGAATATGAAAAATACGGGGTAGAGGTCATGAATGAACAGACCGTTTACCGTGTCCCCGGAAACAGCCACTCCTCGCGGCAGGCCTCCATCGAATTGTTGTACACACGGTTGAGCGGCGACAGCACTTACCTGACCAATGCCATCCGGACGCTGAACTGGGCCACCTACACGGTCGACAATAAGGGACGTAACCGTTATATCCGCGACGATATCTGGCTCACCGACGGTTACGGGGATTATGTCAGGCATTATATACGGGCGATGGCAGCCTGGCCAAGCCTCGCACCCGACAACAAAAACAGGCTCTTATGCACATCATCGGTTCTCAAAACCATCGACTATCAAACCGGTTCGATCGCGTATGTCACGTTCGACGATGCTTCACATGAGGAACTCCGGCTGGTTAAAAAACCGGCCACAGTGAGCATGGAGGGCACGGAGCTGGAAGAGCTCGGCAGCCAGCCGCAGGACGGCGAGGGCTGGACCTGGGAACCCCTGGATACAGGTGGTGTTCTCCGGATCTGGCACAAGGGAGGCCACAGGATCACCATCCAGATATGAACCCGTTTAACCCGAACACCGATAATGACCCGGACACTGATGATAGTCCTGGTTGCAGCCCTTGCCGGAGGCTGCAGCCCGGAACAAAATACGAAGACACCACACCAAAATCCAGAAACAACCATGACTGTTCTTTCCCTGATGAAGAAGCGCATCCTTCTCGATTCCTCCAAAATTTTGTTTGACAAACACGTCACACCCGGAAATTTCAACGCCGACTGGACGGTCCACCATGCCGAATGGTCCGTGGACGACGATGGCTGGCTTGTTGGCCGGAACAGGGGCAACTGGGCGGGGATGGCCATCCTGAAACAGGAGTTCCCCGGGAACGTGCTGGTGGAATTTGACGCCTCCACCATCGCTCCTTCAACCCATGATATCGATGTGATGTGGAACGGCGAATGGCTCGACGACAAGGACGAGCGGGGCACGGCATATGTGGCCGGTCTGCAGGGCTGGTGGACCGGCAAGGTGGGGATTGAAAAATCGCCCGAATACACCTTCATGACAGGCACACCCCTGTTTGATTTCGAGCCGGGAAAAATTTACCATATCCAGGCCGGGAGTATCGACGGGCACTGCTTTATTTTTGTTGACGGCCGACTCTTGCTGGAGACCATGGACCCCGACCCCATCGATAACCAGAAGTACACGCATGTCGGTTTCGAGGCCTATTCCAGCGCGATCCGTATCCGGAACATCCGTATCCGCCAGATCCATTGGGAACCGGTGGACATGAAATACGAACCGGAGTTTTAGATCAGGGAGGACTAAGTGGGCCCCGGTAGATGACACGTTTTTCAGGGAGGCCCGTATTGTGCGGTTCAGAGGTGAACAGCCCGAACACCGAGGAGCCACTGCCGCTCATGGCGGCGTAGGCGGCCCCGGCATCGTACAGGCTCTGTTTGAGAACCCCGATCGCGGGGTAACGGCGGAATACCGATTCTTCGAACCTGTTTTCCAAACGGTCCTTCCATTCCTTCACCGGCATGGACAGGATATCGCGGATGTCGTCGCGCGGCCTGGCGGGAGTGACGCCGGCGTAGGCCTCAATGGTGGAGACCGGGAATCCGGGGTTTAACAGGATCATGTACAGGTCCTGCCGGGGCAGGGAGATGGCTTCGAGTTTTTCACCCCGTCCGGTTGCCAGGGCGGGGCGGTTACCGATGAAAAAGGCACAGTCACTTCCCAGGCGTGAGGCCTGCACCCGGAGTCCTTCCTCGCCCAGTCCGAGGCTGAAAGCCGCATCAAGCATTTTCAGCATATGGGCCGCATCCGAAGATCCGCCGCCCAGTCCGGCGCCGGGGGAATGGCCTTGTGGAGATGGACCGCAAGGGGTGGAATGGGATGTTCCTCACGGAGAAGGTGCAGGGCTTTGATCACCAGGTTATCGGCGTTGGAAGCTCCCGTCTCCAGCCCGGTGCATACCAGACTGTCGCGGTCCGATTCCACGAACTCAAGAATATCGGCAGGCGGACAGGGAACCATGACAGTGGAGATGTCGTGGTAGCCGTCATTTCGTTTGGCGTTGATGTAAAGACCAAGATTGATCTTGGCATTTGGAAAACTGATCATGGCTGAAGTCCGGGTGTTTTCAATGATGTGATAAAATTCGGATTTTTTTTAAACAGTTGTTAATAATAAAATCATTATTTCTGTTTAAAAAGTATCCGGAAGGATTTCTATCCGGGGAACAAATATGTCTACCTTTAGACCCGAATAAACCGGAATCCCATGGCAGCGAAAACCCCACGAAAAGACAATAGCCTGGAGAGGCTGAACATTGAATACGGCAAGATGCCGCCGCAGGCTCCCGAGCTGGAGGAAGCCGTTCTCGGCGCCATCATGATCGAACGCGATGCCATACTTTCCGTTCTTGACATTTTAAAACCGGAAAGTTTTTACAGGGAAGCGCACCAGAAAATTTACCGGGCCATCGTCAACCTTTCGATGAATGAAAAGCCCATCGACATCCTCACCGTGACTGAGGCGCTGCGGAAAGAGGAGGAGCTCGACGGGGTGGGAGGGGCTGTTTATATCACCCAACTTACCGACCGGGTGGCTTCGGCGGCACACCTCGAGTTTCATGCCCGTATCGTCGCCCAGAAATACATCCAGCGGGAGCTGATCCGGGTATCCTCCGAAATTCAGAGCCGGGCTTTTGACGACAGCATCGACGTGGATGAGCTTCTGGATTTTTCGGAAGCCCAGCTTTTTGAGATCGCCGAAGGGAATATCAAGAAAGAGACCATCCGCATCAATCTCCTCATCAAGGATGCCATTCACCAGATCGAAGAGGCTTCCAAGCGGGAAGATAACCTGAGCGGAGTTCCTTCAGGCTTCACCAAGCTCGACAGGATGACATCGGGGTGGCAGCGTTCCGACCTGGTGATCATCGCCGCCAGGCCTTCCATGGGTAAAACAGCGTTCGTCCTGTCCATGGCGCGGAACATGGCGGTGGAACACAAGCGGCCGGTGGCGATCTTCTCCCTCGAGATGGCTTCGATCCAGCTCGTCAACCGGCTTATCGTGAGTGAAACGGAATTGCCGTCTGACCGGATCCGCAACGGGAGGCTGGAACCCTGGGAATGGGAACAGCTCGATTATAAGATCAAGAACCTCGTGGAAGCTCCGATTTTCATCGACGATACCCCGGGGATCTCCGTTTTTGAACTGCGGGCAAAATGCCGCAGGCTGAAAAATCTTTACGACGTCGAAGTGATCATCATCGACTACCTCCAGCTCATGACCGGCCCGTCCGACAAGGGAAGCCGCGAACAGGAGGTCAGCAATATCTCCCGCTCGCTCAAAGGGATCGCCAAAGAACTCAATGTTCCCATCATTGCTCTTTCCCAGCTCAACCGAAGCGTGGAAATGCGTTCCGGCAACAAGCGTCCCCAGCTTTCCGACCTGCGCGAATCGGGCGCCATCGAACAGGATGCCGACCTGGTCCTTTTCATCCACCGGCCCGAAAAATACGGCATCGACCAGGATGAGGAAGGGAATTCACTCAAGGGTATCGCGGAGATCATCCTGGCAAAACACCGTAACGGGGCCATCGGCGATGTCACCCTGAAATTCAGGGATGAATTTGCCAAATTCACCGATCTGGAAGACATCGAGCCCATCTTCGACGACGGCCCCGATGCCTCCAAAGTGACCTTCGCTTCGAAAATCAATCACGAAGTGGGCGGAAAAGGAAAGGTGAGGGATGATTTTGACCTGGGAAGCAATACCGGTTTCGACGACCAGCCTTTCTGATCAGAGGATGTCTTCCAGACTTTTCAGGTCGCGGATCTCCCAGGTCGGCTGAAATGATCCGGGAATATTCTCCGGGTTAAAATAGACCGTATCCATGCCGAATTTTGCGGCTCCCACGATATCGACCCCGAAATCGTCACCAATCATCAGGCAATCCTGTTTACGGGCATTCACCGAACTCACTGCACCGCTGAAAATACGGGGATCGGGCTTGTTATAACCCAGGGCTTCCGAGGTAAACACATGGTCGAAGTACACATCCAGTCCCGAATTTTTCATCTTCCTGAACTGCGTCTCATGAAAACCGTTCGTGAGAATGTACAGGCGGTATTTTGGGCGGAGGTACTCAAGGATTTCGCGGGTGTAAGGGAAAAGACGGGTTTTCAGCACGCTGAGTTCCAGGTATTCATCGCCGATCTGCTTTGCAAGCTCCGGATCGCTCAGCTTCCCGTCGTTCAGGGTCAGCTCAAAGCGGCTGGAACGCAGGACGTCTTTCGCCAGATGTCCGGCACGGTACTCCGCCCACAGCCGTTCATTGTGCAGGTGATAGCTATCGATAAAATCCCGGGGTGTCTCAAAATAGGCATGAAGGGCATATTTCTCGAACAGGTCGCTGAGCGCTTCCAGCGAGTTGGCTTCAAAATCCCACAGCGTCCGGTCGAGATCGAAAAACAGGTGAATGTATTTTTTCAAACCGGATTAAATTTAAACTGAAAAACCCGCCATATCATGACCGGCCGGATGTCCGGCGGACCATGCTGCCGGTCCGTGTCATGAAAGCCGGTGCGAAATTATCGAATTTAATTGGAAAGTGAAAACAGGGGCGGACCGGCCCATGGTCAATTATTGAAGTCGGATGAAAATTTTCAGGTGTGGAAGCAGGAGAGAAAAGGGAGGGGGAGAGAAAAAAGTGAAAAAAAGGCAGGAAGAAAAGCCTGGTTTTACTTCCTGCCTGAAGTGTTTGCACAATAGGTGTTCGTCCATTCAAAGGGATTCATCATCCAGCCTTCCATTTCCATCTCTGGGTCTGAGCTGATGGTATCCTTTTCTTCCAGCCAGTCTGTTTTGAACATCCAGCCTTCGAAATCCAGGTCTTCTTCAAGTTGTTCTTCGCCTTCATTTTTGTTGTCCTTAATGGCCGGCACCTTGTTGTCCATGGATACGGCCCACTGGTTGAGGTCCATCATCCAGTCTTCCAGCTCGATGTCTTCATCGAAGACCTCGGTTTTAGCTGTGGACCTGGTAAAGGCAGCCACGATCTGTTCGGTGCTCCTGAAGAGGGTATTGGAGAATTTCTGAAGTTCATGGTTATTGATCGATTTCTGGGCGGAAAGGTTCATTGAGATTAATCCTGCTACAATCATAAGGACCATTTTGTGTAGCCTGCTGCTGGTGTTTCGGGTTAAAGTTTTCATGATCTTTTGTTTTTTCATCTTGCGTTTTCAACAACATCATGACCTTTACACGATCTGTGCCAAATGTTATAAACAATTGAATAACAGAATGATACGATCAAAAGTTAATTTTTCCGGTTTGTTAAAACCGAACGCTTTCGTAACAGGGGTGTACGGAAGCGGACAAACAAAAGATGGGAAAGTCTTAAATAGGTTGTTCGTCGGGCGAAGATTTGGGGTCATATCCTTTGAGGACGATGACGAGCTCGCCCCTGACTCCGGTTTCGGTGAAGTGCAGGATCACTTCATCGAGGGTTCCCCTGACGGTTTCTTCATGGATCTTGGTGAGTTCGCGGGCAACGGCAACGGGTCGTTGCGGGCCGAAGACATCGCGGAACTGTCCAAGGGTTTTCAGGAGCCGGTAAGGGGATTCATAGAAGACCATGGTTTTGTTCCTCCTTCCGGAGTTCTTCAAGGCGTTTGGTCCGGCCTTTTTTCTGCGGGAGGAAGCCTTCGAAGATGAACCTGTCGCAGGGGAAGCCGGAGTTCACCAGGGCCGGGATGAAGGCGGTGGGGCCGGGGAGGGATTCGACATCGATGCCGAGCCGGACACATTCCCGGACCAGCAGAAATCCCGGATCGGAGATCCCGGGGGTTCCGGCATCACTGACCAGGGCGATGGTTTCGCCGGCGAGCAGCTGTCCGGTGATTCCCTGCACGGCTTTATGTTCGTTGAACTTATGAAACGATCTGAGCGGTTTACTGATCTGGTAATGCTTCAAAAGGATGGACGTTTTCCGTGTGTCTTCAGCCAGGATGAGCCCGGCTTCTTTCAGCACGTCGAGAGCGCGCAGGGTGATATCCCTGAGGTTGCCGATGGGGGTGGGGACGAGGTAGAGCCGGCCCATTTCAGTTGACGAATTTTCGCTTCACCAGGGCAAGCAACTGTTGCACCTCTTTGCTTTCCATATCCCATTCAAAATTATCATTCAGGAAATTGACGGCTTCACTGAACGTGGAAGCATGTTCGAGATTATCCATGGTGGCCCTGAATTTGCCGGCATCGCCATTGAAGAGCTCACGGATGAAGAAAAACTTGTCGTTGATGCCCATGCTTCCGGAAATGCTGGCGATCGGGGCCGACTGGAGGCGGGAGGAAAGGTCGTGTTTCTGGGTTTTTTCACCCAGCTTTTCGTTGATAAACGCTTGTTCCCGTTTGAATTTCTCGGCCAGGATTTTCCCTGCTGTTTCCGGCGTCACCACAGGTTCGTGTTTCGGGGGTTCAGGGGATGTGGACTTATCCGGTGGAGCCGGTTGAGGTTCGGTGCGGAACACCTCGGCCTTCGGCGGTTCATCTCTGGGGGGAGCGGGCGGTTCCGGGGTTGGCGGCACAGGAGCCGCGTCTTCAGCAGGCGGAGGAGTGACAGGCTTTTCGGCTGGCGGGCTGGACGGAACGGCCTTTTCCCCGGCCTCCGCTGGCTGGCTGAGTGCCGACGTCATATTGGCGCCGTCTCTGAACATCAGCAGTATTTCATAAACATTCCGTAATTTTGAGAGAGCGAGATCCAGTTCGATGTGGGGTATCTCGGAATAATTTTCGAAATTGCCCACCAGTTTTTCTATATCTTGTATATCTTTAGTAATGATTTCAAAGGTATGCTTGTAACCCATAATGCTGTGCCGGATAATTGGTTCTGTTTGAAAGACGATCACAAAAGTAACGATATTATTACGAATATCTTATTCAATGTTTCTTGAAAATTCGATAAATAAGGAAGAGAAGAGGGGATGGATTGAAGTCATTTGCGGGTCCATGTTTTCGGGCAAAACAGAAGAGCTGATCCGCCGGCTTAAGCGTGCCCGGATCGCCAAACAGAAGGTGGAGATCTACAAACCGCACATCGATACGCGGTATTCTGAGCACGAGGTGGTATCGCACGATGAAAATTCGATCGTATCGACTCCCGTAACCACTGCTGCCAACATCCTCTTACTGGCCACGGACGTGGATGTTATCGGAATTGATGAAGCCCAGTTTTTTGACCAGGGCCTGGTGGAAGTCTGCAATATCCTGGCCAACCGTGGCATCCGTGATCATTGTGGCCGGTCTGGATATGGACTATATGGGAAGGCCTTTCGGTCCCATCCCGGGTCTGCTGGCCACTGCCGAATACGTCACCAAGGTGCATGCCATCTGTGTAAAGTGCGGCAACCTGGCCCAGCATTCCCACAGGATGACGGAAGGGGATAAGCTCGTGGTGCTGGGGGAAACGGACATCTACGAGCCGCTGTGCCGGAAATGCTTCAACCGGGAACTTCAGCGCCAAAAGAAAAAGAATGTTCCATGAAATCGTTTAGCACTGCTGAGATAGCGGTCATCCTCAGCGGCAGGATGAAAGGTCCCGGGGATCTGACGGTCGATCATGTCATCATCGACAGCCGGCGGTTTACCGATCCCGCCGGAGGGCTCTTTTTTGCCATCCGGGGGGAGCGCGACGACGGGCACAGGTATCTCGGCGATCTGTATTCGAAAGGGGCTGCGGTGTTTCGTGGTGGAAACCCTTCCCGAAGAAGAGGGCTTTGAAAATGCCGCCTTCATCCAGGTCGGCAACACACTCGATGCCCTCCAGAACCTGGCTGCCCACATCCGGCTTGCCTTCCCGGGTGAGGTCGCGGCCATTACCGGAAGTAACGGCAAGACCATCATCAAGGAATGGATCTACCAGGTCCTGAATAAGGCGGTGCCCATGGTGCGCAGCCCCCTCAGCTACAACTCCCAGGTCGGAGTGCCCGCTTTCGCTGTTTCTTCTCGAGGACCGTTACCGGCTGGCTGTCATTGAAGCCGGTATCTCCATGCCGGGAGAGATGGAGCGCCTGGAGCGGATGATCCAGCCCGACAGCGGGATCTTTTCAAATATCGGCCAGGCCCATCATGAAAATTTTCCTTCCCTGGAAGCCCGGGTCGACGAGAAACTCAAACTCTTCCGCAATTGCAGCAAACTGATCTGGTGCAAGGATCACCTGGCCATCAGCCGGCGCATCAATACCCTTCCCGAGACGGTTTGCCTCATCTCGTGGAGTTTCAGGGAGCCGGCCGATTACAACGTTTCATACACGATCAGCGGTGGAACCACCGACATCTCCTTCACCGGAAAATTTGAAGGCCGGATCCGCATCCCTTTTACCGATCATGCTTCCATCGAGAATGCCGTCCATGTCTTTGTCTTCCTTCATACCTCGGGTTATGATCCGGAAATCACCGGCCCGGCGATGGAAAAACTCGAACCGGTTGGCATGCGCATGGAAGTTGTTGCCGGGGTCAACCACTGCACGCTGATCAACGATGCCTATAACTCCGACCTCGTCTCCCTGTCGAATGCCCTGGATTTTCTGAACCAGCAAAACCAGCACAGGAAGAAAACGCTCATTCTCTCCGACATTCACCAGAGCGGTAAGAGCGGCGAGGAACTCTACCGGGAAGTGGCCATGCTGGTCACCATCAAACACGTCGACCGGATGATCGGCATCGGGCCGGAGATCTCGGCCTGCAGGCGTTTTTTCAGGAGTGATGCCATTTTTTTCGATCATACCGAAGATTTTCTCAATGCCCCCGTGCAGCCTGTATTCCGGAATGAAGCCATCCTGCTCAAAGGTTCACGGAATTTCAGGTTCGAGCTCATTTCACGGGTGTTGCAGGAGAAGGCCCATCGCACCGTCCTGGAAGTCAACATGAATGCCCTGGTTGACAATTTCCGGTATTATAAATCTCTTCTCGGCAAGGAAACAAAGATCATGGCCATGGTCAAAGCCTTCTCTTATGGCAGCGGCGGGTATGAGATCGCCAGTGTCCTCCAGTACAACCATATCGATTACCTTGCCGTGGCCTTCGCCGATGAGGGAGTGATGTTGCGCCGGAACGGTATTCATGTCCCGGTGATGGTTATGAATGCGGAAAAGAACGATTTCTTCCTGCTGACCGAATATAACCTGGAACCGGAGATCTACAATTTCAGGATCCTGGCTTCTTTCAGCCAATACCTTGAAAAAATCGGTCTGCGGCAATACCCCGTACACCTGAAAATCGATACGGGCATGCACCGGCTTGGTTTTGAAGAAAAAGACACCGGCGAGCTAATCTCCGCCCTGGGAGGTGACACCCTGAGGGTGGTCTCCGTATTCTCCCACCTGGCGGCGGCCGACGAGCCGGTGAATGACGAATTTACACGCCTGCAGATTGACCGCTTCAAACGCATCGCCGACCGGATCGAAGCCGGAACGGGACACCGTTTCATGCGGCATATCCTGAATTCTTCCGGCACCGAACGCTTTCCCACGGCGGTCTTCGATATGGTCAGGCTGGGCATTGGCCTGTATGGCATCAGCCTCTTCAACCCCGAAAAACTCCGGGAGGTTTCGACCTTCAAAACCAGCATTGCCCAGATCCGCGATGTTGAGGCGGGCGAGACGGTGGGGTACGGAAGGCAGGGCAGGATACAGGAACGGCGGCGCATCGCGACACTTCCGGTCGGTTATGCCGACGGGGTCTTCAGGTCGCTCGGAAACGGCCGGGGAAGCTTCAAGGTCAATGGGTATTCCGCCCCCGTGGTGGGCAACATCTGCATGGACATGACCATGATCGATGTCACCGGCATTCCCGCCCGCGAAAATGACGAGGTGATCATCTTCGGTCATGAAAACCCGGTTTCATCACTCGCCGAAGCTGCCGGCACCATCCCCTACGAGATCCTGACCAAGATCCCGGAACGCGTTCGACGGATCTATATCCAGGAATGAGCCAGACGAAAAGGGATAAAAAAAGGAAAAAAATTCCATTTCCACATACCAAACCGGCGTATTTACCGTATTTTTCACCAGTGAACCGATGCGTGAGAAAGCTAACGGAGCATACCGATGAGATATACCCATATCGTATTTTTCCTTCTTTTATTCAGCCTGAATTTTTATTCCCTTGAGGGTGACACCGCGTCCGGTGCCGCAACCCTGTTCACTGATAATGGCCCGGCCGGTGTATCTGCCATGGAGGCCAATGCCATATTCGCCGGCCTGCAGGGTGATGTCGACAGTTTGCCTTTCACGGTTTTCAAGCTGGGCTACGCCGGGTACCGCAAACTTCTTGATGAAGGTGAAGTGCCGAATGGCCATATCCTCACCCTGATCGATTTTACGAGGGCTTCACGCGAAAAGAGACTCTGGGTCATCGACCTCGACAACGCGTCGGTCCTTTTCCATGAATGGGTCGCCCATGGGAAAAATTCCGGTCTTCAGTATGCTACCACCTTTTCCAACGCCCCGGAAACCAATATGAGCAGCCTTGGCTTTTACGTGACGGGTGGCACTTACGTGGGGAAACACGGCCGCTCGTTGGTCCTGAACGGTATGGAGAAAAACTTCAACGGGAATGCCAGGAAGAGAAGTATTGTGATGCACCCCGCATCGTATGTGAGCCGGAATTTCATTGAAAGGTATGGCCGGATCGGGCGGAGTTTTGGCTGCCCGGCGATCCCCGAAGACGTGTCGGCCGGCCTCATCGATGCTGTGAAAGGCGGTACCTGCCTTTTCATCTATTATCCCGACCGCGAATATCTCAGAAACTCCGGGCTGATCGGTCGCGGTGCCGGGGCAGTAAGCCCTGATCGGGACCATCCCGGCTCTGTGTAAATTTCACCCCATCCGGGCATTTTTGCCGTGGAAACACGTCCCGGGGCATCCTTTCCCCGTCATCCCTTCATTCTTTATCCTTTCTAAATAAACCCTCCCATGGGTCAACTCCCGCCGTTTTTGCTTTTCCTGCCCGGGTATCCGTAAGGATGAAGGGGCCGGTCTAAATAAAAAAATGATCTCTCCTGACGTTCCGGTTGAATTTCATGGTATTTGCCTTTCCAATCGCATGGATCAACCACTAAAATCAACGCAGAAATTTCGGCAACTGGTTCCCTGGATCATTTCCATCTTTGTCCTGGCCATGGGCATCGCCTTTTTGTGGCCGGTAACCGGCGGAAAAGCGGATCGGGAAGCGCGGGGCGCCGGACCGGAGATCCCGCAAACCACTATTCCCGATACATTCTGGGTCCGTTATGACCTGGCTAACACTTACCGGCACGGATCCATCCACCGGGCCGTGAACGATTTTTACCGGCAAAGGCATGACAAGCCGGTGTGGTTCAGCAACGGCCACCTCTCGGAAACGGCGGGAAGGTTCATTGCCCATATCGAAAATGCCGGGGCCGACGGTCTGGACCCGGGTGATTATTTTTATTACCGGCTCCTGTCACGGTTCGCGGGCCTGGAAAATCCGGGAGGAAATCCCACTGGCTACCGGGCAGAAACCGACATCATGCTGACAAGAGCGTTTTTCCGGTATGCCCATGATCTTCAACTCGGGCATACCAGCTCCCGGATACCGGGGGATATGTTCCTGGATGCCAGGCACAAATCGGATTACGGTACACTCCTCCGGGAGATGATCCGGAGCGGCGATGTCCATCACGTGGTCTCCACCCTCCGTCCCCAGAATCCCCAGTACAAACGCCTTGCGGATGCCCTGCTCACCCTTCGCCGGAAAAGCCGGGGAAAGTCCGCGAACAGGATTCCTTTCTCCCCAGTGACATCGACCCCGGTGACACATCCGGGATCATTCCCCTGGTCAGGAAACGGCTGGTGGAGACCGGGGATCTCGGCGACAGTGCCCTTCATGCCGGTACCCAGGTGTACGGATACCATCCTCAGGAAAGGGGTGGAAGCGTTCCAGTCGCGCTTCGGACTCAAAGCCAATGGGATCATCGACAGCAGTACCGTGGCCGACCTGAACCTGTCTGCGGAAGAGCTCATGGACAGGATCCGGGTGAATATGGACAGGATCCGGAAAATTCCGGTCAGTTTCCATGAGAAAGCCGTGGTGGTCAACCTGCCCGATTATACGTTGAGTTATTATGACAACGGGCGGCTGGCCGGAAAGATGAAGGTCATCATCGGTGACCTGGAAAACAATACCCCCATGATCGACGATTCGATCGAATACCTGGTTTTCAGCCCGACCTGGTGGGTTCCCGAAGAAATTTCCGTCAAAGAAATGCTCCCCAGGATCCGCGAGGATACCGGCTATCTTTCAGAACATCATTTCCGCGTGTACCGGGGAAAGCATCCCGTGGATCCTTCCGAAGTCAACTGGAAGGATGTCGATGAGGATCATTTTCCCTACCGGATCGTGCAGGAATCGGGTCCTTTCAACGCCCTGGGTCGCGTCAAGTTCATCTTCCCAAACAGGCGAAGTATTTACCTTCACGATACCCCGGCTTCTTATCTCTTTTCAAAAAGAAACCGCCATTTCAGCCATGGCTGCGTCCGGCTTGAAAAACCCAGGGACCTCGCCCGCTGGATGATCGACAGTGTGGATCCCACCCTGACCGACAGCCTGGATTCATACATGAACAGGGATAAACCCAAAGTCGTCTTTCTCCCGCACAAGATCCCGGTATATTTCACATACGCCACGGCATGGGTCGATGAGCGCGGAAAACTGAATTTCAGGAAGGATGTTTATGGACTCGACAGGATCCAGGAGAAGGCCATCCCTGAACCCACCGGACCCCGCCACACTGAAAAAACTGGCACAGAGCCAACCCCGCAACACGAGGGCAAGCGGGTCCTCCGCCATTTATACGGCATACTGATTCCGGTCATCTCCTTTCTCAAGGCACATCATTTTTCCTCCGGAAGAATTGGAAAATCTGCTGTTCCGGACTGAAATTCATCAGCTTTGAAGCGGCAGGTAAGGTTCGAACCAAAATTTTCATTAATTTCACCACATTGTGAGACCCGCCCGGCAGGCTGAAAGGGGGTGCTGCCATGTTGCAGACTGTTGCCGGGCGGTGATTCACACGATAGCCGGTGCGTTCGCCATCATCATACAGAATTCATCCCATGCCAGAACTGTCAGTTGTCATAATAACCTACAACGAAGAAAAAAATATCGGCCGGTGCCTCGAATCGATCCTGGACATTGCCGACGATATCGTGGTGGTGGATTCCTATTCGACCGACCGCACGGAGGAAATCGTCCGGTCTCTTGGCGGACGGTTTATCCAGCATGTCTTCGAAGGTCACATCGAGCAAAAGAACTGGGCGATCACCCAGGCACGGTATCCGCATATTCTTTCCCTCGACGCCGACGAAGTGCTTTCGCCAAGGCTCAAGGATTCGATCCGCGAAGTCAAGAGCGACTGGAAGTATGACGGCTACTACTTCAACCGGCTAACCAATTACTGCGGGAAGTGGATCCGTCATACCAGCTGGTATCCTGCGCGGAAAATGCGGTTGTGGGATTCGCGCAAAGGCAGATGGGGCGGCATCAATCCCCACGATAAGTTCAAGCTGGAAAAGGGCGCCACCAAAAAATTTATAAAGGGCGATCTGCTGCATTATTCCTATTACAGCATCAATGAGCATGTCGAACAGATCAACGCCTTTTCGTCCATCGTGGCCAGGGCGTATTTCCGGGAGAACAGGAAAGCGAGTTATTTCAATATTATCCTCCACCCGATATGGAGGGTATTCCGGGATTACTTCATCAAACTTGGCTTCCTCGACGGATTTTATGGCCTGGTGATCAGTGTAAATGCCGCTCACGAGACTTTCCTCAAGTACATCAAACTCAGGAACCTGTACAAGGAGAAGGCCATGTCGGTCCGCGACAAGATCTGTTTTTTCAATAGCGTTAAATCATGGGGCGGAGGAGAAAAATGGCACCTGGACGTTTCGAAGCGTCTTCATACCAAGGGTTACAACGTGATGCTGATCTCACACCCTCACAGCGAACTGCACAGAGAGGGCGGCAACCTCGGGCATCGAATACTGTGGCATCAGGGTTTCAAATCTGTCGTTCCTGAACCCCTTCAAGATTTTCAGGATCTATCATCTTGCTCCGGAAGGAACATGTGGGGACGATCATCATTAACCTCTCGTCCGATCTTAAGGTTGCAGGGATTGCGGCCAAGCTGGCCGGGGTGAGGAACATCATCTACCGCAGGGGCAGTGCCATTGCCATCCGCAACACCTGGCTGAACCGGTTTCTGTACCGGGAGGTCGTTACCGATATCATCGCCAATTCGGAAGAGACAAGCCGGACCATCCTGCAGAACAACCCAAAGCTGGTGCCCCATGAAAAGATCAAGATCATCTACAATGGCATCGACCTGGAGGTCTATGACAACATGGAGGTCACGCCACTGTATAACAGGCAGGACGGGGAGATTGTTATCGGTAACGCCGGACGGCTTTCCGAGGAAAAGGGCCAGGTATACCTCATTGAGCTGGCAGCCCAACTGAAAAAGAAAGGGTTCAGGTTCAAAGTGATCATCGCCGGAACCGGGAAACTCAAGGCGAAGCTTCGCAAATACGCCCGCACCCTCAATGTCGTGGATGAAGTGATCTTCCTCGGCTTCGTCGACAACATCAAAACCTTCACCTCCAGCATCGACATTTTCGTACTCACCTCATTGTACGAAGGTTTCGGGTATGTCCTGGTGGAAGCCATGGCGGAACGGAAACCGGTGGTGGCTTTCGACATCCAAAGCTCGGCGGAGATCGTCAGCGATGGTGAATCGGGTTACCTGGTCGGGAAAGCCAACGTGGAGGAACTGACCGGTCGTCTTGAACTGCTGATCGCCGACAGCGAACTCCGAAAAAAGATGGGCGAGAACGGGCGGCGGCGCGTGGAGGAGATTTTCACCTTTAATCATACCCTCAATAAGGTGGAAGGGATGATCAAAAAGGGGATGGGACTTTTATGATGCCGGGTATTCAAGGTCTTTCTTCCGCAGGAACCTGGCCCCGCATTCCCGCACGATGATTCATACCAGGGGTTGGGCTTTTTGTCTGAATTTTTCTTTTTCGTGCTTCCAGCGGTTGTGGGTCCACAGCCAGTATTCCGGGCGCCGCCTGATGGTTTCCTCCAGCAGCTGGTGAAACCGTTCGGTGATTTCAAATGGCTGAGTGCTGCGAGGGTTGTCGAACATCGGGATGAACTCGACTTCATAGTAACCTCTTCCGACCGGGATGATCTGGTAGTAAATCACGGCGAGGTCAAGCTTCCGGGCGATCTTTTCCGCCCCCAGGATCACGGGGGTATCCTGATTCAGGAATGTTGTCCAGTGCTGGATCTGTGCCCAGCGAGGTCTCTGGTCCGAAAGGAACATGGTCAGGGTGGGGACCTTCGTTCTCCTGGCATTGCGAAATCGTTCTGAATATCTTTTCCATGGCCACCGTCTCTACGCCGAACCGTTCACGATTGCGCTTAATGAACCTGTCGAAGTACGGGTTGTGAAGGGGCTTGTATATGGCTAAAATCTTGTGCCGGATAAATTCGGGCATGATCGAAGACCATTCCCAGTTTCCGTAATGGCCCATCACCAGGGCAATGCTCCGTCCCTGCCCGAAAAGGGCATTGCACACGCCGGGATTCCGGAACACATATCGCTTTTCTCAACTCCTCCTCCGGCAGGAACAGGGTGACAAGCCCTTCAATGAAGGAATCACAGAAGTAGTGGTAAAATTTCCGCGCGGTCCGCTGCACCTTTTTCTCGTCCCATTCCGGGAAGGCATTCCGCATGTTTTTCAGAACGAGCTTTTTTCTGTAGGGGACGATGTAAAAGAGAACAGGGAACAACAGATCCGAAAAGACATAGAGAAACCTCAGGGGAAGGCGGGTGATCAACCAGACGAGGCCATAAAGAAAATAAAACAGGATTCGTTTCATCCATCAGAATTTTTCGTTTCAAAATTACGATTTTCGGCGAAAAACGGGCAAAGATCCTGATAAGTTGTCGATCCGCTGGCCTTTGCTTTCATTATTTTCTATTTTTGCCGCACAATGATCCGACAGTCTAAATTTATAACCGGACCCGGCGAATCAGCCAGGAGATCATCGTGGCTCCTTCTGTACACGGTGTTGATGGTGTTCCCGGCGTTATTCATTAACCTTGGGTATATGCCCCTGATCCTCGATGAAGGGACCCGCGCTGATGTTTCCATGGAGATGACAGCGTCGGGAAATTACCTCGTGCCCACCATCAACGGGGAGTTTTATTACAACAAACCCCCGTTGTTTAACTGGATCCAGGTCATCGCTTCCCGGGTAACCGGGAACTTCGACGAATTCACCCTCCGCTTGCCAGTGGTCCTCTCGCTCCTGTTTTTTGCATTGACGATCTACCTCACCCTCAAAAGGGAAATCGGGCGCATTGCCGCCTTTCTCAGCGCCATGGCTGTTATTACCTGCGGCAGGATCCTGTTCTACGATTCTTTCAAAGGCCTGATCGACATCACGTTTTCATGGATCGTTTTTCTCCAGTTCTGGTCGGTCTACTATTTTTTCAGACGGAAGGAATTCTATAATCTTTTTCTTCTTTCCTACCTCTTCACCACTCTGGCATTTATGATGAAGGGCCTGCCTGCTGTGGCGTTCCAGGGCATTACCCTGCTGGTGTGGTTCGGCTGGAACAGGAACCTGAAAAAGCTTTTCACGCTCCCCCACCTGGCCGGCTTTCTCCTCTTTGCCGTCATCACGGGCACATATTTCCTGGCATACAGCCGGTACAACCCGCTTCATAACTACTTTGCCGCACTTTTGTCGGAGTCGGCTAAACGGACGTTTCTGATGAACCCGGTACTCCGGAGCGCAAAACACCTTGTGATGTTTCCTCTGGAGTTCGTCTATCATTTTCTTCCCTGGACACTCTTCCTCCTGGTCTTTGTGAAAAAGGGCAGCCTGCGTTTTGCCTTTCAGAATTCCATGGTCCGCTTCATGATCCTCACTTTCGTGTCCAATATCATCCTGTACTGGCTTTCCCCGGCGGTTTATGCCCGGTATTTTTTCATGTTTCTGCCCCTGCTCTTCGGGAGTTCCTTTTATGTGCTTTTTCATGACCCGCGGTCATGGAGAGGAGTTATCGATTACGCCGTGAAACCTTTGCTGCTGATCTCCGCCACGATCATCGCCCTGATCACCGCCGGCTTCCCGTTAGTCATTAAGATCGGCTATATCCCGCATTTCTGGTTAAAATATGCGGTGACGATCCTCCTGCTCATCCCGGTCGTCATCCTCTATGCCTTCAACCGGCGGCAGTGGCTGTTCGTACTGATCCCGTTCCTCCTGGTGACGCGCATCGCTTTTAATTTCTTCGTGTTGCCTCACCGGATCCATGAGGGCACGGACCGCTATCAAGCCAACGGCGCGAGGGTGGCCGGTGAACTGACGCGGGGAGAACCGCTTTACCTGCTCGGCGACACCCGCATCCAGCATGTCAGCACTTATTACATCATGCGGGAAAGGGGCACCATTCTCAAACGGTGGAAAGGAGAGCCTGCACCGGGAGTCTGGTACGTGGCTGAAAAAAACCGTCTGGACAGTCTTCCGCCGCATGAGCTGGCCTTCACCTTTGAAACGCGCATCAGGGGACTGAAGCTGGGACTCATCCGTTTCGACGGCAAGCAAGGGGAGAACCCGTTGAAGGAGCCCGGGATCCCCGGCATCATTCCGGAAGAGTAAAATGGTGAAACGCGCTGCTCAGATGCTCAGCCCGGAAACCATGTCGGCGGATTCTGGTTGTGCCTGATGAAGGCTTCGGCCAAATCACATTGACCTTCCATTCCCCTGAATTGTTCCATTTTCCGGTGAATACCGTCATACCATTCCGAGGGATCCTGGCTCTCGTGAGCCATGCAGGCTGAACGTTTCTGACCGGCCACACTGCTGATGTCGACGTAAGCGGTTGGCGAAAAATTCTGGGTCTGGATCCCCGTTTCCACTTCGAAATAATAAAGGTCGAAAGGTCTGCCGAGGCTGAGCCAGGCATCGTAGACCAGCATGGAGCATACCCGGTGATCGCGGTGGGTGTCGACGGGCCAGTGGGTAAAGACCATATGGGGTTTTTCGCGTTCGAAGAAGGACCGGACATCATTGTAGCGTCGGGCCGTGATCTCCGTGCTGCCATCGATCTGCCCCAAAAATTCGGGCCGGGCGTGCAGGATGACGCAGGCCTTCCGGGCCTCCCCGGTCCTGATGCCGGCAGCCTCATCGTGTGTTTTCCCACGGATACCGGCCTCACCCCGGGTCAGGTAAGCCGAGACCACCTCATGTCCACCCGCCGCGAGGAGGGCCATGGTCCCTCCGCAACCGCTTTCCGGGTCGTCGGGATGCGCGCCGGCCACCACGATTTTCAGGGATGTTCCCGCCGGATCTTTTTTCGCAGCGACGATGGAGGTATCAAGCAGGGTCCCGGCCGTCGTCAGCCCGGCGATCTGCAACATGTGACGTCTGGAGATTGGTTTCATGGTCTTTTTATTTTCATGAATAACCCGTTGAGCGCCCGCCCGGGCATCCTCCCGCTATTCCCCGCCGAAAAGACGGATCACGGCGGCGTCGCCCATGACGGCATCCGAAGGACGGGGCTGTTTTTTGGTGAACACGCAGAGTTTCTTTTTTGGAAGGATTTTTACGAACGACTCGTCGATGTTCCCGCTTTGATCTTCGATCCGGCTGATATCCAGTCCGAGATTTTTCGCAAAGAAGTGGTATACCGCCTGACGTTTGGAAATGCCGTAATCGTGTTTTTCATTGGGGAGATGGACATTCTCCACCAGGTCCCCGGCATTGAAGTATTCGTAAATATGTTTGATAAAGGGGTATTCAACGTTGGGCGTGTTTTTCGTCCAGTCGTCGCCGTCAGAAACCAGCAGGAGGGGGCGGGGTGCAGCGCATGCAGCAATTTCAACATTGCTGGTCTGGAAGCCGGGGGCCTTATGCACGGGCATTCCGCTTTCACCGACACAGCCGCCGAAGAAGTGTGCAGAAACCATCACCACCGGAGCGGATACGGTGATCCGGG
This sequence comes from uncultured Bacteroidales bacterium, assembly GCA_963763215.1. Classification (GTDB taxonomy): domain Bacteria; phylum Bacteroidota; class Bacteroidia; order Bacteroidales; genus DASQZK01. Next base: position 163,683 of record CAVXNX010000012.1, read on the forward strand.
GATCGACGGCAGTGAGGAAGAGGGTCTGTGTTCCGCCGCCGGAAGCTCCGGTGACGGCAATGCGGTGCGGATCCACTTCTTCCTGGGTCAGGAGGAAGTCGACCGACCGGATGCTGTTCCATAGCTGGATTTTTAACAGGATGGGGATCGACCGGTGTCCACACTGGGTGGATTCGCCGTAGCCCACCATGTCCCAGGCAAAAACGACGGCGCCCATTTTCGCCATGGCTGCGCACCGGTACTGCATGTCAGCCCTGAACCGGCCGTCTTCCCAATGGCCATGCGGACAGAGGACCCCGGCGACCTTTCCCTGGATGTCCAGGGGCTTGTAGAGGTTGCCGGTCACCCAGAAACCGGGCATGCTCTCGAAAGCGACATTCTCCACGGAGTAACCGTCCATCACTTTTTTTCCACGAATGATGGCATTCAACGGGGTTTTGGCAGGCATCGGATCGAGCCGGGCCCCTTTGAGGATATTCTCCCGGATCCTGGCGGCCCTGGCTTCCCAGGTTGCCTGGTCGTGATACAGCCTGGCAAATTCCTGCAGATGTTCTTTTCCCTGCGCTTCGGTCCAGTAATCGCCCCGACACAGCATGGTGGTGTCGATTTGTCCGAAACTGACGGCTACCGGGAACATAGAAAGGATGAAAAGCATCGCTCCGAAAACGGTTTCCGGAAATCTCTTTAGCACACTGTCATTCATGGCTTTATTCTTTTGAGTCCTGAATTATCGATGGTATCAGCTACAATGTTATAAAATTCCTTGAATTTCCGGCAAAAATCCCCGGGTGAATTCGGGGGTTGGTCCTTTTTTCTCGTTTCACAGGGGGATGAGGATTTTCCTGGTCGCCGTCTTTTTATGTTCTACAACATATTTTAAATTTTTTCTCTTAAATCGTTTTAGCATACATTGCCAGTGTGAAGCGGGCGTTGAAAAGGCGGTCGGCATCGCATGACACGATCGGGAAAAACAGCATCATCGTGAAGAAAAGGACTTCCATAAAAGACATTGCCGGCAAGCTTGGGGTTTCCACCACGCTGGTTTCGTTCGTATTGAACGGCAAGGGGAAGGAAAAGCGGGTAAGCGCCGCGATGGCGGCAAAGATCGTCAGCACGGCCAGGGAAATGCATTACAGTCCGAATCAGATCGCCCGCAGTTTGCGAAAGGGGGCGACCAATACGATCGGGTTGATCGTTGCCGACATTGCCAATCCGTTTTTCGGTGTCCTGGCAAGGACCATAGAGGATGAGGCCGGAAAGCACGGGTTCGATGTGCTCATTGGCAGTTCGGATGAGGACAGGGACAAATCGGCATCGCTGATCGAGATCTTCCTGAACCGTCAGGTCGACGGGTTTATCATCGTCCCGGTAGAAGGCACGGAGGAGCAGATCGATACCCTTCAGAAGACCGATATCCCTGTTGTGCTCGTCGACCGGTATTTCCCGGCTGTGCAGTCGGTCAGTCATGTGGTACTCGATAATTTCCGGGCCACCTATGATGCAACGGCATATCTTGCGCAGAAGGGCTACCGGAAAACGGGTCTCATCGCTTACGAATCGTCCATGGTCCATGTTTCCGAACGCATACGCGGTTATGAAGAGGCCATGAAAGCCGCCGGCCTGGAAAAGAACATCACGGTCATGCGGATCCCGTATACCTTTACGGCCGGCATGATCGAAAATGCCATCAACGTCGCTTCGTTCGGGCCCATCGCCGGTCGATGCGCTGTTCTTCACCAACATGCTGATCTCGGTGGCCGGGCTCCAGTGTATCAGGCGGATGAACATCCGGATCCCTGGCGATCTCGCCATCCTTGGTCTTGATGAGAGCGAGGTCTTCGAAATTTTCGACCCGGCTGTTTCTTTCGTGAAACAGCCCCTGAATGAGATGGGACTGGAGGCCGTCAGCATCCTGATGGACCTGATCCAGGGCTCCGCCAAAACCTCCCATATCGAACTCAAACCGGAAATGGTGCTGCATGATTCATGCTGACCACATGGGAATACACATACAAAAGGCTAAAACGTTTTAATAAATTCTATACATTATGAAAAACAGGTTAATAGGCAGACTGCCGAAGGTCGGTATCCGGCCGGTGATCGACGGTCGCGAACACGGCGTAAGGGAAGCCCTCGAGGAACAGACGATGAACATGGCCAAAGCGGCAGCCGAACTCATTGAAAGCCACCTTCGGTTTCCCCATGGAGAAAAGGTGGAATGTGTTATTGCCGACACCACCATCGGGGGTGTTGCCGATGCCGCCCGCTGTGCCGATCAATTCGAGCGTGAAGGTGTTGGCGTATCGCTGACCGTCACACCCTCCTGGTGCTATGGCACCGAGGTGATGGATGCTTCGGTTCTGACCCCTAAAGCCATCTGGGGTTTTAACGGAACAGAACGTCCGGGAGCGGTATACCTGGCGGCCGCCATTGCCGGCTATTCCCAGAAAGGCATGCCGGTTTTCGGCATTTACGGGCATGATGTCCAGGATGCCGGTGACCGTTCCATCCCGGAGGATGTCCGGGAAAAAATCCTCCGGTTCGTCAATGCCGGCCTGGCGGTGTCCGGGATGCGCGGAAAAAGCTATCTTTCATTGGGATACACCTCGATGGGGATCGCCGGCTCGACGGTGGATACCGAATTTTTCCAGGATTATCTCGGCATGCGTACGGAATTCGTCGAGTCGATTGAACTGATCCGCAGGATGGAACAGGGCATCTATGATGAGAAGGAATTTTCAAAGGCCATGTCGTGGGTGAAAGCCAAATGTCAGGAGGGAACAGACCGCAATTCCCGGCCTTCGGATCGCAAACGGAAAGACTGGGAATGGGAGACGGTGGTAAAGATGACCCTGATCATGAAGGACCTCATGATCGGGAATCCCTGTCCTGGCGCAAAAAGGATTCGGCGAAGAAGCCCGCGGCAGGAACGCCATTGCCGGTGGCTTCCAGGGTCAGCGCCAGTGGACGGACTACTATCCGAACGCGGACTTCTCCGAAACCATCCTGAACTCATCCTTCGACTGGAACGGCATCAGGCAGCCGTTTGTCTTTGCCACGGAGAATGACAGTCTTAACGGCGTCTCCATGCTTTTCGGGCATCTGCTGACCAAAACCTCCCAGATCTTTTCCGACGTGCGGACTTACTGGAGCCCGGAATCGGTAAAGAGGGTGACCGGGCATACCCTGACCGGCATCGCTGCCGGCGGGTTCATCCACCTCATCAATTCCGGTTCCACCACCATGGATGCCACAGCGCGCCAACGCGATGAGAATGGCCAACCCGCGATGAAGCCGTTCTGGGAGATCACCGAGGAGGAAGCCGACCTTTGCCTCGAACACACGCGATGGTGCCCCGCAAACCTGGAATATTTCAGGGGCGGCGGATTTTCCTCGCAGTTCAGGACGGCCGGGCAGATGCCGGTGACCATGACAAGAATCAATCTCATCAAGGGACTGGGGCCGGTGCTTCAGCTGGCTGAAGGGTGGACCATCGAACTGCCGGATAAGGTCCACGAGATTCTTGATCAACGGACCGACCCGACATGGCCCACCACATGGTTCGTTCCGCGTACAACGGGGAAAGGCGCATTCCGGGATGTCTATTCCGTCATGAACCACTGGGGAGCTAACCACGGCGCCATCAGTTACGGGCACATCGGCGCCGACCTGGTGACCCTCGCCTCCATGCTGAGGATCCCCGTTTTTATGCATAACCTGGAGGATGAACAGATCTTCAGACCAAATGTCTGGAATGCTTTCGGCACCGAAGAGGGAAGGGGCCGATTTCCGGGCCTGTTCCGCCTTCGGCCCGCTATACCGCTGAAAGGAGGACAGAATATCCCGGTTGAATAAATGAACGGAAGACGATCAAATGGTTCAGGAGCACGGGGCCGGTGCCTTCGATGGCAACGGGCAGGCAGGAGGATGCTCCCCACCCTGGAAGGATGCCAAAATGGAAGGGGCTGCCTCATCGGGATTACCGGTAGAGAGGTGCAAAGCCGGACTTTCCGGGGGTAAAAATCCTCAGGCCTGGGTAACGTTGCCGCCGTACATGATCCGTAAACTGTTTAAAAACGCCTTTGACAAAAATAAAACTAATCCTTTAAATCCATCACGATCCATGGAAAATCACCGCGTTATCCCAAGGGGCATTCTCTGGCCTTTCATCCTGCTGACCACCCTGTTTTTTGCCTGGGCGATACCCAACAACATGACCGACACGATGCTTGCTGCTTTCAAGCGCATCATGAGCCTCACGGATTCAAAGACAGCCTGGATACAGGTTGCCTGCTACTTCTTTGGATATGGATGTTTTGCCATCCCCGGAGCCTTGTTCATCAAGCGTTTCACCTACAAGGCCGGGGTCATGCTCGGCCTTGGCCTGTACGCCTCGGGGGCTTTCCTGTTTTACCCGGCGATGCTGATGTCGGAAGTCAATATCAACATCAGTTTTCTCATGTATCTGACGGCCATCCTGGTTCTTTTCGCCGGCTTGTCGGTCCTGGAAACATCCACCAACTCCTATGTATACGTTATCGGCCCGGAGAGCACCGCCACGCAACGCCTGAATTTCTCCCAGTCGTTCAACCCCTTCGGAGCCATTGCCGGGGTGGTGATCAGCCAGGTCTTCATCCTTTCGCACCTGAACATCATGGGGGCGACAGAAAGGGCGACGATTTCGCACGGTGAGCTGGTCAGGATCCAGGGTATGGAACTGAATTCCGTGACCATGACTTACATGACCGTCGGTGTCGTCATGGTCATCCTGTTGCTGATGATCCTGTTTACGAAGATGCCGGTCATGAAGGAGGAGGACAAGTCGCTCGATTTTATCGGCACCTTCAGACGTTTGACGAAAAACAAGAATTATGTCTGGGGAGTGGTGGCCCAGTTTTTCTATGTCGGTGCGCAGATCGCCGTCTGGTCATTCATCATCAGGTACATCATGCAGCAGCTGCAACTGGATGCCGTCATCGCCCGGATGGATCATCCCTCAACAGCCGAAATCATCACGCGCCTGCGACATATTGAACCGGTTGCGGCCGGCTTTTACAGTTTCATCGACTGGATCGGCCTGGAGCCACTGCTTCCCCGGACAGCTGAGCAGGCTGGCGCCACCTATTATATCATATCGCTGATCCTCTTTGTGATCGGACGGTTTGCGTGCACCGGCCTGATGCGATATATCAAACCGAGGAATATCCTCACGGCCATGGCTATTCTCGCTTTCATCCTGGGGATGATCACGATCTACTCGAACGGTTTTGCCGGGGTGTACGCGTTGATGGGGATTTCATTCTGCATGTCGCTGATGTTTCCCACCATATACGGTCTCGGAATTGCCGGCCTGGGTGAAGATACCAAGATCGGCGGTTCGGGGATGGTGATGGCGATTGCGGGAGCGGCGGTCCTGACCCAGATCCAGGGGATCGTATCGGACCAGGCCGGGAGCATCAAGCTCGCCTACTGGGTTCCTTCGATCGCCTTCCTGGTCATCGCGTGGTACAGTTCGGTGGTGGTGCGGAGAGGTGAGGCTCAACCCGCATAATGCCGGAGGCGTTCTCCCTCACCGGCCTGCCCGGGAGATACCGCTCAATGCCGTATCACCCGGGTTGGTCAGTGGAGGATGGAAGCCTCAGGATTTTTTGGTATTGACAATGAGAAAATAGAGCAGGAAGCCGGCGGAAATAAAGATCAGTTCAATGCCCAGCAGCATGACCGAACCTTCCCGGTCATAGATCCAGGGCATGCTCGTCCTGGAAAGGATGGTGATCAGGACCAGCCCGGCGCCGGCCAGGAAGGATACCAGTCCCCATTTGAGCGTGGGATATTTGTTGTCTTCCTTGTTCTCTTCCGTATGAACCAGGATATCAGCCTTGTCAATGTGCCCCATTTTAATGATCTTCCTCTTCAAAAGAAAATCGGTGAAGGATTTCAGGATCATGTAAATGGCATAAAAGACGACAGCGGTAACGAGCACTTCAGATAATTCGTTCATGGCGTTTTGATTTTTAAATTCATGATGAATGCGTTTGTCAAATAGGTCGAAGTGCCCCGGTAAAATGTTGCAACTTACAGGATGTTTTTTAAAAAAGAGATGTAATTTGCAACAAATTGGTTCTCTCTGCCGACACATGTACATATGAATGACGAGGACCTGATACTGCAAATCAAAGGGGGGAATATCAATGCCTTTCGTCACCTTGTTGACAAGTACCGCAACATGGTCTGGCACCTCGTTTGGAGAATGGTACGGCAGCACGAAGATGCCGAGGATCTCTGCCAGGATGTCTTTGTGAAGGTCTACCACAGCATCGGGAAATTCCGGGGTGATTCAAAACTGTCGACATGGATCGGATCCGTGGCCTACAATGTCACCACCGACTACCTCCGGAAGAAGGGGAGAAGCAAGGTTCTTTTCACCGATGAGTCGGGAAGGCTGGAAATTGCCCTGACCGATCCGGCCGATCCGCTGAAAACACTGACCCGGGATGATCTGAAGGCGCTGATTCACCGGATTATCGCTGAGTTGCCCCTGCAGCACAGGACAGTCATCACCCTCTATCACCTGGAACAGTTCTCTTATGTCGAGATCGCCGAGATCACGGGCATGCCCGAGGGCACCGTCAAGAGCTATATCAGCCGGGGAAGAACAGCCATCCGGGAGAGCCTGTTGAAAATGGTCCCTGATCTCGAACATGATTATTTACCATCATGACGTTAAAAATGAAGAAAGCATGAATAGCGAAGGAAGAAAATACCGGATTCTTGATGAACTGATCGATGAAGTCCTGTCGGAATCTCCCCGGGCACTGCCTGAGGATTTCACGTCGAGGGTTCTTGAGAGGGTCGAACAGCCCGGCATCCTGAAAGAGCTGGCCTTCGAATCGACCATGAAAATCGGGCTCGTGATCGGGGTATTCATCATCCTGGCCACTTCATTCATCCTCTTCGGCATTGCCGACCTCCACACTGTGGGCGCCTTCCTGTCTTCGCACCGATCAATCCTTATCCCCGCGACGGTGGTCATCCTCTTCTCCTGGTTGTTCAACGATGTGGTTCTGAAGTATATGATGCGGAAAGCATCCTGGCAACGGCGCGCCTAACCGCCTTTCCACGATGACCGGCCGGTGGGTTGGAGTGGACATATCTATCTAAGATAGGGAGGATTAATCTCTGCTAACTGCCTTCACCCGGCATTTCTGAAAACCCCATGTCCCCCTCGTTCTCCTTATCCCAGATCGCTGATGCGCTCAAGTTTCGAGAGGTCAAGGATCCTGATCTTCCTCCCGTCGATGGAGATGACATTCTCCTGGGCGAAGGTGGAAAGGGTCCGGATGGCGTTGGATGTCGTCATGTTCGACAGGTTGGCGATATCCTCGCGGGAGAGGTAGATCTTGATGGTCTGGTTGTCGTCTTCGTAACCGTAGGTGTCTTTAAGAAAGATCAGCGATTCAGCCAGCCTGCCCCGGATATGCTTCTGGGTCAGGGTGACGGTACGGTTGTTGGAAAATCCGAGTTCTGTCGCAAATGCCTTGATGATATTGATGGAAAGATCGGAATTTGAGCGGAGAAGCCTGTACACCGTGTCCCGGTCGATGATGCAGACCGTGCAGTCTTCAATGGCAACGGCCGTTGCCGTATGATGTTCTTCGGCAAAGAGGGCCCGGTAACCGATGAATCCGATGGGTTTGGCCATACGGACGATCTGTTCGCGTCCGCCGACCCCTTCCTTGAACACTTTTACTTTGCCATCTGACAGGCAGATCAGGCCGGTGGGTTTGTCGCCTTCCTTAAAAATAATCTCACCTTTCTTATAAAAAGCACAGGTATGACTTTTTCTAATGAGTTCTTTTTCTTTGGGGAGGAGTACATTAAAAACGGATTTTGGATTGTCGATGCAATTATCGCAATTTATAACCCTTTCCTGTATCATGAAACGTTAAGTTTATGTTAATATGTTCAATAACACTCAAAGGTAGAAAATATTATCGATTTTTTTTCTTTGCAGGCAAAAAGTCAGAAAATTTAAGCAAACCAGGGTATAAAAGGTCTCCTGTGCTAATATTTTGCAACCAGGGGGATCCGTCTGCCGGTTCCGAAAGCTTTGGAGGAGATCCTCAGGATGGGAGGTGTTTGGAACCGCTTGTACTCGTTCATGTTCACCATTTTCACCACCCGCCGGATGAGGTCCTCGTCGAATCCGGTGGTGCTGACGATTTCACTGACGGGCATCTGTTTTTCAATATAGTCATTGAGGATCCTGTCGAGGATGTCGTATTCGGGCAGGGAATCCGTGTCTTTCTGGTCGTGTTTCAGCTCGGCGGAAGGGGGTTTGCTGATGACGTTCGCCGGAATGATCTCCTCTTTCCTGTTGATGTAGCGTGCCAGCTGGTAGACATCTGTTTTGTAAACATCGCCGAGGACCGAGAGTCCTCCGCTCATATCGCCGTAAAGTGTTCCGTAGCCCACGGCGGCTTCACTCTTGTTGCTCGTATTCAGGAGAATATGCCCGAATTTATTGCTATAGGCCATCAGGAGCGTTCCCCTGATCCTCGACTGGATATTTTCTTCCGTGACGTCCTCTTCCAGGTCCTTGAACATAGGCTGAAGGGCGCTGCGGTATGCGTCGAAAATGTCGTGGATTTTCACCTGATCGTAGCTCACCTTGAGGTTTCCTGCCAGGAGTTCGGAATCGGTGATGGAATGCCCGGTGGAATATTCGGAAGGCATGAGCAGGGCGTGGACATTTGCATTGCCGAGTGCCCGGGCTGCGAGCACCAGGGTCACCGAAGAGTCGATGCCTCCCGAAAGGCCCACGACAGCCTTCGAGAAACCCATCTTGCTGAAATACCCACGGATACCGGTAATCAGGGCATCATGAACCATTTTCATGTCGTCCGATTTTTCAAAAACATGCGGCTTGCCGGTGCCATCCAGGCTGGACAGGTCCACGATCCGGACATCGGGGGTAAAGAAATTCAGATGCTCGATGACTTCCCCGTTGCGGTCGATCGCCATGCTTCCGCCTTCGAAGATCAGCTGGGTCTGCGCCCCGACCTGGTTCACATAGATCACGGGAAGGCTGTACTTTCGGGCCTTATCGATAAAGATTTGTTTTTTAATCGCCATCCGGGTATGGGAGAAGGGCGATGCCGCGATGTTCACAATAAAATCCGGTCCGAGCTGGGCCAGTTCCTTCATCGGGCTGAGCTTATAGAGCCGTCGGCGGGCGAATTCATTCTCGACGGGCTGATCATCCCAGAGATCCTCGCAAATGGTAACGGCGATTTTTTTTCCTTTGAACTCCAGCAGCCGGAAATCGGTATTGGGTTCAAAATGGCGGTATTCGTCGAAGATATCATATGTCGGAAGCAGCGACTTGTTGAATTTTTCCTTGATTTTTCCCTCATGGAGGAAATAGGCCGTATTGAACAGCATTTTCCCCTTCGGATCCGGATTCAGCGAGGGTCCCCCGACAATCACCCCAATGTCGTTGCAGATGCGGGCGATCCTGGCGATCTCGTCCTCGCACCGGGCAATGAATTCTTTCCGTTCAAGAAGATCAAGCGGGGGATACCCGCAGATCGAGAGTTCGGAGAAAATGATCAGATCAACCTTGTATTGTTGAGCTTTCTTGATCTCGAGAACGATATTGGTGGTATTCTCCAGAAAGTTCCCGATGTGGTAATCGAGTTGGGCCAATGCAATTTTCATGATCCGGTAGAGTTAAAACAAAATGCCCAGGACGAGGGCCATTGAATAGGTATATATTTTATCCGCGGAACGGTTGGTTACATCCATGAATCCCGGGTAATACCCAAGCCCGCCGATGATGGCGGTATTGCCTCCCAAACTGTATTCGATCCCTGCCTCCACGAAATAGTTGATGTTAAAGAGTCCCGTTTCATCTTTCAGATTCGTTTTGTTGATGGCCCTGTTTTCAGAAGTCCCCTTCGCCTTGATGTTGATCATCGGGGTAAATCCCGCATTTACCCAGAACGTGGTGTAACCGATCTCAATGGTCTTGAATTTCAACCCCAGGGGAAGGGCGATGTACTGCAGGTTATACTTCACCGAATTTCCCGGAGCGATGATGATCTTCGAGCCGTCCGCATCAATGGCGATGCTGTCGGCATAGACCAGCCGGCCTCCCAGATTGTTGATGGTAAGACCCGTTGAGAAGGCATAATGTTCGGCAAAGAACAGGTCAAGTTCGATGCCGGTATTTATTCCGGCCACGGCACCATTGGTCTTAATCCCCTGTTGATCCGCGGTCATCCACGATACCTGCGGGTTGAGCATGAAACTGAACCGGGTTTTCTGGCCAAAGACAGCCAGGGTGATGAAAAGAATGAAAAACGAAGAGAGCGATGTTTTCAGCATAATGATTCTGTTGATTCGATCGGGCAATAATCGGGAATCCCAAAGTGTTTATTAATTTAGCATTTTATTTGATACAAAAATATAATTTTTATTCACCGCTTCACAGACAAAACATCCTGAATGGACCGGAAACTTAAACATGTTGCCTGGCTCGTGCTGCTGGCCCTTTTAACCTTTACCTCTTGTGGAAGAAGCCGCAAGGGTCCCGACATTTCCGGGATCAAACTGCCGTTCACCATCCACCGTTTCGACCGGGAATTGTTCACCATGGATCAGGACACGCTCGATAATGCCATCACTTATTTCTACCGGACCTACGAGGACTTTTTCGATATTTTCAGTTATTACGTCATCAACATCGGCCGTCCTTCGGAGAAGAATTTTTCCGAAAATCTCGCCATGTTCATCAATGACCCGCTGAACAGGGAAGTTTACCGTAAGACGCAGGAGGTTTTTGGGGATGCTTCCGGGTTGGAGCATGAATTTGCCGATGCCTTTAAGCGCTACAGGTACTATTTTCCCGGCGACACCATCCCGGAGGTCGTCGCCTTCGTCAGCCGGTTCAACAATCCCTGCTTTACGGTGACGCATTACATCGGCATCGGCCTTGATATGTACCTGGGAAATACCTCGGATTATTACGAACGCCTTGGGATCCCCCAATACCGGCGGATGTTGATGATCCCCGGCAAGCTTCCCTCGGATGCGCTCTACACCTGGGCAAAGGAACTCTTCCCGTTCAACGACTCGGTCGACAATGTCCTTTCCCACATGATCCATGAAGGGCAGCTGATGTATTTCGTCGGTCATCTTCTCCCCGATGAGCCCGACACCCTCAGGTTCGGATTTACCCGTAGCCAGATGAAATGGTGCAAAAACAACGAAGAGCAGATGTGGACCTCGATGGTTGAAAACAAGCTGGTGTTTTCCCAGGATCCGATGGAGATCCGGAAGCTGACCGGTGTGGCCCCTTACACCCCGCTTTTCACCGGCGAATCACCCGGCCGGGCTGCCGTATGGACAGGGTGGAGGATTGTGGAAGCGTGGGCAGACAGAAATCCCGGGCTCAGTCTGGCCGATATCATGAAGGCCCGGAACTACCAGGAGATCCTCCGGCTTTCAAGATACGATCCGCACTGAGCCCGGGAACGTCCGGTTTTATTTTTCCATGATCATCCGGGTCGTGACTTCACGTCCAATCCGGATCCTGACCAGGTAAATGCCCGGTGGTTGGTTGTATCCGGCGGCGCTGAAACGGTACTGGTAGTCCGACGGTTCCTGTTCATCCGAGACCAGCATGGTCACCTTCTGTCCCAGGGAGTTAAAGACACTCACCTCCACATCACTCCGCTCATTCACCGAATAGACAATGTTCGTATATCCTGAATAAGGGTTGGGATAGATCAGAACTGAACCGGCATTCTGCGCTTCCATACCGGTGCTTGCCCTGAGCTTATTATCTTCCAGGTTGGAAAGCGAATAGGCAAAAGGTCCTCCTGAAGCTTTCCGGGTCAGTAACAGGTAGCACGGGTCCGTTTTCCTCACTCCGATGCGGTAGTACAGGTCTCCTTGCGGCGGATTGTCATCTGTCCAGCTGGTCAGCGAGCTTTGGATCGAATGGATCGAATCGAGCTGGCCGGGTGACGGCCCACGGTAGATGGTATAGGTGCCGAAGGGGAAACCTTCATAGTGGTCCCAGATCAGGTTGTTGGCATTGAGACCTCCGCCCCCGGCATTCACTGTCAGGTGCATGGTCTTGTGAGGCGCACTCTTCAGTGACTGGTTATCGCAGACATCGAGCACCGAGATGCGGTACCGGTCAGCCTGGGTCGATGGGTTCGAGCCATAGTCGATGTAAAGATTTGGCTCATTGTAGGGCACGGCGCCGATGGGTTCGTACACATAGGCCACGTTGGTCTCTTTCCAGATGATGTATGCCCGGGTCCCCTTGTCGGGTGTCTTGGAGTAGACGATCATGTTCTTTCCACTTTCCGGATCGACTGTCACGATGCAGATCTCTTCATTGTTGAAAGGCTTCTGAACGGTCACCTCGAACGGTTCCGAGACACCCCGGCACCCGTATGTCTCATCGGTCACCGAGGCCGAGAATTTGGCGTCATTTTCGGCCGTGAGCACACTGTCGGTGTCGCCGGTGTTCCAGAGGAAGGAATACGTTGTCCCTTCCCGCCGGTTTCCGATGACGGCTTTGATCTCCAGTGTTGTGCCGAAGCAGATCCGGGGATCTTTGTCCGAGGTAACGGATACCCTGGGTGAGGGAATTTCTCTGACGGTGAAGGAGGCGGATGTCTTTTCATTGCCCATCAGGTCGCTGGCCGTCACGGTATAGCTGCCACCCGAGGTAACCTCGATGCTTCGACCCGTCGCACCGTTCGACCAGGTGTAGGTAATACCCGATTCCACCTTGATTTCAGAAGCCTGCAGCCGGGCTTTCCCGCCTTCGCAGAAGGCCGTATCACCGGAAATTTCAGGGACGGTGACCAGGCTGCCGTCATCACCGGTCTTCATAAAATACATATCGGGACGATTTCCCGGGAAAGTCTGGTAGTATGTTTCACCCGTGATCACGTATCCACCCTCCGTGGAGGCGATCCCGCAATTGCCCGAAATATTGGCCCCGGGGCGCGAGACGGTCATCGTCCTGGTGATTTCCCCGGTCGTACTGGCCAGGGTCAGAAAGACCGACTGGGTATTGGTGTAGGAATCACCAAACGAACCGGTGAGCAGGACGTTCCTGCCGGAAGTCAGATCCATCGAATTCACCTTTTCCGTTCCGGTCACTCCGAAGGCTTTTGTCCAGAGGGTGTCACCTGTCGCCATATTGAATTTCACAAGGTAAGCCAGGGTCTTGCCCGCCACCGCCGAAGAAGTGTATCCGGCGGCGATGGCCGATTTTTTGTCGACCATCCTCACGCAGCTCAGAACATCGGCCTTCATCCCGCCGAACGAACGGTCATAGACCAGAGATCCGTCGCTCCTGATCCGGAAAATCCAGGCATCGTTCTCACTGTCGTTCCATGGCTGGTTATCCGACGGCTTGGTTTTTCCGACAACGAGGAAATCACCGCCGGCGAGTTCCACGATATCCGAAGGGTAATTGTCGTAGGCATTACCATAGACCTGGCCCCATAACGGGTTTCCTGAAGCGTTCAGTTTCACCAGGTAGGCATCGGCCTTTCCGGCGCCAAATCCCGTCGTACTGCCGGCGATGAGAAATCCGCCGTCAGAGGTGGCGACCACGGCCACGGCATTTTCGATGCCCGTGCTTCCAAAATTTTTCTCCCATAAAAGATTGCCATTGAGGTCGGTACGGAAGACGTAGAGGTTCTGGTTTGACGATCCGGCGGCCGTCTGGTAGCCGGCGGCCGTGAATCCGCCATCCGGATTGCGGACGACCGCATTGGCATTCTCGTTCCCCTCCCCGCCGTAATTTTTCGACCAGATGATATCCCCGGCCGGGCTCGTTTTGACGAGCGATGCCTGGTGGAGGGGAGAGATGTTCTCCGGCCCTGTTGAACCGGCAATGATGTAGCCGCCTTCGCATAATTCCCTGATCATTGCCCCTTTGTCGGTGTCGACGTTCCTGATCTGGTGGTCAAAGACGTTCCCGTTTTGTTCGGAAAACGGAGCTGTGAAGGGCACGACGCCGAGGATGTCGAAATCGTCACCACCCCTGGCAATGGTGATGCAGTGATAGCCAATCTCATAATAGCCGGCATCGGAGGGAAAAGAGTATATTCCGCCGCCCTTGGTGTTCAGGATCCGGAATTCGATGGGACCGCCCTCAGGAACAACCGTCCGGATGAACTCATCGTTGGAATTCGACGGCATGGTACGACCGCCGTAAACGGGGCTGCCTCCGGGGCCGGTGATCGACCAGCTGATCTGATCCATGCTCGAAGGTCGGACAATGCGCGTATAGACCTCCGACTCTCCCGGACCGGCCATCGAGCAGGCTTGCGCCTTGATCCAGGCGTACTTGTTGCTGGCCATCGAGCCGGTGTGATAAGCCAGGATGTTGCTGCAGCTCTCCACCTTATAGTAACCTGTGCCAATGCCATTGGCGCCGGCATCACTGAAGGTGAAAAACATTTCGGTGCCTTCGGGCACACAAACCGTCCTGACATCGGTATTGATCTGCCCTGACGTGTAGGGCCCGCCACTGAGAAGGACCGTGGAGCCCTGTTTGAGGGTCCAGGTGTTTTCATTGCCATTGAGATCGGTGACAACAGTGACCGTAATTTCAACACTGCCTTGATCACACTGACCGAAAACCTGAAGGAAAGGAAAGAACATTGTCATCAGCAGAGCGTAGAACGTTTTCTTCATGCATTGGAAATTTGATATGAAACATGGTTGATTGCCGGGTATGGGCATACGAATAGATGCGAAGATACATTTTTCAGACGAATCCGGGTATCCTTATGGGCCCGGCGTATTCAGATTTCCCCGCGCGGGGACGCAACGGAGATGCCTTGGGGGATCACTGTGCTTCAGTGTTGCCTGATATCTGGTCATCGGTGAAGGTTCTCCCGTTCATCTTTTAGTTCCTGATGAGTTTATACGTGAATATGCCGGCTTCTTCGACCGATACCCGGACAAAATAAATTCCCCGGATCATCCTGTATTTTTCGGGCTGCAGTTCGATGCGATATTCTCCTGCTCCCTGTGTCTCTTCGACGAGCGTTGCCAGTCGTTCACCCACCATATTCAGGATCTCGATACGAACGTGCGAATTCTGACCGATGCTATAGCTGATGATGGCCTTGTCGGAACAAGGATTGGGATAAATGCTCACCGACGGGTCCGTGAAGGAGGGTATCCCGGCTTTGAGTTTATTGTCTTCCAGGTTGGAAAGTGAATAGGCAAATGGTCCGCCGCTTGGCTTTTTTCCGGTCGGCGATCTCATAATAGACCGGTTGCGGGGCCTTCACACCGACCTGGTAGCGGTAGTTCATCCCGGCCCTGGCGCTGAGGTCGGTGTAACTCATCTCATCCTGTTGCCGGTTGTTGGAGACCGAATCGATGAGTACGGGCGGATTTTCATCCGTTCCGCGGAAGATGTAAAAGAAATCGTAGTCGAAACCCAGGTAACGGTTCCATCGCAATACGATTTGGCCGTCAGCATTGATCTCTGTCTGGAGGAACATCGTCCGGTGCCCTTTTTCAGCATTAAGGGTGGAGGCATTGTTACAGGAATCCTTGAGGGAAAGGTTGTAATAAGCAGGTGCTACGTTCGGATCGGTCTGTTCATCGATCATCATCGTGGATGCCCCGAAGGGCACCTCACCCATGAGGTTATCGCGCGACAGTCCACGGATGATATCGTACCGGTCGGTTCTTTTGCCGGGGGTCCGGCTCCAGATGACCATATTGCGGTCCGCCACCGTATCATATGTCGCCAGAAGGATCTGTTCATGTTCGTAGGGAAACTGGAAATCGACTTTGATGTTTTTCGACTTTTTGCAGCCGTGCAAATCCTTCACCATCAGGGTGACATCGCTGGTTGAGTCGATGACGATGAACGGAGAGCCGATGGTGCCTGTGGAGTCAACCGACCACTCCAGAAAGAAGTCGGTGATCGGACTGAGTCCGTCAGGTTCCACGCTGACACGTTCCCCCTTGCAGAAGTAATTTTTATCAGGGACCTTCAATGTGAAATCGGGTGGTACAACCAGTCTGATCAGGATGGTGTCCCTGTCGGAAGAGCATCCGTTTGAAGCGGTCACATAATACAGTCCGGGTGAGGTGACGCTCAGGTAGCGATCGGTGCTCTTATCCTGCCAGAGGTAAGTGCCGGCCTCCCCCGCATCCAATATGAGGGCACCATTCTGACAAATCACCGTGTCCCGTCCAAGATCGACGTGAACGGGGTCGTCACACTGGGACCAGCCGTTGACAGGTAGGACTGCCAGGAGAACTATCGGAAGTCCCATTGAAATTTTCGCAAGGGTTTTCATGGTCAATAGTTCATTAGTGGTTTATTGTATATAAATAGTCGGAAGCTGGAAGTCGGAAGTCGGAAGTCGGAAGTTCGATTTCTGACTTCTGATTTCCGGCTCACAATATACTTTCGCCATAATCCATCGCCTTTTGCCAAATAATGAATATTTCAAATTTAAATTGCATCATCGTTTAGTTCCTTTTCTTTCAACTTCGGTCTTCCGACCTCGTACCGCGTAGCTTCATCGAAGCGGTACCACCCACTTCCGACTTCCCGACTTCCGACTTCCTTACTTTTAACACTGACTACTTACGTTTTATCTTATACTTGAAAAATGCAGAAAAGGTTATACTTTACGGTCTGTCAGCCATACCTCTGCCTTTTGGTTCAGGCGCCGGATGGGGGATGTCCGGAGCGCTTTGATTCGTGATTTTATTTTTTATATTTGTGAACACGTCAGTCCCCAAACTCAACTTTATGTGGAAATTCAACCTGATCCTTCTGCTCATCCTGGCATTGGTTGCACCCGTAAACACCTTTGCCCGGCACGCAAACATCGACAGCCTATACCATGAGCTCCATAAAAGCCGGAATGAGGTATCAAAGATCGAAATATACCGGACGCTTTCTGAGGCTTATCTCGATACCGACATGGATTCAGCCGGTTACTATGCACAGAAAGCGCTCAGTTTATCCGAAGTCAACGGAGACAAGAGTCTGACGGCCGATGCCCTTCAGCAGATGGGCCTCGTGTCGAGTGAAAAAAATGCAGACAAGGAAGCGCTCGCGTATTTTCAGAAAGCACTGGTACTTTATGAAGAGGCAGGTGACAAGGACAAAATCGCAGGTATCGAAAACAGGATGAGTCTCGTCTGCTATTTCATGAACAAGTACGACGAGTCGGAGTGGTATGCCAGGAAGGCCCTCGAAGTGGGCGGGGAAACGAACAATGCTTCTGTCAGGGGTACGGCGCTTTTTTACCTGGGGAATATTTCCAAGATGAAGAATGATTTCGACCGGGCCCTCGGCTATTATGAGCAGTCTCTGAAAATCAGGAGGGAGACCGGGAACAAGGATGAACTCGCTTCGGTACTGAACAACATCGGGAGTTATTATATGTCCCGGGCCGATTATAAAAATGCCGTCCGCTACCTTGAAGAGACCCTGGAGATCCGGCGCACCCAGGACAGTCCCAGGAGCACGGGCATTGTTCTGACCAACCTCGGCAATGCCAACCTGGAGCTGGGGGAACTGGATAAGGCCATAGCGCATTACCGGGAAGCCATTTCCATTTTCCGTGAGATCGGCTTCGATGCAGGTGTAGCTGCCGATCTGACCGGGATGGCCACGATCTACGATAACCGTCTCAACCAGTTTGAAAGTGCCCTCGAAGTATACAGTGAAATTCTGAAAATCAGGGAGAAGAGCAACGACCCCCGGGAACTCGCCAATACGTACAGCAATATCTCGATCGTGTACAGTCACATTCTGACGGACACCCTTGCCAGGATTTACGGGAAGGACTTCGACCGGGTCATTTACGAAAGCGGGATCAAAATCAGTCTCGACCCGGCCACGCAGGCCTTGAAGTACGGGCTGATGGCTCTCCGGAAACGCCGGGAGATCGACGATATGACGGGAGTCAGCAACTCCCTGGCCAACCTGGGGAACATGTACCGTCTCACCGGCAACTATAAGGAAGCCAACACCTATTTTACCGAGTGGGACAACCTCCCCCGCGAGTTCAAGGATGACAAGTCCGAGCTGACCGTCACCATCGGGCTGGGAAAGATCCTCGCCATCGAGGGCGATTTCGACCGTGCGGTCCGTTTTTACAACCGGGCCTTCGACAAAGCCAGGGAGATGGATGCCAGGTCTTACATTGAAGAGACAGCCAATGACATGTCGCAACTCTATGAAAAGATGGGCAATTATAAGGATGCCCTGAAATACTACCGGATTTTTAACGAGGTGGGAGATTCCACGCTACAGGTCGAAACCCGGAAGCAGATCCACGAGATGCAGGTGAAATACGAGACGGAAGCCAAGGAGAGGGAGAATGTACTGCTGAAGAAGAACCAGACCCTCACCGAAGCCAAGCTGAAATTGAGAAACAAGGCCCTCTTTGCTTCGGTTATCGTTCTGCTCGTATTCATTGCCATGCTGATCCAGCTCTTCCGTCAGAACAGGTTCAGGCGGAAGGCCAATCATGAACTGGCCCGTAAAAACATCCTGATCACCGAACAAACCAAGGAGATCACCGACAGTATCCATTATGCCGGTAAAATCCAGAACGCCATGCTGCCGCCGGCCGATTTCATCCAGAGATTGCTACCCGAGCATTTTATCATTTACAGGCCAAGGGATATCGTCAGCGGTGATTTTTACTGGATCACGGAGAAAAACAACAAGATCATCGTTCTGATCTCCGACTGTACGGGCCACGGTGTTCCCGGGGCTTTGATGAGCATGCTCGGGGTAGCCTTCCTGAACGAGATCGTGAGCAAAAACGATGCGATCAGCACCAATCTCATCCTTGATGAATTGCGAAGCCATGTCATCCAGTCGCTGCACCAGACGGGCAGGGAAGGCGAGAGCCAGGACGGCATGGATGTGACCGTATACATGATCGACAGGGATACACGTGAACTTGAGTATGCCGGGGCGAACAATTCCCTCCTGATTTTCCGTCCTTCTGAGATGATTGAGCTGAAAGCCGACAAGATGCCCATCGGTATCCATAAGAAAGCGAACGAGCCTTTCGCCAAAAAGACCATCACGCTTCAACCCGGTGATATGATCTATGCCTTTTCCGACGGTTATCCCGACCAGTTCGGGGGACCGAAGGGGAAGAAATTCATGATCAGGAATTTCAAGCAACTCCTTTCCGAAGTGCATCTCAAATCACCCCGCGAGCAGGGAAAGATCCTGGAAGAGACGCTCAATAAATGGATGGAACACACCCAACAGGTCGACGATATCCTGGTGATGGGCGTCCGCGTTTAATCCAGCAGTTCTTCGAGTTTTTTCCGCAGGTCTTCACCCCTGAGGTTTTTGGCGATGATCGTCCCGTCTCTGTCGAGCAGCATCGTATGCGGGATACTCTGGATACCGTAAAGTTTTCCTGCCATGCTTCCCCACCCTTTGAGATCGGAAACCTGGTGCCAGACCAGTCCGTCATCACGGATGGCTTTCTTCCAGCTGGCTTCATTATTGTCGAATGAGACGCCGAGGATATCGAAACCCTTGTCGTGAAAATCATCATAAATGGCAACCACGTTGGGGTTTTCGTTCCGGCAGGGGCTGCACCATGATGCCCAGAAATCGACCAGAAGGTAACCTTTGCCGGCAAGATCGGAGAGTGACAGCGAATCGCCCTGGGGGGTTGCCAGTTTGAAGTCGGTGAACTTATGCCCGATCGCCACGCGTTCCATCACCGCAATATGGTCCTTCATCTCCTGGACGAAGGACGACTCATCCAGTTTTGGATCGAGCTTCCCGACGATGTTCTTCAGCTCCTCGAGGCTCAGGGAATAATACATGTTACTGCGGATGATGTAGGGCGTGACATACGATGAAGCATGCTGGTCCACGTATCGCCGGTTGATATCCAGTTCTTTGGCGGCAATGTTGTCGTAAGCCCCGGAAATGGCGTCCATCTTTGGCTTGTCGCCCTGGCTGCGTGCTTTCACATATTCATTATACAGCTGTTGCTTCTCGGCGGCCAGGGAGTTGAAGAGTTTCAGGTAACTTTGGTATTCATCCTGTGAAGCGGAACCTTCAACCACCGTTTTCGCCGGATTTTTAAAATCGGGCAGGATGGTGATGGTTGAATTCTCCGCGAAAAACGCGACAGGCTTTCCTGAATTTTGAAGCATCAGGTAATAGACGTCGGGATGTTCCGTTTTTCCGTAGAACACCACATCCTTTCCCGGGTCGGTCATCGCGGAGTCGAGGACCTGCCAGTCCCCGCCGTTCCGGCGCATCAGGTAGAGGTACCTGCCGGCCACATCTTCGGCCTTTATGGTCATCACATATCCCGTCAGTGTGATCGGAAAGCGCCGTTTCACCGGCTCCGAACACAGCTGGCGTACTCAGCATCAGCATAAAGAAGACCGAGAACACGATCAATTTCTTTTTTATCATCTTGTCTGGATTTTGACCGGCCTGCCTTTAATGATTCACGGCCGGGGGGATTATCATCTTTATAACGGCTAAAATAGCATTTATTCTTTGTGGAAGCGTTCAAAATATTTTTCCAGCAGTTCCCCGGCGGCGGCAAAGGCGGTGAGCCGGTTTTCCAGGACAGCCTTCTCCAGGCGTGCCACGGTGGGTTTCAGGACGTCGTCTTCAAAAAAATGCCGGTCGAGTTGCTCACGGATGGTTTCATACATGCGGTATCTCGACTGTTCATTTCGTTTGATGCTGAAGTAACCGTTGTCAGCGGCCATGGTCCTGTAGTCGTCGATCATTCCCCAGATTTCCGGGATCCCGGTCCGGGTTTTGGCGCTGCAGGTCACCACGCGGGGGCTCCAGCCGGAAGGGGGGAGAGGGAAAAGGTGCAGGGCGTTCTCGTATTCCATGCGGGCGATCCGTGCCTTATCGATGTTGGTGCCGTCGGCCTTGTTGATGGCGATGCCATCGGCCATTTCCATAATGCCCCTCTTGATGCCCTGAAGTTCATCGCCCGCACCGGCGAGCATCAGCAGCAGGAAAAAATCGACCATCGAGTGCACGAGGGTTTCTGACTGACCGACGCCGACGGTTTCAATGATCACCGTATCGAACCCGGCTGCTTCGCACAGGATAATGATTTCTCTTGTCTTACGGGCCACGCCGCCGAGTGATCCGCCGGAAGGAGAGGGGCGGATGAAAGCGTTGGGATCTGATGAGAGTTCGCCCATCCGGGTCTTGTCGCCCAGGATGCTGCCCCTGGACCGTTCACTGCTGGGGTCGATCGCCAGTACGGCAAGTTTATGTCCGCCGGATGTCAGGTATTTGCCGAACGCTTCGATGAAGGTGCTTTTGCCGACGCCGGGGACGCCGGTGATGCCGATGCGGATCGAGTTGCCCGACCAGGGGAGGCAGAGCGAGATGATGTCCTGGGCTTGCTGCTGGTGTGCGGGAAGAGCGCTCTCCACCAGGGTGATGGCTTTGCTGAGCACCACCCGGTTCCCTTCACGGATACCCTCAAAGATGGCCTCAGTCGAAAGCAATTTCTTACGAATCGTCCTCAGCTTTTTCACCGCCCGGAGATTCACCTGCTCCGGCGGGTTCACGCCTTCACTGACAAATAAAGCACTCCGGTCTTTTTTTGGCTCTTCCATGTCGTCCGATCTGAAACGGTAAAAATAAGACAATACGGGATCATTCGGAAGCGACGGCGCATGAATCTCACCCCGCCGTCTCCTGGCTGAACCGTTTCGCTCACTTTCCTGCCGTTTGTGCTATTCTTCCTTATTTTGACTGATTATCCGAAGCGGCAACGACTTCACCGCGGATCCAGAGAATTTCCCTCGAGTGCTGGGGATCGTTCGTGATCACGGTGACGGTTTTGTTCTGGGTGCCCAGCTTGCCGGCCGAATTGAAGGTGACCTTGATCGAACCCGTTTCACCCGGGCGGATCATGTCGCTGGTGGTCATGGCGGCCGTACATCCGCAGCTGGCATGGACCTTCCGGATCATGAGGTCGGACTTGCCGTCGTTCACGAAGGTGAACTCGTGATTGACCTTGTCACCCTGGACCAGCTTTCCGAAATCGAAATTCTTATCCTTGAAATTGATATCGGGGGCCTTGGCCAGCTGATCCTGCGAAAGGCTGGAAAAATCTTCCTGAATATTGGCGCTGACGATCAGCTTGTAGGTCCTGTCGGTCTGGCCATTGACGTAAACATCCATCCGGTCGATCAGGAAGTCCCAGTCGGGTTGCTTGTCGGAAAGATAAGTGACCTCGATGGTGCCTGTGCCGTGAGGTTTGACATCGGGATTGTCGATTTTCACCCCGAGATGGGCCGGTACATTTTTAACGGCCAGGGTGATGGGATTGTCTGAATCGTTGATATATTCAATCAGCCTTGACTGGGGCTGGCCCTTGTAAATGGTCCCAAAGCTGACATGGTTGCTCTTCAGCCTGAGAGCGCCCATCTGGTAGCGGTATTCATCTTCGATGGTCAGGGGTTTGGCTTCGACCTTGCCGGTGATCCTCAGCCGGATAGAAGGCTGGGAGGCATTGGACTGTACCGTGATATACTTGTCGAAGTGACCGGGCCGGTTACTCGGGTTGAAAACGGCACTGATGTATCCTTTTTCTCCGGGCATGACCGGTTCCTTGGTCCAGGTGGGTGTTGTGCATCCGCATGAAGGTGTGACGTTCTGAATGATCAGGGGCTCGCTGCCCGTATTCGTGAATTCAAACTTGTGGCTCACATTTCCGTCGGCTTCTTTAATATCACCAAAATCATAATCGGTTTGGCTGAATGAAATGCTGGCAGCTTTTTGCTGGGCGGAAACCATCATCGGGAAAGCGGTGAGAAAGACCAGTAAATGGAAAATATGTTTCTTCATGACAGGAACGATTTAAGAAGTTAAGAAATCAAACGAGCAAACTCAGGAATTAATTGTTATAATTACAAAGTTATTAAGTTTCACCAAACATCGTACCTTTATACAGCAAAACAGCCTTAATTGTTGCAGCCATCCAGCAGATAACCCGTCATGAAAAAGATGACGGCAGAAGGTAAAGCTGAAAAAAAGACGTAATTTTAACCTCCCAAATCCGATCTATAAGCTGAAGTGGTAAAAATCCGGAAAATACTTCTTCTCCTCGCAACGGCTGCTGTCATTTTGGCCGTGGAACGCCCATGCCCAGTTCTATAACGGGCACCAGATGAAATTTGGCAAAAACCGGGTCCAGTACAATACGTTCTACTGGAAGTATTACCGTTTCGACAGGTATGATGTTTACTCCTATGAGGAAGGAACCGAACTTTCCCTTTACGTGGCCGATTATGCCAACACTGAACTGACCCGGATCGAGCACTTTTTCGATTATAATTTCGAACGGCGGCTGATCTTCATCGTCTATAACAAACTTTCCGATTTCCGGCAGAGCAATATCGGGCAGACGGCCATGGAGAACAGGGAGGAAGAACAGGCTAATGTGGGGGGAGTGACCCACATCATCCAGAACAAGATCTTCGTTTATTTCGAAGGGGACCATAAAAAACTGGAAAAGGAAATCACCAGGGCCATCACCCAGGCCCTGATCAATGAGATGCTTTATGGCAATGATTTCAAGGATAATTTTACGAGTTCGACCCTCCTGAACCTGCCCGAATGGTATCTTAACGGACTGATTTCTTACGTGGCCGATCCCTGGAATTTCACGATCGAGAACCATGTCAAGGACGGCATCATCAACGGGAGGTACAAAAAGTTCAACCGGCTCAACGGCGTGGATGCCCTGTATGCCGGGCATTCGTTCTGGAAATACATCGCCGACACCTACGGGGAGTCGGTCATTCCCAATATCCTTTACCTGACGCGGATCAACAAAAATGTTAACAACGGCTTTCTTTCCGTCCTCGGCCTTCCGCTGAAAGACCTGGCCGACGAATGGCTGAGTTATTATCTGAACCTGTACCAGGATTACGAAAATTACGGGAATATACCCGATGAAGGCAAGGTTCTGAAGAAGCCCAGCAAGAAGAAGGTCTATATGCAGGCGAAGATCAGCCCCGACGGAAAGTATATCGCCTATGTCACCAATGAACTGGGACAGGCGAAGATCTACCTTTACGATACTGCGCACCGGCAAGAAAAAGAAAATTGAGAAGGAAGGTCACAAGATCGAACAGATCGAGGATTATTCCTATCCCATCCTGGCATGGCATCCCACGGGCCGGATCCTGGCGTTTCTCGAAGAGCAAAAAGGCCAGCTGAGGATGACGGCTTATGATATCGATAATGATGAGTACACCTCCCGGATATTCCTGTATTACGAAAAGATCCTCGACTTTTCCTATTCCGACGACGGCTTGAAATTGGTCATCTCGGGTGTATACCGCGGTCAGACCGACATTTACGTTCACGATATCGCCTCGGGATCGAACGAACGGATCACCAACGACCTGGCCGATGATCTCCATCCCCGGTTTATCAATAATTCGAGGGATATCGTTTTCACGTCCAACAGAAGGTCCGATTCGCTCGTATCGGGGAATAAGCCCGATGCGCTGACGGATTACCTGTCGGTTTTCGTCTACAATTATAAGGACGGGTCCGACCGGTTACGGAGGATCACCGACCGCGACTACGTCAACCATGACCTTCCCTTCCCGTATTCCCACCGCAGTGAGTTTGTCTACCTGAGCAATAAGTCGGGGATCATCAACCGGTATTTCGCAAAATACGACAGCACCATCAGCTTTATCGATACCACCACGCATTACCGTTATTTCGCCCATACCTTCCCGCTGACCAATTACAAGCGGAACATCGTTGAGCATTATTATGTCCCGGCGATCAACAAATTTTCCGAGATCATTTTCAACAATGGCCGGTACAACATCTACCAGGGAGAAGTGGACCCTTCGAACGATCTCAGCGACGAGGTGAGGAACACTCCTTTCAGGGCGGCTTATACAAAGCAACTGGCGGAAAAGGACAGTGCCCTGAATATCAACAAGAAACAGATATCCATCCAGAATGTGGTCAATAACCGGATCATCGAAGGGCAGGATACCATTCAAGCTGGATTTTACCACCATCGACATCAACAACTACATTTTCGAGAAGGAAAAACTGAATTATTACAATGCCCGTCTCGGGAAGGAGAATCTCAGCCTCGTTCTGGATACGGTGCCTGAAGCCCGGAAGATGTACATCGATTATGAGACCTCATTCTATCCCAACTACCTGGTGAACCAGGTCGATTTCAGCTTTATGAACGAATCGTATCAGACCTTCACCGGCGGAGCGGTCTACTACAACCCGGGTCTGAACCTTTCATTCAAGGTGGGGGCCAATGATCTTTTCGAAGACTACCGGATCATCGGCGGCGTGAGGCTGGCCACCGACTTCGACAGCAATGAGTACCTGCTCAGCTTCGAAGATCTCAAAACCCGGTGGGACAAGCAGGTGATTTTCCACCGTCAGATCTTTAAGGTATCCTCTTCCGACAATTCCCTGCTGAAGACCTATTCCCACGAGCTGATGTTCATCCTGAAATATCCGTTTAACCAGGTGGCAGCCATCCGGGGAACCGCCATGTACAGGAACGACCGGAGTGTCTTTCTTTCCACCGACCTGAAGAACCTGAACCAGCCCGACATTGTGAAACCCTGGGCGAGCCTCAAGCTGGAATATATCTATGACGATACGCGTTTTATCGGCATCAACCTGTACCAGGGACTGCGTTATAAATTGTTTGCCGAAGGCTACAAGGAAATCGGGCAGAAAAAATCCGACCTGATCGTCCTTGGCGCCGATTTCCGGCATTATACCAAGGTTTACCGGACGATCATCTGGGCCAACCGGTTTGCCGCAAGCACTTCGTTCGGCCATACACCGCTGATCTACTATCTCGGCGGCGTTGATAACTGGACCAACTTTAATCCCCAGGTCCAGACCTTCGACCAGTCCGTCCCGATCGATTATTCGCGCAATTATGCCTTCCAGACACTGGCCACTCCAATGCGGGGGTTCACGCAGAATATCCGTAATGGCAATAATTTCGCTGTGGCCAATACCGAACTGCGGTGGCCGCTGATCCGTTTCTTCGCCAACCGGCCCATCAGTTCTTCCTTTTTAAATAATTTCCAGGTGGTCGGTTTCTTTGATATCGGAACGGCCTGGGAAGGGCTCACCCCCTGGTCGGGTAAGAATGCTTACGACACCGAACAATACACCAACGGACCGGTGAAGGTCATCATTGATTCCAACCGTGAACCCATTGTGATGGGGTATGGTGCCGGGGTGCGTAGCCGGCTTTTCGGGTATTTCATCCGACTTGACTGGGCGTGGGGCATTGAAAACCGGACGGTATTGCCGCGGATTTTCTACCTTTCGCTCAACCTCGATTTTTAACCAAACGTTCCGCATAGCATGTCCCTGACAGAACTCATCATACTTATTCTCGCCGGCTTCCTCGCAGGGTTCGTCGGTGGTTCGATGGGTGTCGGCGGCGGGATCATCCTGGTACCCACCATGGTCTTCTTTCTCGGGTATGACCCAGCATGAAGCCCAGGGCACCAGCCTGGCCACGCTCCTGATGCCCATCGGGATCCTGGCCGTGATCAATTATTACAAGAGCGGTTACGTGAACATCAAATATGCTATTATCCTGAGCATCATGTTCATTGCAGGGTCCTACCTGGGTTCGCTCATGTCGGTGCACCTGCCCGACCGGATCCTCAAACAGATATTTGGCATACTGATGCTGATCGTCGGGCTGCGGATGATCCTTGGAAAATAATCACCTATGGACAGAAAAGAACGCGTCAAAGAGCTTTCAGAACGGTTTATGGACGAGGTCCTGGAGATCCGGCGACATATCCATGCCCGGCCGGAGCTCTCCTTTGAGGAATTTGAAACCTCGGCCTTTATCAAATCGAAGCTCAGTCAGTGGAAGGTGGATTACCGCGATGGCTTTGTGAAAACGGGGATCGTGGCCGAGATCCGGGGAAGGGGAGAAGGCCGTCTTATTGCCCTCCGCTCCGATATGGACGCCCTTCCGATCCGGGAACTGAACGATGTGCCTTACCGGTCGGTCAACGACGGGAAAATGCATGCCTGCGGTCACGATGTTCACATGGCCTCTCTCCTTGGATGCATACGGATTCTGAATGAGATGAAGGATGAATTCAGCGGCAGGGTGAAGTTCGTTTTCCAGCCGGGTGAGGAAAAGATTCCCGGCGGCGCCAGGCTCATGCTCGAAGAGGATTGTTTCGGCGGGGACGAGCCCGGGCTGATGATCGCCCAGCATGTTTACCCCGACCTGCCCGCCGGTAAGGTGGGTTTCCGGGAAGGACAATACATGGCTTCGGCCGATGAAGTCTACATCACCGTCAAGGGCAAAGGCGGACATGCCGCCCTGCCCGAACGCCTCATCGACCCCGTGGTCATCGCGTCGCACATCATCCTCGCCCTGCAGCAGGTGGTGAGCCGGCACGCCAATCCCTCTGTCCCCACCGTTCTGTCCTTCGGCAGGATCTCCGGCCAGGGGGCGGTCAATGTCATTCCCGATGAAGTCAGGCTGGAAGGAACCTTCCGGACCCTTAATGAGGAATGGAGAACAAGGGCGCATACGATCATTTCCCAAACAACCCATGGGATTGCCACAGCCATGGGAGGAAGCGCCGACCTCGAGATCAGGCACGGCTATCCGTCCCTTTTCAATGACCCCGCCGTGACACGCGATGCCAGGCAGGCCGCAGAGGAATGGCTGGGTGCCGCGAATGTGGAATCACTCGATGTCAGGATGACCGCCGAGGATTTTGCCTACTTTTCTCAGAAATACCCCTCCGTCCTCTACCGGCTGGGCGTGACGCGGGGAACCTCACCCGCAAGCGCCCTGCATACCGCGAAGTTCGACATCGATGAGTCGGCCCTCAAAACCGCCGTCGGACTGCTCTCCTGGATTTCCCTGAGATTCCTGGACGGGAAATGACCCCAACGCCTGACCATCCGGCATTGACCGCCATTGTTTAGAATGGATTAAAATAATTGCTTTCCTGAAAAATATCATTTTGCATATTCCGTTAAGACATTAACTTTGCAGCGATCAAACAATTAATTGTTAATTAAAGGAAAATAAAATGGCTTACGTAATTTCAGATGATTGTACCGCATGTGGCACTTGTATTGACGAATGCCCGGTAGAAGCAATATCAGAAGGTGATATCTATAAGATTGATCCCGAACTCTGCACCGATTGTGGCGCATGTGCAGATGTATGTCCGACTGAAGCAATTTCACCGGAATAATCCGTGTCGGAACAATATAGAAGAGGCTGTCCAAAAGTATTGGGCAGCCTTTTTTGTATCCGGTGCCGCCGTCATTCGGTGAGCAGCCGGTAGATGGCGGAGAAGTCGTCGTCGCCCAGTCCTTTTTTCACCGCCATACCATACATCTCCCGGGTGGCGGCAGTCTGGGGCAGTGCGGTGTTATGTTGATACCCTTCAAGGGTCGCCAGGAAAAGATCCTTATACATATGTTTCAGGGGGAAGTCGGTCGAATAGTCCGCACTGGCGATTTTGTCGCTTTTCGAGGCCAGGAAGGGCGCAGCCACAGGACCGCCGATCACGGCCCCGGCCACCGTTTCCCGGTCGAGGCCGAGTGCCTGTCCCAGGGCAAGGCCTTCGGCAAAGGATGCCATGGCGTTTGCCAGCATCAGGTTTACGACCATCTTGATCGCCGTGCCCCGTCCTGTCTTCCCGAGGAAAACCGTTTTCTTCCCCACAGCGTCGAACCAGGGTTTCAGGTCGGCGAGATCGTTCTCGTCACCTCCGGCGAAAATCAGCAGTTCACCCTTTTCGGCGGGTTGTTTTGTCCCGGCTACGGGGGCATCCACGAAACGGATCCCGCGTTTTTCAGCTTCCTCAGCCATGCTGAGGGAGAAGCCGGGGTTCACGGTGCTGAAATCGACCCATGTGGAGCCGGAACGCAGGTGGTTGAGAAAACCCTCCTCTCCGAGAGCGTGTTCTTTCACCGCCCCGGGACCCGACAGCATCGTCATAAAGATGTCAGACTCCTTCGCCAGCCGGGCCGCGGAAGGTGCAATACCGGCACCGGCGCCGGCGAGTTCACGGGTTTTGCTTTCTGTGCGGTTGTAAACGGTGAGGTCCATCCCCGCCTTCAGGAGATTCATGGCCATACGGCTGCCCATAATCCCCAATCCGAAAAATCCGGTTTTTTGACTCATGGTTGTTCACATTTTAAGTTCTTTAGAGAACAGGCTTCATCAACGAGAGCCCTGAACAGGCGTCTCTGATGCCTGTGGAAAATAAGATATTCGGGGTGCCACTGGACACCGACGACAAATCCGTTGCCGGTATATTCAATGCCCTGGACCACCTCATTCTTCTCCCGTGCCGAAACCCGGATGTCTTTCCCCGTTTCCCTGACAGCCTGGTGGTGAAGGGCATTAACCTCCAGGTTTTCGCGGCCGATGATACGGGC
The DNA here is from genome assembly GCA_963763215.1 of uncultured Bacteroidales bacterium. GTDB lineage: Bacteria > Bacteroidota > Bacteroidia > Bacteroidales > DASQZK01. The sequence goes on from CAVXNX010000012.1 coordinate 193,213, forward strand.
CAGCCTGCTTCCGGGCTCCATGCAGATGGTTTTAACCGGGAAGATGCTGTAAGGGTTCGGTTTTTCATAATAAAAACTGTCGATGTTCTCGTAAAGGGTGCCTCCGAAATAGACATTGATCAGCTGCGAACCCCGGCAGATGCCGAGAATAGGCTTACCCTGTTTACGAAATGTATCCATCATGTTAAATTCAACACGATCGCGTTCCCTGGAGATCCGGGTTGATTTCCGGCTGAACAGGATACGAAGCAGGAAGATCAGCGGGTAATAGAACCAGGTGATGAACCTGACGGCACGCCGGAAAATGCTTATCCGGGGGGCTTTTAAAGTCTGCCCGATGTAACCGGCCACCAGCCCCTCATGCTGATAGGATTCCGGGTCCACATCGGCGCCCCCGCCCAGGATAAGTCCGTCGAGACGGACAGGCGGGGCCGGTCTGGATGGGGTGACCCTGACCGGTCTTCCCCCGGCGATCAAAATGTTCATGGCCGTGAAGAACCAGGCCATGCCGCCCCCCCGGTCGGGACCGGTAATGCCAATGCGGGGTCTCATGACGGGATGCCCTCGCACCATTCGGTCATGATTTCCGCCCACTGCCGTGAGAATCCGGCGAAGGTCTGCCGCTCCTTTTCCAGGTACCGGCGGCGGAGACCGGTCAGCTCATCCTGGCGGCTGGCCAGCATCTCCACAAAAAACCAGGCATTCCACACAGTGGCCAGCGTCCAGCCGTCTTCATCGATCCGGCTGTCGGGCATCCGGAAATGGAAGGTTGGTCTTTTTTTGACATTCCCGATCCCACTGATCTTTTCCACCTCTGCGTCAAGCATGGCCAGGACAGGATAAAGGTCCAGGGGACGGTTCCTGTCGGGATTGTGCAGATTGTAGTCGCTGATGAACTGCTGAAGACCGGGCCGGTAATCTTCATCCAGCACTTTCCGGATGTAGGCCCTGGGGAAGGGCTTGATGAAAGCGGTGAGTCGCCTGAAATTGTCGGGGTCCATTGTTTTATCGAGCCAGGGGTAGAGAATGAGGAAGGCTCTCAGGTAATTGAGGAGGGTCTCCAGGTCCATCGAAGGCAGTTCCGGGTTGATATGGATGGCGAAGGAATACAGGGGGAACGCCGAAGTGCCCAGAGCGCGTTTTTCCTTCAGAAGCTGCCGGATCCTGTCGACCTGGTGCATCCGGGTGATCTCCACCGGAGGGGTGACGATCTCATAAGGAACGACGCTTGAAAAGACACCTTCCAGGATTTGTTCGGTCTTGCCCAGGAGGCCCTCCTGGTCCGAAAGCCGCCCTTCTTCGATGCCAAAAAGGCCGGCAATTTTGCTGTATTGCTTTTCATACAGGAAACGGGAATCGATTTTCACGACGAAATCTCCCGGACGGCTACCCGTGATCTTCATGTAATAACGGTTCCTTCTCCCGATGCTCCCTCCAAATTCTTCCCGGAGCAGGTCGCAGGCTTCCCCTGAGGTGAGTCCGCCGAATTCGATTTCATACCCGACCTTTCGCAACGCGCCATTTGCCGTGGTCAGCACGGGAGGCATCCTGAAATCCATCGGGGTGGTATCGTCAACCTTTGTCAGCCCGGCGCCGGTCATGAAGAATAGGCCGACAGCATCCAGTGATCCTTTTCGTACTGCCGGATCATTTTGTTGACCATATCGGAAGTACCCACATCCCCGATTTCCGAGGTAACATCCACCACATCGATAAGAAACGACTCGATGGTCTCGAGATCGCTGATGATCTCCCTGACCATGTCGCCGGACGGGAGCCCGGTTCCGGCTTCCTCGATCTGGGACTTGTCCAGGTAATCCTGCAGCCGGCTCAACGGGGTATGACCGAAGATCCGGATACGTTCGGCGACCTGATCAATATTTTCCGCCGTGACGGTGTAGAGTTCTTCAAACTTCAGGTGGAGATCGAAAAAGTCGCTGCCGGTGACGTTCCAGTGAAAATTTCTGAGTTTCTGATAGAAGACGCTCAGGTTGGCCAGCAGAAGGTTCAGTGCGTCAGTGACCTCAATCGGTTTCTTCTTTGGTGAAACCCAGTTTGTCAAATTGTTTCTGTGTTTTGGTTGTGGTATCCATCGTTGTATTTTTAAAAGTTTCGTCCGACAGCGCCAGACCCTGGTGAGAAAACCGCCGTCTTTCTGATCGATATAACAGCCCGGCGAAATGAAAGTTCTCGTCCTGTATGCCGGTTCCCGGGGTTGCCGGCGAAATTCTTCTCACTCATTTGTGGCGTATTTGAATGCCGTATAAAGAGAGAAGAGCCCGTAGATCAGGGCATAAATTCCGATGATGATGGCGATGATCATCGCTCCCTTGAAGGGATTGAATAACAGAAGAAGTCCGATGATCAGTGACAGGATGCCATTGAACAGGATCAGGCCGCTGCTCACCTGCATCGCCCGCAGCCGGTTGTAGGTCGAAAGCTGGAGGATGGCGATGATGATGGCCCAGATTCCGAAAAAAGCAATGAAGATGCTGATGGAGATATGAGGATAAAAAATGATGATCAGCCCGATGAGGATGTTGACACTTCCCTCGATAAGCCAGAAAGCTCCACGGCCGCCCTTGTGATTGAGGCGAAAACCGTAACCCAGGGCGACGACTCCGCCCAGCAGGGCGAAAATGCCGAAATAAGTGGCAAGAAAGACGATTGATTTCGACGGGTTGATCAGGATGAGAATTCCAAAAATCAGGCCGAGAAGGCCTTTGAGTGCGGATGCAAGCCAGTTTTTCATAATATTCAGATTAGGTGGGTCCTGGCGGCATCATGATGCCGGGGGTGCATCTGTGCCACTTGCGAACCGGTCAGTACGATAACAAAGCGAATCCCTTGAGCTGATCATTCACGAGAACATTCAGTGCAGCGGCCGAAAGGATCAGTCCTGGGCGCACCCATTCCGGCTTGTAATGGTTCTCCATCAGGCTCTGTGAACAGACATAAATTTTTACGCCTTGATCGAGCAGCTCACCGATCAGCTTCGAATTGGGATTGGTGCTCCCGGTGAGCTCAAGGTATTTGTCATCCGAAAGGGCAAGGGGAATGGCGTCGCTGTGGATCACCGCCTCAACCTCCATGTCGCCGGGCTGTATGCCATACAGGGCATAAAGGTTGAGAAACATGGCGACATGTTCGAGACCCGGGTTCAGATTGAACTGAAAGGCGGCATTCTTTGTAATGTCGAAGAGGACGTGGTTTTTCAGGTTTTTGTCCGGGAAGACCTTTGCCTGTTCGAGTTTGTAAACTCCTCCAAAGTCTTTGATCACCGGGTACTGGATTTCCTGTCCCTTCACGACCTGGAACGCCAGGGTTAGGAACAGCAGAAGCGGTAAGATGCGCAACTTTTTCATGTTCAACAGATTATTTGTGTTATTTAGTGTCAGAAAGAAAACTCATATTTTTTAGCCGTGCTTGATAAGAAAACGTCAAGAGCAAGGCTTGCGATGACTGAAAAACAGGAGTTTACTATTCGTAAATGACTGTTTTGAAGTCGAGCATAACGCAGCTATTGGCGTTTTCTTGCAAGCACTATTTACGGATTTTCTTACCGGCAGAGAGCCACATCAGGAGACCCACAATGATGACCACTATACTGATGATCAGGGGGGCATAACCTTGTGTGAACGGTCCGGGATTCATGTCCAGGGCCGTCCGGCCTGCGGTATGCGTCATCGTTCGGATGCCGAAATACACCAGGCCGATGGCTCCGATGACCAAAACGACTGCTCCGGTTTGTCTCATAACATTTGGATTAAATTTCTGCGGCACGCCGGCCGCCATGGTAACAATGAACCATTTCGCAAAACGGCAACATCACGTCACGACAGGGGAGGGTCATGGCCGATGTTCATCCCGGAATAGGGGTTTGCCGGACTGGATCAGGCTTATCTGCTCGTCCTGCGGGCGGCGATCCACAGGATCACCCCAATGATAAAAACAATCCCGCTGATGATCAGGGGTGTCCAGTTGGCGGAACTTACTCCGATTTTGATCCCCAAAAGGTTAAACGTCTCCGAGTTTTGGGAGACCTGGATGGCGAAAATGATGCTGACGATGAGACCTACAATGGTCAGAATGATGCCTAATGCTTTCATAGTGGTTGATTTTAATTTAGGGTATGACACCCGGACATGCCGGAATGTCTCCCGCTTTCCTGTTCATAAATAGAAAAAGAAGAGGTTGTTTTGAATGAGAATCAACTTTGCCCTATACAGGCCGAAACAGTTGTCACGATACGCGAATGTTCTTCCTTCCGGTCGATCGTTTCACGCATCACATCATCCTCCATTCAGAACCACCTCTTCAAAATGTTCCGTTAATGATCAATTCTCCTGCTTTTCTTTCACCACAAAGGAAACGTTTGCATTGACTGCATAGGAAACGATTTTGTTATCTTCCACATTGGCATTCATCTCCTTGATGTACACCGACTGAATATTCTTCACCGTTTTGGCAGCCTCTGCAACTGCATTTTGTGTGGCTTCTGTAAAACCTTTATCGGAAGAAGCAATGACTTCAATGACTTTAACGATACTCATCAGAATAGATTTAAATCATTCGAAATCTTCTTCTCACGAGACGAGGATACAAAATTGTGCCAATATGAGTTTGGGCCCGTTTTGCCGTGAATTTTAACGAAAAAGACAGGGAAGCTGTGGAATTATTTCAACAGCGGGGGGAAGAAAACCGGGTAAGGAGGGAAGAAATTTATGTTGTTTTCTTAAGGAGTGCTTCCAGTTTTTCAAGGCGTTTTTCGAGTTCATCGATCCGTGAAGACAGGTTCTTGTTGACTTCTTCAAGCCGAATCCTGTTTTTCATGATATCATCCTGAAACTGTTGCATGGGTTGGTCATTAAAAGTTGAAAGGTCAACGGATTTGTCAGGCCATCGGAACGGTGACGTGCACCGGTCGGAAAGATCCGGGAGAGGGAAAAGAAGAAAGGCTGCCCCGCAGAACCCATGATGGTGAGGGGGCAGCCCTGGTTTATCCCCGGTTTACCGGGACATTATTTTACATAATCCGCATTTTCCAGGAAATCATAGCTTTTCTCCACGCTGACGATGGGAGGATAATTGTATTCTTCCACCTCAACGATGTAATACTTCATGCCAGATTTGTCCCTGTTGTCAAAGATGCGTTTGAAGTCCATCTTTCCGCTGTCTCCCAGTTCGGCTTTATCTTTGACATGCCACAATTCAAAACGGCCGGGGTATTTGTCGAAGTAAGCCACGGGATCGGCTCCGCCATCAACAGCCCAGTAGAGGTCCATCTGGAACATCACTTTTTCCGGATCGGTATTCTGAAGCATAAAGTCATAGATGGTCTGGCCATCAATCTGGGAGAATTCCTTATTGTGGTTGTGATAACCGAAGCGAATACCGTTCTGGTTGCATTTTTCTCCAACAGCATTGAAATAATCACAGTATTTTTTCAAAACATCGAGGCTCTGGTAGGCATCGGGTCCCATGAAGGGCTGAACGATGAATTTCACGCCGGCGGCTTTATGGGCGGCGATGCAGTTATCCCACCATTCCATAGTTTTATCCCAGTTGGCCGAATCGGGCAGGGCCTGACCGGCATGAGAGCTGAGAAAGTCCATGCCATTATCCTTGACCAGTTTGGCAAAAGTCACGGGTTCCATCCCATAGAATTTTCCGTTGTCGTATCCGGCAGCCTCAACAAAACTGTAGCCGATATTTCCAACCTTCATGATGGTGGAGTCGGGGTCCGTTTTCATATCATCCCGAACCGACCAGAGCTGCAGCCCGATGTATTTATCTTTCTTTTTCCGGGAACATGAGTTCATAAGGCTTAACAAAAAGAGTGCACCACAGAGAAGGGCGATGCGCGTTGTTATTTTTTTCATAGTATTTGGGGGTTGGTGAATTTGGGGATGAAATTATGGAATTAAGTTAAAAATGAAAACTTCCGGAGGATTAATTTGATAAACGCTGCGATTGACAACCCTCTCTCGCCCTTGTCGCACTGGCCAACATCACTGGGGCCGGGCTCGTTCAGGTTCGCACCAATCGCGGGTTGCCCTCGCGCTCTTCTAATGGTTTTTTTCGGCGATAACGGCCAAGGTATTTTAAAAGGTGTTAGTGGAGGGGACGCCGGGAAAATTTTATTCTAATTTGCCTGGCAGCGGACTGACAAAGTGACTATGCCGAGACGCGCCATTAGGCAGCGTCTCTACGATGAGAATTCCAGACCCCTCCCTTCGCGCTCTTCAAACGTATGCCTATCCTTTGTGTCTTAGAGCCTTTGTGTTTAAATTTTCTTCGTGATCTTCTTTTTTCTTATTTCATTCCGTATCCACATACCCACCTACCCACGTAAAAGGGCGGGTCGCGACCCGCCCCTACGTTGGCCTTGAATGGAATTTTTGAAAAGCACCCCTCTTCCTTTGTGCCTTAGAGCCTTCGTGTTTAATCCTCTTCGTGCTCTTCCTTACCTTTGTGCCCTTCATTCACGGACGAGCTTATACGCCATGATCCTGTTCGCATTAAATGTCGGCACCAACAGCTCATTCATCGAAGGAATATAAGTGATGTCGGCGGAATTGATCTTCTCTGACCTGGTGTCCAGCAAGGAAACCTTGTGGTGGTCGGGATAGATGATGTAAATTTCGCCAGCCCAGTCTGAAACCAGCCAGTAGCCGGGATAACCGGCCCAGGTGATGCCGTCGCCGTTCTGGATATCTCGCGTAACGATGGTGCTCATCTTCGTCCGCATATCAATGCTTTTCAATTCGCTGTCACCGTCGGAAGCCACCAGCAGGCGGGAGCTGTCGACGTACAGACCGTTGGGATGATTCAATCCTTCGTTAAGCCACTGGCTCAGGCTTCCGTCATGGAACTCATAGATGATGCTTGTATCGCTGTCACTGACATAGACGTTGCCCTGACCGTCGGAAGCGGCATCATTGAGCATGGAAGAACCAAAGGCCTTGTATCGCTGAAGGATGATGCCTTTGTCCATGTCGATCTCCACGAGCTGGTCGATATCGGCGGCATAGAGCCTGTTATGAGCAATCGCCAATCCTTTCGGACCTTTAAGACCTTCAACCCATTTGAGATCCAGAATTTTACCATCGGGGCTGATCCTGGAGATAAATCCGTTGCCTTCTCCGGCTCCGCGGTTGATGTTCGATACGTAGCACTGGTTCCTGGCACTGTCATAAACGACCGATTCCGGCGTCCTGAACACGGTGTCGGTCATCCAGGTCTGTTCAAGCTTAAAGCTCACCTTGGAGGAGGATTCATTGTTCATGTTCTTTTTGACCCCCACATTGCAGGAGGCAAGGGTCAACATGGCAAGAAGGAGATGGATCAAGTGTTTCATGGCGGATTGTTTTAATGTTATTGCCTATAGAACAACATGTTAAGGCTGATTGTTTGTCCCGTTTCCATTTCCGGGTCAGGGCAACTTTTTGCCCCACCGGTCCTCCACGGCAGGAATTCCCTAAAGTACCGGAGTATCTCCCCGCATAGCTGGACAAGGCTACCGGACCGCGATGGTGTGTTTTTCAGCAGAAATTTATACCTTTGGTTGTTCGTCAAATGAACCTGAAAAATCCATTCAACCCTATACCATGAAGCCATTTCTGAATATTCTCATCCTTCCTCTATTCCTGATTTCCTGCACCGGAAATCAGGACATCCGGTTTAACAGTGGTAACCAGGGACTTTCCCTGAGCCTGAACGCGCCATCGTTCAAATCACCTGTTGAACTGATCCCCAAAGCCGACAGCGGCTTGTTCTTTTTCGACACCCGGGAAGGCAGAACATGGATCAGCACCCGGCCGCAGAAACAGGCTAAGACCGACAGCGGCATGCACTTCACCTGGAATAAAAACAGCCGGGCGATCACCCTCGACATTGCAAAGGGTGACGATTATCACCTGGTTTTCCGGGCCGAACCCGCCGACGGTATCCTCGGCTGGGGGATCAACGTCAGGCTCACCCCCGATGAATTCATCACGGGTCTTTTTGAGCGGACAGTTGACGGCAAACAGAACAATTCATGGACGGCCGGGATCAGGGAGGCCATGAATCTCCGGGGGCAATCGATGGATATGATCATCAAACCCACACTTTCCTTATACTGCCCCTTTTATCTATCCTCCAATAACTACGGGATGTTTGTCGACGGCACCTGGCCCGGGCATTACGATATCGGCAAAGAGCAAAAAGATCTTCTCCAGGTCCGGTTCGATGGGCCTTTCCTGTCATTGACCTTTTCACACCGGGGAAAACATCGCGGCGATCGTCAGGAAACACAGCCTCAACGTCGGTCCCACCTTCCTTCCGCCCAAATGGGCTTTTCTGCCCTGGCGGTGGCGGGATAATCATGACAACCGCACCACTTACTACGATGGCACCAAAGTTTCCGCACCCTTCAACAGCATGGTGGTTGAGGATGTCCTGATGATGAAGGCTCTCGACATTCCCCTTGGGGCTTACTGGGTCAACAGGCCATGGGCGAAGGGTAAATTGTGTACGAGGATTTCGACTGGGATCCGGAACGTTTCCCCCAAGCGGTCAAAATGGTCGACTGGCTGACACGGCAGGATATCCCGTTTATGCTCTGGATTGCCCCCGGGTGAGCGGTCAGATGAAAGAGGAGGCCAACCGGATGCATTATACCCTCCCGATGAAGTATGAATATGCCGACACGTCGGAGATCACCCTGCTCGATCTCACCAACCCTGCTGCAGTAACCTGGTGGCAGATGAGGGTCTCGCAAAGGTGCTTAAGCAGGGCGTACGCGGCTTCAAACTCGACGGTCCGAAGAGATCGTTCCTGAATCCCGCGACCTTCACGCCTACAATGGATGACAACCAGGGAATTGCGCAATGATACCCGGTATTGTATATCAAAGCGGTCAATGAGATCTGCCAAAAAATCCATCCGGATGACTTCATGACTTCCCGCGTGCCGGCTATACGCACAGCTCCAGGTACGGCGGATTCTGGGGAGGTGACATCGCTTCACCACAGGAGGGTTTGCGCACAGCCATCATCGCCAGTGAACGAGCGCCCTGATCGGTTATCCGATCTGGGGATCGGATATCGGTGGTTACTGGGGCGGAGACCTCGACCGTGAGGGGCGGCGCGGTGGCTGGCATTCGGGCGTTTCACCCCCCTGATGGAAGTCGGACCCACCGAGGACCACTCATTCTGGGATATGAAAAAGGCACCGCATTACGACACCACCCTGCTGGCGATCTGGAGAACCTACGCACCCTGCACGCGAGGCGGCCGATTATATTTACGCGGCCGCCAGGAAGCCCGCAAAACGGGAATGCCGTTGATCCGTCCGCTCCTTCTGGCCTTTCCTGAACAACCGGAAGCATGGAGTGACTGGCAAACGTATATGTTCGGACCCGATATCCTCGTTTCGGCCATTGGGAAAAAGGAAGATGAAACAGCACGTCTACCTTCCCGCAATAGGCCAAGAATGGATTCGATGCCGGGCATCCTAGCTCGTTGTATAACGGCGGTCAGGATGGTTCATCTTGAAACGCCCCTCCACTAGATTTCCGTCCAAGTCTTTATCAGGAAAGGCTCAGGAGTGAAACACTGGGTGCATCTCATTGAAATTTAAAGCTCTTCTCTCAAAAAGTGAAGCAGAAACCGGATCTGAAAAAATGGAAAAAAGTGGAGAAGTTCTGAGATCTTCTTCGCGCTTTAAAAATTATTTTCCTGTCACTTATCTCTCTGCTCATCGAGGGCTTCGACGAACCTAAGCCACCACAAAGAAGGAAAAACAGGAACCGCGCAATGGTGGAGGCTCTGAACTTTAATCCTCGTGCAATAAGTTCTGAAAAATAGCTTTGACTATATCATCATAAAGATTATGGCCGATCTAAGCATGACATATATATAGAGTTTAATGGTTAGACCTTGTTTTTTTGGTTCCTCCTTGAATCAGAGTTCTTACCCTGAACGGCGATGGAAACTGACACATCAGTTGGACGTAATCAAAACATCGCCTACTTTTTCATTCTCTCGCCTCTGCTGAATTTTTACGGTAATATCTTGTTTACCCAATTGGGCCACTGCATCCTGTTCTGGCTGGAGATTGGGCATCACCTGGGATGTGTCATTTACCTGAAGTTCCCAAAGCTGTTCTGTATCATTTGCCTTCTATAAACTTTCTATTCTGTTCTTTTGTTTTCAACAGATAAAAAGACTCACACATAACCCCTGTTCCGGCTGCATATGGCGGTGTTTAAAAGCCGGATTTGCAATCTCTTCTCTTCTCACCTGCACGGTCAGGTTCCCTCAAGATCAGCTACAATGGCGAAAAGCGAATGAATTGTCTCAAAACAGATGAACGCGAAGCATTCAGTGAACAACGGGAAAAATCCGGATTTTCATGAGGTCCCGCCCGGTTTGTACAGGGATATCATCGAACATTCCGGCCCGGAAAGTCAGTAAAAACGTTTTTGTTATCTCCAACAAGACGATGAGAACACTCCAGGACTACGACTGGCCCGGTAATGTCCGGGAACTCGAGAACATCATCGAACGGTCGGTGATCCTCAGCAAGGGGGTCAGACTTGAAGTTGGAAACTGGTTCCCGAAGAAGGAAAACACTGAAAATCAGAAGACATTCTCCACCCTGCATGAAATGGAACGGGATTATATCGTGAAGGTCCTTCAGAATTCCAAATGGAAGGTGAGCGGAAAAAATGGGGCCGCCGAAATCCTGGGGCTTAAACCCACCACCCTGGAAGCCAGGATGAAAAAACTCGGTATTGAACGCAGCCGGAATTCCTGAAATGTTGTGAATCCACGTTATTTTGGGAATTATGGTCTTCAGGATCGGTCGTGTATCCGGAGATATTATATCCGTTAACAGCCAGTATAAAAGTGAAATACAATAATCCCCCGGCCTGCACCGTTCCTTTGGCATACGAATTGCCTTACCTGGGCGCGACGAAAAATTGACTAACGATGTATAATCATGATCAGTGAGGATACGTTGTTTCATGAAATCATTACCAGGAAAGAAACCGCCCTGGTCCTGGTGAATTCCCGGTGGAATGCAGCAGGGGTGATCGCCCTTTCCGGGTTTGCGGAGCTGAAGGAGGAATTCGGTGACCGGATGCGGTTTAACCGGTTGGTCATGGAAGAAACCGTGCGATTAAAAGAAACACTGAATCTTGGATATTCGCCATCCTATCTTTTTTTCAAAGAAGGGCAACTGGCGGAAGTACTGAGAGGGCTGCAACCGGCCGATGAACTTAAGGCGCATATCTCTCAATTTTTGGGCCAGAGCTGAGAAGCGGCCCACATAAGATGATTTACTGGAGGTTAACTGTATATATGGTAGAGAAAAACTGGAGATTGAACAAGAAGAAGCTGGAAGTGACCGAAGTGAAAGAAAAATATTTCTCAGGAACATCGACTCCAAGAAAATTTTATTCTGCATTGAACCGTGAATGCCGGTGGAGTGACATCACCGGCCAGCTTTTTATCCCCGAGGAGCTGATGAAATTCAGGATGATCTTTGAGAAGGCGCATGATGCCATTCTCATTCTCGAGGGGGAAGGATTATCGATGTGAACCAGAGGGCGCTGGAGATGTTCGGTGTGAAAAATAAAATTGAACTCATCGGACTGACACCGGCGGACCTGTCGCCCGATGTGCAGCCCGACGGCGAGTCATCGGGTGTCAAGGCTGAAAAATGGATCCGGGCTGCCCGAAAAAATCGCTACCAGCATTTTCCCTGGCAGCACAGGAGAAAGGACGGGACCCCGCTGGAAACAGAGGTTTCACTGAATGATCTTCCCTGGAATAACCGCCATCTCCAGGCGGCCTTCATCCGTGACCGGACGGAAATCGTCAGGATCGAAAAGGAAATCCAGCACCGGCTGGGATATTACAACCTCGTATTAACTTCCCTGCCGGTCATTCTCTATGTGGCCAGGCCTGAACCTCCCTTCGACAGGGTCTGGATCAGTGACAAAATTGCCGGGATGAGCGGCTTTGGAAAGGAAAGCCTTCTGGATCCATCGTTCTGGCTGTCGCACATCCATCCGGATGATCGTGACCGCGTCCTGAAGACCCTGAATATCAACCATCCCAGGGATGTCATGATGATGGAATATCGGTGGCAGCTGGCTGGCGGCAGCTACATCTGGCTGCGCGACTGGGCGGTCATTAAACGCGATCCGAACGATCAACCCGGTGAAATTCTCGGCGCCCTGCTGGATATCACCGAACAGAAGACCAGGGAGCACCAGGTCAGACAGAGCGGAGAATTTCTCGATAGCATTGTCTTGAACATACCTGCCGCTGTCTTTGTCAAACGGGTCGATGATCATAGCTACGTCCGCATCAACAAGAGCGGCGAAGAACTTTTCGGCAAAAACGCCGGTGAAATCATCGGGAAGACCGATGCCGAACTTTTTTCTCCCCGGTATGCAAGGTCATTCCTTTCATCCGACAAAAGGGCCATAAAAACCGGCGAAACCATTGATATTCCGGAGGAACTCATCATGACCCCCCGTGGTCAGCGGGTGATCCACACCCGTAAAATCCCGCTTTTCGACAATGAGGGCCAGCCGGAATTCCTGCTCGGGATCTCGATCGATATCACCGAACAACAGGAAGTCACCCGGGCGCTGAAGGAAAGTGAGGAAAAATACCGGGTCCTGATCGAGACCCTACCGGTGGGGCTCGCCATCACGACCTATGACGGACGTATCATCACCACCAACGAAACGGTCTCACGCATGTTGGGCTATTCCAGAAGCCAACTGGAACGCATGAATATGGAGGAGATTTACCGTTCACCTTCCTACCGCCGGGAAATGCTTCGCATCCTGAATGAAGAGGGCCAGGTGGCCAATTTTGAGACCATCCAGGTGAGAAAAGACGGTTCGACGCTGCCGGTGAGTCTGAATGTCATTCCCTACCCGCTTTACAGCGAAGGCGCCCTTCTGACGGTGATCACCGATATCAGCCTTCAGCGCCGGTCGGAAGAACAGATCAGGCAGCTCTCGGCTTCGGTCGAACAAAGCCCCGCTGCCGTGATGATCATGGAACTCAACGGAACGATCACCTATGTGAACCCGAAGTTTGTCGAAATCACTCGATATAGCTTTGCCGAAGCAGTCGGAAACACGCTTTCCCTTCTGAACCCCGGTGCGAAATCGGCCGGCTTCGACGAAATGTGGAAGTCTCTGAAGGAGGCCAGAACATGGAAGGGCGTCCTTCGCAACCGGAAAAAGGACGGTTCGGGCTTCTGGGGTGAGATCACCGTGTCGCCCCTAAAGGATAACGAAGGGTCGATCACCCATTTCGTTGCCGTGATGGAAGATATCACATCGAGAAGGAAAGCGGAACAGGACCTGGTGCAAGCTAAGGAAAAAGCCGAAGAATCCGACCGGCTGAAAACAGCCTTTCTTTCAAACATCTCCCACGAGATCCGGACCCCCATGAATGCCATCGTGGGCTTCAGCCAGCTGCTCAAAGAACCGGACCTGCCGGATGATAAGAAGTTGTCATTCATTGAGGTCATCTCAACTAAATCGGATGAGCTTTTGAAAATCCTCGACGACATCATTGATGTATCCATGATCCAATCGGGACAGATCCTGATTTCCAACTCGGAGTTCAGCCTCAATGATCTTTTCAATGAACTTTACCTGACCTTTTCAACCCGGGTCAAACCCTTCATCAGCCTGGCCGAAAGTCTGCCCGGGAGATCAGGATGACATCAGGGTCTTTTCCGACAGGAAGAGGGTCTGGCAGATCATGGAAAACCTGATCGACAATGCCCTCAAGTACACCGACAAGGGTTCGGTGACTTTCGGTTACAAGCTTCATCCCCAGGGCGACCGGGTGATCCTGTTCGTGCGCGATACAGGTATCGGCATTGATCCTTCGCGTATTCCGCAGATCTTCAAACCGTTCATGCAGGAAGAGATCATCGACAAGCAGGCCCGTGGAGGAAAAGGCGTGGGTCTGACCATTACGCGCAAACTGACCGAGATCCCGGGGGGTGAGATCAAGAAATCCCTCAAAGGTGAAGGTGCTGAATTTTATGTGGGATCCCTCTCAAACCCCTTGAGGAGGAAAAACCTTCCCGGGAAACGTGAAAAGCGGAGGAATGAAAGATGTCAGGTATCCCTGGCAGAATAAGGTCATCCTTGTCGCCGAGGACGACTTCAGCAATTACCGCTATCTTGAACTCGTACTGCAAAAAACCGGGGCCCGGATCGTCCACAGTGAAAATGGACAGGACGTCCTGGAAAAGGTCGATAACGGGTTCGTTCCCGATATCATCCTGATGGATATCCGTATGCCTGGGATGGACGGCCTCACCGCCACCGGACTGCTTCGGGAAAAGAACTATTCGGGCCCTGTCATCGCTCTGACGGCCTATGCCTCCAATGAGGACCGTGACCGGTGCCTTGAGGCAGGCTGCGACGATTATCTCTCCAAGCCTGTCGATTCGGGTACACTAATCCGGCACATGGAAAAATACATTTCGGCCTGACCCGGTCAGGCCGGTGTTTTGTGTGCTCCCCGCGTCTACCGGATCTCCTGACGGGCATCCGAACCATTCATTTCCCCGTTGGTTATAAATATAGGACCTGGTTAAACCGAAAAGGGAACGACCCGGCTGATCCTGGCAACGTATGGGGTTTGATCGCCGGTCGACCCAAAGGTGAATACACGGAAAAAAAGGAGGTCGAAATGAATACAGTAAAGGAATTAACTCAGGTGAATGTTGAGACACATGCTCTCGGCGAAAACGGGAACTTTCCGAACAATGCCATCCTCCCCGTGCTTATTTACCGGAATGTCCTCCGGTTTGAAGGGGGCGATGCCGGTTCGGAAGTTGAACAGCTTTTCCACAGTCATGACTGGAGTAATTCATGGCATGACGGGATTTTCCGGTTCCATCATTACCATAGCACAACTCACGAGGTCCTCGGCATCTACCGCGGGATCTAAAAAGTGATCCTCGGCGGCGAAGGCGGCTTCACCACTGAGCTGGGGAAAGGCGACGTTGTGGTCATCCCTGCCGGGGTGGCCCATAAAAACCTGGGTTCGTCGGGTGATTTTGCCTGCATCGGAGCCTACCCCGGTGGTGCGGATTACGATATGAATTATGGTAAGGCGGGCGAAAGGCCCGGAACCGACCAGAGGATAACCCAGGTACCGGTTCCTCCCACGGATCCTGTTTACGGGGACCACGGACCGCTGACTGGACAACTGGAGTAAATAACCCATCGACCGGGATGACAGTACTAATCACAGGAACATCATCGGGCATCGGAAATGCCCTGGCGAAGGAATACCTCCGGCAGGGAAATCATGTTTACGGGATCAGCCGGTCGCCTTCCCCCGACCTGGCTCCTCAGCCGGGATTTCATTTTCTCCGCCAGGATATCTCCCGGTTCCATGAACTGGGCATGAATCTCGCCACCTTTTTGCAAGAGGTCAGCCACCTCGACCTGGTCATCCTGAATGCCGGTATTCTGCCTGAGATCAAGGACCTTGGCGAGACGGGCCTCGAAGAGATCCGCCGGGTCATGGACATCAATGTTTGGGCGAATAAGGTCATCCTGGATACCCTGTTCGAACCGGGACGGCAGGTCGTCCAGGTCATCGCCATCTCCTCGGGGGCTGCCGTTAAGGCATCGAGGGGATGGAATGCCTATGCCCTATCGAAAGCCACACTGAACATGCTGATCGGTCTTTACGCGAAGGAACGGCCCGGCACCCATTTTACCGCCCTGGCGCCGGGGGTGATCAATACAGGCATGCAGGAATATCTGCGGAATCTGGACGGCGGAGACCGGTTTCCGGTCGTCCGTAAACTGCGGAAGCTCTATGAAGAATCCAGGATGTCCTCCCCGGAAGAGGCGGCCGCTGACCTCGTCTGGGCGATCCAAAAAGTCAGATCGGTTGAAAGCGGATCTTATGCCGATATCCGGGACCTCGGTAAAACATAAAAACTACCTTTATCTCTCAGATCATGCCGGATTTCAGTGGACAAATGAAGATTTTACTGCATGTGGCCATCGCCGTGATCCTCTCGGGGATCGTCGGTTATGAGAGGGAAATGTTCGATAAGCCTGCGGGTATACGCACCAACATGATTGTCGGCGGCGCCGTAGCCCTGATGGTTTCGCTGGGCGAAGTGATCGTGATGCATTTCCAGTCCGTTGGACTGGCCGGCTATATCCGCACCGATCCCACCCGGGTCATCCAGGCGATCGTCATGGGTGTCAGCTTCATCGGCGCCGGCACGGTCCTGCAGATCCAGCAGGAATACCGGATTAAGTTTCTGACAACAGCCGCCACCATATTCTTTTCTTCAGGCATCGGCATCGCCGTGGCCCTGGAACAGTATTACCTTGCCGTCGGGGTCACCATCGTCATCCTTATCATCAATTTTTTTGTGGCCTGGATCGGCAAACAGATCAAAAGGAAAGACGACCTGTGACCGGCCTTAGGGCATCAGGGCAGGTATTCTTTTTCAACTTTCAGTATACCATTCACCTTTTTCATGAAGGATGGGATATCCCCGGGGTTCCGGCTGGTGATCAGATTCCCGTCGACCACAACCGCCTGGTCCACCCATTTGGCCCCGGCATTCATGAGGTCCTTTTTTATGGAATGGAAGGAGGTCATTGTCCGGTCACGGACAAGGTCAGCCTCGATGAGCATTTGGGGACCATGGCATATGGCGGCGATCAGCTTTCCTGAACGGTTAAAATCCCGGATAAAATCGACGGCGTCACTGTTTCGCCTCAGCCGGTCGGGATTGATAACCCCGCCCGGAAGGATCAGCATGTCATAATCCCCGGGATCGGCTTCACCCAGGAGGACATCCACTTTAAAGTCATCGTGCCAGTCGCGGTTGTGCCAGGATTTGATGTGGGATTTCTCCGAGACGATGTGCACTTCGGCGCCTTCGGCCCTGAGTTCATCCAGCGGTGCCTTGAGTTCAATTTCTTCAAATCCGTCGGTTGCCAGGATGGCAATCTTTCTGTTTTTCAAAAAATGATCATTCATCATGGGTCTGTTTTCTTTATGATTTGTTGTTATCAATGAATAGTGGAAATACCATGCCATGCCGAAGGGAATGATTTCTAAAATCCTCTCCAAATAACGCCCCGGTGAAGATGAAATTTCAGTGAGTTCCGCTGCCACACATCCGTCACGGGAAGGTCTTCCGGCTGCTGGTGACCGTGCGTTTGGCATTAAACATTCCACCGGTTCAGCTGTTGTTCATAAACCGTACGTCAATACGGAATTGGCAACGGGACAGGCCAATGGCGAAGTCGTCGTTTTTCGTTTTTTGTGACATGATTTCCACAGTAGCCGCCAGGGGAAATTTCAGCATTTTAATATTAATCGACTGATAAACAAACAGATATATAAATTCGGATGACCGGGCATCGGGCATGGCATTATTTTATCAGACTGGTGAGCGATGCGCCGATCATAAAAAACTGTTACGTATGGAATTAAACGAGATGCATTGCCGGTCCCTGCCCAAAGGGACCCTGCCCTTTGTTGAAGGGGAAATCAACGATTACCTGGGTCAGCTATCCTCCGGGTGGAATATTCTGGAAGGGACCAGGCTCAGAAAGGAATTCAATTTTGAGGATTTCAACCGGGGAGTGGTATTTGTCAATGATATTGCCGCCATTGCCGATTCGGAAAATCATCATCCCGATATCGGGCTCCATTACAATAAGGTGGAAGTCGAATTTACCACCCACAGTATTAATGGGCTATCGATCAATGATTTTATCATGGCCTCGAAGATCGACCTGATTTAAACAGATATATCCTAACCTAAATCGTTCACTAAAAGATCGGAGGAAAGATCATGAAACAATTGAAGACAATTACTGGCCGGTTCGGCATTTTTATTCGTGCTGGCTTTGGGCAGTTGTACCTCTAATCACGCAGCAGCAGCAGATGCAGAACCAGTCATCCCAGATGTCGGGGCCGCAGGTGACAAAGGCGGTGTGCGTACTGCATCCCACCGAGGGTAACCAGGTTTACGGCACGGTGACCTTTACGAAAGCCGACAGCGGCATTCATATCGTTGCCGACCTTCACGGTCTCACCCCGGGGAAACACGGATTTCATGTGCATGAATACGGTGATTGCACTGCCTCAGACGGTTCATCGGCAGGCGGCCATTTCAATCCCGAAGGGGTGAAACATGCCGGACCCAATGATGCCACCCGGCATGTGGGCGACATGGGGAACATCACTGCCGATGCCGATAGCAGTGCCACACTTGATATAACCGATAACCTCATGTCCTTCTCCGGGAGCCACTCCATCATTGGCCGCGGAATCATTGTCCATGCGGGAGCAGATGACCTGACCTCACAGCCTTCCGGGAATGCCGGACCGCGGGTGGCTTGCGGTGTCATCGGCATCGCAGAGGAAAAATAACAACCGGCGAAAGAGACGATTGTTTTTACGGGTTGCCTGAAAAATGATCCTTTGAAGATTACCCTGAAAAAATACGGGGAGATTAGAGACTCAGGGTATATGGCGTTCAGCGCGGTCAATCGCCTGGATGCTCCTTCTGGCTGATTTTGGTTTACCAGTTTTTTCAGGCAACCCTTTTTTCAGATCCATGGATTGGGGAGAAGAGTGAAGATAAATAATATGGGAGGGGATTCCTGATGTTTGGATTGAAACCACACCACCGAAAATACATCCGGCCAGTCATTGGCACATTGATCCTTTTGGCGGGCATTGTCTTTATGCTCATCCCGTTCATCCCGATCGGGTATATCCTGATCATTACCGGCGCATTTTTCCTTGCCCCTTCCGTCCCTTTTATCGGCCGCATGCTCGATAAGCTCAAGAAGAAGGATAAAAAGAACCGCGTTGAGAAAGCGGAACACAAATTCGACAAGATCGAAGGAAAAATCGACAGGACCCTTGTCGGGGAGGACGATACCGGGAATCCCGGTCCTGATCCCGGAAAGTGAAATCTCTCCGGCCGGCATCTGTTCCCGATGGTCTGTTCCGGAAATCACCGCCAACTGTGGAAAATATACCCCATGTTGTTTCAGGGCAACCGGAAAACACCCGGACATTCAATGCCGGCCGATTTTGGTACAATTTTCACATATCCTTTTACCATAAACCGAAAAAAACAGGAGGAACCCATGTCTGATTATCATGAACCAACCGGCGAACTCAGTGAAAAAACCAGGGACTATACGCGGGCGCTGCATACCCTCCGGGAGGAGATCGAGGCGGTCGACTGGTACAGGCCAGCGTATCGATGCCAGCAGGGACAAAAGCCTGGTTGAAATCATGGAGCATAATATGCACGAGGAAATGGAACATGCCTGTATGACCCTGGAATGGCTCCGCCGGAATATGCCGGGATGGGATGAAAGGATGCGGACCTATTTCTTCACCGGCGAACCGGTCACCGAGGTCGAAGAAGACGAAGGTGACGATGGGGGAGGTAAGGCGGAAAATTCCTCCCTTGGACTTGCCGGAACCCAAAAATGAACAATTCAAAAAAACCTGAACATCATTATTATGGATATTCTTAAAAAATCACTCGCACCTGTTACCGATGAAGCCTGGGAAGAGATTAACTCGCAGGCAAAAAAAGTATTTCAGAATCTTTTGACGGCCAGGAAATTCGTCGATATCGACGGACCTAAGGGCATCACCTTCGGTGCCGTTTCCCTGGGCCGGCTCAAAATCATCGAGCCCAAAGATAAAAACGGCGTGAACTACGGCATCCATAAGGTCCTTCCCCTGATCGAAGTGAGGAAGCCTTTTCATCTCGATATCTGGGAACTCGACAATGCCACCCGGGGTGCCGAAGCCCTGAACCTGGAAGAGATGGAAACGGCCGCCGGGAAGATGGCTAAATTTGAAGAGGAAGCCATTTACCATGGTTTCACGGAAGCCAGCATCAAAGGACTGCGCGACAGCAGCGCCTATAAAAAGGTGAAATTTCCCGATTCAGGCAAGGACTTCCTCAACCTCCTCGGACAACTCATCAACCAGTTCCATGTTCATGCCGTGGGCGGACCCTATTCGTTGATCGTCAGTCCCGGATAAGTGGTCCTTTATTTTTTCTCAGGTGGAAGGTTTCCCGCTCATCCGGCAAATCGAGAAGATCCTCGGAGGCTCAGTGATGGAAAATCCCAATATCACCGACTCCTACCTGGTTTCGGCCAGAGGGGGGGATTTCAGACTGATACTCGGTCAGGATATGTCGATCGGTTTCGATTCGGCCGATACCGAGAAAGTCAAGTTATATTTTACGGAATCCTTCACCTTCCGTGTCCTCGAACCCAATGCCGTGGTCATCCTGGCGTGAGCCGGTTGCACGGTAGAACAAATGAACGCATTTAAGGAGTGCCCCGGGCATCGTGGTCCGGAGCGGAAGTCGCTTTTCTCTGAGGTTTATTTGCAAAGAACAGGCCGCCGGCATTCAATGAAATCCGGCGGCCTGTTTTGATTTTTCGCCATTCCGGGAGCCTCTTCCCGTGAGGAAATTTTCTTCTTACTGAACGATGAGTTTCCCCTTCATCCCGGCCTGGAAATGACCGGGGAACGTGCAGAGATAGATGTATTCACCTTTTTCGGTGGGTGCGGTGAATTCAACGGAATCCGATTCCCCGGCACCAACGAGCTTGGTTTTGGCAATGATCTCGTCATCCCATGAACTGTCGATGTACTCATTGGAGGAGTAAGCCAGCCCGTCGCTCACAAAAGCCGAAGGATCGGCGTCTTTCTTCAGAAGAACGAAATTGTGCGCCATCTGGGCCTTGGGCAGGTTACTGATCGTTTTCAGCGTGACCTTGATCTTCTGTCCGGGGCTGGCGGTGATCTGTTCAACCGAGTACCGCATCTTGTCCAGTCCCTGGATGTTCACTTGTTTGACCTGCTGTCCGTACCCGGCGGATGCACTGAGAAAAAATATCCCGGTGACGAGCAACAGCTGGTAAAATGTATTTTTCATGATATATAACGTTTAATGATTAAGATTCTTTTCAAGAGATGACCTTTGAGGGGGTCCTCATCATGACCGGCTTTTTCACATTTTTTATTCGGACCCCGGGTCCCCCGTTTCCCGCCCGGAGAAATCCATTTCGACAGGGACGGGTCGCAACCTTCGGGCACTATTTACCACGCCACCGGTCTCCAAACAACAACGAATGTCAGCTCAGTGTTTAAATGTGCCCATATATTCTGCCTCCGCAAGGACGTTGGTTTTGATGGCTGCATAGAAATTTTCGCGGTTTCCGGCTGATTCTGGAGCGAGTTTTTTTCTGAGCGCGAAAATCCTGAAAAAATACCGGTGCTTTTCACCATGGGGGGGACATGGACCGCTATAGCCATATTTTCCGGGGTCATTCTTCCCGTGAATAGCCCCGTTGTCGAGTTTTTTGGCCACAGGCACAATGGGTTCGAATCCGTGAACCGATGCCGGAATATTGTAAAGGATCCAGTGTGTATAAATCCCCCCGGTGACATCGGGGTCTTCCAGGATCAGTGCGTAAGTCACGGTGTCTTTGGGCTCCCCATCCCAACTCAGGGCCGGTGAAACATTGTCCCCGTCGCAGGTGAAGACTGCCGGGATGCCGGTCCCGTATTCAAACGATCTGGATGTGATTGTAAATGCCATCTGATTTTGATTTTTAAGTTTTGCCATCCATCTTCAGATAGGTATTGGAAAATCATGCCAGAATATTCCGGAAAAAAATCGCGGTCACCTTGCCCCGGGTTTCGGGTGAAAAATCGTTGGCTGCCGGGGACGGAATGATCACGATCCGTATTCCGGGCCAGAGGACAGCGATTAGGTGAGCTCTAACCAGTTAAAAAACAGAATGATGATGGGAAAATGTCTTCGGTCTGAATCTGTGCCAATGCCCTCCGGTGATTTAGACTAAATATATATTAATACATATTGCTATATATTGCTATTATTATAACAGTAAAAGACGATGATTTTATATCTTCACCTGAAATTTAAACCACGTAAAAGCGATATTGTATGAAAAGAATCGGATTATTAATGATTGCAGGTCTGTTTGTGGCATTCACTTCCTGCAAAAAGGACGAAAAAACATCTGTTTACAAAGATGGTAATTACAAGGCTGAAGAAGCTGAATTTTCCCATGGTTACAAAGCCTTCATGGAAGCCCAGATCACTTCGGATAAACTGGTGACGGTAAATTTTGACTATGTGGATTCAACCGGTAATTTTAAGTCGGAAACCACGGCCGAAACCTATCCCATGAATCCCCATCCCTCCGTCTGGCTTCCCCAATATGAAGATCAGCTGATGAATACGCAGATTGTACCTGATTTAGCTGAAATCGACGGTGTCAGCGGAGCAACCCATGGCACACTCAGCGCTAACAATCTGATGGAAGCCATCCTCACGGCGGCTAAACCGGAGATACCAGCGTACAGGTTATCCCTGTCGAATAAGGCCCGGACCAGGTAATGATACAGGTTGAGGGTGTCACAAAAGGAAGATCCAAACGACTTCTTTTGAGTCACCCTCATTTTTTTCCCCCGTGCTCCATATCCGGACGTCAACACCAAATCGCTTATTTTTCGAATTCTTTAGGGACACCGCAGATCATCCTGAATTCTTTATCGGGTGAAGCATTACGGTACTGATGCTTTTCATCAGGCATGACGAGGGCAAAATCACCCGCCTTTAGCGGCCGTTCCTTTCCCTGCTCATCGACCAGGAATCCCGTTCCCTCGATGATGAAATTCATATGTTCATAGTTGTGGCGGTGATAGGGCGTATACCCGCCCGGTTCAAGGGTAAATACCCTGTAGGCATAAACCGGCGCATCGTCGGCGGCAGACAGGGGAACCTGTTTCCACGCCCCAGCGGCACCTTCCATATTCACTTTCGATTTTTCGACCTTGTCCAACGGGATGATTTTCATAATGGCTTGGTATTTAATGAGTTTCTTATTAAAATAAGTATAGATCGCATCGGCTCTGGCTGGTCACTTTTTTCCTTTGTTCCCATCTTTGTTGAGGGGGAACGCTCCCTGAGCCTCCACATAAAAATAAGGAAAGTGAAACGGATTTGAAATGATCCGGTCCAAAATACCGGCAGTGGGCAAGGAATTTCACATATCCGTTTCGCGTAAGGCCTGACAAACGGAAGGGATGGCGATATGTTGTCTTTTCAATGCACACTGAATCAATATTATAAATAAAAATGCCGGGAACATCCTGGCGTCGTGACATCCGGGGCAGGAAATTTGAAAAGGAGGGTCACATAACCATTCATATTCTTCACCATGGAAAATAAAAAAAACCGCCAGATCAGACTGGCCAGAAAACTTTCAGGTATGCCTTCCCGCGAGAATTTTGAGATCACCGAATCCGCCCTGCCCTCTCCCGGAGAAGGTGAGGTTCTCACGGAAAACCTTTATGTTTCGGTCGATCCGTATATGCGGAGCAGGATGGATCGGTCTGCTACGGGACGCGACGGGTTTGATATTCATGATGTCATCCGGGGCCGCACGATCGGCCGTGTATGGCAAAGCCGTGATCAGACTTTCGGCGAAGGCGATTACGTCATGGGCATGATGGGATGGGAAGAATATTCCGTGATGAAAACGGACGGCCTGACAAAGCTCGATCCCGGTACGGCGCCTTTAAGCGCGAACCTCGGGGTTATCGGCATGACCGGCCTGACGGCCTATTTTGGCCTGCTGGCCATCGGACAGCCGCGGGCCGGTGAACACGTGGTGGTTTCGGGCGCCGCGGGGGCCGTAGGGAACGTGGCCGGGCAGATCGCCAGGATCAAGGGCTGTCATGTCACCGGGATCGCCGGTTCGGATGCCAAAATCAAAAAGCTCAGGGAGGAATTGCACTTCGATGATGCTATCAATTATCACGATACAAAGGACCTTTCCGCAGAAATCGCCCGGGCCTGCCCAAATGGCGTCGACATCTACTTCGATAACGTCGGGGGCGTGATCTCTGACGCCGTCCTTCAACATCTGAACCGAAACGCCCGGATCGCCATCTGCGGGCAGATTTCCCTCTATAATTTGACCGAACAACCCGTCGGACCCCGCGTTCAACCTGTCCTGCTGGCCCATTCAGCCCTCATGCAGGGTTTCATGGTAAATAATTTTGCCTCGGAATTCCCTGAAGCCCAAAAGCAACTCGGCAAATGGCTCAAAGAGGGAAAACTCAATTCCACCGAAACCATCCTCGAAGGATTCGAAAAGATCCCCGAAGCTTTCCTCGGCCTTTTCACCGGAGAAAACACCGGCAAACTGCTGGTCAAACTGAAATGAGAAGTGCGGCGTCCTGCAGGCTCTTTAGATTATTCCGCCAATATGTTTCACGAAAAACATAATAGACAAAGCGTTACATCATTTTCTGACTTTTCGTGTTAAAAATTCCTAATGCCTTTCCGTCATTCAAAGTTTTGTGCTAATTTTGACCTTTTAAAAAAAAAGGTCAAAGTATACAAAGAGGCAGGAAGAAAAGTGGTTAAGATTCAGCATACGGGGGAAAATCGCGACAAGGTCGACTTTATTCTGACAACGGCGCAAAACCGTTTTGGGCTCTATGGGCTGGAAAAGACGACGATGCGGGAGATTGCC
The DNA here is from genome assembly GCA_963763215.1 of uncultured Bacteroidales bacterium. Taxonomy (GTDB): domain Bacteria; phylum Bacteroidota; class Bacteroidia; order Bacteroidales; genus DASQZK01. Next base: position 217,871 of record CAVXNX010000012.1, read on the forward strand.
GAGGATGCCGGGATGTCGAAAGCCTCCCTGTATTATTATTTCCCCGATAAGACCAGTCTGTTTCATGCCGTGATCAAAAAAGAGCAGGATGATTTTTTCCGGTATCTCGATGAGAGCCGCTTCAAGCTCAACGATCCGGATGAAATGCTGCACGCGTACATCACTATCCGGAACCTTTATTTTCAGAAATTCATCAACCTGAGTAAGCTTCGTTTCAACGCCATCCGGGAATTGCGTCCCATGATGCGCGACCTGCTGGATGAGCTCAGGAGCAAGGAAATGGATTACATCCGGAACATCATCGATCTGGGTGCAGCGAAGTCCGTCTACCGGAACTTAAACACCGATGATGTTGCCACAATCTTCCTCGAGTCTCTCCAGGCCATCCGGAGATCCTACCTCGGCAGGACAAATTTGATGGGCATTGATTCGGCCGATATGGAGGGAATGGGAAGGATGATGGAGGTGTTCCTCGCGATCTTCATCCATGGAATCGCGGGGGACGGCGGGGCAGGTCAGCATAAAAAATAACCATTATTCATTGATAGACAAACATGAAGAAGAACACTGAACAGAAAGGGAACCGGAAAGGATTGCGGTTTTACATTCCCATGATCCTGGTCATCGCTGTGGTCGTTATATTAAGCGCGCTGTGGTATTCCAGGTACTCCAGTTACATTTCCACCGACGATGCCTATATCGATTCCGACAAAGTCACGGTGAGCAGTCAGCTCATGGGCAGGATCCTGAAGAACTACGCCGACGAGGGGGATACCGTGACCCAGGGTCAGCTGCTGGTCGTGCTCGATTCGAGCGATCTGATCGCCCGCCGCAACCAGGCGGTGACCCAGCAGCAGCAGGCGGAGACCTCGAAAGAACAGGCACTGGCAAAGCTCAGTTACGATAAGGAGAGCATCAGGGTCGTGGAGATTGACTACGAAAAGAGCAACGAAGATTTCGAGAGGGCGAAGAAACAATACGAGGGCAGCGTGATCACCCGGGAACAGTATGATCACATGCAAAAGGCCCTTGAGGCTGCAAAGGCCAGGCTCGATGCGGCGCGTTCGCAGCTTCGCGTGGCCTCTGCCATGGTTTCGTCGGCGGAAGCGGCCATTAAAGGTGCAAAATCCCAGATCGCCGTTTTGGAAACCCAGCTTGGAAAAACCAAAATCGCGGCCCCTGCCAGCGGCATCATCGCCAAAAGGTGGTTACTCCCCGGGGAGATCGCCCAGCCCGGGCAGGCGATCATGACGATTTCCAAAGACAGCGGCCTGTGGGTGATGGTCTACCTTGAAGAAACCAAGCTGAAAAATGTGCGCCTCGGACAGCAGGTGGATTTCACCGTCGATGCCTACCCGGAGGTGGATTTTTCCGGCCGGGTTATCTATATCGGTTCGAATACCGCCTCTCAGTTTTCACTGATCCCCGCCAGCAATGCTTCCGGAAACTTCACCAAGGTGACCCAGCGCGTCCCGTTGAAAGTTTCGGTTGATAAGATCGGCGAAAGGGAAAATCACGGACCCGTGGATCTGATCGCAGGAATGTCGGCTGAAATAAAAATTCTGAAAAAATGAGTGAAAGACGGATTACCCGGGCACAACGAACGAGGAGGAGACTGGGAAACCGTTTCGATTATTTCCATCCGGAAGACCCGAAATACAAGTGGTTTCTGCTTGGAAACGTCATGATTGGGACGTTTATGGCCGTGCTCGATTCCACGATCGTCAATGTGGGATTGCCCAAGATCATGGCCTCTTTCGGCGTCGGGATCGATAAGATCGAATGGGTGCTGACGGCCTATCTCCTGGCTCTGGCTCTCATGCTGCCGACATCGGGATGGCTGGCCGACAGGTTTGGGTATAAGAAGGTGTATTTCTGGGGCCTGTTTGCCTTTACCCTGGGATCGTTCTTTTGCGGCATTTCACCCGACGAGAACATTCTGATCGTCGCCAGGGTGATCCAGGGGCTGGGTGCAGGGTGTCTCATGCCGGTCGGGATGGCCATCATCACCCGCGAATTTCCTCCCGACAAACGTGGTATCGCGCTCGGCTTCTGGTCGATCGCCGCCGCGGCCTCGGTATCGTTCGGCCCGCTCATCGGCGGCTACCTGGTGGATAACTTCAACTGGCACCTGATCTTCGATGTTAACGTCCCTATCGGGATCATCGGGATGATGGCCACCCTGATCATTCAAAAGGAATATAGAAATCCGCAGATCCGGGGTTTCGACCTGATCGGCTTCCTGTCGGTGAGCATCTTCCTGCCGTTCCTCATCTACGGGCTGACAGAGGGAAATGCGGCCGCGAACGCCGAGGGTTGGTCCTCACCGAGGATCCTGTTGTTCTTTGCCATCTCCATCATTTCCTTCGCCGTCTTTATCACCACGGAACTGACGACGAACCATCCGCTGATCGATCTGAAACTCCTGAAGGATCACAATTTTGCCATCAGTAATATTATCATGCTGATTTTCGGGATCGGGATGTTCGGAAGCACCTTCCTGCTGCCGCTCTATCTCCAGAATTCACTGGGCTATACGGCAATACAGTCGGGGGCGGTCTTCCTCCCGGTGGGGATTATTCAGGGGGCCATTTCGCCTGTTGCCGGGCGGATCGCCGATAAGGTCAACCCCAAGATGCCGGTGATCGTGGGAATTATTGCCCTGACCCTGAGTTTCTACATCAACGGGTTCCTGTCGTACCTCACGGAACATTCCTATATCATGTTTTCCCTGTACCTGAGGGGACTGGGGATGGGCCTGATGTTCACGCCGCTGAGTGCCGTTGCCCTTCTCGATATCCCGAGAGAAAAAATGGCCCAGGCTTCGGGGCTGATCAATGTGATCAGGCAGATCGGCGGAAGCTTTGGTGTGGCGGTTTTTGCCACCATCCTCACCTCCAGGGTCAGCTATCATGCCGAACGTTTCGGTCAGGCCATGCAGTCCCATTCACCCATCTTTCAGCAGGTTACCCATAACCTGACCGGTTACATCACCCATGTTGCGGGAAGTCCCGCCGGTGATGCCATCAAACAGAGCCAGTACTTGCTGTTTTCCAATGTCAGCCGGCAGGCTTTCATCCAGGGTGTCGACGATAATTTCCTCCTTGCTGCCGTCATAACACTTATCGGGGGGATCCCGGTGGTGCTTTTGCATACCCAGAAGAAGAAACAAAAAATCGCCAGCCGTAAGGCGGCCAAAAACGCATAAATACGTAAGAACAGAGTCATGAAAAAGACAGGTATTTTCATTTTATGGATATTCATGCTTCCGGCAGTGGCTTTTGCCCGGCAGGACACCCTTCCCGGCGACACTCTGACCCTCGCTGAGGCGGTAAATCTGGCCATCGAGGGGCATCCCACCCTGCAGGCGGCCTCCAGGGCGGTGACCGAGGCGGAAGGACGGATCGGCCTCGCCCGGTCGGCTTACCTGCCCACCGTGAGCGCCGGCGCTTCCTACACGCGGATCGGTCCGGTGCCTTCGTTCGATTTCCCCGGTTTCGGAAACATTAAGCTCTACCCTGAGGATAATTATTCGGCCGAAGTCACGGTGCATCAGCTGATCACCGATTTCGGACGCACTTCCCGGAGCATCGAAGTGGCTGAAGCGGCCAGGGAGCTGACGATGGAAAACATGAATATGGTCCGGCAAAACCTGGCCATGAACGTCATCACAACTTATTATGGACTCCTGATGGCACAGGAATCCATCCGGATCACGGATGATGAACTGAAAAATCTCAACGATCACCTGGAATTTATCCGGAAAAAAGAGCAGACCGGTTCTGCCACCGATTACCAGATCCTCTCCACCCGGGTTAAGATCTCGGCCGTTGAAAACCAACGGGTCGACCTTGTTACCGGCAAAGAGACTCTTTCCGCCGTGATGAACGCCTTGCTTGGTCGTCCTGTTGACCGGAGATGTCTTTGTCAGCTATCAGCTCCAGGCTCCGCCCGACTCCGTGAGCACCGATTCGATGCTGAACATGGCCCTTTCAAACCGGGAAGAGCTGAAGCTTTCGGAACAAAATGAGAAGCTCGCGCAGTTGAGGTATGAAATGACCAAAACATCCAACTACCCCACTCTCGGCGCGTTTGCCTCGGGCGGCGGAAAAAACGGGTATGTTCCGGATCTGAATACCTTCAAGCTAAATTACTCGGCGGGTGTGAGCCTGAACATCCCTGCTTTTCGATGGTAACCGGGAAAAGAACAACCTGAAGATCGCGCGGGCGGAGGTCGAGACCTCACAGTTTCGAAGCGAAGATCTGAAAAGGAAGGTGTCGGCCGATGTGATCGCGGCCAACGCCAACGTTAAATCAGCGGCTCAGAAAGTGGACCGGTATGAGCTCCAGGTCAAACAGGCCAGGCAGGCCTTTGAATTGGCGCAGACCAATTTTGAGGCGGGCGCCATCACCAATCTCGACATGCTCGATGCTGAAATTTCCATGGCCACCAGCCGCTTCCTGCTCACCAAGGCCCGGATCGATTATGCTTTGAACTTCGAGAAACTCAGGATGGCTCTCGGGGAAAATCTCTATCAGGGAGACTGATAAAACAGGGGGGCCGGATCACTTCTTCGTCCCGAAAGCCAGGGAGAAATACCAGTACAATGCCGGGCCGGCAATGGCTCCGTAAAGGGGGAGCAAGGTTGTATAGCCCGATTGCAGGATCAACTGAAGTCCCGTAACGATCGCCAGGATCTGGCCGGAGATGACGCGCGCCGGTCTCAGCGGGCTTCCCGTCAGGTCACCTTTGCTCCTGACGTTACGGTAAGAGACGATCACGGGCACGAAGAAGACAATGACCAGTACCGGCACCACCGGATAGGTGAGGGGAAAATAGGCGAAGCTCTCCGGGAAGCCTTTGGCGATCCAAACCACGGCGATGATCAGCGCATTGGCCAGTGAAAAATAGAGCTGTCGCGGACTCCGCAGGTCAAGCCGGCTGTCGAGGTAAAAAGCCACCGTTGTGATGATCCCATAGATCCAGTACCCCTGGAAGGTGAACCAGGCCGAAAACAGCGTCAGGATGACGGAATCCAGGAGGAAAGCCGGAACACCCGTGGTGCGGTTCACGATCCGTAACATCAGCAGAAGCCATACCACCCCCAGAAATGCCGGTGGGTAAAAGAAAAATACCCCCACGAGCGTCAGACCTGCTGCGACAAATGCCGAAAGCTCATGATCCGGGTCGATCTCCCGGCAAACCGCCCAGGCGAAAAAAACGGAAATCCCGGCGCCGAATCCCCAGCCGTGCACTGTGCCAGAAATCCCCGCCGGTCACCAGCTGGTAAAGGAAGCCTCCGACGATGACAGCCGCCGTGATAATCATGATGGCCCGGTTTGTCGGGTAATGCACGTCAAGAGGCCGTCCGGTGGCGGTAATTTTCTTCGTATCCATGATGCAAGGTATGAATGATCAGGTTGTTCATGAGATCGTTCTGAGCTGGTAAAACAACCGCTCCCGGCTTATGTTCTGCCCGGAAAGGTTGAACCGGTGATCCATTTCCGCTTCTGCCGGACTGCCGTCTGCCAGGGGTCATTGTCACCGCCGGGGTTTTAACCCTGTCGCATCCCCGCCCATTCCTTGTTGAACTAATTCCACACTGTCTGTTTTTCTTAAACTTAAGATTTTCAGCATTCTGCCTGTCAAACAGTTCATTCAAACCATTGGAAGCCGGCAGGCAGAGACTGGCATGATTTTTCATTCTTATTCCGCGAACTGCCTGAAAAGAACCGGTGATATCCGGGAATAATTGGGTAATGTTTAAAGATAAAAGAGGAACAGATCATGGATAAAGAAAAATTAGAACAGCTTTGCATCAACACTGTGAGAACATTGGCCATGGATGCCGTGCAGAAGGCGGGTTCGGGCCACCCGGGAACCGCCATGGCCCTGGCGCCGGCGGCTTTCGTGCTGTGGGACAGGATCATGAAATACAACCCGAAAGACCCGGTCTGGTTCAACCGTGACAGGTTTATCCTTTCCAACGGCCATGCTTCGATTCTCCAGTATTCGATGCTGCATCTCACCGGCTACAATCTCCCTCTCGATGAAATAAAAAGACTGAGGATGTGGGACAGCCTGACACCCGGGCATCCCGAATACGGGCGTACGGAAGGCATTGAGACAACCACCGGTCCGCTGGGACAGGGATTTATGACGGCCCTGGGTATGGCCATGGCCGAAGCCCATCTGGCCTCCCGGTTCAACCGGAAGGATTTCCCCGTCATCGATCATTATGTCTATGGTTTCTGCAGCGACGGTGACCTGATGGAAGGGGCTTCAAATGAAGCGGCTTCCCTGGCCGGGCATTTCGGACTTGGGCAAGCTGATCTTCCTGTACGACCAGAACCACATCACTATCGACGGTAAAACAGAGATCACCTATTCCGACGATGTTCAGAAACGGTTTGAAGGGTACAACTGGCATGTCCAGGATCTTGGCGAAAGCGCCAACGACCTTGACAGGATCCAGCAAGCCTACGAGGAAGCACAGCAGGTCAAAGACAAGCCCTCACTGATCATCCTGAGGTCACATATCGCCTGGGGCTCGCCCGGCAAACAGGATTCACCCGAAGCCCACGGGTCGGCCCTCGGTGAGGATGAGGTCAGGAAAACCAAGGAAGTGTATGGCTGGCCTGCCGACAAGACCTTCTATATTCCCGATGAAGTGAAAGAATACATGCACCGGGCGGTGGAACGGGGTGAAAAGATCCAGGGGGAATGGCAGGCGATGTACGACCGTTACAAGGAACAGCATCAGGACGCCTGGATGCTGCTTGAGAAAGGCCGCGCCATGGAACTCGACGAAGGCTGGGACAAGGAGATCCCCGATTTTCAAACCCGACGACGGACCTCTGGCCACCCGGAAAGCCTCGTCAAAAATCATCAATGCCTTTGCCGGAAAGATTCCCTACCTCCTCGGAGGAAGCGCCGATCTGGCCTCTTCCACCAAGACCCTGATGGATGACTCGGGCTATTTCGAACGCGGCAAATACCAGAACAGGAACATTGCCTGGGGTATCCGTGAACATGCCATGGCGGGGGCCACTTCAGGAATTACCCTGCATGGCGGACTGAGGGCGTTTGCTGCCACCTTCTTCATCTTTTCAGACTATGCCCGCCCGGCAATCCGGCTGGCCGCACTGATGGAGATCCCCACGATCTACGTGTTTACCCACGATTCCATCGGCCTGGGCGGTGACGGACCGACCCACCAGCCCGTTGAACACCTGGCCTCATTCAGGGCAATGCCACATATGTACGTCTTCCGCCCTGCCGATGCCAATGAGGTGGCGTATACCTGGCGGGCTGTGCTCCGGCGCAAGAAAGGACCTTCAATGATGGTGCTGACGCGCCAGAAAGTGCCGGTCCTCGACCGCGAAAAATATGCCCCGGCCGAAGGCGTTCTGCGGGGAGCCTACGTGATCTCCAAAGAAAAAGGGCATCAGCCCGATGTGATCCTGATTGCCACCGGCTCGGAAGTTTCCCTTGCCCTCGACACCCAGGACAAACTCCACGATATGGATATCGACGCCCGCGTTGTGAGCATGCCATGCTGGGAGCTCTTCCGTGAACAGGACGACGACTATAAAAATTCTGTTCTCCCGCAACACGTCCATGAGCGGGTGGCCGTGGAGGCCGGCGCATCGCTCGGCTGGCGTGAATGGGTCGGCGACCGGGGTGTCGTCCTTTCGGTCGATCGCTTCGGGGCCAGCGCACCCTACGAGGATAACTTTGAACACTATGGCTTTACCGTGGAAAACCTGGTTAATAAAGTCCAACGCTCGATAAAAATTGCACAGACATGAGAGTGAGCATCGCACGCGATCATGCCGGCGTCCAGTATGCCGACATGTTGCGCGAAGAAATCATCAGCAAGGGATATGACCTCGTCCCCCTCGACCCGGATATTGTCTTCGATGATTACCCTGATGCGGCCGAAGTGCTCGCCAGGGCGATCATGGACGGCCGGACCGACCGCGGGATCCTGCTCTGCGGCAGCGGGGTAGGGGTTTCCATCGCGGCAAACAAATTCCCGGGCGTCCGTGCCGCAGTGTGCCACGACAGTTACTCGGCCCACCAGGGAGTGGAACATGACAGGATGAATATCCTGTGCATCGGCCAGAGGGTGATCGGAAATGAACTGGCCAGGGAGATCACCGGGATCTTCCTCGAAGCCATGCCCTCAACGGAAGAACGACATGTCCGGCGCTCGGAAAAAATTGGATCGTTTGAACGGAAAAATTTTAAATAAGAGGAAATGACAATGGAAAAGTTTGATAAACTTCTGGAATACGGCCAGAGCTACTGGCTCGATAACCTGTCAAGGGAGATCATCACAAACGGGGAACTGAAAAAACGAATCGAGGAACAGGGTCTGCGAGGAATTACCTCCAATCCGAAGATTTTCGATAAAGCCATGTCCGAAGGAGACTTTTACGATGACCAGATCAGGGAAGTGGCTGAGGGCGGAAAAGATCCCACTAGAAATCTATGAAGCCCTTGCCATAAAGGATATCCAGGATGCCTGCGATATGCTTCGCGGTGTCTATGATTCTTCCGATGGCAAGGACGGTTTTGTCAGTCTCGAGGTTTCGCCTCACCTGGCAAGGGACACCGGGAAAACCAAAGAGGAAGCCCGCCGCCTCTTCAAGGCAGTGGACCGTCCGAATTGTTTCATCAAGATCCCGGGAACCAAAGAGGGACTGAAGGCGATCGAAGATATGCTCTATGAAGGGGTCAATGTCAATATCACCCTTCTCTTTTCCGTCAGCCGGTATGAAGAGGTTGCCATGGCATACCTCCGGGCACTCGAAAGGCGGCTCGAGGAAGGAAAATCCATCAATAAGATCGCTTCTGTGGCCAGTTTCTTCCTCAGCAGGATCGACGTGCTCGTCGACAAGATGCTTCATGAAGACATCATCCCGAAGCTCAGCGGAGAGCAAAAGCTGAAGGCCGGGAACCTCCTTGGAGCATCGGCCATCGCCAGCGCCAGAATAGCGTACGAAAGTTTTGAGCGGATCTTCAGCGGCGAACGGTGGGAAAAACTGGCCGGCAAAGGGGCCAAGGTCCAACGTCCGCTGTGGGCTTCCACCAGCAACAAAACTGAAGGATACCGCGATACACGCTACGTTGAGCCCCTTATCGGCCCCCATACCGTGAACACCATGCCCGGGGAGACCATCGAGGCCTTCATGGATCATGGCACCATCGAACCCAATACCATCAAGCGTGATGTGGATAAGGCTCACCGGATCTTTGAAGATCTGGAGGATGTCGGGATCGATATGAAGAAGGTCACCGACCAGCTCGTGGATGAAGGGATCGATAAGTTCGTCAAACCCTTTGAGGAGCTTCTCGGCTCAATAAAAGATAAAACATCCCACGTGATGCATTCATAAATATCCGTAAAAAACCGGTAGGCGTGATATCAAACAATCCTGTCTACCGGGAATCGCGGTCACTCAAAAAACAACGATGATGGAAAAAACACAAGAGATCACTGCTCTTTTTTTTGATGTCGGCGGGGTCTGCCTCACCAATGGCTGGGATGAACACTCCAGGGAAGAAGCGGCCAAAACCTTCTCCCTGGATTTTCAGCGTGTCGAAGCGCGTCATGACAGGCTCTTTGAAGATCTCGAACGGGGAGACCTGACACTGGAAGATTACATCGATTCCGTCTATTTCACCGAAGAACGGGACTTCACCCGGGAAGATATTCTCGGGTTCATGAAAGACCAGAGCCGGGCCTATGACTCGACCCTGGAAATACTTCAGGAACTGAAAAAACTGGGGAAGTACCGGCTTTCCACCATCAACAATGAGTCGTTCGTGCTGAACAAGTTCCGCATCGAAAAATTCGGTCTGAATCGCTATTTCGACTCTTTTTTCAGCTCCAGCTTCCTTCATATGCGCAAACCGGAACGCATGATCTTCAGAACCGTCCTGCATATCACCGCACTGAATCCCGGTCAGTGTCTGTATATCGACGACCGGGAGGAAAATATCGAATCTGCCAGCTATGAAGGATTTAACTGCATCCACCTCACCGAGGTGAAAACCCTCGGGAACGTCTTAACGAATTTAACATAATCTAATTACAATATGGAAAAAAAGGATTTTGGTCTGATCGGATTGGGCGTCATGGGACGGAATTTCATTCTGAACATAGCCGAACACGGGCATTCCGCCGCCGGGTACGACCTTGAAGAAGATAAAGTCGCCGCCCTCAATGATGAAGCGAGCGAGTTTAATGTGAAGGGATTCAATTCTCTGAAAGAATTTATCTCCAGCCTGAAGCAACCCCGAAAGGTGATGATGCTCGTCCCTGCCGGGGTTGTCGATAAGGTCATCGGTGAAGTGGTGCCATTGCTGGAGAAGGGTGATCTGGTCATTGACGGGGGAAATTCGCATCCCGACGATACGGACCGCCGGATGAAAAGCGTCGTGGAAAAAGGCCTGCGCTATATCGGCGTCGGGATTTCCGGAGGTGCCGAAGGTGCCCGCCACGGCCCCAGCATGATGCCCGGTGGTGACGGCGAAGCCTATCAAGGAGGTGAAGGAGATCTTCGAGGGCGCCGCCGCCAATGTTGAAGGATCGCCCTGTGTCACCTGGCTGGGGCAGGGTTCAGCCGGTCATTTTGTGAAAATGGTGCACAACGGCATCGAATACGGCATCATGCAGCTGATATCCGAAGTGTACGATATGATGAAAAACGGTCTGGATATGGACAACCCGGGAATGAAGAGCGTCTTCGACACCTGGAACAACGGTCCGCTTTCATCCTTCCTGGTGGAGATCACCGCCGACATCCTCGGAAAAGAGGATGAGATCGGAGGCGGTTACCTCATCGATCATATCCTCGATTCGGCCAAACAAAAAGGCACCGGTAAATGGACCTCCCAGATCGCCATGGACCTGCAGGTCCCCGTTCCAACCGTCGACGCCGCGGTATCGATGCGGCACCTCTCGGCTTTTAAGGAGGAACGTGAGAAGGCCGGGATGATCCTTAAAGGTCCGGAAACGGAGATCAGGGAGGATAAGGCCATTTTCATCAAGAAACTGGAAAACGCGCTGAACCTCGGGATGTTGCTGACCTATGCCCAGGGGCTGGAACTGCTCAGGATCGGCGCCAAAGAAAAGGACTACGGGTATGAACTTCACGAGGTTGCCCGGATATGGCGCGGCGGGTGCATCATCCGTTCCGCGATGCTCTGGGATTTCATGGAAGCCTACAAAAAGGATCCGGACCTGCCCAACGTCCTGTTCGATGACAAGCTCTCCGCACGGGCGGAAATGAACGAACAGGATCTGCGCGATGTCGTCGTCGCCGCCGCCGAAACAGGGATCCCCATTCCTGCCTTTATGACGGTTCTTGCCTATTTCGACGGCTACCGGAGCGGGCACCTGGCTGCCAACATGATCCAGGCCCAGCGTGATTATTTCGGATCACACCAGTACCAGCGGGTCGATGAAGAAGGAGTCTTCCATACCGACTGGTAACCGTTTAACTATTCAGACATTATGAAAAACATCTCGGACCTTAAACCCACCATTCTGACCATCTTCGGCGGAAGCGGCGATCTTGCCTGGAGGAAGCTCCTGCCGGCGTTGTACAATCTTTATGCCGACAGGTATCTTCCGGAGAAATTTCTCATCCTGAGCGTCGACCGGAAAGACGTTTCCCAGGATGAGTATATAAAACACCATCTCGAAGGGGTGAATAAATTTTCACGCCGGGGCAAGGCCGATAAGGAGACCTGGCAGGCGTTCGAAGCTTATATCCGCTATGTCAGGGCAGATATCACCAGCGACAAATCGTACGACGATCTGAAGAAGATCTACGCCGATACTGAGAAAGAATGGAACGAGGAAACGGTCCGTATTTTTTACATGGCCGTGTCGCCGGATTTTATCCGAGATAATCGCCGAACATCTCGATAAGGCCGGGATTGCCGGGAACAGTGAGAATCACCGGATCGTGGTGGAAAAACCTTTCGGCCACGACCTGGAAAGTGCGAAAAACCTGAACCGCATCCTGCAGGGAATTTTCAGCGAATGCCAGATCTACCGTATCGATCACTACCTGGGCAAGGAGACGGTGCAGAACATCATGGCCATCCGTTTCGCCAACGTTCTTTTCGAACCCCTGTGGAACCGAAACTACATCGAACAGGTGCAGGTTCACGTGGCCGAACAGGTTGGGGTGGGGAACCGGGCGTCGTATTATGAGCATGCCGGGGCTGTCAGAGATATGGTCCAGAATCATCTCATGCAGCTCATCTGCCTTATCGCCATGGAACCGCCGGTTAACCTGGGGGCCAACAGCGTCAGGGACAAGAAGCTTGAAGTGCTTCATGCGATCCGGCGGTATTCGGAGGATGAGGTCTATGTCAATGCCGTCCGGGGTCAGTATGGTGAAGGATGGATCGAGGGCAAGGAGGTCAAAGGTTACCGCCAGGAACAGAATGTCGATAAGGCATCGATGACGGAGACCTTTGCGGCGGCCCGGTTTTTTATCGACAACTGGCGGTGGCAGGGTGTCCCGTTCTATGCCCGCACCGGTAAGCGTCTGCCCGGGAAAACCTCGTACATCGTTATTCAGTTCAGGGAAGTGCCGCACCGGATCTTCCCTTCGGGAGTCAGGGAACTGCTCAGTCCCAACCTCATGGTGATCAGCATCCAGCCGCAGATGGGAACACGGATTCATTTCCAGACCAAGAAAACGGGCCTCGACATGCGGCTGAACCCGGTGGATATGGTGTTCAACTACAGCGACACGTACACCAGCGATCCGCCCGATGCTTACGAGGCCCTGATCAGCGATATCATGCTTGGCGATGCCACCCTGTTCATGCGGTCGGACCAGGTTGAAGAGGCCTGGCGGGTGGTCATGCCCATCCTCAATGTCTGGGATAACAATCCCCCCCAGAAATTCCCGAATTACCAGGCCGGCAGCTGGGGCCCCCCTGAGGCGGAAGCGCTGATCGCACACGACGGGTACTACTGGCACTCGTTCCTCGAAGCTCTCGCCTCTTCGGGGTTGATGGGGCATATCCGTTAGGATCCCTCCTCCCGGCTGCATCCGGATGCAAAACGAGGTTTTCTCGAATGATACCTTTATTCAATTTGCCGCTGGTAAATTACTCTTCATGGATGTGGATTTCCCTTACCGGAAAAGCTTCCCGATGAACAGGTGAGGCAGAACAAAGAACTGAAACAGACATTCGGCCTGCCGGATGAGTACCATGAAGGTTATCCCCAGGTGGTGATCATCACCCCCGGAGAGGAAATTCTGTATCCGGAAAAAGGATTCATGGGCGGGGGCACGTCCCCCCTCATCGGAAAAATCAGGGAAGTACTTCCTGCCCGGTGATAAATGCGCCCGGTGGACTGGCGTTTCCGGAATATCCTGATTATCTTTAAGGTCTGCATCGCATCTATTATCAACTAACCCAATCCCAATGACCATGAAACACCTGTTTTTCCTCATCCTGTTTCTTCCTTTGCTGATGTTCCGGCAAACAGCCAGACGGAATTCAGCCAGGAAGGGGGTATGTATGCGTCATTGTTGAACGATCTCCACAACGATCTGACCGCCAGTAACCGGCTCCGCACCGTGGAACTCGACGGGAAGGAGCGCCTGATGTTCGTTTCCTGGATGCGCGACCATGTCCATTGCATGAAAGCCTATAAATACTGGGAAAAGGATCTTTCAAGCTACCTCGAATTTTTCCTCGGACGCCAGACTCCTTCAGGGATGCTTTTCGACTACTGGGAATCCTACAAAAACCATAATGTCGGTCAATTGTATTTCACCAATGTCTTTGATAACCAATTCTATTTTGTCGATGTCACCAACCAGAACTTTTTTTTCCGGATGCCCATCGAAGCGGATAATGAATACCTCGCCGTTGAAGGGATGTTTACCAACTGGCAAACCACCGGCGACACTTCACTCATATCTCCCTGGATGCCTGCTCTCATTAAAGGCATGAAGTACGAAATGACCGATCCGTTGAGGTGGTCAAAGGAGTACCTCCTGGTCAAACGTCCCTATTCCATCGATACATGGGATTTCCGGTCGGAGCCCGACAGCCTGACCGGCAATAAACGGTTGCTGTACCATATCGGAAATGACCTGGATACGCCGAAAGGCATTATGCACGGCGATAACAGCGGCATGTACCAGGCATGTAAACAGCTGGCTGTCATGTACCGCGCTCTCGGGAAGGAAGACGATGCAAAACAGTGGGATCTCCAGGGCGATCTTTTCCGCGAGAGGATGAACGCGGTGTGCTGGAATGGAAAATATTACGCGCATTTCGTGCCGATCCAGCCTGTGCCATCTCACCTGAAGACCAATCCCGAAACCGCCCTCAGTCTTTCAAATACTTATGATATCAACCGTGGAGCGCCCACAACAGAAATGGCAGGTTCCATTATCGAAGCCTATCAGCACGTTGGAGAGGAGACCCGCGATACCTCGCTGGCGGAATGGTACGGCATCTTTCCGCCCATCATGCCGCAGTTCGGTAAGTACAATGCCGGCGTGTACATGGATGGCGCCATCCTTCCGCTGGTCGGAGGTGAACTGACCAAAGCCGCCTTTCAGAATGGCTATGAAAAATACGCCGTCGAACAGCTTCAACATCTCAATGTGATCATGGATAAAAATGGTCGCAAATTGCCGGGATGCCTGAACAATGACGGTACGGCCCAAACCGAAGCCATCCCCGACCAGTGGGGCCAGGCAGCTTTCGTGAGCGCCCTTGTCGAGGGCCTGGCCGGAGTGGTCGACCGGTCCTTTCTTTACCGTGATGTCGAAATTTCTCCCCGCTGGCTGTTTGCCGGTGTCGACAACATCTCGGTGAAGGTGGGATACGGCGGTGACGGCAACCAGGTGAGCTATACCTATGCCTATAAGCCGGCAAGGCGGCAAATGACCGTCACCACCCGGGGATCGTTCAACCGGATGATGCTGCGGCTGCCGTTCCCGGAAGGGACGTCCCGGGCTTCAGCAACGATCGACGGGAAATCCACACCGGTCGGCATCGATAAGGTCAATGCTTCAACCTATGCCGTCATAAACGGTACAGGCAGCATGCATACCGTGGTGGTGGATTTCAGGTAAAAAATGCGCCTCAGGCAATGCGGCATGCTGTGTCCGGGATAGTTCCGGCACCGGCTCCACATGCCCCAACCGGTAATTCATCTTCCCGGCGATCTGTCGCATTCACCTGGCCGGTGAGCCTTAGTTGCCGCTGATCAATTTTGCTTCCAGTGAAATATCCACGGAGGCCAGAGCCTTCGATACGGGACAATTCTTTTTGGCCGATTCGGCGATCGTCTTGAATTCATCTTCACTGATTCCGGAAACTTCGACCTGGGTGCTGAGTTCACTCCGGGTGATGGCAAACCCTCCCCTTTCTTGTCGATGGTCACCCTGGCCTGTGTTGAGATCAGCTTCGGCTGGTAGCCTTTACTGGCCAGTTCGGCTGAGAGGGCCATGGAAAAGCAGCCGGAATGCGCGGCTGCGATCAGCTCTTCGGGATCTGTTTTATCCGATTCACCCTTTTCAAACCGGGAGGAAGCGGTGAAGGTCAATCCCTGTCCGGATGTCGGGAGTTCGATACTTCCCTTTGCCTTCTTTCAGATTACCTCTCCATTTTGCATTTGCTGTACTTGTTTTCATAATGTCTTTATTTAAATGGTTAACTAGTGCTTGCAAGAAAACGCCAATAGCTGCGTTATGCTCGACTTCAAAACAGTCATTTACGAATAGTAAACTCCTGTTTTTCAGTCATCGCAAGCCTTGCTCTTGACGTTTTCTTATCAAGCACGGCTAAAAAACATGAGTTTTCTTTCTGACACTAACTAATTTTCCGGGAGCGAACGGATTGCCGGCCCGTTGCCGTGCAAACACGTCAGGGCCGGTTTGCCTCCCGCAGGTCAGAGCCGTGAGGTGATATGATCCATATCCTCATGGCTCAGTTCGAAATCGAAAAGTTCAAAATTTTCCTTCATATGGGTGTCGTTGGACGCTTTCGGGATCACCGAGACATGCCCCAGCTGAAGCAGCCACCGGAGGGCAACCTGTGCGGCAGTCTTGCCGTATTTTTTGCCGATCCCGGCAAGATGGGCATCTTTGCTGACCTTGCCTTTACCGAGCGGACTGTAGGCGGTGATCATGAGTTGATGTTTCCTGGCCATTTCCAGATTGCCAAATTCGGGCACATAGGGTGAAAATTCCACCTGGTTGCAAACGACCGGCCCCATCGAAAGAGATTGCTCAAAAAGCTGGGGACTGAAATTGCTGACGCCGATATGCCGGGTCAGCCCTTCTTCCTTAAGCCGGGTCATGGCGGCGATGCATTCGTCCAGCTTCATGCCCGGGCTGGGCCAGTGAATGAGAAGCAGGTCGGCATACCCGGTGCCCAGTTTTTCAAGGCTTCGCCGGGTGGAGCTGTCGATGGACGCCGGCTCGAGATTGTATGAACTGATCTTGGTGGTCACGAACACCTCTTCCCTGGCAATCCCGCTCTGCCGGATGGCTTTTCCCACTTCTTCCTCATTATTGTACATCTGTGCCGTATCGAAATGACGGTATCCCAGTTCAATGGCCGCAAGGATACCTTCCACACCCGAAGTACCGGTCATCCCGTAGGTTCCCAGCCCGAGAACCGGGATGTCCTGATCTTCAATTCTCAGGAATTTTTCCATAATGCAGGTTTTTTCGTTGAACTCTCTGTGCCATCATGTGAAAAACATCCCCGGGCGGCGAAATGTTCCGGCATCTTGTTCGGCTGAATCACAGCAAGGGCCGGCGAGGGGTGGAATTCACGGTAGTATCCGTCGTTGTCGGCCCGCGGATCCGCCCCCTGACTACCGGGTCAACATGGTCGCCGTGCCTTCATTTTTTTGGTCCGGGCCGATAAAAAATTAGTTAACAGTGATAACAATTAACAAGAATATCTATTTTTGTAATTTCCAATCCGACACGAACGCATGGCCACCACCACCGATATTTCGATCCGGGAGCCCATTGGGCGGATCATGGGAAACATCAGCCGGATGTATCTCGCGAACCTGCAGAAGAATCTTGCCGATCTGGACATCGAGCGATCTTTTTATCCCCTGCTGCTCATCGAAGCGGGAAATGGCGAACTCACCCAGAATGAACTGGCCGGCAGACTGTCTTCAAACAAGGTCCAGGTCGTCCGCATCGTCGATTATCTCTCCTCCAACGGGTACGTCAGGCGGGTCAGGAACGCCGGTGACCGGAGGAAGACCAGCCTGGAGATCACCGACAAAGCCAGGAAATACCTTCCCGGGATCAGGGAGGCTATCCGGCAGACCACGGAACGGGCGCTGAAGGATATCCCGGGGGACAGGGTGGACGAGTTGTACGACCTGCTGAAACAAATGGACAGGAATCTCTCATCATACTAAGACAGGATACGGAATGAAAAAAAATGCGATATGGATCATTGCCGCCGCGGCAGTGCTCATCGTCCTTTTCGGCTACGGACTGACCAGGTCGAAGGGGGACGGGCAGAAGGACAAAGTCAGGGAAAAGCCGGTGACAAAAGTCGACGCGGTCATTATCCGTCCGTCGCTGCTGATCAACCAGATCTCCGTTTCGGGCTCATTGCTCGCCTTCGAGGAGGTGGATCTGAAAAATGAAGTGGCCGGCCGGGTGGTGAAGCTGAACCTTCCCGAAGGGAAATTCGTGAAGGAAGGAACGCTCCTGGTCAAGCTCTTTGATGATGACCTGCAGGCAAACCTCAGGAAGCTGCAGACCCAGCTTGCCATCCAGGAACAGATCTACAAGCGGCAGACGGAGCTCCTGGACGTCAACGGGATCAGTAAAAACGATTATGAACAGACCGGATTGCAGGTCAACTCCATCAAGGCCGACATCGAGGTGCAGAAAGCGCTCATCAGGAAAACGGAAGTTCTCGCCCCGTTCGACGGCGTCATCGGGCTGAGGAACATCAGTATCGGCGCGCAGGTGGTACCCTCGACCCTGTTGGCGACCATTCGCCGGGTGGACCGGATGAAACTGGATTTCAGCGTTCCCGAGAAGTACGGACCGCTGATCACCCAGGGCATGAAGGTGAAATTCACCCTTTACAACCAGGATAAACCTTACGATGCCACCGTTTTAGCCACCGAACGCGGTATCGACGCGGCCACCCGGAACCTGAAAGTCCGGGCCGTGGTCGACAGTCATTCCGCGAGCCTGCTGCCGGGCGCCTATACCAATGTCCAGCTTCGCCTCAGTGAAAATCCCAATGCCATCGTTATTCCCACACAGGCCATTATCCCCCATGAACAGGGAAAAAGCGTGATCGTTGCCCGGGGCGGGAAAGCGCATTTCATCGATGTGGAAACCGGCATCCGGCAGGAGTCGGACATCGAAATCACCAAGGGGATCCAGCCCGGCGACACCGTCATCACCACCGGTATCCTCTTCCTCAGGGAAGGTAACCCGCTGAATTATTCCTCCATAACGCCCCAGTCCTTATGACCATTTCAGATGTCGCACTGAAACGCCCGGTTGGCTCAATTGTCATGAGCCTGATCATCGTGCTCCTCGGAGTGGTGGGGTTTAAATTCCTCGGGGTGCGCCTGTACCCGGCCATCGATCCCCCGATCATCACGGTGCGCACTTCCTATACCGGGGCCAATGCAGAGATCATCGAGTCGCAGATCACCGAACCCCTTGAGAAAACCATTAACGGGATCGAAGGTGTGAAGTCCATCACGTCACAGTCGGCCGTGGGATCCAGCTCGATCACCGTGGAGTTCGACCTGGGTGCCGACCTCGAAAAAGCAGCCAACGATGTCCGCGACAAGGTGTCGCAGGCCATGCGGAGCCTGCCCCAGGATATCGACGCACCGCCCATCGTCACCAAAGCCGATGCCAACGCCGACCCGATCATCTACCTGATCGCCCAGAGCAAGAACATGAACGGCCTAGAACTGAGCGATTACGCCGAAAACGTGTTGCAGGAGAAGCTGCAGACGATTCCCGGGAGTGAGCGCGGTCTTCATTTACGGCGATCAGAAACCGGCCATGCGGTTATGGCTCAATCCGCGCAAAATGGCCGCCTACCACCTCACGGCTTCCGATGTGAATGCCGCCCTGGCCAGGGAAAATGTTGAAATGCCCGGCGGAAAGATCCGCGGAGGATCCACGGAACTGATCGTTAAAACCTATGGGCGCCTGGAAACCGAGGATGAGTTCAATAACCTGATCCTCAAGCGCGACCAAAACCAGATCGTCCGGCTGATGGATGTCGGGGAGGCCGTCCTCGGACCTGAAGATGAAGAATCGGCCGCCACCATCAACGGGGCCACAGGTGTGGTCCTGGTCCTGATCCCATTGCCGGGCGCCAATGACATCCAGATTGCCGACGAATTTTACAAACGGCTCGACCAGATCAGGCAAACCATGCCTGCGGGGCTGTCCCTTAATATCGGCCGTGATAAATCCGTCTTCGTCCGCCAGTCGGTGCGCGACGTGATGGAGACCCTTCTTATCGCCATCAGCCTGGTGGTCCTGATCATTTTCCTGTTCTTCCGGAACTGGGTCATCGCCCTCCGCCCGCTGATCGATATCCCGGTTTCGCTCGTCGGGACCTTTTTCATCATGTACATCCTGGACTACTCGGTGAACGTGCTCACCCTGCTGGGCATCGTCCTGGCCACCGGGCTCGTGGTCGACGACGGCATCGTCGTCACGGAGAATATCTTCAAACGGATCGAGAAAGGAATGGATAGATGGCAGGCTGCTTTTGAAGGAACACGCGAGATCTTTTTCGCGGTCATCTCGACATCCCTGACCCTGGCCATCGTTTTCATCCCGGTGATCTTCCTGGAAGGATTCACCGGCAGGCTTTTCCGCGAATTTGGTATCGTGGTGGCCAGCGCCGTGCTGATCTCCGCCTTTGTTTCCCTGACCCTGACGCCGGTTCTCAACGTGAAGCTCGGGGGTTCGGCATCGCACCATTCCCGGTTCTATATCGCCACCGAGCCTTTCTTCACGGGGATGGAGGCATTATACCGCAGGGTGTTGAGCTATTTTATCCAAAACAGGTGGATCGCCATTTTCATCCTCGTAGCCTGTCTGGGACTGATCGCCGGACTGGCGAAGGTTCTGAAAACGGAACTGGCACCTCTCGAAGATCACAGCTACGTCAGGACCTATGTCACCGCTCCCGAAGGCACCGAATACACGACGACCCAGAAGATCATCGACAGCATCGCGGAGAAAAATCTGGATACCATTCCCGAGGCGAATTACGTCCTTGCCCGCTATGGAGGTGGCAGAAATGCCAGCGTCAATTCAGGCTTCATCATCACCTTTCTGAATGATCCGTCGCAAAGGAAGGCATCTCAGCAGGAGATCTACGACAGACTTTCGGATTATTACAAGACCATCGCCGATGCACGGGTGATTGCGAGCCAGGAGCCCACCATCGCCACGGCATTCAGTCGCGGATTGCCCGTTCAGTTCGTACTGCAGAATCTCGATTTTGAAAAGCTGAGGGAAGTCCTGCCGAAATTCCTCGATGAGGCTCAAAACAGCCCGGTTTTCAGCAATGTCGACGTCGATCTGAAATTCAACAAACCCGAGCTGAACATCAGGGTCGACCGGCTCAAGGCGACGAGCCTCGGCGTGAACGAAAGGGACGTGGCCGATGCGCTCGACTATGCATTCAGCGGAAGCCGGTACGGGTATTTCCTGAGGAACAACAAACAATACTACGTGATCGGACAGGTTGCCCGGGAAGACCGGGACAAGCCTGCCGATATCTCTTCACTGTATGTCCGCACCAGCGCCGGGAATATGATCCAGCTCGATAACCTCGTTTCCATTGAGGAGAGCAGCAATCCGCCGACCTTGTATCATTACAACCGTTACAAATCGGCCACCGTCTCCGCCAACCTTGCCAAAGGCATGACCCTGGGCGACGGGATCGCCGAGATGCGGAGGATCGCCTCCAAAGAGCTGGATAATACTTTTACCACGGCTTTGTCCGGTCCCTCGCGCGACTTTGCCGAGAGCGGCTCCAATATTTTATTCGCCCTGGTCCTGGCCCTGTTGCTGGTCTACCTCGTCCTGGCGGCCCAGTTCGAGAGTTTCCGCGATCCGTTCATCATCATGCTCACCGTCCCCATGGCCATCGCCGGAGCCCTGTTGTCGCTCTGGCTGGCGGGGCAGACCCTGAACATCTTCTCCGAGATCGGGATGATCCTGCTGATCGGCATCGTCACGAAAAACGGGATCCTGATCGTCGAATTTGCCAACCAGAAACAAAAAGCCGGCATGGTCAAGCGGGTCGCCGCCTTTGAAGCCGCCGCGGCACGCTTCCGCCCGATCCTGATGACCTCGCTGGCCACGATCTTTGGTGCATTGCCCATCGCTTTCGCCCTCGGCGCCGGCGCTTCGAGCCGCGTGCCCCTGGGCATCGTGGTCGTGGGCGGCCTGCTGTTCTCATTATTGCTGACGTTGTTTGTCATCCCGGTTATGTATATCCTCATGTCGGGGAAGAAGTAGGTACGCGGGGAAGTAGATAGGTGGGTACGTGGGTACGGAAGACCGGGAGGTGGAGAAGGGATGAGGGAAGGGGATGTTTTTAAATTTCATGGAACTTATTAATCTGGAATGAAAGGTTTATTATCACTCTTTTTTCTCTTCATGTTTATGCTGACCAACGGTCAGGACGTGCTGACCATTGATGACGCGGTCAGCATTGCACTGAAGAACAACTACAGCATCCTCGTTTCCCGGAACGATGCGGATATCGCAAAGGTCAACAATACCGCCGGGAATGCCGGGATGTTACCCGAAGTCAGGGCTTCCGGCTCTGGGAATTATGAGTTGAACACGATCCACCAGCAGTTGAAGGCCGGAGGGGAAAATAATTTCGCATCACTTCCCACCAGCTCTTTCAATGCTGGCACAGAACTGACCTGGACGCTTTACGACGGTGGTAAAATGTTCGTGACCAAAGACAAACTGGATGAGATCCAGATCCTCGGCGAACTGCAGTTCCGAAGGCAGGTCCTGCAGACCGTCTACGATGTTATCGCAGCTTATTATGACGTCGTGAAACAAAAGCAGGAACTGGTTTCCATACAGGAAGCCATGGCCTATAATAAGGAACGGGTCCGCATCGCGGAAGCCGGTTTTAACGCCGGTTCCCTCATCAAGCCTGACCTGTTGCAGGCCAGGATCGACCTGAACGTCACCACCGAAAATGCCATCAACCAGGAGTCGGTCATCGATGCCTCCAGGAAGACCCTGAACCAGCTGCTGGGCCGGGAACCCGACACCGCGCTGGAAGTCAGCGATTCGATCACCACCGTATATAATCCCGACCGGGATGAGCTCATCCGGAAAGTCGGTGAATCCAACACCGGCATCCTGACCTACCGGAAGCAGCTCGACATCGCCCGGCTGGATCTGAAAGGTTATCAAAAGTCATACCTCCCGGCACTCAACCTGCGGGCGGGGTACTATCTCACCCAAAGCAACAGTCCGTATGGGACGGTCCTCAATAACCTGACTTACGGCCCGGGTGTCACCGGGACGATTTCCATCCCCATTTACAGTGCCGGGGAGAACAAGCGCCTTATCGCCGCTGCGAGGATCAATGTGAATTCGGCTGAATATGATCTCCAGGATGTGACGCTGAAAGTGAATACGGCGCTGCTCAATGCACTCACCGATTTTGAAAACCAGCGGCGACTGCTTGAGATTGAAAGGGAGAACAGGGAACTGACCAGGGAAAACCTGGAAATAAGTCTTCAGAGGCTCCGGCTCGGACAAACCACCTCGCTTGAGGTCCACCAGGCCCAGGATGATTTCGTGAAATCCAATACACGGTTCATCAATTTCCAATACAACCTGAAAATTGCCGAAACCCGCCTGAAACAACTCGCCGCCTCCTTCCAGGTTTCCGGGGAATAACGGTAGTGTTGACATCAACAAATCAACAAATCAACAAATCAACAGATCTCCACATCAACAAATCAACAAATCAACGATCTAACAAAAAAGATCTCTACATCAACAAATCAACAAATCAACAAATAAACCTTCCCCCTTCTACCAACTTTTAATCCTGATATTCCGGAAAGCCGCCTCACTGTTATGTCCCTGGAGCATGATATGCCCCGCGGCCATTTCACCAAAGCCTTTCAGATCGCTGTACTTGCTCCGCGCCACCAGGGCTTCGAAACAATCGCTTCCCCGCTCATACTGCAGGATTTTCTGACCGTTGAGCCAATGTTCGACGTGATGTCCGTCGGAGACAATCCGGATGCTGTTCCACTGCCCGGCAGGATGCATGATCTTCTGAGAGGGTGCCGGGATCAGATCGTATAATGAGCCGGTGTAGTGGTTCCCGAGGTTGTTCCCCAATTCTTCGGTTGTGTAATCGGGATCGTCGAGCATCTGGAATTCCATACCCAGGTAATCGCCCTGGTGACCAGGGAAGGTGTCGACCACGAAATACTTCACCCCGGTGTTGCCATGGGGAGAAAGCTTGTATTCGAGTTCAAACTCAAAATTGGAATATTCCTTCTTCGTGATGATGTCGGTCCCGGCATAAGTGGAATCGGTGGGGCCGAGAACGATCAGTTCATCCCCCTTGACCTTCCATCCCTCTTTGGGAAAGGAATCGGACACGGTGCTTCTCCAGGCATCGGTCGAGGAACCGTCGAAAAGGGTGATCCAGCCTGCTTTGGTGCGGTCCCCCGTTTGTGGGTTCCGGCCTTGTTGGCCTGAGGAACAACCGGCAATCAGGGACATTGCCAGGATGAGCGGGCCGGTGGTATTTTTCAGTTTCATCATGTTGAAGAATTTTATGGATTTGTGAGTGGTCTCCGGTTATCGATCCCGGCGCAACGGGCCGGGGATTATTTCAGGAACGCATCGCGACGCCCGGCTGTGCGCCGTAACGGATCTGCACGGGTAGCCCGTCGTGGAGTATGGATAGCCGCGCCGCTTCCACCACAAGCTCATTGTAATAACTGTTGGCCGGGGTGGCGATGATCCCTTTCCGGTCGGTTTCCACGATGATCCTGCGCCGCCGCTCAAGGGAATCACTTTCATTCAGCGAACGTGACCTCGTTCTCGATCCGGTGTGCGGTTTTGACAGAGGCGGCTACCGATTCGAAACCGTAACCAACCGGTTTGTATCCCTCGCCCTCCCATGGCACCAGGCGGTAAAAGTCGGGGCTCACGTAATTGAAGTGGGACCCGGCACAGCCGATGCCTTCCAGGTAACTGTGTTCCACCCCCCTGAACTGGTCGTCGTGATTCAGCAGTCCCGATTTTCCTTCACCTTCGAAGAACATCTCCAGGTTTTGCTCATTGCTCCCCGCACCCTGGTCGGGATAACCCAGACCGTCGGTCACCGAAAGCAGGGCGCCATTCTCAAAACGGACCCGGCCATTGGCCCACATATAACCTTCATTGCCATTGGGAAAACGGCCCTTGATGCCGGAAACGGAAACCTCGGTGGGTTTCAGCCCGGTGATAAAACAGACCAGGTCGACATAATGGCACCCGACATAGACAAACGGATCGGTCTTGTCACTGGTGAACCAGTTCTGGAAGTTTGAGGAACGGTAAAAATACGGTTCGATCATCTTGGCTTCACCCATCACGAACTCGCCAAAATGCCCGAGTTCATAACTCCGTTTGGCGATCAGCGACCTGCGGTCGAAACGTTTATGGTATTCAACGCCCACGAAGAGCCCTTTTTCACGGGCCAGCTTTTCAATCTGGAGCGTCTGATGGTATTCCAGCACCAGGGGTTTGACGCACAGCACATGCTGGTTGTTTTTCAGGGCTTCCATGACCACCTCGTAATGAAACTGGTCGGGCATGGCCACGATGACCATCTGGCGCGGCGCCATGGCCGCCAGAACATCCTTGTACAGCTCGGGGAACTGGCGATCTTCCGGTTCACCGGTCGACGGGTATGCGGTGAAATCCTGTCCGGGAAAGGCATCCAGGATGTCGTGCGAACTCCTGAGAAATTTCAGCGGGGCGGAAGTGAGCGAGCAGATGCTGATCTCCCCGACCGTGCCTTCCCGTTGAAGGTGATAGACCGAGGGCAGGATCAGGTCGTGCGTGATCATCCCGCCGCCGACGATGGTGATGTTTATTTTCATGGATGAAATCAATTTTTTGAAACAAGGTTCGGGCCGAAGCTCAAACGGTTTGTCGTCCTTCTTTTACACATTTCGGAATGTTCATTCGTTGCCGGATTTTCCGGGGAGAAGGCTGAAGCGATGAAGCCGGATCTTCCATAAACTTCACATTCCACACCGTCGCTTCCTACTCAGCCTCATTTTTCTCCCAGAATCTCATCACAAGCCTCCTCCAGCACCTGTATGCCTTCGAGCAGCGCTTCCTGCGTGATGTTCAGCGGCGGGGCGATCTTCAGGCATTCACCGGCAATCCCGACAGGGGCAAACATGAGCAGACCCTTCTGGAAGCAGCGTTCGTTGATCTTCACAGCTATTTCGGGATCCGGGGTTTTCGTGCCGGGTTTAACCACCTGGATTCCGGCAACCAGTCCCTTGCCATGGAGGCATCCCAGGACAGCGGGGTATTTTTTCCGGATCCTGTCGAGACCGGGCATTAAGATCTTCTCCATTTCAGCGGCATTTTCCACCAGTTTTTCCTTCTGAATGAGCTTCAGGCTTTCGATGGCGGCTGCTACGGGAAGGGGACTTGCCGAATGGGTCGAGGTCATGGATCCCGGGGCGTAAAGGTCCATGATGTCTTTCCGGCCGATAACCGCCGACAGGGGCAGGGAAGAGGAAATTCCTTTCCCGCAGGCGACCAGGTCGGGTTTAATGCCGTAATGCTCGAAGCAAAACATCTTTCCCGTGCGCCCGAAGCCCGATTGAACCTCATCGAAAATCGTGATGATATCATTTTCGCGACAGAAACGTTCAAGTTTTTTCGCATACTCAACCGGAAGGAAATCCGGACCTACCCCCTGGTAGGATTCGGTCATTACCGCAGCGATCTCGTCGGGCGATACGCCCTGTTCCCTGATGCTGCTCAGGAAAAGATCGAAGGACGTATCTTCATTTTTGTACCCGTCGGGGAAAGGAACCTGGATGAAGGTCTTTCCTTCGTCGACGATCCAGCCTTTCTGCTTATCCATCCCGCCCACAAGCTGCGCCCCCAGCGTTCTGCCATGGAAGGCGTTTCTGAACGAGATGACGTATTTCCGTTTCGGGCCGTACTTCTGAACCGCATAGGTTTTGGCCAGTTTGATGCAGTTCTCGGTGGCCTCACTGCCGGTGCTGAGGAGAAAAACACTGTAGCTTTCAGGATCGGGTGAGATGGCCTGGAGCATCCCCGTGAGCTCCGCACGCTTTTCATGGACAAAGACATAGGTGGAAAGCAACTCCTGGTCCAGCAAACCTTTCAGCGCATCAATGATCTCTTTGCGGCCGTGACCCGCATTGGTGATCAGCACCCCCGACGACCAGTCGAGCCACTTGTTGCCCCACCGGTCGTAAACCTGGAACCCCACGGCCCGGTGCCATACCACGGGAGGTTGCCCCATCATCGATACCGGCTCGGATCCCGAGAGGGATTCAAAAACGGGAAGCGATTCGGGTACAGGAAGCTTTGTTTTAATCGTCCTGTATTTGGTGTTGACCTGCGGAACGTCCACAGGCTGTAAACTGTATTTTGCCATTGCTCTAAGTGATATTGAATGAATGGTTGTGACAAATCCGTGATGCAATGATAGAAAATTCAGGGATGAAAATCAAATTGTGAACGCACACATTTTCGCAATTCCGGGACGTCAGGCCTGTATGGATGCCCTTAAAAACAAGAATATCAGGAAGTTTATCGGAATTTTCTTTTTTTAAAAAATCATCGAATGTGAACGTACACAGGAGGGGCGGAAGGAGAAAAGGAAGGAAAAAGGAAAAAGGAGAAAGCTCCGATGGTTGGAATGGAGCCAAATCACACCAAATCACCAATTGAAAGAGGAAGGAAAAAGGCAACGAAATCACCAGGATCTCCATAAGATCCACCCGTACGGACAGGTCGCGACCTGTCCTCCTTGAAAATTAAGAAAAGGAAAAAGGCAAAAGGCAAAAAGAAGGGATTTGGGGAATTAGTTTGGGCTTTTGAAACAGCCTCGGGCGATTTTTCCTATTATTGTAAAATGATCTCACAGCGGAATCCGGATTTTCTTTTCCGGGTGAATTGTCGTGTTATCATGGATGTCTGACCCTATACGTTAATCGAATCATGCCTTCAAAAAAAACAAACCCTTTCGTCATCCCGGCCATGGCCGCGGCTGCCATACTCAGTTCCTGCGCGGGGCACAATGTCCCGAAGAA
>CAVXNX010000013.1:0-67094 GCA_963763215.1 uncultured Bacteroidales bacterium
GTGCATACGATCATACCGGGGGAATGCTTCTCCATTAACACCGTTTGTAATACATTCTCCGTTCTCCAGGAAAAAAATATGAGCAGAGCGCGATGGCAACCCGCGATTGGTGCGAACCTGAACGAGCCCGGCCCCAGTGATGTAGGCCTGTGCGACAAGGGCGAGAGAGGGTTGTCAATCGCGGAGGGTTTCTTTGTTACTTTCTTTTGCCCTTGAAAAGAAAGTAAAGAAAACAAAGTGATGAGGTTATGAGGTTATGAAGAAAGTGATGAAGGTGATGGGTGATGGGTGATGGGTGATGGGACAGTCAGTCATACCAATATTTTTATAAGGTCTATTGAGGCCGCCAATGGGCGGGTCATTGACGTGGGTACAGGGTACGGGAAGACGAGAGAACGTGTACGCGGACTTCTGAAAACCAAAAAATTTCAGTATTTTTCCATCTCAAATAATCGCCGTGGCGACGAGCCGGCCGGTTGATGGAATGAATCCGGATAACCGATACACCCATTGATACATCATGAAAAAATTTATCTTCCTTATCGCAGTCCTGACACTGACCGCCTCATGCTCAAAACCCGGCCTTTCACCCGATAGGCTTACCTGCGAATACCTGCAGGATCCCGCGGTTGTCGATGTGCTGAAACCCAGGCTGGCATGGATCAACCAGGCAAAACCGGGTGAACGCGGACAGGAACAGACCGCTTACGAAGTACGGGTCGCTTCTTCCAAACACCGGTTGTCCGACCCGGACCTCTGGAACAGCGGTAAAATCGAATCGGATCAATCATTCCGGGTTGAGTACAACGGGAAACCATTGACCTCCCGCCAGGAATGCTGGTGGCAGGTGCGGACATGGGACAGGAACGGCCGCGTCTCGGGCTGGAGCAAACCGGGATTCTGGCGCATGGGGTTGTTGAACGCTTCCGACTGGAAAGCTCAATGGATCGGCGCACCGTGGCAGGGAGAGGAAGCCCTGCCCAAGCCCGTGGGCGGCCCCGATGCACTGCCCGCTGAGATGCCCCCTCCGGCTCCGTTATTCCGGAAAGAATTTTCAGTCGATAAAAAAGTGACCAGGGCTGTGGCGTTTGTCACCGGTCTGGGATATTTCGAACTTTATCTCAACGGAAAAAAGGTGGGCGATGATGTTCTGGTCCCCAATCAGACCAATTACGGGAAACGTCCCGGCCTGGAGGACGAATACATCCCGGTGGAAGATCATTTCAGGGGGTACAGGGTGATGTACCTCGCCTATGATATCAAGGATCAGCTGAAACGCGGGGAAAATGCCCTCGGAAGTATCCTTGGAAATGGCTTTTACAATGCCCCGAAATACTGGACCCATTCTTACGGGTCGCCCCGGTTTTTGTGCCAGGTGGTCATTACCTACGCCGATGGGTCTGAAGACCTGATCACCAGTGATCCTTCGTGGAAAGTCTCGAAGAGTGCCATTATCAGCGACCTGGTTTACAACGGGGAACAGTATGATGCACGCAAGGAGCAGCCGGACTGGTGTGTGGCAGGTTTTGACGACTCCGGGTGGGAAGCTGCCGTTCTGCGGAAAGCCCCCGGTGGAAAACTGGTTGCCCATACCGCCCGTCCAGACAAAGTCACCAAGCGGATCGCCCCTGTTGCCATACGGAAAGAGGCCAACGGTGATTATGATGTCGATTTCGGCGTGGAAATTTCCGGCAGGCTCAGGCTGAACCATGTCGAAGGACCTGCGGGGCATAAGATTGAGATCAAATACAACGGCAACCTCTATTCGGGCGACAATTCATACATCTGCCGCGGTGAGGGTCCCGAAAACTATGCATCCCGGTTTAACTGGTTCGTCTTTTCCGGTGTGAAGATCCATAACTGGCCGGGGGAACTGAAACCGGAACAGCTGACAGCCGAAGCGGTTAACACCGATATGACCGAAACCGCCGTGTTTGAAACCTCCGACACCCTGTTCAATGACATCAACAGGATCTGGAAACGCAGCCAGCTCGACAATATGCACGGCGGCATTGCCAGCGACTGCCCTCACCGCGAGCGTTCACCCTATACCGGCGACGGTGAGGTTGCCTGTGCAACCGTGATGTCCAATTTCGATGCAGCGAATTTTTACGATAAGTGGATCCGGGATATTAACGATGCCCAGAATCCCGAAACCGGCTATGTCCCCAACAGCGCTCCCTGGCAGCCCGGTTGCGGCGGCGGTGTGGCCTGGGGCGCTGCCATATGCGTCATGCCGTGGGAATTCTACCTCCACTACGGGGCAAAGGACATGCTCTCGGATAACTATGAAGGGATGAAAGGCTATGTGCGTTATATGCAGACATGGGTGGATAATGACGGAATCATGTTTTCCCAGGTACCGGGTCACGACGGGAAACCCCTGAAATGGTTCAACCTCGGGGAATGGTGCACCCCTGGAAAACAGGTTCCGGATGAAATGGTGCATACGTTCTATTTCTGGTTGTGCGCCGATATCACGGCCAAAACAGCCGGGATCCTTGGGAACGAAGAGGAAGCCGGTGAATACCGGGCATTGGCTGAACGGACAAAAGAGGCGTTCCACAAACGCTTTTACGATACGGAAAAAGGCACTTACGGAAATCACGGGGGAAATATTTTTGCCCTGGAGATGGGCGTCCCGGAGGACCAGTACCCCAAAGTGATCGCCGCTCTGAAAGCAGATTTCGCAGCGGCTGACGGACATCTCGACACCGGCATTTTCGGCACCCGTTTTTTCTTTGAAGTGCTGGCTGAAAACGGCTTGCAGAAGGAAGCCTTTGAAGCAATGAACCAAACGACCCAACCCTCTTATGGCAATTGGATCGTCCTGGGTTCCACCACCACCCGGGAGAATTGGTCCCGCGGAGGTTCACACAACCATCCGATGTTCGGCGGAGGCCTGACCTGGTTTTACCGCGACCTGGCCGGTATGCAGGCTGACGCTGCTGAACCGGGTTTCAAACATATCATCTTCCGCCCCCGGCCGGTCGACGGACTGAAGGAGGTGACCTATTCAAACCAGACACCTTATGGCAAAGCCGGAATCCACTGGGAGAATAAAAACACGGGTTTTACCATGGATATTACCGTCCCCGTCGGCAGCCACGCAACGGTCTGGGTGCCTTCGCATTCATCCAGCGATATCCTGGAGAGCGGGAATAAGATCACCCCCGGCGGGAGCATTAACTTTTTACAGGAGAAAGACGGTTATGCTGTATTCGAAGTTGGGAGCGGGGAGTATAGATTTGGTAATCGGTAATCGGTAATCGGTAATCGGTAATCGGTAATCGGTAATCGGTAATCGGTAATCGGTAATCGGTAATCGGTAATCGGTAATCGGTAATCGGTAATCGGTAATCGGTAATCGGTAATCGGTAATCGGTAATCGGTAATCGGTAATCGGTAATCGGTAATCGGTAATCGGTAATCGGTAATCGGTAATCGGTAATCGGTAATCGGTAGTCAGTAATCGGTAATCGGTAATCGGTAATCGGTAATCGGTAGTCAGTAGTACCGCTTCGCCAAAGGTACACGGTATGGGGTCGGTGGTCGATCTTTAAAGATGGCTGGGTATCAGTGGAATCATTGGCAGGGTATCCTCGGAATAAGCCGAAACGCCATTAACCATATAGAATCCCACACCGACCCGAACAACATGGCTTTAGCGAAGCGGTATTACCGATTTTTAACAATCAAAAAAAGAAGACCAGAATGAAGCCAAAATTTTTAATAACCTCCACCATCTTGTTCGTTAATAGTCTGATCATTTATAGTCAGAATATAAGAATAAAAACTTTGGAATTAAATTCTATTTCAAAAATTGGGATTAGTTATTCTGAATATGATACTATTAATCAAGGTTTTTTTAATCCATATTGCACTGTCTTCAAAAATGAGTTTAAGAATAATCTCTCAAATGCAGGGATAAAAAAAATAGTTTTTCTGGATGATACAATTTCCTTTGAATCAATAAAAAAATCGGATATTGAAAATAGTTGTACAAAGAATAATCTTGATGCTTTCTTGATTTCAAAAATATATTTTCTCAGAAATTCATTCATCTATAAATCATTATTAAATCTTGAAGAAATTGATAAACCATCTTTGATTACTGGTAAATCAGATATTTATTTGGAATTAAAAATATTTGATAGAAATGGAGAATTAATCGTATGGACCGACACTAAGGTCCAAACGGGTAATTCTTCGATGGTCAATCCACAATGGACTATTAATAAAGGTCTAAAAAAGACTTTGAAAGAATTTAATAAGGCAAGGTCTACGGTTGCTAACAATTGAATTCACTGACTTTTCCCTATGGCATGTGCTTATAAATCAATTATCCATCGGCGTTGCTTCAATGAGGTCCATTCAAAAAGAGAGTGTTCAAAAAGTGACTCGCAAGTCCATTTATTCCAAACGCCGCAACTATCTTAATAGAATCCCATACCGTCCTCGTACCGAGTAGCTTTAGCGAAGCGGTACTACCGCCCACTGCTCACCGCCCACTGCCCACCGACTACCGATTACCGACACCGATTACCGACTACCGACCCCTTTTCATTTGGTGACTTGGTGATTTGGTGATTTGGTGAAGTGGAAGAGTTGATCCCGACCTCGTACCGCGTAGGCTTTAGCGAAGCGGTACTACCGCCCACTGCTCACCGCCCACTGCCCACCGACTTCCGATTACCGATTACCGATTACCGATTACCGACCACCGACCACCGACCTCGTACCTCGTAGCTTTAGCGAAGTGGTACCACCGACCACCGACTTCGTACCGCGTAGCCCCAGCGAAGTGGTACCGCCCCCCCTATCCAACCGTCCCCGTCTTGACCTCCCCGGCCCGATCGTAGTTCGCCATAATAACTCCACTGGCCGTAACCGAGCTCCTGGTTAATGTAAATGCTGCGGGAATGGTGCCATCGGCGAACAGCTTTTGTCCCTGGCCAAGCGTCAATGGATAGGTCACCAGCCTGAGCTCGTCAATGAGGTCATTCTTCAGGAGCAACTGTATGAGCTTGCCGCTTCCCCAAACATGAAGTTCGGAACCGTCCGAATTTTTCAGGTTTTTGATGTCATCCTCGCTTTTAAGGAATACTGTATTATCCCACTTTGCCGACTTTTCAAGCGTATTGCTCAGGACATATTTGGTACCCTGGTTAATGCCGGGCCAGATCTCCGGGTAGTCGGGCCAGTAACCTTCAAAAATCGAGTAGGTCTTCCGGCCCAAAAGATATTCAGCGGGCTGCATATTCTTTAGGAAGAATTCATTGCCATTGTCACCCGCGTAAGGCGCTGTCCAGCCGCCAAAGGTAAAACCGTTCGACGGATCTTCCTCTGGTCCGCCGGGCGCTTGCATCACGCCGTCCAGCGTGATCATTGAGATGACGATTATTTTTCTCATTTTTTTACTTTTAGGTTAGATCAAAGTCATGGCTCCACGATTTGCCACCTTTTGATTTTACCCAACAACCTCGACTTGTTGTTTGTTCT
Organism: uncultured Bacteroidales bacterium; assembly: GCA_963763215.1. Lineage (GTDB taxonomy): Bacteria > Bacteroidota > Bacteroidia > Bacteroidales > DASQZK01. Next base: position 5,503 of record CAVXNX010000013.1, read on the forward strand.
GCCCTCGTACCGTGTAGCTTTAGCGAAGCGCTACCACCACCTTCCACCTTCCGACCTCGTACCTCGAAGCTTTAGCGAAGTGGTACCATCCCCTCGTACCTCGTAGCTTTAGCGAAGCGGTATTGCCGAATACCGAATACCGAATACCGAATACCGAATACCGACCATCGTACCTCGACTTACCGACCACTGACCACCGACCACCGACCACCGACCACCGACCTCGTACCTCGTAGCTTTAGCGAAGTGGTACCACCGACCACCGACCACCGACTACCCCCCCCTCAATCATCTCGAACGAATCTCTTTCCTCATGAAGGAACGGTAGGACAAAGCAAAACAAACGACCGTGACGGCAATCAATCCGGTAATCTGCGGCCATACCAGCAGTATACTCTGAGCAAGAGGTAACGGTCCGGGAACGGTTCCCTGTACCTGCTCCATGGTCAGGGGGCCCAGGCTTCGCACCGCCGGCATCAATAGGGTAGAGGTGGATTCGCTGAAAAGCTCGTTGGGCATGATCTGAACCAGCAAAAATTTGATCTTTTCATAGGCATAAATGAGATGAGCCGGTGCAAATTTTGAAGGTTCGATTCCCCGGGTGATGAGATTGACGATGAGGGGATAAAATACGGTGAAAAAAAGCCATACGGCAATGCCCGCCAGTGCAGAAGTTGCCGCCTGCCTGAACCGTACCGAGAATAGAATCGACAGATTCAGCCAGAAAGCGATATAAATGATGCTGGTCAGAATGAAGAAGTTGATGCGGAGAAACTCCTCAAATCCGGGAGGTATACCGGTTGCAATGAGCCCGATCCCCATAACCAGGTAGGTCAGGGCAAACAACATAATGCTGATCACAATAAGGGCAGAGGTAAATTTGGCGTTGATCAGGTAATCTCTGTGAATAGGCTGGGAGAGGATTCTGCTTAGTGTCCCCCTGTTTTGCTCTGAATTAACCGCGTCAAAACCGAGTCCGATGCCAAGCAGGGGGCCAAGAAAGCTGACAAACACGATAAAGGATGGCAGTGTTCCGTTCGAACTGGTGAATAACTTCAGGAACAGGAAGGCTCCTTCAGGCTGTTCGGCCGTCATTTCTCTGCCCATGCTCGTCAGGGAAGCATAGAGTGATCCCAGGCAGGTGAGAGCGATGATGGCGATCAGGATGATAAATCGCCAGCTCCTGACATGCCCCGAGATTTCCTTTTCGACAATGATGCGGAAAGGACCGGGGATCCTTTCTTTTTTCCCGGTGTGAATACGTTTAGATGATCCGGAAAAAAAATTTACCTGTCCTGTATGCCCGGTTTCAGCTGAAGCCGGGATCGATTGTTCCGGTTTATTCATCATCCGTTCCTCCTTCAAAATAACGGTAATAAATATCATCAAGCCCGTATTCCTTCTTGTTCAGAAAATGGAGAGATGCTCCCGATTCAATGACGGTCCTGGCAATCTCAGAGGTCAGATCCCGGGAACATTCAATCTGGTACAGGCTGTTTTTTTCATTTATCGACAGAACGCCATCCAGGTTCTGAAGCCTTACAAGGAGAGGGTCAGGATCAGGGAGTTTCACTTTTTTGTTCGTACCCGCCCTGCGGAATGGTGATTCCGGCTTCAACCGTAAAGGCACTGCCGGAAAATAATTCGTGTGACAGGGTCTGAATGTCCCCTTGTGCCAGAAGTTTTCCGTTCACGAACAAACCGACCCGGTTGCAGACCTTTTGCACCTGGTGTAAATCGTGAGAGGAGAACAGGACCGTGATGCCTTCCTCCCTGCTCAGGTTGACGATCAGTTCCAGCAATTCGCGCACACCGGTCGGATCGATCCCGAGAGTGGGTTCATCGAGAATAATAACTTCAGGATCCTTTATGAGAACATCGGCAAGTCCGAGACGCTGTCGCATCCCGTGAGAATATTTGCCCGCCTTTTTTTGTCCTTCACCTGAAAGGCCGACCTTATCGAGTAATCCTTCCGCTTTTTCCATTGCCACGCGCTTTGCGATCCCGTTCAGTCCCGCTGTGAAGACGAGGTTCTCCAGTCCCGTGAGATCATCATAAAAACCCACATCTTCGGGCAGGTAACCGACTTTCCTTTTAACGGGGATCGGATTCCGTGCCGGATCGATGTTACAAACACGCACCTGTCCGGAATCGGGTTCTGCCAGCCCCATGATCATGAGAATGGTAGTGGATTTCCCGGCGCCGTTGGGACCGAGAAGGCCGAAAATCTCCCCGGCCCTGACCGTTAGGGTAAGTTGATCGACAACCTTAGATGAACCGTATGATTTACTCAGGTTAACCAGTTCAATGATATTACCTTCCACGTGTCACCTCCTTCCGTATTTCCTGAAGAGGTAGAATACACTGCCAAGAGCAACTACAATAATCAGAATGCCGACCCATCCCCATAACATGGGAGTTTTCACGGCAATCCGGAAAGCTGCATTTGACGAAGCTTCCGGTGTGCTGGCGGTAATGGTGATCGCATAGTCACCGGCAATGGCTTTTTTGTCTGCCTTGACCGTGGCAAAAACCTGTATATTTTCACCGGCACTGATCTTATCCACTTTTTCAGGTTCAAAGCGGACATCCCAGTTGACGGGGTTGGAGGCACGCAGTGTTACACCGGTGAGCGAGGCCGATCCGGTATTTTTGATCAGAAGAGGGAATCTTTTTTCATGACCCGCGGTGAGTGAAGTACTCAATAAGCCCGTGGGTGTGGTCAGTTCCATATCGTAGGTACCGGTGATCACCACCTCCAGGTCCAAATGGGCAGAGGTCGAACTGGTCAGGGCAAATACCGGAATTTTATAGGAACCGGCGGCAATGAATTCGGGTGACTTGATATCGATCGTAATATCCTTGCTCTTACCGGGATCGATCTCAACCGATGTGGCCTGTTTGTATTCCGGCTTGAAGGTCACGATCCAGCCCCGGGGGGTATCGGCCCGCAGGGAATACAATTGTTTATCACCGGTCTCATTGGTCAGTGTGGTTCTGAAGGTAAATGTGGATTTTGAATTACCTTCCATATTGGCCTGACCGGAAGTAAATTCTGTTTTGAAGGTTCCCTTTTCAGAGACATTCACCGTAAGCGGCAGCTTATCATAGCCCCTGGCGACAAGTGTGAAATGATAATTCCCTTTATTGACTTTCAGGGGCACGACAACATTAAAAGCCAGTGATTTCTTTTCTCCGGGAAGCACAGAGAGCTGCCGGATATCCCAGCCCCCGGCTTTCAGACTGTAATTCCATCCCGTCGGCAAAGCCGAAACAGAAAGGCTGATATTCCGGGTGGTATTCCCATTATTGATGACATCGACGGTATAATTCAGGGATTCTCCCGGCGGAACGGAAACATCCGTATAGGGTGTATAAAGGGTTACGCCGTCGGCAGCTTCTGCACCATTCGCCATGAATAACGGAATGAAGAACAGACCTAAAAACATCGTACGAATTGACATAAAAAAATCCTCCTTCTTTTTAAATGAATTGCGAATACGATTGACCTATTGTCAGCAAATGTGATACATATTTTTAATTTTCAGAGCGTAACGTTTTTTTTAATGAGTTTACCTGTATAGGGCAAAAGTCATTTTAAAGATGAAAAAACAAAGTGTTAAAATGATTTAAAAAAAATTAAAGTATGTGAATAGAGGAATGCGTTTTTATCCCTCCGGACAATGGTTGTTTTTGTTAGCTGCTAAATTTCAGTACGGCCAATTTTTTTAGTATTTTGACAGCGGTATCTTTCAAACTTTAAGGTTTACGGTTATGCAGTTAAAACTTGCGTTCCTGCTTGTTATGTTGGGTGCATCTATACCCGGCCATGCCAGGGAAGGGGATGCGCCAGAGGATAGAAAGCCGGATTACCGGGCAGTGCGTACAAGCAGAGGATACCTTAAATTTTCCATCTGCCGACCTGGTGAAAAACGGATGGTTTCAGCAGGATGGCCGGGTCATCTGGGGATTTTTTCACAACAGCAGCATCTGGGGCGGACTTCGCACTCCCGGAGATAAATGGTTTGCGGTGGCAAAGGTGGAAGGGCCCAATATCACGCGCCATGATCCGGACAGGACCGGTCCGTTATTTACAGAAGATCTCGATTCACTGTCTTCCTCGCTGAAGCAGTACGGTTTCCCCGGATTGATCCATCATTACGGGATATGGTATGACCGCCGGCGTGATGCCCATGACCTTGGACCGAGAAGCGATTCAAATGCTGTGCCCCCGTTCCTGGAGATGCCATGGGCCCGGAGCGACTCCGGCAGGGCATCCGACGGTCTTCCTGAGTATGATCTCACCCATTTTAATCCCTGGTATTTTGACCGCCTTACCCGGTTTGCGAAACGTTGTGACCAGAAAGGGCTGATCTTCTTTTTTGATTTCTATCAACAACATATTCTTACTGAAATCCAGGCTCATTATGAGGATTTCCCATGGCGGCCCGGGAATAATATTCAGAACGTTTCACTTCCGGATAAAAATCCGGCTGCCGATGCTTTTTATGCTGTAGCCACACCGTTGCAACGGAACCTTCACCGGTTATACATCCGGAAATGCCTTGATGAGCTGGGGTCTTTCCGAAATGTTGTTTTCTGTTTGAGCGAGGAATATACGGGACCGGAATCGTTCGTGGATTTCTGGCTCGATGAGATCCGGCTTTGGGAAAATGAGACCGGAAGGAAAGTTCAGGTTGCGCTTGGAGCAACAAAAGACGTCACGGAAGCCGTCCTTGCCGATCCGGAAAGAGCCAGTATGATCGGGACCATTGACATGAGCAGGTGGTGGTATGACCGCGACGGTACGCTGTTCGCACCTCCCGGGGGAAAGGAAGTGCCTGGGCGTTATCTGGGCCGCGTGAACAACACGAGTCCGGAACAGGTTTACCGGCTGGTCAACGAATACAGGATGCGATATCCTTCAATGGCCCTCCTCCATTCTTTCTCCGGTTCCCACGAGCAATTATGGGCATTCCTGATGGCCGGCGGATCCATGTTGATGGCGGACTTTATTTATCCGGACGCCCTTCCGCCCAAAAAACCGTTTCTTCCTCCCTCGCATTACATTGCACCGGCAAAATGGCCGGTCATCGAAACCACCTACAGGTTTATCAATTCCTGTCTCTCCACATCCTTATGGCAGATGACACCCTGCCCGTATGTTATCTCAAATCCCAAAGATGTCTGGGCGCTTGGTGATAAAGGCAGGGATTATCTCATCTATGCGCTCCATGGCGGGGCAATAACCTTCGGACTGCCGGAAACGCCGGGAAAATTCGTAGCCCATTGGTTTAACCCCCGGACGGGTGCCGTATGCCGTTTGAAAGATCCGGTTGCCGAAGGACAGCGAATCACGATTATTCCGCCCGGTGGCGGAGGTACCGGACAGGACTGGGTTCTCTGGCTGTCGGCTGAGTCGACGCATGAAGTGAAATCCGCTATCAATACTCCGTCTCCCGAATGTAAAACGCCTCCTCCATTGATAAACGCAAACGATACCTTACCAACTCATTCATCTCCACAATCCTTCGGTCATCACATCGGCGAAAAGCTGATGATCAATTTTCAGCCGTCAGGAGTCACGCCACCCATAGGTTATCTGGAAGATAACGGTGATCTGTATGGTGAAAGGGAAGGGTTCTGTTTCGGATGGCAGACTGATCATTCCGGCCGGATGCTGTATAAAGCGCAGACACCCCCGGCGAGAAGAGCTCCTGATATCCGGCTGCAAACGTTTTGCGATGCTGAAAAAGATGCCGTCTGGGAGGCTAAGGTCGAAAACGGGGATTACCTGGTGCGGATAACCGCCGGCGATCCGAGGTATCCTTCATATTGTACGGTAAATGTGGAAGGGGTGCAGTTTTGGGACGCAAAAACGCTGTACACGAACGAGTTTGCAACGCTTGAACGGCGGGTCACCGTGACCGATGGCCGGCTGACCATTGAAGCAAAAGGCGGGGAGCAGCATTCCGTAAAACTGTGTTCCGTTATCATTACTGCGGCTGTCAACCGGCAGAAAAACTGAGATTTTGTGGTTTGCCGCAGGCAACAAGGGAAGAGACGATGACTGCTCCCGAAAAATTTCCAATACCCATTCATCCCAGGATTAATCCGATGATTCCAATCATGATTGAACAATCGGAAATCCGGAAATTATTATATATCGCTTCGATTCAATTTGGGTGGGAACAGGGAGGTTTTTATGTCGTTGTAACTCCTTCCAAATGACAGCCATCGAAGATTCAGGAGAGTATAGAGGACAAAAGATTTAATAACGATTTTTAATGCATAAGTACTTAATAGCAACCACTTTTCTAGTGCTCTGGAAATTGCTGTATGATGAAATAAAATTCCGAAAACCGATGAAAATCAAAAAATAATTATAATTTTATTAAGCAATCTTGAAGTTTAGATAGAATATTTGTTGCCTCCTAATAAATTCGGAGGTTATAAATTATGCATCAGAAGAGATTGATATTACTTTATTTATCAGATAGTAAAGTACTCCGGGAATTGGGAATATGGTCATTTCAGGGATAATTTCGTATGCTATTACGGTTTAATCTTTGAGGAAACGGTGTACTGCTGACTTGCAAATCATTTGAAATATTTAAAAGCCTGCGTTTGTAAAATACATAGGATATGTATACGGAATATTACGTTTAATATATATTTGGTGAGATGCTGAGTGTATATGGATGTCAGCTAACAAAAATTAACATGCTTTAATATGGTAAGACATTGCATCATTTTATTGGTTCCTATGTCATTAATAATTATATTGACCGGTTGTGCAGAAAGGTGCGATAGCTTTAACAATAAGATAATTGAGTGGATGCCATATAAGACAAATGACAAGATCGTCATTTTCCAAAACGCGAACACGGATACTCTGACTGTTGAATACAGCGAAATTTATCACACTGATAAAATCAGATTTGGAGAAAAATGTTCCTGTGTAAATTCCTTCACACTAAACTTATCCTCAGACTCTTTCAAGATAGAAATCAGATTCTATGATTCTGACGTGGTCGAGCAATCCGAGATTGCTATCAATGACGAATGGATGATTTACTCAGAGCAAATTGATAATTTAACGATAAACGGTAAAGCTTATACAGATCTAATTGTTTATAAAAATACTAAACAGACTCCATCAAAGAGATTTGACAGGGTTATTATATCCAAAACCATTGGTATTGTTGCAATTATTGGAGAAAAGGATGAATGGGCAATTATGGACAATTCAGTACGGAAGATCGATCTTTCAGATATCGAATTTAAAATGGCAGATTGTTAAATAGTGCTTGCAAGAAAACGCCAATAGCTGCGTTATGCTCGACTTCAAAACAGTCATTTACGAATAGTAAACTCCTGTTTTTCAGTCATCGCAAGCCTTGCTCTTGACGTTTTCTTATCAAGCACGGCTAAAAAACATGAGTTTTCTTTCTGACACTAAATATGAACCAGCTTGTAAATGAAATGAAACCGAATGAACTGGCATATAAGCAAATTAAATCTGCACAGTCAAGTTATACGATGGCAACGATTATCAATCGTCGGTTTCATAGGAATCGCGTATGTATTCCGCCGCCTGTTCATACTGCGCAGCGGTTTCGAGATGTTCCATCATCAGCGGGATGTCTTTCAGCTTTGAAAGTTCATGCAGGTAAACCCGGTAATCGAGATTTCCCAGCCCCGGTCTGACCTCGGTCAGATGTGGCGTATAGATGTCTTCCCTCAGGGTGATATCCTTGGCATGGCAGCTCCGGATATAGGGTCCGAATTGGCGGAAGCATTCCCTGATCATATCCCCGTTCCGGAAATAGATCTCCGGGCTGGTGATAAAATTCACGGGATCGAGATGGGCGGCAAAGCGATCGCGGTCAATGGCTTTTATCAGGTCGACATATTCTCCGGGTGTATGGGGGATCGCCCAGGGCATAGCCTCCAGGGCGAAGTAGGTCTGTACAGGTTTTACCGCATCAATGATCTTACGGGTATTTTCCACGATCAGGTCGAACGTGTCCGTGGTGAGGTTGTCTTTATGCGGACCGGCCCAGTGCGCCCTGTTTCTTGATCCGCTGATATTGACGCAGCAGTTTGCTCCGATCTCATCTGCCAGCTGCAGTCCCTTGATACATTTCCCGATAGCCTCCCGCATTTCCGGTTCCTCCGGGCTGATAGTATTGCTCCATGTCCCGACCTCGGATATCACGATTCCGGCCTTTTGCGCTGCCTTGCGGTACGCATTGATCTCCCGGCTGCCGGCTCCCGGCTCAAGCGGACAATACGCTGCACGGTAACCCAGCGATTGAAGAGCAGCAATCCACTCTTCCGGCCCGTCAAACTTCCCAAATAAGGGTCCGCCGAGTCTTAATCCCTGTAAAAAATTCCCCGTGCTGGCGAGTGTGCCTCCGGGATATAACGATAATGCCGCTGAAGCTTCAGCAACCGTTTTCAAAAATTGCCTGCGGTTATGTTTCCGGTCCATGATCATTGTTTTTATCTGATTTCAGGGAAGATCCCCTTTTTTGCAGTTCCTGACAATCTCTTCATCCCTTTTTACCTCTCCGGAAAACGCCCTCCAGGAAAACCGGGTCACCGGCCGTGTGAACGGGGTGGTAATATAATCATCACCCAGGTGCAGCAAAGGGATCTCCCTCGCATAGGGATCGGTCATTTTGCAGATCATTTCCCAATAATCCGAAGCGGTTAAAATTTGCTTCAGAGCCTCCTCCCGGTGCTGCTCAATCCCTGTGGTCCGGTAAAGCTGAAGAGCTATGCCGGCTCTCAGCTTAAAGCCGAAATACAGGCTGAGGTAAGCCCATGCCTTTTGATCGGCGATCTCATGGCGCAGGGTGGGATTTCTGGTACCCATGGCATCCAGTAACCTAAGGGCCTTTTCGCCATCCTGCACAAGGTCCTCTGCAAGCTCTTCAGGGGTGTACCTCTCCGTTGGGATCCTATACCCGTTGTTCAGCAGGTCGGCGTATTCCCGGATATTCATCCAGGCAGGATCAAGGGTTTTGCTATGGATGATCTCTTCCAGCGAGATGAAAGCCGAGGTCTGGTCAAAATACTGACCGCGCCATGTCTGTGTCGCCCCGGACAAAAAACCTTCCGAATACAAGGTAAAATCCCACGATGAAGAATAATAGGTCGCAAGGCGCAATGGCATGTTCCCCGCCAGGGCGGATGCAGCCAGTAAAGGTTTCCCGGTTCCGGGTACGTATTTCTTGTCGAAAGCATGTTCAAATACCGCATCAGGCGTCGAGGGATCATACATCAGTCGGCCCCACAACTGATAAAAAAGCCACTGTTTCTCGAAACCGTAATCCCAGGTCAGATGATCTCCCGGCTTTGTCGTATATTCTTTCGCCGGGATATAGGTTTCCGAACCAATGGTATACCCATCCACATAAGGCTTGCTGTTCTCCCTGATCAGGTCACGGATAAAACCGGGTTGACCCCAACGCAATATGAAGAAATCTTCATTCCGGATCTTGAATAAGATCCTGTAATCTTCCGGGGGCGGATTCCACAGCGCGTCTGATGTTGACCCGCCATGTATATAGAACAATTTCGGTGAGGCGAAAGCATGCGACCAGTTAAATTTCACGGAGATCCAGACCGGACCTTTTAATTTTTCCCTGTTAGATTCAACGGCTTGACGTGTAAGCAAGGGATCCGGATGGGTATGTGCCCTGAGCATCAGTTCACGGCTTCCGTCGGCGCTACCCAATACATCAAAGTAAGTATCGACGATCCATTTCTGCCATTCTTCGTCGGTTCTGCCTTCCATTCTTTCGTTCTGGCTGATACCCAGTCCGGAAAGTCCGGGGTACTCCGACAATACCTGTCTGACAGCCTCCCGGTTGTAATCCTGAACCAGGGCCGAATAATCTCCCTCTCCGTTATAGCCCGACGCCAGGTTCGTACTGTACAGTGCTACATTGTGGGCTTTTGCGAATTCCGGGGAGACAAAAATATTCCAATATACCATCAAAACGTTTATCGACCGTTCTTCGGCCATCGCGAACAATTTATGCCAGAAATTCTGCCAATCAAGCAATTCCTCAGCGGTCAGGCCAGAGGCTTCCGGGTATTTATCCGGTTTTATCATATAGCTCCAGGGATGGATCGCCCAAAGAGTCAGATGGTTGTACCTGTTCTCCGCCATCATGTCCAGGAACTTTTCCCAGAATCGAAGATCACGGCAGGTCTCATAATGCATCGACAGGGATTCATGGACGCGGTACGTTGACCAGGGCAGGTTGAATTTGATCCCCCTGAAGGCCAGATTGGGGTTGGATACGAAAGAGTCTGTTGTATCCATCGTTCCCATCTCTTGCCGTTCGATCAGTTCGCAAACTCCATATAATAATCCGGCCTCATCGAAACCCGCAACAATAATGGAATTTCCTTTTTTTTCTATGGAAAATCCGCCGGGTTTAAGCCCGATCAGAGATCTGCCGGAAATTCCTTCATACCAGGATGTGAAATTCTGATTCTGCCGGTTGAGAAGGATGTAACTTTTGACACCGCCGGAATGATCGCCAGGGTATTCACCCGGCGTGAGTATTGTGACTCTGCCGGCTCTTGAGGAAAGATCTGATATGAGTTTTTTCAGTGAATACAAGGCGGCAGAATTTGACTGATCCGCATAGATCAAAACCGAATCCTGTTTTGGCAGGGGATATGCTGCAGCCAAAGTTCCAGACGCAAAACTCACAGTGAGAATGAAAACCAGTAAAATAGTTCTCCGGCTTTCATTTCTATACCTGCTCTTTTGCGATGATAAAGACACATTCATTGTTTCCCGGAAAATTCAAATTTTACGGCATCGGCTGCAACCAAACATCCGCGTTCTCCGTGAACCGTCACCGCTTTGTGTTTCCCCCTATCGAATAAGGCTTCTCCCAAAAATACCCATTTTCCTCCGTTCTTCTGCTGATCGATCAATACGGTTTGGCACTTGTTATCCTCACATTGACATTGGGGTCCTTCCGCGGATTTCAGTTACTCCCGTTCCTTATCCTCGTACATCCGCCTGCCCAGCTCCGCCGAAGCGGATACGATCTCTTGCTGTGGCACATCCCCCACGGTCAGGAATCCTGCCTGGTAATTCTCACCGTCGGGGCGTCCGGTCACGGACTGATCGACAAGCTGGAACCAATGGGTGCCGATTATGTAAGGATTTTCGAGGGCACTTTGCACATAATGTTCATACAGTTCTGCACGTTCTTCGCGGGTCAGCCGCATACCTCAGTCCCGGCTGAAGCAATCCGGTTTCCAGGGAGCCGAAATGAAATTCACCGATGATCAGCGGGTAATCACCGCCGTCGGGCGGAACGAGCTCCGTGCAGGTATAACGGTACCGGTTAAAGCTGACAACGTCGCAATATTCCGATGCGATCCTGATCACATAATTCAGCGAGGTATCTTCCGGATAGAGATGGAAATCCATCCGGCACCCCAGGTAGAGCATTCCGGGATCGACGGCTTTTACGGCATTCCTGCAGGATGAATAGTAAAGACGGGTGAAAGCCTCCATGAATTCATGCAGATCCCCGGAAGCACCGGGCAGCACGACATCATTCCGGAGCAGGTCATCGAAGCCGGGGAAATTTGTTCCCCAGGCTTTGTTAAGATTTTCAATGGGGCCGTATTTATTTTTCAGCATTTCGGCAAAGGCCGATTTGGAAGGCTGATCCGGGGGAGCGGTGAGGATCTGCTCCGGTATTTTCGGCGCCCATTTCACCCCCCATTTCAGTTCATTGTCAACGAATACTCCGAGACACCAGGGGTCGCCCAGTTCATCCTTCCGGGCTTTCAGGCTGCGTTCCAGGTCCTCCCTGAAATCCGGGGCATAGGGGTCGGCGATGATGCCGGTTTTTTTGGTAGATGCCGTCAATACATACGGTGTTTTCCTCTGAAGATAGATCCCGGGATCGGACCAGTTACCGATCGTATTCATTCCCCAGTTCCGCAGCCTTTCATGGAGGCGCTCTCCGCTTTTTTTCTTCCATTCGTCGCCATATTTCCTGAAGAGGTTCAGTGCATGAAAACTCAGCCATTTGATTGTATCTTCGTGATACCCGGTTAAAATGTAGAGTTTCCCCTCCCGTTGGCCATCATCCGGAAGTTCACTGAAAAAGTTTTCACAACCCGATATTTTCGTCCTCGTCTGTGCTCCGAATTCAACGCAATCGATGCCATGCGACCAGAAAAGCCTGCCCTCCGGGTCCACGAACCACCATTTACCGTTTACCTTTTCTACCCTGAACCTCCCGGTGGCTTCCAGTGCAGGTCCGGTGGCCCAGCCGCCGTACTGATCGCGTTCAGGGGAAGGCTGCAATCCTGCCAGTTCCCGGGCTTCCTGTTCGTCATATGTGAACAGATCACCCGTTTTATGGATCTTCTCCGGCCAGTCTTTATCCATGTACTGTCCGAAACGGTCGACAAACGGGTAATACTTTTTCTTTAATTCTTCCTTTGAATAGAGCCCGTATTCTTCCTCCAGCCAGATCTTTCCGATTTTGACTGAGGCTCCCGGTTTCAATCCGTTAAAAATGAGCCTTATAAAAGATACCGAATCCCCTGTGGAATTCATCCATCCCCGCAACGAACCGTCAGGTTTTCCGTGCATAACGGGAAACAGGCTGTCAATATAGGAAGGATGTTCCGTCCTGTAAATAACGGCTTTCAGGATTTTGGTCTTACCGGGAGGGATGACCGTTCCGCCAAGTGTGAGATCGTAGTCGCCGAATCCGAGTTCAGCCACCTGGGTGGTATTGCCGGTATTCCTGATCCTGCATTTTACAAACCGGTAATCCTTCACATGCCATATTCCGTTTTCAGGCCGGATGATAAGGACCGAGGTTTTACTGCCTGGTGCGAAATCAATATGGATTCCTGAGGTGCTGCCCTGAATGGCATCTCCCGTCAATGAAGAAATGCGTTCTTCATTGCGTGCCGACGGTTCGAACAGGACTTTCCGATCTCTGGTTTGATCTACGCATGCCGTGATCAGCAAAAGCCCCGCAAATGAGATAAGGATGAACCGGATGAATTTTGCTTTCATAATGCTTATTTTTGTCCGTGGATACATTAATCCGTATTGGATACCTTCCGGAGTATCAGCGGCACGGGTTAATTTTCAAGTTTATACTTAACCACCTGGATACTCGTTCCGGAAACAATGAGTTGATTTGTTTCCGGAAGATTAAGTTCGTGCCACACCGGTTCCGTATCCTCAGCATTCTTTCCTGTCAACTCCCATACGGATACGGTTTTGATCTTTTTATACCCGGACACATTCGTTTTTAGGATAGAGGGAACATCAGATTTATTCATCAGAAATACCATAAGTGTATGATCTTCTGGAGTGTAACTGGCGAAGGTGCGGATCATCGGGGACGAGGTGGAATACACCATTTCTTTCCCCAAAAATTTGCCCCAGATCATCAATCCCAGGCCATTTGCATTCATCCGGTTATCCTTATCGATCGCATCGAACACACTGTTCCCGATCGAATCGTTATCGATCCACCGGGTATTCCAGAAACATGAGAAAAGGATCTCCGGCTGGCAGAGTTGCAGACCCGTGATCTCAAAGTTGGCGAGATTATGGCCCATATCATTGATCATCGGCCATTTCCCACCCCAGTCGAAGGGGCCGTATTCGGCAACGATAAGCCGCAGTTTTTCCTTCTGTGGATCCGTTGCTGCCTGATCGATGGCTGTCAGGGCTCTCCGGACCGGTCCCATCAGGTCGCGGGCAGTATCCCTGTAAGACATATAGCTGCCATAGTAATTGTAGACCGGATAATTGCTCAGGCACAAATAATCGATGTAATCACCGGCAGTCCGGATCACCTCACTGAAAAAATCAACGGAATTGCCATTGGGGATGATGGCGATGGATGGATCGACGGCTTTCATGGCTTTGGCGAAATCCACCACATCCTTCGCATAGATCTCAGCTGTCGAGTTCTCATTGTTCTTATGCCAGCATTCATTCCCGATCATCCAGAAATGCACGTTGTATTTCTTTTTAACATTCGAATACCTTACCCATTCCACGGCGTGTTTTATGAGATCTTCACGTTTTGTCCATGTACTTCCCGGGGGATAATTCACCAGGTACCCGTCGGCAGGGACTACGACAACCGGTTCAGCATTGATTTCGCGGCAAAGGGTGATGAACTCGTCGAAATCGAGTACATCATATTTGAATTCTTTAAAATCCTTCAAAACCCGGGGGTAGTTTGCAGCTCCTTTCCCTGTGCGGGCCAGGGTGGGGTGAGCTTTCTCATACGGAGGCACGCTGAATAGAGTGAGGTCCGATTTATCGCCGCCGGGATAACGCAGATATTTCACCCCCATATCCGAGAGTACCGTGGCAACCGATTGGGAGGCTGCGGGAAACCGGTCGCCATCCATGAAGTAGTCGAGGTTGATCCCGACAGGATGGGAAGAAACATCGGAGATCACTGAATCGGGATAAATTCCGATTTCGGTGATCTCCTGCGCTTTCATCGTATCAACGGGTAATCCTGCAGACAGGGTCAGATAAAGCATTGGTAGTGTGAGGAAGGTTTTCATGCCCGTATGATTAGGTTTGGTTTCGTAAATTGGGGATCACCGGTCCTCTCACCGGAGGTTCATCTCAGTGCGGTCCCGTCCCGGCCGGCAGGCTGAACAATGATCCGGTAATGATATTCCCCGGGATATGTCCTGAACCTGTGCCTTACGGTCACGGGAGTGCCGCCCACCCCGCTCACCTTGTGGTCAAGGCTCAGCTGTACGGATCCTGATCTTTTCAGCTGGTAGGGATACCAGGTATCACCCAGGTTCTCATAGGGGTTCACGGTAAAGTTCAGCATCTCATCCCCTTCGAACCGGATACCGGTCCCGTTCCGGTGGGTGATCTCAAGCCATCTTACATCCGTATGGTTGCCGAAACCCTGGTTGATGTCGTAGGGCATGATGACCGAATCCGTCTGTACCGAATATACACCGGTAGGGGCACCCGTTTTCCGGTCGGGATAGGTTTCAAACGGTCCTTTGCCGTACCAGGTGAACCGATCGATCCCGGGGACCAGCTTCATGTCAAGACCGAGTTTCTGAAACCAGGGGATATCGTCGCTCGGTCTCCTTGCCGGGAGTTCCAGGTTACAATCGACACTGTGATCGATGGTAAGGGTTCCTGCAGGGAAGACCCTGTATTCAAAAAGACTGTTGAACTGGAGGGTGCGTTCCCGGAAAGCGTACGAATTCATTTTCACCTTCACGAGCACTTCACCGTTGCCGGAAGTGTCGGCCCGTACCCATTCCACCTCGTGAACCAGTGAATCGAGGCCCCAGTTGTACCAGGGCTCGTATTCCGCGCGGGTCCATATGGATATCTCGTTCACGATGGGCGGTCGCGATACACAAAGCCGCGGACCTCCGGCAAGAAAATCAGTCGACCCGTATCGGATCTGGGTAAGCATCCCCCGCGCCAGATCAAAGGTATAACTGAAGCCTTCCCCTGATACCACCAGGCTGCCATCCTTTCCGGAAAGCGTCAGCGGGGGGCCTTGCGGTGCGGGGGCAAAAACCCGTGGCCTGCTTTTGACCGGGTTTTCAAATTCATCGAAACCGATCTCATACCCGGCGTCAGCCCAGCGTTGTTCAGATTTTGTACGGTATTCGGTACGGAGGACAAGATCGGCGCCCTGACCGCTCTCCGCCATAACTTCGGGAATACGGATAAGTGTATCGTGCATCGGAGCAACATCCAGATGAAGATCGCCATGTCCCACCGCTTCGCCATCCTTCAGCAGGATCCAGCTGATGGCGATCTCATTCAAATCGGTAAAATGATACCTGTTCCGGACCAGGAACATCCCTTTCTGAAAATCCACCGCTTCGGCTTTCACCGGGCAATGGGAATGTTTTACCTGCCAGGATTCGGGCTGATACGTCCTGTCCGAAAATATGATCCCATCCATCGTGGCAGAGGCATACGGCGTTGCCCCGTAACTTAAAAATGTTCCTTTATTCTGCATTTCTTCAAAAGGCAGCCAGAGAACAAGGTTTTCGTCCGGGACAGGATCTCCCGCATTGCAGGAAAGCTCTTCCTTTTTGAGGGCGATCCGGTGGATGATAATATCATCGAAGATGGCATTGGAGATAAATCCCGGTGTGTTTTCATGATCCCCCTCATGGTTTTTCCCGACCATCACTTCGTAACGGGTCCTCCTGAGAGTTCCGGAAGCTGGCTGTGAAGCCGCTTCCCTGCCGTCGAGGTAAAGGATGATCCTTTCCC
This sequence comes from uncultured Bacteroidales bacterium, assembly GCA_963763215.1. GTDB lineage: Bacteria > Bacteroidota > Bacteroidia > Bacteroidales > DASQZK01. The sequence continues at coordinate 21,824 of CAVXNX010000013.1, forward strand.
CGTCGTAGACACCGGCGATATGATGCCAGTTGCGATCCCAGTTTTTAGGCAGCAGGGCCGATACCCTGTATTCGCCGCCGGTATGCACCGTAAAGGAGACGGAATCCGCATGATACTGACCGAGGCAGAAAGCATGATCGCCTTTTGAAATGAAGGTATTCGGTCCTTTAAATCCGCGGGGGAAAACCCAGGCCTGGAGGGTGAGCGCATTTCCGGTAAGATTGAGCGAGGCATCCGGGGTTATTTCGACGAAATCATCCAGGCCACTTAACCGGATTGCTTTTCCCTGGTGTCCTTCAACGACCTCCGGTCTGCCCATCAATACCGCTTCATGATGGTATATTGACTTATCAGCAGTAGTGATGAGGTCCATTTCCACGCTCTGGTTCACCCAGTCCCAGATGAAGCCTCCCTGCAGGGACCTGTATTTATAGATCCGGTCCCAGTAATCATCAAAATGGCCCATCGAATTTCCTACGGCATGGGCATATTCTCCCATAACTACAGGTCTGGTGGTGGTATCCCCGATGGCATCGAGCATGGCAGGATTCGGGTAACGTGTGCCGCATATATCGGCAAAGGGTGCATCACCATTGGGGTTATTGGTTTGATGATAGATGAACCGTGACGGATCCGTGGTCCTTACGTAGTCTGCCATAAGGTAATGCACCGGGGCGAGGCCGCATTCATTGCCCATGCTCCACATGATCACGGAAGGATGGTTCTTGTCCCTCTGCACGTAACGTGAGGTCCGGTCCATGAATGCGGTCTCCCATCCCGGCTGGGAGGCGAGGTAATCCTGACCGTAATGGCACTCGGCATTGACCTCGTTGCAGATATAGAAGCCCCATTCATCGGCAAGCTCATAGAACAGCGGGTCATTGGGGTAATGCGATGTGCGGATGCCGTTAATGTTCAATTCTTTCATAAGTTTAAAATCACGTTCTATCACTTCCCTGCTCATGGATCGTCCCCTGGTGCGGATCATGCTCATGACGGTTGACGCCCTTGATGATCACCGGAACACCGTTGACCAGCATCTGCGCATCCCTGATCTCCAGTTCCCTGAATCCGACTTTTCCGCCTACAACTTCTGCCGGGTTTGCACCCGGATTTTCAAGGGACAAAACGAGTGTGTAGAGATTTGGTTTTTCGGCGGACCAGAGGTGCGGGGAGATGACCTGTCCTGAGAGCCTGATTTTTTGTTGCGAACGGGCCGCCAGATTTTTCAATGTCCCGTCAAGAACCGTGATCCGGTTCCCTTCCTTATCCATGAGAACGGCATTTACATGCACTTTCCCCGTCGCACCGGGTGTTTCGTTTCCCACTGTACAGTCGATCTGAAGGTTGGCATTTGTATAGGTATCATCAAGATCCGTGGTGATAAAAAAATCACGGATGTGGATTTTCGGCAGGGCATAGAGATAAACCCCGCGGTAGATGCCGGCAAAGCGCCACATATCCTGATCCTCGAGATAACTGCCGTCGGTCCATCTTACCACCTGGACGGCGATCCTGTTGGGACCCGTCGTAAGAAGACCGGAGATATCAAATTCTGCCGGGGTCATGCTGCCTTTATCGAACCCGGCGTATTGACCGTTTATCCACACCCAGAACCCGGCTTTTACACCATCGAAGTGCAGTACGGTCTTCCTCCCCTGCCAGGAAGGCGGTATTTCAAATTCCCTTACATAATATCCCGTCGGATTGAAATCCAGCGGTACATGCGGAGGGTCATACGGTGCAAACTCCATGGGGACGTTGCGGTAGATCTTGTGGCCGAAGCCCTGCATCTGCCAGGTACCGGGGACCTCGATATTGTCCCATCCTGAAACATCGAATTCGCTGATGTGAAAATCTTTCGGGGATTCCAGCGGGCTGCCCGACCACCTGAACTTCCATGTTCCGTTAAGGGACCTGAAGTATGCCGAAATTCCGGGATCACCCTGAAGTGCCTGTTCGGCATTTTCATAGGGGATGACGCATACATGGGGCGGAAGCTGGTTTTCTTCGACCAGCGACGGATTCTCAATATACCTGCTGAGCGTCTCGTACCGGTCGATCTGTGCCCGGGACGATAATCCGGACAATGCTAAGATCAGGACTATGAGGTGTTTCTTCATGGGTTCCCAGTTTAAATTCCGGTTTAATCATTTCGCCCGCGGGTAGCCGGCTGAGACGACTTTATGACACGGTCGATCCCGTATCAACCCGCTACTCCAGGTCATATTGAGCGCAGGTACGACCGGAAGGATCTCCACGCCTGCGGTCCCGGAAAGTTCCGAGAGTAATTCATCGAGCACCCCTGAACTCAGGGGTCCCCAGCCTTCATCATCCAGCCCGTGGGTATTGTATATCAGCCACGCAGGCGGTCCGTCCAGGAAATCACGGATCGTTGCCGTAAGATGTTCATCAATGTTCTCCGGACCTGAGGAAGTGCAACCCAACCTGAATGTTCCCTTTGCAGGCAACGCATTTACGGGTCCGCCATGAGTCCTTATCGCACGGAAACGGGTTTGCAGCCAGTTCTCGAGAACGGGTGTGGAGGAATTGAACGGCATATTAAAGACCGATTCGGAGGCATCGAAATCGTTGAGTTCCTTATTGAAAACATCAATGCACCGGTCAACGAGATCCTGCGCGCCGGTCAGAGGCATCTCCCCAAGGTTGGCATGTTTATACCCATGGGGCATGATCTCATGTCCCCTGGCTTTCAGGTCATTCCACAGGGAAAAATTACCGGTCTTCCACCTGTGATACGCGTTCGGCAGTTTGAAATCACTGAGATGTGCGGTCGCAATAACATTTATGCAGGCTTTCAGATGGTATTTTTCATAGATCTCGACCGTTCTGATGCTGGATTTCTCAAACCCGTCATCGAAGCTGAGCGTTATCAGGTGTTTTTTGCCCCCATGGGGAAGGACGAACCCCCCGGCTATAAACCCTGCGGTGCCGGCACCCAGGATTTTCAGTGCTTCCCTTCTGGCTATTTTCATTTGGCTTACTGATTTTGAAGCTGTTCGAGGTATTTTGCCGCCCAGACATTATTGATGTTCAACCGGACGGCTTCACCGAACATTGCGGTTGCATCACGGTTCCTGTTGTTCCCCATATATCCCAGTCCGATGAGGTAACAGGCACCGGATTTCATATCATCGGGAGTTTCCCTTTCACCGAATTTGGCGAAAAAGTCGGGCCTTGTCGATTCCAGGCTTTGTTTACCGAGGGTGATCAGCCCATCGAAGATCTCAACGGCTTCTTTTTCCATGCCCAGTTTCCGCAAGGCAAGAGCTTTATAATAATGGGTCTCGTCGAGCCGTGAATCCAGCCTTTCCTCAACGCAGGCCCGGTATGATTCCCCTGCCTGTTTTTTCTTTCCCATGGCCTCTAACACCATTCCCGTGAAATAGTCGACTTCACCCGACCGCCCGCCGCGGTAGGGTTTGGCTACCATCATATTGCCGGGGAACTCCCCTGCGGAGATCATATGGGCCAGGGCCTCATCCGGGTGACCTTTCCGGAGCTCTTCCAATCCAAGGAAAAGATGAGCATCCACATAGGAATTATACGCTTTGCTGATCCCTTCCCACTGTTTGAACCGGTTATTTTCGACTACCGAGAGCGCTTCGTCATACCTGCCCAGTTGCACGAGCAGCATGACTTCCCTCGACAAGGCATCGCATACATTATTTCCGGCAATGATATCATGATGGTCCTGAAGGATCTTCAGCCTGTTTTCCGGATCTTCCCGGCCTGCATCATAGATCAGGTCAAGTTCATAAAGCAGGCGTTGGTCATCGGGACGCATCCCGATAGATTTCAGGTAATGCTCCTCTGCAAGGGGAACATTGCGGTCGAGTTTGTAATACGCCATGCCCAGGTTCCTGTGAGTAAGCCAGAAAGAATCGTCACGTCCGGCAGATCGTTCCCAGGCCATCATTGCATTCCGGGGCTGGAGGTCAAACAGGAGATTACCCAGGTAGAAGGGCGCCCTGGCGTCAGCAGGATTCATTTTCTCCGCGGTCAGGAGGATCCCGATGGATTCAAGTCTGAAAGGAAAACAATAGTCGGGAGACTGGCGGGCGGCTCTGCTGAAATATTCCATAGCCCTCCCGTCGTCACCGGTTTGCAGACAGAAATAGCCCAGAAAGTAATAAACCATGGGAAAAGCGTCCTGCGTATCGTCCTTTTCGAGAAGAATATCCCGGAGGACCCGCACCGCATCGTCCCACATCCCGGCACTGGCGTAATCCAGGGAGAGTTCGAGGTACGATTGGATATAACCGTGCATATTTTTCCGGAGGGAATTCCGGGCTTCTTCCGCCGTGGATTCTCTTCCGGTTTGTTCCAGCGAAAAATAAGTCTCACAAACCGACCAGAAATCAAGAGGATCAAAGGCTTTTACGCTGCCCGATAGGGCGAGGGCCTCATCCGTTTCACCCATTTTCCTGAGGATGGCAGCCTTCAGGTTTATGGCCTGCGTATGACCCTTGTTGGTTGAAAGAGAACGGTCAAGAAATTCCAGGGCCTGCGGATAATTTTTCTTCATGCACGACAACCCGGCAAGTTCATAGTAGGCTGCCGAGTGAAATGCCTGGCTCCATGTGGCCTGGTAGAGATTATTATAGGCGTTTTCAAAATCGCCCTTGTATTTCTGACATATGCCGAGATAGTAATATGCTTCTCCGTCCCTGGGTTTTGTATGGTTATGGGTGATGCGGTCTACGGCAGTCTTCAGGTAATTCTCCGCATCCCCGAAATTCCCATTCCTGAGGTTCCTCAACCCGAGGGCGGTATTGACCCGGTAGTTTCCCGGATCGCGTCGCAATGCTTCCATATAGTAGGGTTCGGGATCGAAAGACGGATTGTAGAATTGTTCAAGGCGAAGCCCCGTATAGTAGAGTTCCTCAACCGTCCCGATCTCTTCCGGGGAACCTGGCGGAACTGCGGTTTCAGGCATCTCTTCCTCTTTCACGACCACCGGGGAATAACTGATGATTTCCACGCCTTCGGATGTGAGCAATGAGATCTTCAACGCAGATTCAACCGTGGCTTCAGGAATGGAGACCTCCCGGGTATAGGGGTGGGCCGGATCGATATCCATCGTTTCGGAATACAATTCCTTTTCACCGGCAGTGAGGATGACGCGGGTATTTTTCCTGGAAGAGGTGGTATTCAGACCGATGAAGACCTTGCCCTTTCCCTTTGTTTCCAGGTTTACAGCCGCTTCCAGGTTGGCGTTCTTCACTCCCCTGATATCCCGGACCGGATAGAAATATTGTTTCAGGTCTTTGGATTCGAAGGGCTGTAACCAGCTGTAATCGGGCTGATTGTCGGAATATCCGCCGATCATAAGTTCGAGTTCGGGTCCGTCGGTCTCGGTCAGCGCTTCATCCCAGAGCTTTCCCCGGGGACCGGTGCTCCAGGTCCAGAATTTTTTCCCGGGAGCGATATGGTGATCCGAAAAAAGCAGGATGCCGGCTTCTTTACCGTGATCATAACCGCCAACAAAATCATCCCGGTTGTTCCAGGCGAAAATGCTGGTCCATTCGGGATGGTTTTTCCACCACGAGATATCCACACCGTCTTCGTAATCCACGCGGTTATATACCTCATGCGAAACAGGCCACCTTATGAATTGGTTCTTCCCGTGATATGTACCGAATTGTGTGGAAGGCGGGAAAATGACCTGGTACTGATCCGAGGTGTGAACCCCGGTATTGGCAAAATACAGGAAGGAATTGACGAGGGGAGTCCTGTTATAGGGGCGGAACGTGATCTCATAATAGGATTTGCCGGGAAAAACCGTCACGCCGAGCATGAATTTCATCCTGTGGCGGATCTCCAGTTCTCCGATCCAGACCGTCCGGCTGCCGTCTTCATTTTCTTCCAGTGCATAATCGACCGGCATGAATGCCGTAGCCCGGTGGTGATGAGGGAAGTTCCATTCAGTCCCCCCTGAGATCCATGCTCCCAGCATCCCGATCAGTGCGGGTTTGATCACGTGTTGCCGGTAAATGAAGTTGTACCCGTTGGTCTTGTCAAGGGCGCCGAACAACCGGCCTCCTATTTCCGGAAGGAGTTCAAGCCGGATAAATTCATTCTCCAGGATAACCATATCGTATTCCCGGTCCACCCTTGTGTCGGAAAGACTTTCCGATATCGGGTACGGGTAAATACGCCCCTGTGCGCCCTGGTAAGCCCTCCCTTCATAGAATCGAGGGATCCGGTCGGGTTCATCCACCAGGTAAGTTGGTAGGGAAACCTTCTCTTCCCATATCCTGGCTCCCGGGTCTTCCTTTACCTGTGACTGTGCCTGCAGGTTCCCGGTGATCAGCAGGAAAAGGCAGCAAGGGATAAAATATTTTTTCATGGCGTTTTGATTTGCAGACCGATAAAAAGATCTCAATTTCGGGCTGAAGCGTTTCTGTTATTTCTTATGAAAATTCCACAGCAATTCCATGGTCACCCCACCGGCTTCTTCGAGATCTATGTATTCATAGCGTCCCGAACCTTCCCGGCCTTCCTCACCCCAGGTACCACCCATGGAATTCACGAATCCCCTCGATTCAAAGTCATTGAGTACTTCGTCCATATCCTTCACACTGAAGGCTAAGTGTTGAATGCCTTCTCCGTGTTTACGGATGTGGTCTTCATAAACGATGGGCAGCTTCACCGGAATGCACCATTCGTAGGCCACGTCGCCGTGACGCTGCCAGCCCTGGATAAGGCTGTGATCGACGCGTTTACCATAGTACTTTTTATTTCCCAGTTCGGGTTCCACGAGGCTGAATTCGGGCAGCCCTGCCAGGTGCCAGAATGCAGAGACCGGTTCCGGATCGTGGATAGCGAACGCGTATTGATTGATGACCAGTCCGTTCCTGTTTCCGGGACCCAGGGATTCAATCGCCGCCATACCCTCGTCAGCCCAGGTAAAACCGAGGATGTATTTGCCCTTTCTTCCGTGTCCATCAGCGTAAAATGAATGGATTCACGACCGGTATTGATCCGGATATGATCCAGGAGTCCGATCCCCAGGTCGTGCAGCCTTCTGACCTCATCTTCCGCCAGGTCCTTTGAAGGGAATCTGTGGACAAGACCCACGGCGCCGTCTCCATGTTTCTTCATGAAATCGGTGAAAACCGATTGACCTTCCAGGGGTTCGATCCAGTGCACAATCGCACCTCCGAGATTGCCTGTAACCAGCTTTATCTTTCCGTTTGTGCCGTACTTTTGGGATTCGAGGACGGCCACTCCGGGGCTGTTGAATTGCGTAAATCCGAGTTTTTCATAGGCAGCGACCGTTTTTTCCAGGTCCGAAACGACCCAGAGTACGCGGTCGACATGTTTGTAACATTCGGGTAACACCGGCCCGGTGACTGGGATGAGTACGGCGATAAATGTCAGGATGAGACTGGCCAGGATCTTCATCTTTTGTTGGTTTAATCGGTTTTGATCTTAATGGCGGCGGATTTTAGCCCTTGTGCAGAGGCCGTCAGCGTGATTTCACCCTGCTGGCGTGCGGATCTGACCACGACCATGCATCTTCCGTTCCAGGCCTGGCGGTAGGGCTGACGGAAGCTTTCGGTGCTCATGGGATTTGAACTGGCGACAGCGGCAATGGTGCCGGGGCCTTCGATGGAGAAATCCACCCTGTCGCCGGATGATCTGTTCCGGTTACCCGCGCCATCAACAAGTTCCACCGTGATATAACTCAGGTCCTGGCCGTCGGCGCCGATACGGTCCCTGTCGCATGCCAGGCTTATGGCAACGGGTTTTCCCGCGGTCCGGAGCATCGCAGTGTCAACAGCCCTGTCACCGCTATAACCTACAGCCATGAGGACCCCGGGGGAGTAGGGTACTTCCCAGCGGGCGATCCATTCCGAATCCCGGTTCGTTTCCTTTATGCCCAGGGATTTTCCATTCAGCAGCAATTCCGCTTTATCATAACCGCAGTATACTTCGACATTCAGGCGTTCGTTTTCATGACCTTCCCAGTTCCAGCGGTCCGTGACATCCTGCCAGTGCCATTTGCTCCATTCCATTCTTCCGGGATTTTCCTCGAAACTTGGCCTGGGCGGCTGAACGAAGAGCGAAAGTTGTTCGCCGCTGTTCCAGAGGATATTCCTGTAATACGACTGGGGTCTTTTCATCCCGCAGATGTCGATGTCTCCGCAATATGCATGGTTCCAGGGATAGAAGCTCCCCGTATGCGGATACCCCAGCCAGCCAATGCTTGCCTCCCCGAGGTAATCGAATCCCGTCCATACGAAATCACCCACAACATAAGGATGATCCACAACATCCATCCAGGCGCCGAAGGCCGTGAGAGGATAGGATTCGGAATTGTAAATGATCCGTTCCGGAACCCTCCTGTGATCGGTCTCAACAATGCTTTCCGCACCAGGGTCGCCCTGGAAGGCGTAATTGTAACCGGCAACATCAAGAGTTGCGAAGAACGCATCCTTATCCGGATTCAACCCGTTCACTGCTGAGGTGACCGGCCGGCCGGGATCGAGGGACTTTACGAAATCCGACAGCATTTTTGCCGTCTCCACGCCTTCGGGTTTGCTTCGTTCCGGGATTTCATTCCCGATACTCCACATGATCACCGAAGGATGGTTTATGTCCCTTTTCACCATGCTTTCCATATCGGTCTTCCACCATTCATCGAAAAACCGGTGGTAGTCTTCCGGGTTCTTTGGCTCGCGCCACATATCAAACGCTTCACAGATGACCATCATCCCGAGACGGTCGCAGGCATCCAGGAAGGCAGGCGACGGGGGGTTATGTGCACACCGGATGCAATTGTAACCGTTCGCCTTCATGATCTCAACCCGGCGTTCCTCTGCCCTGTCCCAGGCTGCAGCGCCGAGTGGTCCGTTGTCATGATGCATGCACGCTCCTTTCAGTACCATGGGACGCCCGTTCAGAAAAAATCCTTCGGTACTGAATTTTACGGACCTGACCCCGAAGGGGGTCTCAACCCTGTCGAGCAGGACGGAACCGCTGTCCCTCACTTCGGTCACCGCGGTATACAAGGAAGGTGAGTCGGTGGACCACAGGGCAGGTTCGCTGATATCAAGGTCCTGGCCGAGACGTAAACGCTGATCGGGCATGATCCTTGTTTCTTTCTGCCCCGAAGCAACGGTCTTGCCTTCTCCGTCAAGGATCCGTGTGATCACGCTGAGTTTCTGCTCATCCCCCGAAGTGTTCATGATCTCGTTTTTCACGCTGACGGTGGCATGGGTAGGCGAGGCCGTCGGCGTGATCACGGCCGTTCCCCAGGGTGCGATGTGGACCGGGCCGGTAAAAATGAACCAGACATGCCGGTAAATGCCCGAACCCGTGTACCATCGGGAATTCCGGCCTTCGTTCTTCACTTTCACTGCCAGGGTGTTTTTCTTTCCGTAATGAAGCTTGCCGCTTATATCCAACCAGAAACTGGTATATCCGTAGGGATGATTTCCCACGAGTTCACCGTTGATCCAGATCTCCGGATCCATATATATACCTTCAAAAAGAAGGTAGACCCGTTGCGATTGCATGCCGGACGGCATATTGAAAACTTTCCTGTACCATCCCGTTCCCCCGGGAAAATAGCCCATGTCGATGCCGCCAACTGCCGAGGAATCGAGCGGACCGGCCTTGCCGGGAATGTCTTCAACGGACCAGTCATGAGGCAGATCGATATCCCGCCAGGAGGCATCGTTAAAATCCATAGATCCGGCTCCCAGGGTGTCCCCCCGGTAAAATTTCCATCCAAAATCGGCCAGGATCCTGTTTCTTGGACCATCAAGCCCGGAGAATGCGGAAGCATCCTTGCGCGTGTTCATACATCCTGAAAAGGCGAATGTGAGGATGAAAAACAGGGTGGGAATGTTTATCAGTATTTTCATAACCATTTGTATAAGATTTTGAGGAAGTCAACCGCAGACTGCCATTTCCCTGTCCGAAATGCCGCATCCTGCCCGAATGATCTCCGCTCACCGGAATTCGATGGCACCAATGTCGTATTTTCCGCCTGCCGGAATTTTAAAGCCCGTTATATCGGATGAACCCGGGTCGAGGCCGAATAATTCCCGAAGGTTAAGACCTGCGTTGATAACAGGGGACCCCTCTCCGGGAACGTAGGAAATGAGATTCTCAGGGTTGATATTTTCAGGATCCGTAAGCCCGAGATTTCCCGGGCTGATGAATCCGGGGTCCTTAAAGGTCCCGGTAAGTTCATTGTTCATCATTTCCTTGCCTGTGGCGCGTGCCCAGGCATTGAGGTTCGTATAGATCCCAAAGGTTTTGTTTCCCTCCAGGTTCCAGTAAAGGTTTCCCTGGAAGACCTCGTCTTTCAGTTTGTTTCCCTTGTAGATCAGGCTTCCGCGGTAAATAAATGCATTGTTGTGAAAATGATAGCCCGGGTAATTGCTATAGAGCCAGATGCAGCTCCCGCCGGGGTTACTGTTGTAGAAGGTATTGTTATAGATCTGGCAGTTTCGCATGATGCCAGTGTTATCATCTCTTCCAGATCCCCACCGATCCGGCGTTCCGTTTGCCATCATCCTGGCTGATGTTGTACCTGACGATGTTGTTCTCCCAGGGTTTTGCAGCACCAAATTCATAAAGCCCGAAACCGGCGCCTTCATTGTTATGCGAAATGCAGTACTGGATGACCGAGTTGGAGACGCCGCCGTCAAAATCGAATCCGCCGCCGTCGGCGGCGACAGGGTTGGTTTTGTTGTGATGGGCGATACAATGCTGTATGGTAAAATCCGTGCAATCCCAAATCCAGATCCCGACCGGACCGTTGCCGGTCCACTGCATATCCCAGCCGTTATTGAAAGCTTCGCAATATTCAATGGTTCCCCTCTTGACGGAAGAAGCCAGGATACCGTTGCCGCTATGATTTTTCAGGACGGAAGGATCGCCCGGGTTATTTTCTGCCACGCAATACCCGATGTAGAGGTTGTGATTGTCGTAGTTTTCCGGGTCATTCATCGTGTTCCCGGTAACGTGGATCCCGGCGAATCCGTTTTCCCGGGCTGTAATACGGGTCAGGGAAGCATCATCACATTTTTGAACATGCACCCCGCTGTGCTGGAAGCCATGGACCAGGAGATTGTCGAGTTTCAGGTTGTTGCAGTTCCGGATGAAAAGACCATCTGTGGTATTCCCGTCTTTCCGGCCGGATCCGGCAAATTCAATATTCGAGACTGTGAGATCATTGCAATCTTCGGCAATCAGGGCTTCCCGGTCCAATCCATTGATCACGGCCCGCCCTTCTCCATAGGAGGAGACGATGATACGGGCATTTTTGGTCCCTGCATCTACGGCCGAGAGAACAAGGGTCCCGTTAAAAGTGGCTCCCCCGGCAAAAAGGATACGGTCTCCGGGTTCGAGGTCCAGTTGATTTGCTTTTTCGATCGTTCTCCAGGCTTTCTGCGGCGATAAACCGGAGGAGGTATCATCACCCCCCGGGCCGACATAGTATGTCGTGCCTTCTGGTCCGTCACCGGTCAGTGAACAGGAAACAGAGGCGAAGATCAGGCTTAGGGTCAATAAGGAGGCAGAAATTTGATTCATGATCCGTGCTTTAGTTATGACAATTCTTCACAATGTCAGGAACCACGGATCCCGGCTAATCGCCGGAATCCGTGACTGACAAGTCTCCCTGTTCCGGGAGCAGGCAGGAATGTGCGCTATTCCTTCAGGAATTTCGCCTTATAGGTTTCCCCATCTTTATCGGTCACGATGAGGAAATAAATACCGGTTGAAAGTCCCGATACATTCAGTTTCCTGTCGGGCTTCTGAAGATCCGTCATAAGTTTCCCGAGGGTACTGTAAACCTGTATCCTTTCCAGGGGCTTCATAATGCTCAGGTAAAGGATATCGGTAGCAGGATTGGGATAGGTGTAAAGGCCGACCTGAGACTGTTTCGGTTCCACCCCTTTCGGTCCGGCAAGACCATAGAAAAAGTCATCGAAATAAGTCCAGCCGGCATGAGAATCATCGAAACCGGGTTTTTCCGGTGTGATGTAATCGGGCGAAGCCGGAAGGTTACTATCGATGAACAGTGTGAGGGTCCCCCCGATATCGGACGTGGGATTGGTCCAGTTCACCTTCCATTCGGTCCAGTCTGATGCGGCCGGAAGCATCCATTCTGCGCCTACATCATTGTAAGTGGTGCTGAGCGTATCGATGAGATACCGGGTTTCGGTGGTGTAATTGTCACCGATCACCACGTAAAGGGTGTCGATCACAACCGGATCGGCTACCGTTCCGGTGGCTACCATGAAATTATCGACATACCCTTCATCATTGCCGTTATAGGTTCCCAGCAGGTTGAAACTTACGGATGCCGGAGATTCCACCGACGAATCGGCGAGCCAGGTGCCCTGGGTATACTCGAATCGGAATTTTTTCCAGTATTTTGAATCGAGCATCCAGGTCATCGCATTTTTATCCACAGTTGCCCCTTCGGGAACGATATTGTCGGGGTCGTTAACGAGATCGTACCTGGTTCCTGCTCCGAGGTTAAGGATGAACTGGATCTGGCCGATATACATGAATTCCCAGATATAACTCGTATTATCCTCGACATTTACGTAACCTTCGGCACCTCCCCAGTTTGGGTCGCCGGGAAGCCAGAGAGCCTCGGGTTTGGACCATGCCTCTCCCGCCGTGGTGGCAGCTGCCCAATCGTCATATTCATAAAATGATGATCCGGACCATACCCATGCACCCGTTGTCAGTTTAAGGTTCCCTGCATCATCAAAATTCTGGGAAGCGAGGACGGTCGCCGTATTGAGGGTCATGGTATCGATGAACATATCGAAGATCTCCATATTCTCACCTAAGTCGGCTACCGTAAAGGTATCCACGAAGGTCTCGATGGTATCGATCTGAGTGCCAACGGTATCGATCTCATAAACCGGGTTTGCCAGGTCTGTGGTCAGTGTGGCTCCCGGCGGCAGCGGAAACTGTGCAGGTGTCACGCCATAGTCGTCATAGAATTCGAGCATGAGTTTGGCACCGTTTCCCTTATACCAGAAGCTGAGTTCCATGTCCTCTCCCTCTGCCCCGAGGGCCGGCATGTAATAGGTTACATTCCTGTCCTGAAGGGAAGTATCACCTTCCTCGGAGACCGACATGTAATCCATCAGCCGAAGGCTCTGGAGACCTGCATCGGAATGGTTTTCCGAGCTCGAGAGAAAGTCGCTGGTAAGAAAAGCATCGTAGTAAGCCACGTTTAAGAGCCATTCGGTATTCAGTTCCTGAAATTCAAAGTCCCCATTGATTATCCCAAACGTTTCCTCGCCGGTGTAATGACCGTCATACCATTCACCGTAATAAAGATCGTCGATATAGGCCGGACCGTAGGTTGCATACCACATGCTGGTGTTACCCCAACCCGGGAGCGTGCCCGGAAAGTCCCAGACGAATTCGAAATAGGTCCAGTCTTCGGTGAAATGGTCGTCGCCACCAAAAGCGAATTGCAGTGCGTCTTGTCCTTCACCACCATAAAATGCGGAGTCGGCGCCCGTAAACTCTGCAAGGGAGGGATGAAGATCTTCAAAGGTCATCCCGACATCACGGTAGAGAAAATTCCAGTAACTCTCGAAATATCCTTTATACCAGAAGCTGGCCTTAAATTTCTTTTCTTCATGGCCGCGGATCGGGTAGGAGACCCAGATGTATGCTCCGGGGACGATGCTCATGCTCCAGTTTCCCGAATGGGAATCATCCTGTGTCATATAGTCTGCAGCATGCGTAACGATACCGTTGTTTCCGAAAATAGGATCCCAGCTACCATACCAGAAGATGGCATTCAGGTCATGCTCCATGTTGGAATTCTGGATATAATTGGTCGGTATATCCTGGGCCGTCAGGAGTGTCTGCCTTCCCTGGAAAAGCATGATAGCTAAAAACAGAAAGAGTAGTAAGCTTTTTGTTTTCATAAATTTTGATTTTAGTTTGAGAATAATCATTGAATGAGAGTATATCATGGATTTAGTTGCAGTTTGAAGTACCAGTTGTTTTTGTCCATTAACCGGTTTTTCACCTCTTCCCGCTTCACGGGATCGCTGAATTTGGCCGCCACTTTTTCGGCGAGATAAGCCGGGTCATCACGGTGCCGTGCGATGCGCATCAGGTCGAACCAGCGATGCCCTTCATAGGCCAGTTCAAGCGCCCGCTCCTCCATGATCAGGTCTTCAACCGGTTCAATGACCCTTGGATCCGTCACACTCATGGCGGTAAGGTTGACCCTGGTGCGGGTTCCTGTTCCCCATGCCGATTTATAGAGGATCCCGTCGTTCAGGTGGGCAATGGCATCATCGGTCAGCCGGAGCCGCGCGTAAGTCTCGCAGGTCTTGAGATGGAAATCGGCCGTCCGGTAGAGCATGATCCCGGCATCATTGTCAAACGGTTCACGGAACAGGGAATATTTGGTGACCACCGGCTTCCCTCCGATGCTGTCGTAGGTAACGCCCTTTCCCCTGTTCAGGTCACCCGGCGTGCCCCGGGCATGTTCCGTCTGGATCTCGTACCGGATCACCTGTTGCGCCTGGAAACGGTTCAGGATATAGTCGGTCGGGCGGACCATGTAATCACCGCCCTCACCATAATAGAACAGCCTTTGAAGTCCGTGCTGCTGGTTATAGAGCTTGGAAAAGGGAACGACCATTAAGGTCAGGGTCTCAAACGGCCCGGAACTGTAATTGAACTGAAAGAGCGTCTTCCAGTTCACATCCTGGAAGTCCCAGGCATTGAGGTAAGGCAGCCGGTCGGTGCCTGCAAATCCTTCCACTGCAAGGATCTTTGCCACCCTGTCATAGGTCCGCTTGGCAAACGGATAGTTATTCCTCCAGAGATAGATATCGCCCTGCAGGGCCCAGTTGGTGAATTTATTGAACCGGATGGCGAAAAAAGGACTTTCGGTAAGCATATTCAACTCGAAGGTGTCCAGCTCCGTGATCTGGCTCATGAGGGTATCGAGAATGAAATCCTCCGTGTCAGGGGTGTTGAGCCTGGCTTCCAGCTCCCCGGAAGCTTCAAAATCGGCCAGGGGTTCCTCAAAATACGGAACTTCCCCGTAAATCTGGACCATTTTGAAGTATACCCATGCGCGTATAAGTTTCAGTTCGGCGACGTAGGTACTGTATTCGAGGTCGGTCAGGTTTGCATCATTCTCCCGGGCAAGATGTAACTTCGAAAGGACCTGGTTGCAGTTTACGACGACCCTGAAGAACCCGGTCGGATCGGTGTACCGGTTGAGACGGTCGGCACGGTGCTCATTGATCTGGCGGAGATCATTATCCGCGTTTTCCGTAACGGTCAAAAGATCTCCCTGGAGTTCACCCAGGATGATGAGCTGTTCCGATACATCCTGCAACAGGGCATAAACACCCATGACCGCCGATCTTGCCGAGAACTCGTCCACAAATGCCTTGTCTTCGGGCAGAAGGCGTCCGCTGGGCATCTCCAGCATCTTCTCACATGAGGAGAATAGCAGGACGGAAACCAGGATGCCGCGGGTCATCATTGTGGTCATATTCTTTCTTCTTCTTCTTCTTCATGGCAAACCGTTTATTATCATTATAACCCGATCTTAAGTCCGATACTCAGTGACCTGGGCTGGGGAAATTTTCCGTAGTCGATCCCCTGTCCGAGAACCCCGTCTGCAAAACTGAATTCCGGATCATAGCCAAGGTAACCGGTCGAAGTCAACAGGTTGGATCCGGTAAGGTAAATATCCAGGTTGTTTACAAAGGCCAGTTTCCGGGGAACGGAATAAGACAGGGTAATTGTCCTGAGACGAAAAAAGGAACCGTCTTCAATCCATCGGCTCGAGAACCGGTTGTTGCCCATCGGATCTCCATACACCGCCCGGGGAATGCCGGTCTCCTGGCCTTCTGTCACCCACCGGTTATAAACCGACGTAAACTGGTTATCGAAATTCTTCATCGATTCCATATTCGACCTCAGGTAGTTGAAGACATCCAGGCCCCCGGTATACTGCAACAGGAAACTGAGTGAAAAACCGTTGAAGGAGAAAATATTATAGAGGCCGGCAGTAAAGGCGGGGTGCGGATTTCCGATGATGGTCCTGTCCTTCTCATCAATAATAGAATTTCCGTCCAGGTCGTCGAAATGGATATCCCCGGCGTTAAAGCTTCTTCCGGCCTTGTCGGTCAGGCCGGCCTCGGCGGCCTCGCTTTGCGACCTGAAGACTCCCAGGGACCTGTATCCGTAAAAGAGGCCCATGGGCTCACCTTCCATGGAGATCTTTTCGCCGCCCGTAAAGGATGTGATGATCCGGTCATTTTCGAGAGACAGGATCTTGTTTTCATTGCGGCTGAAATTCATATCCACATCCCATTGAAAGCGGCCGGTCAGTATCCTGCCGTACAGGTTGAGTTCAATGCCCCTGTTCTCACAGGTTCCGCCATTGGAGAGAAAAGTTGCATAACCATAGTATTGGGGAAGGTCGCGCCGGGTTATCATGTCGTCGGTGCGGGAAATATACCTGTTGACATTCAGGATGAGCCGTTCGTGAAATAAGGAAAGATCGATTCCGGCATTGAAAGTCCGCATTTCTTCCCATTTCAGACCGGGATTATAAAGATCCGTAAGCGTGAAACCCGTAACGGAATAATACGGAATGGTCGAATAATAAAGACGGGTACGGTAGCCCGGAAAATCATCGCTTCCGGTAAGTCCGTAGGAAACTCTCAGTTTAAGTTCGTCAAGGTTATCCAGGCGGGACAAAAAGTTTTCGGATGAAATTCTCCAGGCAAGGGCCACAGACGGCAGAACGGCAAAGGGATAACCTGCCATCGAGATCCCGTCGGTCACCCCCTTTCCGAACCTTGATGAAGCATCGAGAGAAAGGTTGGCACTGAGAATGTACCGGTCATTGTAAATATAGTTCCCCGTAATGAAATAATTAAGCCAGCCTGAGCGGTCTTCAAACCCGTCCACCGATTTTTCATCGGCTTTTCCCGAATTCAGGTCCTTGAACTCATCGGTGGCGGAATTCTGCGCCGATCCCGCATCCTGGCTCAGCTGGTTGATCATATACCTTGCACCGGCATCGAGAGATACATCGTGTACGTACCTGAATCGTCTCAGGTAGCTAACCCTGTATTCACCCAGCAATGAATTGTACTGATCCACTTTCACTTTTATGGATCTCGATGCAGAACCGTCACCTTGTTGAGCCATTCCCCAGGAGGGGATAAAAATTTTCTCGTTCGATTTAAGCCTGTCCAGTCCGAACTGGGCCCTCATCGTGAGATGACTGGAAAGTTTCAGGCTCACATGGGCCACACCCAGGAATTTCGAGGTACCGTCGGAGGCTTCCACCTTGTTCACCACCACTGCGGGATTGCTGATGCCAAAATCTGCGACATCCTCGTATACGGGAAGATCGATGCCTTCCTGGTTTTTCTGGTAAACAGACAGAAGCGGCGATTTTATCAGGCTCGTGAATATAGGGTTAGTCTGGGGAACGGCCCCGGTCTCCATCAGGTTGTACTTTCCCGAGGTATATCCCAGGTTAAACCCTATATCCAGTTTTGAGGATACCTGTACAACGGAGTTGAACCTGAAGTTAAACCGGTTGTAATCGCTGTTCTTTACAATCGCTTCATTCGAAAGGTAACCGCCCGACAAGGCATAGGTAGCCCGTGCATCGCCTCCTCTCACCGTCAGATGAGCATCGTAAAGCGTTCCGGTCCGGAATATCTCCTTCTGCCAGTTCGTATTGTTATTGTACCTTGAATAATAGAGGTAACCGGGATCGTACCCGAGAAAGGGGTAAGCGGAAAAAATTTCCTCGCTGCTCATACCCCCTGCTGTACATCTGTTCCATAGCATAGGAACTGTAATGGCTGGCATCCATGACGGGGATCTGAGGTGGGGCCGTTGATACACCTCCCGCTACCGATACATCGAGCGTCGTTTTTCCTCCGCGGGGCGGTGTGGTGGTGATCAGCAGGACACCGTTGGATGCCTTGATGCCATACGTCCCTGCGGCCGCTGCATCCTTGAGGAGAACGATCTCCGAAATATCCCGTTTGTCGAGGTCGACCAGGGGATTATGATGAAATCCGTGAATGACGGGATCGGCGAAACCTTCCGCTTTCTGGATCATCCCGTCAATGACCACGAGCGGGATGGAAGAGCCGTAGAGTGATGCAAAGCCCCTGGAACTGAGGTAAGCCCCTTCACCCGGCATACCGGACCGGTCGGTGACCCGCAGCCCGCTCATCCGCCCCTGCAGGTCCTGACCGAAGGAAGGAGCCGGCGTACGGCCCTTTTCCGGCAGCCTGCCTGTCTCAACAGCCGCAGCAATATTTCTTAAAGGAATGTCCCTGAAGATCATGTTCACGGGATCATCTGCCGAATACGCGTCCTCCCCGGAAAGTGGTATATTGAGGGAGCTGCGGCCATGAATGAAGACGGTTTTTGTCTTATAGCCGGGGTAGGACAGGGTGATCTGGTCGTTCCGGTCTTTCAGGGTGATTTCAAAACGGCCTTCGTGGTCGGTATTTATGGCCTCCGTTGAAGCACTGACCGCACTTACCCCGATATTTTCGAGGGGTGAACCGGTTCTGGCCGAAATGACCGTACCTGTTACCGTGAATGCGGTGTCCTGGCCCGAAGTGTCCATCATTCCTGCAAAGGCAAGGGACAGCACTAACAGGTAGTGTATCAAATATTTATTTCTGATATATCTCATCCGGTACCAGTTTAATATAATCCAGGTAAATGGAATTGTATCCCACTAGTGGCAGCTCATCCACAATGGTCATTCTCACTGTTTTTGATCCGAATTCGCTGAAGGTAAAGGTTCCGGAAACCACAGGAACAAAATTCCCCTTGGTCCAGTTGTTCACAGGATCTCCAACCCAGACATAAGGATCATCCGTTTTATCCCTGACTGAGATGCGGTAATGTGAAGGTCCCTGTTTAGGCCCGGTCCATACGATCCAGTACGTCGTTTTCAGGACCATATTTACCGTGAACTCAATGTAGTCGCCAACGAAATTGCAGCCGTAATAAACGTACGACCCATTGGTCGCCCGGGTGTCACCCTGTTGTTCAATGGGGTAAATCGTGTTCGAGACTTTCCTGTTTTCCTTCCTGTCACATTCGATCGTGATTGGAAGGAGAAAATAACTCTTTGGAATGGTCATCCCGGAAAGCAGGTGGATTACCCCGTTGCTGACCTGCAGGTTGGTCCGGTCGAAATTCAGGGTCGATTTATCGATGGTTTTGCCGGTGACCGAAAGAACCGTTCCCGGCAATTCTTCATAGGTATAGGCATCTTTGGTGAAGTTGCCGCTGAACGTGATGAACAGCAATTGGTGATATGCCTCCTCATCCAGTTCGTCAACATTGCCGAAATATTCAGAGACATTGTGCAAGGCCGAACGGACATCGGCGTTGGAGGGGATAAACCCGGTGTAGGACAGGGCTTCATTGTTCAGACCCGCAATTTTGTCGAGGAAATAGTTCTCTTCCCTCCATACCGTATCATAAATAGCGTTGCCGTTATCGTCCACCCCTATGCGCTGACTTTTGCCGTAATCGATAAACCGGGCGTTCATGGAATTGAGGAAGTCCTGCAGGATGCTGTATGTTGAATCCAGGTCCATGATGTATTCATAGACATTGGGTTTGGGGATCATGAGACGGTTGATCTCGTGGATCACTCCATTGCTGCAGTAATTGTCAACCCGGTCCATGTTAACGGCCGATTCGAAGATGGTATACCCGTTTTCACCTGCATGTCGCAGCTTCAGGTACTTTCCTGCCGTGGTCAGCAGATCGCGGTCGCCGAAATCGGTGGAGAAGAGCCGGGAGTAAAGAATATGAAAGCGGAGGATCTTTTGCCATTCGCTGTCACTGTACTCGGGCAATCCCTCAAAGGCGGAGTTCACGGGAACGAATACTGTAAAATACTGGTCTTTGGTGAGAATTTCATCGAATCCGTATTGCACCAGTTTGTCATGGAACAGGCTGAAGTTCCCTTCACGCGAGATCAGGTCGAGGACATTGTCCTCAACGCGTCCGGGGGAATTGCTGAAATACTCATCCCATTGATCATTCAGGGTGCAGGAAGGATAGAATCCTGCGATAATGACCAGGAGAAGGATGACCGGTACACTGAAACGATATGGCAGAACTTTTCTCATAATCATTCATCATTAACCAGCAAAAGAGTGAGGTAATCAAAGTTGCCGTAACCGCCATCCAGGGAAACAAACCGGATCCTGTGCGGCCGGGTCTGGGGCAATATCAGTCTTCCAAGGTATTCTTCCGTATTATAATCGTATTTCCATTCCACGCCAGGCCATCTCTTGGAATGCACAAAGCTGAAGGTATTTCCCAGCCGCGCATCGTCCCAGAAGGCCTGGGCCCATCCCGTGTTCGACTGGTAGCTGGCAAAGTGGAAATAGATGTCATATCTGCCCCTCATAATGGGAGGGAGGTCGAATTCGACCACCCATCCTACCTTATCGGAAGTGGTCTGGATATTGGTCTCACCATCGACCAGGATCGAATTCCTGAAATAGATCCCGGTGTTTTCGCTGGAGATACCCGGGATATGTTCAACTTCCTTTTCGGTGTATTGCTGTCCGATGCTGATCCCCTGGTAGTCCGTAAGATCGATGATCATGTACACCGGCTGGGGCTCGCACGGCTCGAGGATCCTGTCGATAACATGAAACGTCCCGTTCTTCGCCAGCCGGTTCGATTCGTTCTCAACGACCGTGATGGTCTGATCGGCCGGTAATCCGTCCTTCCCGTTCACATGCCGGTTCAGGTAGATCCTGTCTTCCAGTCTTATATTGATCAGCATGTTCGGGGCGAGGGTGGCATAGTTGAACGAATCAAGTTCGTTGAGATAAAACAGTCCCGGGACCACGTGATAGGCCATGTACTGGTACAAACCGTCATTCCTGTCGGCCGGGTTTCCCGTGTCGGAATATTTGGCCACCAGGTCATTCACCGTGGAGATCCCTTCATTGTTGTATATCTCATCCGGTTCGACGAAAAGGGTGAACCGGCTCCGGATGAACACGTCTTCGTCCAACCCGATATTGATGATGCCGAGACTGTCCGCAATGCCGGTCAGGACGAGCGCTTCGCTGAAAATCTCAAAACCTGGTGTTTCCAGGAGTCTGTCGACGATCGATCCCACAACGGGTTCCAGGACCTTGTCGATTTTGTGGATAACCCCGTTTTCCACATGAAGATCCCGGTCGGTGATGAAAGCATCATTCACCATGATGGATTTCAGTCCGCCTTCCAAAAAGGTCACGACGAGATGATCGCCCGAATAGGTGGTGTCTTCGATGACCCCGTCGCTGAAATAGGCGCTTTCGATGGATATATCGAGGAGATGGTACTTGACGAGTGTTATCAGGTATTCCCTGTCAAATTCATCGACCGATGATTTTCCGTGTTCGGAACAGAAATCCGAAAAAGCCTGATTGTCGGGTGCAAAGAAGGTATAGTGCCCGTAGGCGTTCAGGGTGGCTTTCAGATCCGTAAGTTCGAGGACCCGGATCAAAACCGAAAATTCATCCTGATGTTCCTGCAGATAGTCCGAGATCAGAAGTTCTTCCTCCTGGAAAAATATTTCGACGGGTTTTTCCTTCCTGCAACGCACCGAGAACAGTACGATGGCAGCGGTAAAGAGGACCAGTGTAATCCGTATATGCCAGTTTTTTCTCATCAGTTTTTACTGGTTAACATAGTAAGGGTTCTGTACCAGGTTGCGGTTCTGGTCTATCTCGTCCTGGTGGATGGGCAGATACCAGCTGTTAGGGTTTGAATACTTGCTGCGAATGATCTTTGCTTCCTCATAGGATTTGTTTTCAGAGAGGATCTCTATGAACCGGTTGATCCGTTCATAGTTATTTCTTTTTCCCAGCCTGATGAGGTCGAACCATCGTTTGCCTTCACCGCAGAACTCCCTGGCTCTTTCCTCCAGGATGATATCTTCAAGGGCATTTTTATTGCTGACATCAGCGACAGGCTGGATAAGTGCCCGGTTCCTCACCTGGTTGACGAGGGCGACAGCTTCGGCATATGCGCCTGTCTGGGCGAGGGCTTCGGCTTTCATGAGCAGGATATCGGGGTAACGGTACACGATCCAGTTGGCATCACTCTCGTTATTCCCGATACGGTATCCGCTGGCCGCCGCGCCGGTGACCGTGCTGGGCGTCCCTTCCGTACCGACATATTTCCACAGCACATATGTGGTTTCAAACCGGTACCATCCGCCGCCCGAATAGGCCAGGTAGGTCCGGTTGCCTGCCCGCCGGTCGCTGGGATTTTTCTCAAACTCCTTCACAAACCAGGGAGATACCCTGAATTCATCGTTCCCGTCGGGATAGGTCCCGTCGCGCGGATAGGGGGCAAGCATTTTATAAAGTTGGTTTCTTTGTTCAAGGTCCTTGTCGAACTGGATCTCGAAAATGCTCTCGTTGGAATTCCCCGGGAAGAAATTCATGAACCAGTCCTCTCCGTCGATCATACCATAAAGCCCGCTGCCGATCACCTTGTCGCAGGCATCGAGACAGGCAGGGTAATCCTCATAGTACAGGCTGACATCGGCCAGCAGGGCCAGGGCTGCCGATTTGGTGGCCCGGCCCTTGTCATAGACGAGTTTGCCGTAGGAGGTGGGCAGTCCCTGCACCGCGATATTCAGATCCCGGACGATCTGCTGGTAGATATCCCCCTCCGGGCTGATGGGAGGATAATAATTCTGCGCATCATTCTCGGAGGCTTCCAGTACCAGGGGAACATCCCTGAAGATGCGGACGAGGTAAAAATAACACAGGCTCCTGACGAACAAAGCTTCAGCTTCAAACGCCCTGCTCTCGTTCGCATTGAAGGTCTGATCCCGGTCAACGACGACCGGCGAGAATTTCAGCACGGTATTGGCGAAATTGATCGTCCGGTATAACTGATCCCATTTGTTGATACTGTTCTCGGGATATATGAATCCATCCATGATCCTTCGGTCCTCCGGGCTGATATTGCCTCCCGGGACGAGCAGGTCACCCCTGAGCTCACCCCATTTGAACAGGTGTTCCACCGCGCCGGCCAGCTCTTTGTACGTGCCGGCGACCACAGCTTGCACATCTTCGCCGGTCTGCCAGAATTCCTCCCTGATCAGTTCGCTTTCGGGTTCGAGCTGCAGCCAGTCATTGCACCCCCAGGACAGGGAGCCGATCATGAATAATAGAATATATCGCGTTTTCTTTCTCATGGTCAGAACTTTATGTCGAGACTGAGCATATAGGTTTG
This sequence comes from uncultured Bacteroidales bacterium, assembly GCA_963763215.1. GTDB lineage: Bacteria > Bacteroidota > Bacteroidia > Bacteroidales > DASQZK01. The sequence continues at coordinate 45,149 of CAVXNX010000013.1, forward strand.
CGGAGGCGGCGTATCGGCCTTATCCTCACCAATGAAGAAGGGATCGTTGCTCAGCATGGGCACCTCGGGATCGACCCCTGTGTAGGGTGTCCAGGTGTACAGGTTGTAAACCAGAAAATACATTTTAAACTCATTGAGTTTAAGCCGGGTGGCCAGCCCTTTGAAATTATAGCTGATACTCGCGCTTTTAAACCTCACGAAGGATCCGTCTTCAACGAAGCGGTCGGATCCCAGCCAGTTATAGCCCTGGTTGTACAGTGCCCTCGGGATGTCGGTGATGTCGCCCTGTCTCCTCCACCGGTTCAGAACGGAAATGCTCTGGTTGTTCCGGTAATACATATTCTCATTGTTCATCTTGGTCCGGTTCACGATATCCTGGCCAAGCCTGTAATGGAAAAAGAGGGTGACGGTCAGGCTTTTCCAGGATGATTTCGAGCCGAAACCCCCGAGGAACCTTGGATTGGAATCGCCCAGCCTCACGATATCCAGTTCATTGATCAGCCCGTCATGATTGATGTCCTGGTAGATGGCGTCGCCGCCCCTGAACCTGTAGCCGTCGGCATTCCCGTACCGCATATAGATCGGTTTTCCCGTAAGATCACGGATGGGGTTACCCTTTTCATCCTGGGCCACCGCATCGGCATCGGTGGGATAGACGCCCAGGTATCGGAAGCCGTAAAACGTGCCTATGGGATGACCTTCAATCGCCCTCCTGGCGTATTGTCCATTATTGGCTTCCGTCTGGTACTCAAAATCGAAATTCTCCGGGATCACCGTGATCCTGTTCTCATTGTGCGCTATATTGAAATTCACATCCAGGTTGAAATTCTCTTTTTTCAAAATGTCGGTCACAAACATCATCTCCCATCCCCGGTTGTCCATCGATCCCCAGTTCCTCGTGATCATCGGGAATCCCGAGGTGGCTGGCAGATCGAGGTTCTCCCATATCAGGTCCCTGCTTTTCTGGTTGTAGATATCAAAATGAAATTCCAGGTAGTTCTTGAATGCGAACAGGTCGACACCGTAATTGATCTGGGAATTCTTCTCCCATCTGAAATGGTCGAGCTGCAGGTTGGTGGGGATCACGACCGGCAGATCGATATATTGCTGGTTTGTGCTGTAAAGGTTGAAATACCCATAGCTGCCTCCCGGCTGGTTCCCGTTCACTCCATAGCTGTACCGCAGTTTCAGGTCGTTGATGAAAGGGTACTGCTTCATGAAGGGTTCGGAGGAGATCCGGTAAGCCAGCGATACTGAAGGGAAGGTTCCCCATCTCGAATCGTATCCGAACCTTGAGGAGCCCTCGCGACGCATATTGAGCTGGAAAAGGTACCGGTCCAGAAGCGAATAATGCACAAAACCGAGGACGGCAACCATCCGGTTCTGGCTGTAACCGTCGCCGATCCAGTAAACCGGGGCTCGCTGGGAATAGCTGACGAGGTAGGACGAAGGCAGGTTGGAAGTGCTGCCGAAGTACCAGCCGTTCCTCTTGTCGGAGAGGGTGAAGGCGACCATCGATGTCAGCTTGTGACGGCTTCCCCTGATGAAGGTATGAAGCAGTTGAGACTGGGTTTCCAGGACAGAGCTCTGGTAGTCCATCCCCGAGGAAAGATTGGCATAGGGGGAGGTCCAGGGTGACCCGGTGACAATCTGGGGCAGGAATTTGTTCTCGATCTGGTTATCCAGGTCGTACGCCACGAAACTCTGGAAAACAAGATTGTCGAGGATGTCATATTTCAACTGAAGCTTTGTTCTGAGTCTGTGCTGTTTCCTGTTCCAGTCTGCCTCGTTCACCATGGCCAGCGGGTTGTACCACTGGGAGGCCTGTCCCTGGAAATTATCTCCCGGCGAGAAATAATTAGCGGAAAGGTTCCCTTCCTTGTCGTACTCATAGATGCTCATATTGGGAGCCTTGATGTAGGCCAGGGCGCGGACGCTCCGGGAATCGGCATTTTCCTTATAACTGAGGTCGTTATCGGAGAAGGTATAGGAAAGGTCTCCTGAAAACAGCAACTTTTTGGAGACGTGATAATCGAGATTGAAACGTGAGGTGAATCGTTTGTAGCCGGTGCCCCTGGTGGTTCCGGTTTCATCAAGATAACCCAGTGAGAAACGGTACAGTGCGCTTTCCCCGCCTCCCATGAGAGATAAATTATGCTCCTGTGTTATGCCGGTCCGTGTAATTTCATTGAGCCAGTCTGTATTACGGGAGTAATTGTAATACTCCTCCCAGTCTTTGTTATAGGCCAGTTCGTCGGGTATCTCTGTGTTACCGGCATTCAGCAATCCTTCGAGCATCAGCATGGAATAGGAATCCCCGTCGAGCAGGGGTATGGATTTCGGCTGTTGCAGAACGCTGAGCTTATAGAGGTAATCGAAGGAAGTTTTACCTTTCACCCCTCTCTTGGTTTCGATGAGAAGCACGCCGTTGGCTCCCCTGGATCCCCATACCGCCGTTGCCGATGCATCTTTCAGGATCTCGATGGACAGTATATCCTCGGGTGCGATATTCAGCAGACCGCTGAACTGTTCCTGGGTGACCGCCGAGAAATCAAAATCATTGTCCAGTTCAATTTCGAAGGGAACACCGTCAACCACGATGAGTGGCTGGTTGGATCCGCTGATCGACGCGGTGCCCCGGATCCTGACCGACATGCCGGCTCCCGGGTCGCCCGAGGCAAGGGTGATATCGACGTTGCTTGCCCGGCCCTGGAGCATCTCCCCGAGATTGGACACCTTCACTTCTTCCAGGTCCTTCATGTCCACCTTCTCGACGGCACCGGTGATGTCTCTTTCGGATACAGGCATGAATCCGCCTACCTTTTTTCCCTCATAGGTCACCACCACCTCTTCCAGTTTTTTGCTTTCTTCCTCAAGACGGATATCCAGGAAATCCTGGCCGCTGACCGTGAACTCCTCCGACTTGTATCCTATGTATGAGATCCGGATCCGGGCATCGGGAGAGGAAAGCCTCAGGGCAAAATTCCCGTTCCCGTCAGTGACCGTTCCGTTCAGCGATCGGTTCAGTTCATTCACCTCAACCACGGTTACCCCGATCAGCTGTTCTCCGCTATTTTTATCGGCCACCTTGCCCTTCAACACAAAAGATTCCTGTCCGAACAAATATCCGGGAAGGAGCAACGACAGGAACAGGATGTAGGTCAGCCTTGTTTTCATATCCGGAGCATTAGTTAGTGCTTGCAAGAAAACGCCAATAGCTGCGTTATGCTCGACTTCAAAACAGTCATTTACGAATAGTAAACTCCTGTTTTTCAGTCATCGCAAGCCTTGCTCTTGACGTTTTCTTATCAAGCACGGCTAAAAAACATGAGTTTTCTTTCTGACACTAGTTAAACATCAGGCATGAATCGATCTGGTGGATCACGCCGTCTTCAGCCATATGATCGGCCTTTGTTACATTTCGAATATTCCCCAGGTTATCCCTGATCCTGAGGTTGTATTTATCATTGAGGATCTCAATTGTATTGAAAAGGTACCCGCTGCTATCCTCAATCCGGGTCGTGTTGAATTCCCCCGATTTCTTCCCGTCGTCGAATACCACGCCTTCGACAAAATGGTATTTCAGGAACTGCTGAAGCGAATCTTTGCCGGAAGGAACCGTTCCGGCCTGGATGGCGGCCTCCAGTGCGCTGTTGGAGGGGATGAAACAACTGTAAAGGGTACCGGTGGAGAGATTATCCAGGCTCGCGGGTTTGCTGTTCTCATCCAGGATGATCAGTCCGGATTCATAGCACAGCTGGTAGAATTTCTGATATTGCGGGTAGACCTGGGGATTGGAAATGATCTCAAATATGGATTGATCGGGGGATACCAGCATCCGGTCGATCCTGTAGAGGTTTCCCTTGCCACCCACTTCTTCAGGAGGACCGGGGATGGCTGATGCCAGGTTGCCCCCGGCAAAAATCCCGTCGCTATTTATCCCGATATATGTTTTTTGAGAAGTCTCGATATAGGTCCCTTCTTCAAAATCCTCTTCACCGAGTTTCCCGAATACGATGTGCGTATTGACGATGTCTGCTCCGATCTTCCTCGAGACCGGGGCGAGGGGGCTGTTATCCCGGTACAGACCGTATCCTCCCGGACCGTTACGGAAGGTATACCCCGCTTTCCGTATCGCATCGTTGGAAGGGGCGAAAACGGTGAGCTCCAGATTTTCTTCATTCAGCAGCTTGTCGGCCAGATAGAAAACCAGCATATCGCAAAACATCTCGTAGTCCTTGTTCCCGATCACCGGACCGGCTGCCGATTCATAGATCTTCGGGAGGAAATACTTGTTAATCCCGCAGAATGGGCCGTTGCTGGCCATCTGCATAAGATTGACATCGCCCTCCGTCACATTGCAGTCCACCAGGCCCGAAGTCAGATCCCATTCCCATTCACCGGTAAGGTTCCCGAATTTTGAGGGCCAGTAGTTCGAGCCGATATAATGGGACAGATACCAGTTGATCCAAAACTCACCGATCTGCCCGATCGACGAATATCCTGAAGTACGGTTGTTGAAAAAATCCCCGAGAGCGGCATTTGTGGGAGCAAACAGGGTTATGATATTTCTGCGTCCGTCGGAGAGTACATTTTCGACATCCGGTGAACTTCCTGCAGGGAAGATATGGTTCATTTTCAGGAAGAGGGAATCGAGGATGCCGTCGTCGTTGATATCGCCTTCATTGTCCTGGGCCGTTGTGTAAGTATTATTATACTGATAAAAGGTGTTCTTCTCCAGCAGATCATGGAAGGTGCTGAATTCGGGTTCCTGCTCCAGGAGGTCATCCTGGTTGAGCGGAGGGATGAGCACCCGGTTGATCCTGTGGATCCATCCGTTCTGTGCCGGCACATCATATTCGACGATCTCTGCCCGGCCGGCCTGAAATCCCCCGAAAGGCGTTTCCGGGTATAACCATGAATAGTTGGATGCACCGTTGATATCCAGTTCGGAAAAAAATTCATCCGAGAACACCGGCAGGTACTTCGTTTCATGGTACACCGTATATTTTCTTCCCAGCGTGTCATATTCCGTGGTCAGGCCGGGAGTGTACCTGGTCGGCCGCTTAAAATTCACTGTGGTATAATCGATCTCCTCATCCTGGATGTTCAGCCCGTAAAGCAGCATGAACCGGGAGTATGCCCAGAAAACGATATGATAGTATACGATGCTTTCGAGTTCATCCTCCGGGATCTCTTCGACCGATTTGACGCCCCGTTCCGTGAGAAAAAGTGCAAAAGCCGCATCATCGGGCGCGAAAACGGTAAAATTACCCGTCTTCCCCAGGACGTCATCGAACCCGATCCGTTCCACCGCCTTGATAAATTGGGTATAATTTCCGTCATCCCTGAGTACATCGAGTATGGTGCCGATAAGATCGCCGGGTACCTTATAGTACTCGTCAAATTTCTTCTCACAGCCGCTGTTGAGGAAGATGATTCCTCCCAGGAGGAGAACGGCCATCGACAGGAAATTTTTCTTCATAACGATCTTAAGGGTTTACCCTGGGCAATCCGAGCAACTGGTGAGGATGGCCAGGACGGAAACAAAAACGATCAACAGTAATATCAGGCTGACAATCAGGCGGCGGCGCAATTTATTAACCTGCTTCCTTTTCCGGTAAAACTCAACCTGGTGTGATGGGTACTCATCCATGGCTTTCATCGGATTTAACGGCAGGTTATCTTTTAAGAATTCCGGTCTGTACTCTACAATAAATTTATGAAGGAGGAGATGACACCGATTTCAGTATAGTACAAAATCATTGCATTAGAGTCCAGAATAGTGGAGATCAGTCAAATATGATGAGAATGAGGCAGGGAGGTCACACCGTCGCCGAGTCTTCCAGATTTTTAATGTATTCCCTGGGCGTGGTCTTGTAATATTTTTTGAAGAGTCGGATCAGATAGGAACTGCTGCTAATACCTACCATGACACAGACTTCCGAGACCGTGCGTTTTTCGTAAAGCATGAGTTTGACGGCTCTTTTAAGCCGGATCTTCTGGATAAGATCACCGGGTGTCATTCCGCTCATCGTTTTGATTTTATTGAAGAGGGCCGTCCGGCTCAGGGCCAGTTCCCTTGCAAGAAAGGCCGCATTTAGCTGCGAATTCCGGATATGATCGCAGATGATACGCTCCACCTCCTCCATGAACCGTCCATCCCTGTTTTCCCGGGCATCGACAATATGTTCCGGGTTAACCGTGGCATAGTCCCGCATTCTTCCGTGGTTGTTTTTTATGGTTCTGCCGGCTTGTTTTATCAGGATCTGGAGATTAAAGGGTTTGGTGATCACCTGGTCTGCCCCGAGATCCAGCCCTTCCTGCTGTTCATCCGGTCCGTCCCTGGCCGTCAGCAGGATCAGGGGGATTGATGCCGTATGCCTGTCCGATTTGAGATGCCTCAGGAATTCCCGGCCATCCATCACCGGCATGATCCAGTCGGTGATGATCAGGTCGGGCCGGGTATGTTTCATTTTCTCAAGGGCGTCCGCCCCGTTCATGGCTTCGAAAACCGTAAATTCTTCCGAAAGGTTTTCTTTCAGGTAGGCCCTGAGCCGTTCATGATCCTCGACGACCAGGATGCGGGGCCGGTTGGGGCTGACGGGCAGGGCGGGGCTTGCCGCCGGGGCCATGCCGTTGGCGAGCGGGAACGGCGGGTTGCTCCGCGATCTTCCCTGAACCGCGCAGATCGAGGACTTCCTCCTCCAGGTGCCGGCTTCCCAGCGGGAGCATAACGAGAATATCGGTGCCTTCGCCTTTTTTGCTGCCGACCCGTATCTCACCCTGGTGCATGAGGACGAGATTTTTCACGAAGGCCAGGCCTATCCCGCTCCCGATATGACGGCCCGCCCTCTCACTTTCGATCTGGTAAAACCTGTCAAAGATGCTGGGCAGCGATTCCCTGGTGATACCTATCCCGGTATCGGAAACCAGGATCCCGATACAGGGAAGGTCCTTCCTGGCAGGGTTGATATGCAGGGTATGGTATCCCGGTCTGAATTTGAATTTCTCAGGGTCACGGACCAGTGCTATGGTGATGAGGCCTTCCTGAGCGAGTGTATTTCAGGGCATTTTCAATCAGGTTATTGATGATCTTGGAAAATTTCTGGCGGTCCACCCATACATTCAGCCTCTCTTCAGGGATATTGATGAAAAATGCGATCTTCTTCTGTTCGGCAACATATTCGAATTGCCGGGCGGCCAGCGTGACGAAGGAGGTCAGTTCGATCTGTTCGGGCCGGAGCCTGCTGATCCCTGCCTCTGTTCTCCTGAACTCCAGGAGTTCGTTGATGAGTCCGTACAGGCCTTCGGCATTCTGCATCGCCATCCGAAGATTTCTCCTGACCTGGATGGAGATTTGGCTGCCCGACAGGACTTCGGTAAGCGGTGCAAGGATAAGGGACAGCGGGGTTTTAAATTCATGCGAGATGTTGGTGAAGAACATCATGCGGGACTGGTGGAGCTTCTCATTGTAGATCAGCTCGTGTTTGAGTTTCAGGAATCGGTAGAGGGAATGGGTAATCAGGAAGAGGAGACTGGCTATGATCATAAGATAGGCGGTATATGCCAGTTTTGTTTTCCACCAGGGAGGGAGAAGGATGATCTTCTTCTCGGAATAGCCGTTTTTCGTCTTTCCGTTCGTGTCAGCCTGTCTCACGCGGAAATAGTAGGTTCCGGGGGGCAGCTTGTTATATCCTGCAACCCGGTTTCCTTTATCATGCGCTATCCATCCGTCGTCATAACCGGCCAGGGTGTGCTCATATCTTATCTTTCCCGGATTGAACCGGCCGGGAGCAAAAAACTCAAAGGAGAGCGTGTTGTTCCGGTAATTCAGGATGAGGGTGTCCTGGCAGGTTATGTGTTTATGCAGGACAACTTCCCCGTTCACGGTATCGCCGTAATTCACCGCCTGGTTCTGGATCTTCAGCTCGGAGATCAGCACACGGGAGGGCAATGTATCCTTGTGTATCTCACCGGGATAAAAAAGATTCAGGCCGTCAACGCTACCGAAGATCATTTCGCCGTCGGCCGACCGGTGGTATGCCTTCCACATAAAATAATCGGAAAGCAAACCATCTTCACGGGTGTAATTTTCAAAATATTCCGAGACCGGATCAAATTTCCCGATCCCATGTTCCGTACTGATCCAGATGTTTCCCTCCTCATCGCCCAGTACACCGTAAACGGCATTGCCGGGTGCACCCCTGGATTCATCGTAAAATTCATATGAGCATTCCTGTCCTTTTATTGTGGCCTTTGCCAATCCCTTATCGTATGTCCCGAGCCAGACATTCGACGACCCGTCCTGGAAAATGGAGATGCAATTCTGGATTCCTTCGGCCGCGGTTTTAGCCGGAACACTCCCGAAGGGATGCTTCACCCTGAAATTCACGGATGTGATGGTGTCGAATTCCGGGCAGGCCGATCCGAACTGATCTGCATTGAAATCAAGCCTGCATAGTCCGTAGTTCCAGCTCGCGATCCAGACGGTATTTTCATCGAACACGAAGGACTGGACATTGTAAGCTTTAAGTATCCATTGGAACGACCCGCTGGCATAATCGAACATCCCCAGCCCGGAGCGGGTTCCGAACCAGATACGTCCAAGCCTGTCACCGAGGATATGGTAGATCTCATCGTTACTATTCAGGAAAGGCGGTCGCCTGAACTTGAGCCGGTCGCCGAACGCATTGTCGGCGTAACAAAGGCCGTTGTCATGCGAACCCACCCATATCCGCCCGCGGGAATCGATAAAAAGCGAAGAAATGTAATTCGAACAAACCGTATTTTCCGATCCGGGATCGTTTTTAAAATGCCGTATCGAACCCGTTTGCGGATCGATACGATCCAGCCCGTCGTTGTATAATCCGGCCCAGATATATCCCCGGCTGTCCCTAAAGACCGACCGCACGGTACGGCCCCCGAGACTGTGATCGTTTCCGGCGCGGAACCGGTAAGACCTGAAATTCTGTGTATTGATGTTGATGCTCGTGAAGCCTTCATTCAGGTAGGTGACCCAGATGGTTCCATACTTGTTGCCGTATATGCCGGTGATCTGTTCGTCGAGGATACTGTTCCTGTTCTCCAGTTCATGCCGGAGAATTTTGACGTCTCCCGTTTCCCTGTCGATCCGGAAAAGGGTGTTGCCGGAGGCGACCCAGATCGCGGAATTATAATCTTCATAGATCGCCGTGATCTTTTCCCGGAAAGGTCTTCGTGAGAAAATGCTGTTTGAGGGAAAAACGAGGCGGGGCTCAAGGAACCGGGATGATTTCTCATCGTAGGTCAGCAGGCCGCCGGAAGTGCCGACCCAGCAAATACCGCGGGAATCGCAGAATATCGCATTCAGGCCGGAAACACTGACCGGCGAGGGAATGTCGGCAAGCGGCGTAGCGGCAATGGTTTTCGTACCGAGATCATACCGTTTGAGCGTGTTTTCGGTAATGATCAGCAGTGCACTGCTGTCCGCGTTCAAGGTGAAATTACCCATGAATTCGTCGGGGTATACAAAAAAATCTTCCTTGGAATGGCCGATCCTGACCAGCCGGTTGTGGCAGGTTGTCCAAATCGATCCGGTTTTATCCTGGGCCACGGACGCCTGGCGGCTTATCTCATTCCGTTTGAACTCTGCAAAGGGCAGATGGGAAAGAAGATTCACGAATCGTCCGGTCTGTTTGTGATAAATATCAATCCCGTCATCAAGGACGATGATCATGTCACCCTCCCGGTCCTCGAAAATATCCACCACGAAATTGTTGCTCAGGGAGCCTGTGGTACCCGGCTTTGAAGTATAGGTCTCGAATTCATACCCGTTGTATTTCTGCAGTCCGTTATAGGTGAGGATCCACGTATAGCCCGTCCCGTCCATGAAGATCTTGTATACATTGTCGCTGATCAGGCCGTTGGAGATATTGTAGTGATCGTAAATGTATTCCTTATCCTGCGAAATGACCGGGGTTCCGCAGAACGCAATGAGGACCGGGATGAGGAAATACCTGATCATACCGGGCTGGGATGAGTTAGTAGCTGAGAAACGGAAATATACGGTGAAATTTGCACATTGTCAATTATTTATGAATGCCGCCGGAATAAAATAACGGTTTGCCCGCCTGGTGGGTAATTGGTATGCGTATGCCCGCTGATGATCACATCGATCTGCGCGACCTTTTTCGCGAGCTCCACATCTTCACCCGCCCATCATCCTTCAACGTCTTTGATAACTCCGCTATGTGACAGGCAGATCACCAGGTCGACCTTCTCTTTTTAATCACTGATGAAAAATTCATGGAGTCACCGGCACTCCTGATAGTGGGGCAATAACGGTTTGGATGTGGCAAATTTAGCTTGCCTGCTGAATACCACGTTTGAGCAGGAAGTCGCAGGATCAATCACAGGGCTGGTTACCGGAGATCAATGAGAGAAGCATCGCCGGGAAGTTTTCCAGGCGGCAGCATGATTCTATGATCCGCATCATATTATAAATGAACAATCATCCCGCCCCGGAGCCGGGACAAACCGGCAGGCATGCCCCGGGTTACCCGGATCAGGCTTTATTGAAGATAATATCGGCGTTGATGGTTATTGCTTCATCTGTTCCGTCTCCATTGAGATCTGAATTGTCCGTTTCAACGAAGGTGACATGCAACTTGTTGGAAGTGAGCTCAACGACATTGAGTGTGACGGGTGCCTGGCTATTGGAATCCACCGTCAATGTTTTACCGTCGGAACTCATGCTCCATGTTCCTGAATCACTCGAGCCACCGAGCGTGGAAGTATAGGTCCCGTCCTTCTTCACCTCAATTGTTCCTGCAAGTGCATGCTGGGTTGCCTGATCAAATATAGCTGCATACGTCTGTGCTTCAACAGTGGACAGGCCGGAATCATTGAGCAGCCACTGATTCAGGGGCTCATTACCCACCATGGCCGTGTACGTAATGGTTCCTGAAGTCCATGTTCCCACGATATCTTTCGTGGGAGTTTCACTCTTCTTGCAGGACGGCAAAAGAGAACCTGTCAGGATGACCAGTGTCAGGATTCTGAATAAACCAAAATTTGTTTTCATTTTGCATTGATTTAGTTTATAATTCCATGTTAAGTGAAATTCTCAGTCCATTGGGTTCTTTTTTGCGCCTCACTGTGATATCTGATTCGCCATCTCCTGTTCATGACGCTCCTGATTTAAAACCCACCCATGGTTTTCACTTGTATAAAAAACAAATCCCAGCGTATTGGTTCACTTCTTTTAGAATTAAAAGCATTTATCTAGTGCTTGCAAGAAAACGCCAATAGCTGCGTTATGCTCGACTTCAAAACAGTCAATTACGAAAAGTAAACTCCTGTTTTTCAGTCATCGCAAGCCTTGCTTTTGACGTTTTCTTATCAAGCACGGCTGAAAAACATGAGTTTTCTTTCTGACACTATCTAACAAAATAAACAAGATAATGTTGGCCCGGTTGACTGGCTTAATTTTGAAAAATAAAGTATATAACCCTGTTGAGCGGGTGAAATGCCCCCATGAAATTGAACTGCTTCATCCCTCATTCTGAATAACTTTCCAGCTCATTATGGACATTTCAGTACGGAAGATAGATCTTTCAGATATCGAAATTAACATGGCAGATTGTTAAATAGTGCTTGCAAGAAAACGCCAATAGCTGCGTTATGCTCGACTTCAAAACAGTCATTTACGAAAAGTAAACTCCTGTTTTTCAGTCATCGCAAGCCTTGCTCTCGACGTTTTCTTATCAAGCACGGCTAAAAAACATGAGTTTTCTTTCTGACACTAAATATCTGCCTTCGCTGACAGTGCAGAAGTATCACCGTTACTTTTTTTCGCTTCAAAAACAATTATGCAAAAAAATGAAAGACGGCTATACCAAAGGTTATGCGGCTAGAAACAGATAAAATCCTGATCGCATGTATTGACATCTACCAGGATGGCAGACTGCAGTTTATAAGAGCTCCTTTACCTCTGCTTATTATAGACTCTCACCGCAAAAATGTAAGCCAGGATCAATATTCCAACGCACCAACCCAGGGCAAGCCATAGATCACTGCCTGGCGACTGGCCTGCGAGAAGCGCACGAACGGACTCCACGATTGAGGTTACAGGCTGGTTTTCGGCAAAGGCACGAACGGGTCCGGGCATGGTAGCGGTTGGGACAAAGGCCGAGCTGATAAACGGTAAAAAGATAATGGGATAGGAAAAGGCACTTGCACCATCCACCGATTTTGCGGAAAGTCCGGCAATAACCGCAATCCAGGTCAGAGCCAGGGTAAAGAGTGAAAGGATACCGGCAACGGCCAGCCAGGATAACAGGCCTGCCGGCGAGCGAAATCCCATGATCAGGGCTACAAGAATAATGATCACAACCGAGATAGCGTTCGAGACGAGCGAGGTCAGTACATGGCCCCAAAGCACTGTGGATCGTGCGATCGGCATGGAGTTGAAGCGCTCCAGTATGCCCCTTTGCATATCGATAAACAGGCGGTAAGCCGTGTAGGATATGCCTGTTGCAATGGCTATCAACAAGATACCCGGCAGGAGATAGTTTACATAGTTAGCCGTTCCGGTTTTTATGGCTCCGCCGAATACATAAACGAATAAAAGCATAAAGGCGATCGGCATCAGCGTAACCGTAATGATCGTATCCATACTGCGTACGATATGGCGCATGGAACGTCCGAGCATAACGCCGGCATCCCTGAAAAAATAAGTCTTCATGGTTTCCATTTAATTTTCCTCCTTTTTCCCGACGATGGCAAGAAAGATCTCTTCCAACGTGGGTTGTTTTTCAATGTATTCAACTTTTGCGGGAGGGAACAGCTCTTTTAATTCCCCGAGCGTTCCGCTGACGATGATCCTGCCCTTATGAAGGATGGCGATCATGTCGGCAAGATGTTCTGCTTCTTCCAGGTGCTGGGTCGTCAAAAAAACAGTCGTGCCGCTACCTGCCAGCTCTTTGATCAATTTCCAAACCTCGATGCGTGCCTCGGGGTCAAGCCCGGTGGTCGGTTCGTCAAGGAAGATCAGCTGCGGTTTCCCGATAAGGCTCATGGCAATATCGAGCTTCCGGCGCATACCGCCCGAATAGACAGATACCTTGCGGTCGGCGGCTTCGGTCAGGTCGAAGCGTTTCAGCATATCGGTTGCAATTTGATGCGGATGGTCAAGATGCCTCAGTTTGGCGATCATGATAAGATTTTCCCGCCCGGTCAGAATTTCGTCAACCGCTGCAAATTGCCCGGTCAGACTGATCGATTGTCTTACCCTACCCGGGTTGGTCGAAACATCAAATCCGTTTACAGAAACCTTTCCGCTGTCGTACTTCAGCAACGTGGACAGAATCCTGACGATCGTCGTTTTGCCTGCGCCATTGGAGCCAAGCAAAGCGAATATACTTCCCGCTTTTACTTCAATATCGACTCCTTTCAGTACAGCGGTATCTTTATACGATTTTTTTAATCCCTGTACCGATATGGCGATGTCATTTCGTATCATTGTATGCCTCCTTCTTGTTCGGTTACCAATGTGATCCCTGTTAAATCTGCCTTCCCCTGTTTCAGGAATTCGAACGTCATCCGGTCTGCTTCGCAGTCGATAAAGCAGATTCGTTTCACATTTTTGTTGTTCTTAAAGAAGGTGTTCATTAGAGTAGCGTTCCGGAAGGTCACTCTTGTGAATGTGCAGTTTTCAAAATAGCAGTGTTCCATCGGTCCTGTGAAAACCAGGTCGGCAATATGAGACCCGAGAAATGAGGTGTTGTTCCACATGGCATTGGTGATGGTATTTTTCTCAACGTCGACCGGTTCAACCCTCACGCCTGTAAATCCGCCGGATTTGATAGTCACCCCGGTAAAATCGGCACCGTTGAACGTGCAGCCGTAGAGGTAGGTTTTCGAAAATTCAGTCCCGGCAAGACGGGCGCCGGAGAAATCACATCTATCGATGTTGCTTCCTGAAAATTCAGATTCTTTTATCGAACAGTCTATAAATCTATTTTCCATCAGGTTGGAATCCCTTATGTGACTTTTACTGATGTCGGAACCGGAAAAGTCGCAGCTATCGACGTTATTAGACGTTAAATGAAGTCCCGATAAATCGGAGCCGTTGAACCTGCATCCTTTCATATTGGAAGAACTGAACTTTTCATGAAGGTTCTTCAAGCCGGAAAAGTCAGCGTCCACCCAGTTTCCGTGCGACAGATCCCAGCTAACCTTCCTGTTCTTTTCTTCATCCGGAGCTTCAGATGACGGAATATCCACGGGCTTAGCGGGTTCAGTATCAGCGGTTGGTTCCTGAAGGGTATTTGAAAAATAGTTGAGATCAACACCCAAAATTTCAGCCAGACGGCTAAACGTCGTGATATTCGGCATGGATTCACCCCGTTCCCATTTTCCGACGGCTTGCGGACTGATGAATAAACGTTCGGCAAGCTGTGCCTGGGAAATATTTACTTTTTTTCGGGCTTCGGCAATCTTTTTGCCCAGTTTTATGGTTTCAAACATGGTTACGGTTTTTAAGTTCGTTTGATGGGGCAAATGTATTGTGAAGCGGGTCCGGGATCAAATAAAAAACCCTTACTTGCCGTTGTGTGACCGCTACTTTCGGTTGCTTTTCGACAACCTGCGGTTTATTTTACCATGGACTGTCCCGTATGACGGCGGGGAATAGATTCCGCTTTAGGTGCCTGAACGGGGTCCGGCATGGATCAGCATCGATTGCACAAAGCGGGGAGGGGAGGGTCGCGCGGTAAAAACAAAATACCTGTTTAATGCAACAGTGCTTATCTTGTCCGGTATGTTTATCAGGAAGTTTACCGTAAAAGGGCTATTGGTATGCCTGTGTTCGCTAAGCCTGATCGCCAGCGGACAAACGCATACCTATTATCTGAGCAGCTCGGAAGGAAACGATTTGAATAGCGGAGGTCCTGCATCACCATGGAAAAGCCTGTCCAAAATAAGTTCGGTTACCCTGCAGCCGGGAGACAGCGTGTTTTTTAATCGCGGCGACCGCTTCGACGGGCATTTCACGGTGAACGGTTCCGGGAAAGCGGGAAAACCCATCGTGGTCACAGCCTATGGATCAGGCGCCGATCCGGTCATCACCGGCGAGGTGGGCGAGGGGGACGGAGGCGATTACCGGGAAGCCATCTATATTGAAAATCACGACCATATTACCTTTGACGGGATCGGGGTACAGAATGAAAGATCGGTGACCAGGTGGGGTTTTGATGACAGAGATGCCTATGGGATCTACATCCTGAATTCCGGCGACAGGATCATGAGGGATTTCGTATTCAGGAATATGACCTTCCGGAAGGTATATGCGGTGGAAGAGATCACCGATTCTTCGGAATTCAATCGCATTGAGGTTGCCGCCGTTAGAATGGAATCGGTCAGGAATATGGTGGCCGGAAAGGAAAAGAACATACGGGATGTTTTAATGGAGAAGTGCTACTTCGTGAATTTACAAAGACTGGGCGTATACATACTGCACGGCGGGGGAGCGGCTGGGGTCGGAAACGATTCGATAAACCGTAACATGAACCTGGTATTCAGGAACAATGAATTCCATCACACCGGAGGGACCTGCATCCTTCCCACCAATACGTTCAATGTGCTGATCGAAAACAACCTTTTTGACCACCCCGGATCCGGTATGGATCCGCGGATGCCCGGAAGAGGGTCTGCCGTGTGGACGTGGAGATGCCGAAACACCGTCATTCAGTACAATCAATGTCTGCACGTCCGGGGATACCTGGATTCACATGGAATTCACGTGGATCATGAAAACAGGAACACCTTCATCCAGGACAATTATATGGAGGATTGCGAGGGTGGATTCGTTGAGATCCTGGGAGGGAATATAACTACGGTTTACCGTTTCAACATCAGTGTCAACGACGGATGGAGAGACAATCCCGGCTGGGTGAACAGCAATCATACCCTTTGGATCAGTGAAAAAGCGAGCAGCGGCCAGGTCATTTACTCCGACAGCAGCTACATTTATAACAATACCGTTTTCATCGACAGTTCATATTCGACAGCGATCGATATTAACGCCAGGAATACGTTTATTTTTAACAATATATTCTGCACCCTGAACGGCGGAAATCTTGGCGGCAAACAGGTCGTGGTAAACAACACACCCCTGGTGATGACCCATAATCTGTTTGCGGGAACCGTCAGTCCCAAATTTGAGGACCTGGATGTCTCTCCCAGGTTCGGAGACCCGAATTTTGCCAATCCCGGCTCATCCACCGCCGGTGCATACCGGTTAAAATACCCGAGTCCGGCGATGGATGCGGGGATTGAGCTGAAAGCTCCGGCAATTCCCGGCGCCGGCACGGGGATCTTTGCAGGACTGACGCCCTGGCCCGAAACGGATTTCTTCGGAAATCCGGTCGATCCGTCAGATGCTCCGAATATCGGGGCCTGCAATTTGAAAAACGGCGAAATGATATCCGTACGACAGATCCGGGATTACGTTTCACAGCGGAAAAACATGATCTTTCCCAATCCGGCAACCGAATTCGTTTATATCCGGTCGCTTGAAAACTCTCCGGATAAAGTGTCTGTAAAGATTTACGACCTTCAGGGCCGAATGGTACAGAAAACCGATGGTGTAACGAAAGGGCCGGGAAAAATATTTCGTCTCAGGTTGAGTAAGGGACTTGCGGATGGGATGTATTTTATTATGGTGAATGATGACGAGAGTTATAAATTGATCAAGGGAGGCAGGGAGTGATTAGAGAATGATAGGATTGGGGAGCGGAGGTTGATGCTTCATGGGGCAGATGTTGGTGTTTCAATGCAAATCACTGTCTGAATTAGGATTTGTAGGATTAAAGGATGAGAGGATTTGGGAGCAGAGGTTGATGCTTCATAGGGCAGATGTTGGTGTTTTAATGCAAATCACTGTCTGAATTAGGATTTGTAGGATTAAAGGATGAGAGGATTTGGGAGCAGAGGTTGATGCTTCATAGGGCAGATGTTGGTGTTTTAATGCAAATCACTGTCTGAATTAGGATTTGTAGGATTAAAGGATGAGAGGATTAGAAGAACCTGCTCGTTGTATTTGATTAATTTTAATCATTGCGCCAATCGTTCTGTATCGGTTCACATTTGGTTGAACGGACGTAGAGACGGCCAATCCGGACGTCTCATCACGATCTGTAATTAGTGCTTGCAAGAAAACGCCAATAGCTGCGTTATGCTCGACTTCAAAACAGTCATTTACGCATAGTAAACTCCTGTTTTTCAGTCATCGCAAGCCTTGCTCTTGACGTTTTCTTATCAAGCACGGCTAAAAAACATGAGTTTTCTTTCTGACACTAATTAGAATAAATCCATTTTCCGAGACTGGTCCCAGGTTGTCCGGATCGATTATTTTTACCGGATTATTGGAGATGTCCGGATTTTCGCGACGTCCGGATTACTGAGACGTGCGGATGATTATCCGAGGCGTCCGGATTGGCCGTCTCTACACAAGCCTGATCCAGACAGTTGTGCATTTCTCCCGCCATCCTATCATCCTCTAATCCTACCAATCCTGATTCAGAGGGTATATATCGATACTTCAGTGATTGGTGGCTGATTTGATCAGGAATTCGCAGAATGGTCAAATCGTTTATTTGAGGATTTTAAAAAGGGCCAACGTATTGCTGTCATTTCAGATATAACCTTAGATGAATTATCGGATGCACCTCAGCAGGTAAAAGATAATTTTGAAACCATTTCTGATGAATCCCTCGAAATTGTAATTAGTGTTATGGAAACGAGATCACTTGCTGATAAATACATCAAAGAAAGAGCCGTATCTCCAAAATTTTACGAAGATGCATTACATATAGCCATTGCCATAGTTTACCAGACAAATGTACTGGCAAGTTGGAATTTTAAACATATCGTGAATCTTGAACGGATCCGGATGTACAATTCAGTAAATATGAAAGCGGGTTAACAGATATTGGAAATCAAAACTCTTAACGCGAAAGGTATTCCCGTATCTTTTCGGGTTTGCTACTTTTGGCGTTAGGAGGTATTCTCTCGCCCACTCTCTCATTGCCAGGTTCGCTTGGAATTTCGTATATACCAGAAGCGTTCGTTAAAATACCCGGGTTAAAAACCCACGTGATGCATTTTGAGTTCTTGTTAAGAAAATTAATTTTCATAGCTTTATTGTAGATTATTTTACTACTGACATTTACATCGGCAAAGCATCCATTTATGATATAAAATTGGAGATTATGAAAAAAACATTTAGAGCGAATGAAATCAGGTTAATCATTGGCCTGCTATTGACAGCCTTGTTTTTTGTCATATACGCGGGAAAGGATCCCAAAAACGACATTGCAGGGAATGGTAAGGACGATAGAAAAGAAGCTCCGCTTGTATTACAGGCGCTTGACTATACGGAGAATCCTGTTGATATCCCGAATCCGGACAGAGGTCCCTTTAGAGGCCGATGGCAGAATATATCGCCGAGTTCGGTTACTGAGACGAATTCGCCTTTTGGTATAACACCTGAAGTAGATCACCGGGTTCCGGTTGACGCAAATTCTGTACTCTATCAAGGAAGACAGGTACCACCGGTGGAAGGTGATGATATTGAAGAGACTCAATTTTATAATGGTATTAATCAAAACGCCAAGCCTTACGTTGGCGGTACCGGGGTCTCTGCCCTTCCTTCTGTATCATTTATGGGTTTTGACTTGTGTAACTTTTCGTCGAATGCGTTCCTCTCGGCGAAAGATGCTTTTGCTTACAAGGATGATGGATTGTTTGCAGATCCGGGTACCGGAGCCACAAGAACAGGAAAAACTCAACCGTTAACATCATTTGCGCTTGATTACATAAGAGGCCTGCTTCAGAAGGTTAGAGATGGCAATGGCGTTGCCTTTGTGAAATTTTCTTATGATGGCAACGGGTTTAGTTATATTGAACCCCAAAAGTATCCCCACCTAAATCTCACCGAAGGGCTCATTCTTGGCCCGGAACCAGCATACGTAACTCCTAATAATCCATCGGCCATGTGTGACGTACCCGGTCATACGGACCAGGACTGGATACAATATCATCTTTGGCAGCTTAAACCCATTTTCCATGAATTCGAAGACATCATCATGTGTGTTAAAACGGGGATGCTTGGTCCATGGGGCGAGCAGCACTCATCACCTTTGGCTCTGAGTGCGGATGCTGCTAAGAAGCTTTTAGATGCATATCTGGACGCTGTTCCTGCTTCGCGTACTCTTTTAACAGATCATCGCTTATTACTGGCATGGTATAACCTTACGTATGGGACCACTTACACTGTTACTAATGTAAATACAATGCCGGTTCCGCCAAAGGGCTCACCGGAGTCGCGTTTTGGTCTTTTCGACGATAGTTATGCGGCTAATTATGGCGACAATGGCAGATTTGATTATCCATATGAACGTTTCGGATCTCTCACCTGGCTTCATAATCGAAACACAATTTTTGAAGGTGAAGGCGGGATCGGCAATAATGCTTTTGGAAATATGCCGGGCGCTATTATAGAAGCCCATGAATTCCGGACAACTGTTTTGAATATGAGACATGGTAATTATTCCCGGTGGAGTAATTTTATCTATAATGAGGCAAACGTCACTACACCAGTTACATTTCCCGCATCAAATGAAGAGACATCTCCTCCTTTTACCGGACCAACAAAAACGGCGATTTTGACCCGGTATATGAAGGCAAAGGGCTTGCATATTTCCGCGACAGAATGGGTTACCGATTAGTATTGCGTGAGGCTAATACAAATGAATTTGTAGAGCAGAACGGTACCCTAATATTTGAAGGGAAGATCCAAAACGTAGGCTGGGGTAATATTGTAATCAAAAAGACGTAAAGGTAATTCTGAAACCCAAAGCTGGTTTTGTAACTCCATTGCGCTTACGAAGCTTGACCCAAATGATTGGATGACTGAAGTGGGTGGCAATGCCAGCTCCGGGCAACATCTGCTGCATGGCGGGATTTGAAATTTTCGGTCATCATGTCTTCATTTGGTAGGTTCCTGTCGGTGAATATGATATTTATTTGAAGATCAATGATCCTAAAGAAACAAGCACTAACAAGCGCTGTATACGGTTTGCGAATAAGGGAAATAGTTGGAATGCTTCACTTGGTGCAAACTTAATTGGCTCAACAAAAGTGTTATAGGTTGCATTCTCTTTTATCGGAACACGACTGAATTCAGGAACAAGTGAAATGGCTTGTTCTACGATGGTAAAACCCGTCCCGATGGCTATATGGCTATCGGGACAGGTATTTTTAATAGAGCTATCCGCGCAGGCGGATTTAGTTCAACACGCAATATACCTGAGCCGGGCGAAGTAGGTTGTTTAAAGTTTTGTACATTTACTCAAAATAGCAACGTCGAAGAAGCATAATGTTTAACAAAGGGGACATATTATTGCCTTCGGGCAGAGTTGCCAAAAGAGATTGGTTAAATGGCTTGTTTCATCCTGCTGTGGTTTGATGGCTGCAAACCATTTTGAAAACGGACACAAAGTTGTATTTTCATATACCCGTTTTGTGAATCAACTTTTATAAAGTTTCAGGGATGGGGGGAGCTTCTGAATTGGTTGGCAGATTGACAGCAGAAGGAACGAGTTTAATGAAAATCACCTGAACACGAATTCTTATCCAATCGAGTTTATTCAATACAGGTAATTCGTAACCAGATAAATGAATGAACATATCCATATCAATGTAAATCATGAAGTCCTTGTTTGGGCAAGGGAATCGTTTGCCCTGAATCGAGCTCAGGCTTCTGAAAGTACGGGTATTTCGCCGAAGCGGTTGATTCAATTAGAGTTAGGTGAAAAGCAGCCCGCTTTGGAGGAGTTGAAGGCTTTTTCAAAAACCTACAAACGCACCATCGCAACACTCCTATTGAATAAACCCCCAAAGGAAAAACCACTTCCTCAGGACAGACGAACCATAGATTCAAAAGAGCTTGGACACTTCCATGAAAAAACCATCATGGCAGTTCGTAAATCAAGGGCATTGGCTCAATCATTTTTTGAACTGCGTGAAGAAATGGGCATACCATTTCCGAAATTCAATTTATCCGCTTCCATACAGGACAATCCACAAAAGGTTGCGGGAAAAATCCACCGACTTCTTCATTTGAAAGAAATCAGGGAAATTGACAATATTAGAATGGCATTAGAAGCTTATATTGAGAGAATTGAATCTTTGGGAGTGGCAGTATTTCAGCTAAGCCTAAAACAAGATAATGTAAGAGGATTTGCTATTGTTGACGATATCATTCCCATCATCGGAATCATAAGAGGAGGAGAACCACTTCATTCAAAAATATTTACACTGTTCCATGAATTGGGACACATCCTTCTAAATGAAGGAGCGATAACTGATTTATCCTTAAACCCTGCATGGGAGTTAGAAAAATGGTGCAATGCGTTTGCAGCTGAAGTATTGGTACCAACATCTGAACTCCTGCACATGCGAATTTTGCAAGAATACCAGGCAAAGGGTCAGAAAATTTGGGCTAAAAAGGATTTGGTCGGTTTAGCCAATCATTTTCATGTTGGGCCACTTGCTATTTTAAGGAGTCTCCTCGAAAACGGGCTAACAACAAAAGCTTTTTACAAAGAGAAACATGAAAAATGGAATAAACCCCAATTTGTTAGAGCTAAAAATCCTGAAGGCAGAAATTTAGCCAAAGAAGCTGTTCAGGAAAAAGGAAGAACATACATCAGCTTAGCTTTTAAAGCCTATGACGAAAACCGCATAAGCTTAAAGGACTTGTCTGATTTTTTAGGCGTTAAGTTGTCCTACATTCCGAAAACAAGACAACTTCTCAACGTTTAAGTATAAATTTATTCAGCGAAGGAAATACGGTTTATGTAATTGATACGAGTGGACTTATCATGCTTGAATCAACATT
>CAVXNX010000014.1:0-330298 GCA_963763215.1 uncultured Bacteroidales bacterium
CAATGGCCAAACAACCCGAACTCATCCTCGAAGAACAACTCGTTACCCAATTAAAAGAACTGGGGTATGCTCTGGTTTATATCTCCAATGAAACGGAGTTAATCGCCAACCTGAAAGCTCAACTGGAAAAACACAACGGCATCCGGTTCAGTGATAAGGAATTCGAAAAGGTATTGAACATCCTCAGCAAAGGGTCTGTTTTCGAAAAAGCCAGGACGCTCCGGGAAAAACAACACATTATCCGGGATAACGGTGATAATCTGTATTTCGAATTTATGAATACCGACCACTGGTGTCAGAACCAGTTTCAGGTAACCCATCAGGTCAGCCTGGAAGGAAAGTATAAGAACCGGTATGATGTTACGCTGCTGATAAACGGTCTGCCACTGGTTCAGATCGAACTGAAACGCAGAGGACTTGAACTCAAGGAAGCATTCAACCAGATAAACCGGTACCAGCGACATTCCTTTGGTGCGAGTCAGGCATTATTCCAATATGTCCAGATATTCGTTATCAGCAACGGAGTAAATACCAAATACTACGCAAATAACCGCTATCAGTCATTTAAACAGACCTTCTACTGGACAGACATTGAAAATAAACGGCTTACCAATATCCTGAACGGTTTCACATCGGATTTCCTGGAACCCTGCCACATCAGCAAGATGATTTGCAAATATGTGGTGTTGAACGAAGCCAATAAGATATTAATGGTGCTCAGACCCTATCAGTATTACGCCGTTGAAGCGCTTGTGGACAGGGTGATGAATAGCCGGAAGAATGGGTATATCTGGCACACCACAGGTTCAGGAAAGACCCTGACCAGTTTCAAAGCCAGCCAGATTATAACTGCATTGCCGAAGATTAAAAAGGTGGTTTTTGTGGTCGACCGCAGGGATTTGGATTATCAGACAACGAAAGAGTTCAATAGTTTCAGCAAGGGCAGTGTTGACGGAACGGATAACACCAGGCAACTGGTGAAGCAGTTTGTTGATGACACCAAACTCATTGTTACCACCATTCAGAAACTCAATACTGCCATCAGTATGAAGCAGTATCTCGACAGGATGGAGAAGATGCGTGATGAACGGATCGTGTTTATCTTCGATGAATGTCACCGCTCCCAATTCGGGGAGACCCACCATCGCATCACGAACTTCTTCAGGAACATCCAGATGTTCGGTTTCACCGGTACACCCATCTTTGCTGAAAATGCCGTTAAAAATCTGAAGGGCAAACGAACCACCAAAGACCTGTTCAGCGATTGTCTGCATAAATATGTGATAACCGATGCCATCCGTGATGAAAACGTGCTGAAATTCTCGGTGGAATATGTCGGCAAATACACCAATCGGAACAGTGCTGCTGAAATCGATATTCAGGTTGAAGATATCGATGTAGAGGAATTAATGGAAAGTCCGGAACGTCTGGAAAAAATTGTTGATTACATCATAGCATATCACAACAAGAAGACCCATAACAGGACGTTTACGGGGATGTTTTGCGTGAGCAGTATTGCAACTCTCATTAAGTACTATGAAATCCTGCAACGCAAGAAAGAAGAGGGTAAACACGACTTGAAAATTGCAACCATCTTCAGTTATACCCAGAACGAAGACGATGCCGATGCCGATGGTTTTATTCCGGAAGAACTCCCCATGGCTGCCGAACCGGAGGCAATCTATGTCAATTCACACACCCGTGAAAAGCTGGATGGTTTTATTGAAGACTATAACAGGATGTTCGGCAGTGCTTATTCAACAAAGGATAGTCAGAGTTTTTATAACTACTACAACGATATAAGCAAGAAGGTCAAAGAGCGCAAGATTGATATCCTGCTTGTCGTTAATATGTTTCTTACAGGTTTTGACAGTCCGGCATTGAATACCCTGTATGTCGACAAGAACTTACGATATCATGGTTTGATTCAATCGTATTCCCGCACCAACAGGATCATTAACGAACTGAAATCACAGGGGAACATCGTTTCATTCCGGAATCTCAAGACCGCCACCGATGAAGCCATAACGCTGTTCAGCAACAAGGATGCCATCGAGGTAATCATCATGAAACCCTACGATGATTACGTCAGGTATTTTAATAAGGCTTTTGATAAACTGCTTGAAATCACACCAACTGTTGATAGTGTGAATGAACTGGAAACCGAAGATGATGAACTGGAATTCATCAAGGCATTCCGGGACCTGATGCGCGTAAGAAACGTCCTGTCTTCATTCTCGGATTTCAACTGGGATGACCTTGACATGGATGAACAGACCTTCGAAGATTATAAAAGCAAGTACCTTGACCTGCATGATAAAGTCCGAAGTGACCATGAGAAGGAAAAGGTCAGTATTCTGGATGACGTGGACTTCGAACTGGAACTGATTCACCGCGATGAGATCAATGTCAGTTATATCATTCAGTTGCTTATCAAACTTAAAGCCAATGCGAAAAAGGATGCAGAGCAGGTCAGGAAGGAAATCCAGAATTTACTAAATACCGAAATCCAGTTAAGAAGCAAGAAAGAACTCATAGAAAAGTTCATCAGGGAAAATCTGGCGGATATCCAGAATACCGATGACATACCACAGGAGTTCGAGACCTTCTGGAATATTGAACAAGACAAGGCATTTCAGCAACTCGTGAAAACTGAGAATCTGAGTACTGAACGCACACAGGCATTGATAGAACATTTCCTGTATTCCGAGAAAGAGCCGATGCGTGATGAAATTCTGGAACTTCTGGAAGGTGAAAGACCAACATTACTTCAACGTAAAACCATTGGTGACCGGATCCTGAATAAGATTGTGGGATTCGTTGAAACTTTTATAAATGGGATTGCGGCATGATCGTTTAATGTCAGCGGTCGTTTTGACAGGCATTAGATGCTTCAGAAAAAAATGTGAGGGAACGATTACAAGTGGGATACTTCCTGAAGAAAATGATGCCATACATTGGAATTGTACGAATTGTGTCAATGAAGGCGTTATAAGCAATTGGCAGGGGACGAAATGGGATAATAGGAAAATAGAGGAATTGAACATAAATTTTAATACTCAATGACCATCAGCAACAACCCGCATTTGCCTGACAGATGTTCGTGTTTCATTTCAATTAACTGTCTGGATCAGGATTGGTAGGATTAGAGGATTAGAGGATTAGAAGAACCTGCTTGTTGTGTTTGGTTAATTTCAATCATTGCGGCAATCATTCTGTATCGGTTCTCATTTGGTTGAACGGACGTAGAGACGGCCAATATGGATGTCTCTTCACCATCTGTAATTTGAAAAATCCATTTTCAGAGAGGCCGGATTATCCGATCGATTATTTCCGGATTGTCGAATTCCATTTTTGCGACGTCCGGATTATTAGAGACGTCCGGATGATTATTCGAGACGTCCAGATTGGCCGTCTCTACGCAGGACAGATCAACGTTTTTGTCGTGCGGAATTTTTTCTGACATCCATCACATCTGTAATTTGAATAAATCCATTTTCAGAGACCGGGCCGGGATTATCCGGTTCGATTGTTTTTACCGGATTATTTGAGACGTCCGGATTATCGAGACGTTTGGATGATTCTTCGAGACGTCCAGATTGGCCGTCTCTACGCAGGACAGATCACCGTTTTTGTCGTGCGGAATTTTTTCTGACATCCATCACATCTGTAATTTGAAAAAATCCATTTTCAGAGACAGGGCCGGGATTATCCGAATCGATTATTTTTTCCGGATTATTGGAGACGTCCGGATGATTATCCGAGACGTCCAGATTGGCCGTCTCTACGCAGGACAGATCACCGTTTTTGTCGTGCGGAATTTTTTCTGACGTCTCATCATCATCTGAAATTTGAATAAATCCATTTTCAGAGACCGGTCCCCGATTATCCGGTTCGATTGTTTTTACCGGATTGTTAGAGACGTCCGGATGATTATTCGAGACGTCCAGATTGGCCGTCTCTACACAATCCTAATTCATACAATTGAAGATACGTTCAATGCCTGCCATTTCTATTTCCCCCCCATCCTATAATCCTCTAATCCTGCCCATCCTGATCCAGACAGTTTCCCCCCATCCTATAATCCTCTAATCCTGCCCATCCTGATCCAGACAGTTTCTCCCTCATCCTATAATCCTCTAATCCTGCCCATCCTGATCCAGACAGTTTTCTCCTCATCCTATCATCCTCTAATCCTGCCAATCCTGATCCAGACAGTTTCCCCCTCATCCTATCATCCTCTAATCCTGCCCATCCTGATCCAGACAGTTTCTCCCTCATCCTCATAATCCTCCAATCCTGCCAATCCTGATCCAGACAGTATCCCCCCTCATCCTATAATCCTCTAATCCTGCCCATCCTGATCCAGACAGTATTCTCCTCATCCTATCATCCTCTAATCCTGCCAATCCTGATCCAGACAGTTTCTCCCTCATCCTATAATCCTCTAATCCTGCCCATCCTGATCCGGATTTCGGATGTCAGGAATTCTTCGTAAAATTGTCCTTTCGCTACTCTACAAAATGACACCATCATGAAACATCCGAACTTCATCCTCCTTGTGTTGCTAACCCTTGGTTTTTTAACCGGTTGCCGGAATAAAAACGAAAGCAGGTCGACAGCCGGGATCCTTCCCGAAAAAGAAAACTTTGAACAGGAGGTCGACGGGAAACCGGTCGATCTGTTCTTTCTCAAGGGAAACGACCATTTCACCGTGGCCCTGACCAATTACGGGGCAAGGGTGGTGGGCATCTATCTGCCCGATAAGAATGGAGAGCTCGAGAATGTTGTCCTCGGTTTCGATTCGTTGCAGAACTACATTGACTCGCCCGATCCGTATTTCGGACCTGTTGTGGGCCGGGTGGCCAACCGGATCGCCGGCGGAACGTTCGAACTGGACGGGGAAACCTATCATGTACCTGTCAACAACGGCCCGAATTCATTGCATGGCGGCATCAAAGGACTGGATAAGGTGGTATGGGATGTCGTTTCATCCGGTGACAAGCGCCTGGTGCTGCATTATCTCTCGCCCGACATGGAAGAGGGGTACCCCGGGAACCTCGATATCACCGTCACCTACAACGTGCAGGATAGCATCATGACCATTGCCTATCATGCCGTTACCGACAAGGCCACACCGGTGAATCTGACCAGTCACGTGTATTACAACCTGAATGGCCGGAGCAACATCCCGGTGACCAACCACGTCCTCATGCTGAATGCCTCCACCTATACCCCGGTGGATTCCACATTGATCCCCACGGGCAGTATCGATTCCGTCGTGAATACGCCACTGGATTTCACCCTGCCTAAAACCATTGGAAAAGATATTGGTGCGAATGATCAACAGCTGAAGTTTGCCGGCGGGTACGATCACAATTTCATTCTCGACAATCCCGGAGGTGAGAATGTCCTTGTCCCGGCCGCCACCATCTGGTCGCCACATCACCGCCATCGGGATGCAGGTTTATACCCAGGAGCCGGCCATCCAGTTTTACAGCGGGAATTTCTTCAATGGCACTCTCACAGCTTCCGATGGTCAAACCGTCGGTTTCCGCTGCGGATTTGCCCTGGAACCCCAGAACTATCCCGATGCCGTTAACCAGCCGGCTTTTCCTTCAGTCATCCTTCGGCCGGGCGAAAGCTACGACACGCAGAGCCAGTATGTGTTTACGGTGGTTGAAGAATAGGTAAATGGTTTAGCCCGGATGGCCCGTACACAGGTATCAGAAGGTGGAAGTGGAAGGTGGAAGGAGCTGAAAGAACACTTGCACAGAACGTTCTCATGTCCTTTACAACCTCATAACCTCATAACTTTTTGAGAGACAAAGTACTGACGACTATCCACGAGCCAGAGTCGTCCCGCACCCATGTATCAGAAGTTGGAAGTTGGAAGTTGGAAGGGGCGGAAAGAACACTTCCACAGTTGGTGGAGAAGCGTTCCTCAGGCATGATCGCATGTACGATTTCATTTTGATTCGCCGGGTAAGGAACCGGCAACTTTCCGTGTCTCAACGTCTTCCCGTACCCACCTACCCATGTTTCAGAAGGTGGAAGGAGCGGAAAGAATACTTCCACAGAAGCATAGATGCAAAGTTTAAGGGGGTACCGGCATGACGGTAAAGGACGTTCTCACGTCTTTCATGACCTCATCGCTTCCCTGCAACGATCAGTCGGCATTCATCGTTTACGGCGATTGTCATCCTTCTCACTTCCTCACTTTTCCTGACGACCGGGCATGGGAAGGGCCTTTCATTTTTAAGAAGCTTTTAGCAGGGTGGGGTCCTCCCCCGCCATCCTGCACACCTGCCCTTCATCGCTTCAGCCCCCCAAATATCAGCGTCCGTTTCCGGACATTTTGACGAAAAGTTATAAACAGGCTGTTTTTATAAGGGTTTCAGAGGGAATTGGATTTATGGCGGATCACCTGTTTGGGGGTTCTGATTCCATTGATAAGAGACTGACGGCGATCCTTTTTCCTGCGTCTTCCCGTAACAACGTACCCACGTACCCCCGTCCCTCTCATTTGGAACATAATCAAAACATCTTGGGAAAGAAACAAAACCAGCCTTAATCCTATTGCTATACTTTTACCTTGACCAGTTCTAAAACGGGAAGATCTTAAAAATAATAAAGAGGACAATGACTCCTGCAAATTCTTTATTCACAGGCATCTCATGATGTTGCCGGCCAGAAAAGAATGCAGGAAATGAGCAAGAAAAACAGCATTCTTTTAAATCAAATAAATACGATTAATTCATCTAAAAACATATTGAATATGAAAAGACTTTGACCCGTTTCTAACTTATTTATGCTCATTAATTTCTAATAAAATTACTAATTATGAAAGAACAATTACAAAAATTTCGTTTATTAAATCGTGGGAGATTAATACTTCTGGCAATGATGATGTTCATTGGCCAGGGAGTCGTTTTTTCCCAGGGAATTAAAACGGTAACGACCAATGCGGATGATGGGGCCGGATCCCTCAGGCAGGTCATTGCCGATGCGGTCGATGGAGACGTCATTCAATTTGACGGTGCCATTACCACGATTACAGTTGATTCGACACTTAATCTTGGAGATAAGACATTGACCATTGATGGTGAAGGAAGTTTGGTCCTTGAGCGTGACATTCTTTCCCTCGACTCTTTCACGGTGGTTACGATAACAGGTGCTCCGGACAAGGTGGTGACCATTAAGAATCTCACCATCCAGAACGGATTTTCAAAGGGAGCATGGTGGCGGACTGCTTGCTGACAATTCCGCCGGAGGTCAAACCATCCTTGAGAATCTTATCTTTAAAAACAATACGGCGATCAATAATGGTGGTGGCGCCTATACCGCAGGATTTGAAGCATATGGTAATTTAGTTACCAATTGTGAATTTGTAGAAAACAAAGCATTGCACATCACACTGGGTCGTGGTGGTGCATTGTATCCAAAGAATGCGACGATTACAGGTTGTACATTTACTGATAATGAATGCGGGGATAGTGGCGGAGCTATATTCATGGATAGTAATGTTGTTATTTCAAGATTCGCATTTTACAGGAAATACGGCAGTAGATGACGCCGGCGGTGCTATCAGAATACAAGGAAAAAATAGTTATGTAACAGACTGCAGCTTTGAGTCGAATTCAGGCAATAGTAGTGGAGGTGCAATTTTTATGGCCTATGGAAGCGTATTTAATTCTGAATTCATCAATAATTCAAGTGCTGGTGCAGGTGGAGCAATAAATGGAAATAATGATGTCATTGTTGATCATTGCCTGTTCAGAGGAAACTCATCTGGTGACATTGGTGGTGGATTATACCTGGATGATAATGCCATTCTGTCAAATTGTATTATAACCAATAATACATCCAGTGATAATGGAGGCGGAGTCTATCTGAAAGGGCAAAAGGACCTGCTATCATAGTTGGATGCTGTTATTGCTAATAATACAGCGGATACTCTTGGTGGTGGATTGTATATGGAGAAGGCTAATGTGATAAATTCCACCATTACGAAGAATTATGCAGGTGAGAATGGCGGTGCACTTCTCAGGTGACGGAACCTGGTCCATCGCAAATTCGATTGTATACGCCAATGATGCTGCAGGTGCCGATAAAAACATACAGATTGTTTCGAATTCAGCCACCGATCAGGCTGCAAACTGTGCAATAGATGTGACTGCTTATGATGCCGGTGCATGGATGGCAACCAACATAACAACCCTCGATGCTTCACCCTTTGTTGGAGGTTCAGGTGCGGATAGCCTGATGTTACCACATCGGATCTGCTTTGATCGATGCCGGCGATACCACAGGTCTTTCAGCGCTTCTTCCTGCCACTGATCTCAATGGGGTGAAACGGGTTATCAATGGAGCCATTGATCTGGGACCCTATGAAAGATACATTTCACTGGTTGTTACAACCGATGCTGATGACGGTGCCGGATCGTTGAGGCAAGCTATTGCTGATGCCAACAGACGGCGAAAGTCGTATTACATTTGCCGATGGCATTACAACGATCAAAGTTGATACAACACTGGAGCTTGGTGATAAAACACTGATCATCGATGGCGGAGGTGATGTCATTCTCGACGGTGCCTATTATGGGACGCAGCAGACACGTTTGGTGTCATTTCAATCACAGGAGTTGCGGAAAAAATGGTAACCATTCAGAACCTTACCATCCAGAACGGAAATGCAAAGAACGGTGATGGTGGCGGACTTTCATGCCGATCATACCGCCGGAGGTAAAACCGTCCTTGAAAATATTAATTTTAGTGAATAACACGGCGATTCGTTATGGTGGTGGCCTTTATTTAATAGGATTGATCCGGAAATCCGTCTGAAGTGACCAACTGTGAATTTACAGGCAACTATGTGGATAACGGATCAGGCGAAGGTGACGGTGGCGGAATGTTTGCTGAATTCGCTAAAGTCTCAGGATGTACCTTCACTAACAATGAGGCGAAAGATGATGCCGGAGCTCTTTATGCGAATAATGAAGTTGAAATAACCAATTCGACTTTTACAGGAAATACAGCCGGTGATGCCGGAGGTGCAATAAGAACAGGAAATGTAACCATTACTATTTCAGATTGTTCGTTTGACTCCAATTCTCAACCGCCGGCCCTGGTGGAGCTGTTTTCATGGCCCGTGGTACTGTTTTGAACAGCGAATTTGTCAATAATTCAGCTGCTGCGGCAGGTGGAGCTATTAGCGCAAACAACAATGAATGTATCATTGATAACTCCAGATTCCTTAAAAACTCTTCGGATATTGGAGGTGCAGTATATATGGATGACGGTGGTATGTTGTCAAATTGCATTGTTATAAACAATACTGCTGCTACTAATGGAGGCGGACTCTATTTGAAGGGAGCCATTGCAGCTCCTACAGTAGTCGGATGTGTTATTGCGAATAACACTGCGGATGCACAGGGTGGCGGATTGTATATTCTGTCGGCTAATGTGATTAACTCTACCATTACCGAGAACTATGCCGGTACCAATGGCGGAGCATTCACCGGTACTACCGGTCCATGGTTCCTGGGAAATTCCATTGTGTATAATAACGATGCTGCAGGTGCCGATAAAAACATCGAATTTGTTTCAAATTCAGCCACTACTCATGCCGCATACGATGCCATCGATGCCACTGCTTATAACAATACATGGACGGCAACAAACATCGTAACGCTCACTAAATCACCTTTCGTTGGCGGTACTGGTGCAGACAGCCTTCATTCTGCCAGTCCTTCAGTGGTTGATGCCGGAACCCTGGATTATGGTATTGCCGCTGTATTACCAGAATATGATCTGGATGGAAATTACCGGATTCAGGGCACCATCGACATGGGTGCATATGAAACAGAAATCATCAGTGTCTTAGGTGTTTCTCTTGACCGGTCTTCACATCGAAGTCAGTGTTGGCGGAACCGGTACCCTGGTGGCTACTGTTGAACCTGATTTTGCTACGGATAAGTCCGTGACGTGGACATCCTCAGATGAGAGCGTCGCTACTGTTGCCGATGGTGTTGTCACCGGTGTATCAGAAGGTAGTGCAACCATCACCGTTACGACTGACAATGGTGGGTTTACCGCTACATGTCATGTGACGGTAAGTATTGCTGTGACGGGAGTAAGCCTTAATGAGGAAGCTGTTACCCTGAATGTAGATGAAACATTTACACTGGTTGCAACGGTGGCTCCTGCAGATGCTACCAATCCGACCGTTGGATGGGTTTCAGGTAATGAAGACGTGGCAACGGTTGACAACAATGGTCTTGTGACTGCCGTTTCACCGGGTACCGCAACGATTTCCGTGGTGACCTTTGAAGGATCGTTTATTGCCACTTGTGAAGTGACCGTGTCTGAACCAAACGTTGCTGCAACCGGCGTAAGTCTGGATCAGACAACCCTGGCACTTGCACCTGCCGGAACAGCTACATTGGTCGCTACAGTGGCACCCAATGATGCTACGGATCAGTCTGTAACATGGACTTCATCGGATGAAGCAGTCGCTACAGTTACTGACGGTGTCGTTACCGCGGTAGCAGAGGGTTCCTGCACAATCACGGCGACGACGACGGATGGCGGATTTACAGCTACCTGTAGTGTGACAGTTCAGTCAAATGGTATTGAAAACATGAAAGCCGCATTCAGGGTGTACCCGAATCCGGTTCAGGATATTTTAGTCATCGAAGGAAAAAATATCCGGTCTGTCGCTATTTATTCGATTACCGGAACGCCTTTATTGATTGTTAAAGAAGGAATGAAAGATGGAATTAACGTTGCAGCATTTAAATCAGGCATGTACTTGTTGAAAGTTACTACTGATGAAGGTACTGCTGTGAGAACAATTGTAAAGGAATAGTTTTTCTGGCAAAGTCGTTTTAATTACTAAGAAGAGAGAGAGGCTGTTCATTTTTTGAACGGCCTCTCCTTTTTCAGGATAACATGTCAATGCTGAATATTAATTAAATTGCTCACTGGGTCAGGGAAGGTTATTTCCGGCTTACGCTCCTGTGTTGTGCTGATGCTATGAAATTTTCTAACCCAAAGCGCTTAAAGACTTAAGCAAATTATTTAATACCCCCATATTCTCAAACCCATGAATACGAAACATGTATTTTGGTCCCTGGCTGTCGTTTCGATGACCGGCTGTATGGCGTCAAACCAAAGCAAACACACGGGAAAACCAAGCCTAACATCGTTTTTATCCTTGCCGATGACCTGGGCTATGGCGATGTTTCCAGTTTCAATGAAAATTCAAAAATCCAGACTCCAAACATTGACCAACTAGCCCGCCAGGGGGTCAGATTTACCGATGCACATACCAGTTCAGCCGTATGTACTCCCACCCGGTACAGTATTCTGACGGGCCGCTATAACTGGCGCTCAACATTGAAAAAAGGAGTATTAAGCGGTTATAGTAAACCCTTAATTCCTCATGAACGGGAGACCATTGCATCATTTTTACAGAAAAACGGGTACATAACCGGCTGCATCGGAAAATGGCATTTGGGCTGGACCTGGAATTCAATCGAAAAAGGAACAGATCGTGTCGATTTCTCCAAACAGATAACCGGAGGACCAACGACTCTGGGATTCGACTATTTTTACGGTTTCTGCGGATCGCTCGATATGCCCCCCTATGTCTGGGTTGAAAACGACAAGCCAACCATGGTTCCGACGAAAACCACAGGCCGAAAAACAGGACAGGATTTCTGGCGAAAAGGACTTACTTCTGACGACTTTGATCATGAACAGGTGTTGGTTAATATCACCGACAAAGCAAAAGCGTTCATCCGTTCCAATGCAAAACAGGAAAAGCCATTTTTCCTCTATTTACCTCTGTCTGCACCCCATACCCCGATCCTTCCGACATCTGAATTTCAGGGAAAAAGTGGATTGGATAATCCTTACGGGGATTTTGTACTGATGGTTGACCATGTCGTTGGCGAGATCACTCAACAGCTCGAAAAAGAGGGCATTTCAAACACGACCATTCTTTTCTTTACAAGCGATAACGGATGTTCTCCGAAGGCAGACTTCGAACAGCTGGCGACCAAAGGGCATAACCCCAGTTATGTGTTCAGAGGCACAAAAGCAGATATTTTTGAGGGTGGGCACCGCGTACCTTATATCGTCCGATATCCGGGTAAAATCAAACATGCCGTAAGTGATCAACTGGTCTGCTCGACCGACCTGTTTGCCACTGTTGCTGATTTACTGGGGCTCACCTACGGTGATGATGTGGCAGAAGACAGTTACAGTTTGCTTCCTGCCATGAATCTAAAATCTGATAAACCGGTCAGGGAGGCTATGGTCCACCATTCCATTCAGGGTATGTTCGCCATCCGCAAAGGAGACTGGAAACTGGCTCTTTGTCCCGGATCTGGCGGATGGAGCTATCCGCGTCCGGGAAAAGATGATTCTGTTTTAAAGCAACTCCCTCCCGTTCAGCTTTACAATCTGAAAGAGGATATCGGTAGAGCAACACAACCTTCAGGCTGAACATCCTGAAATTGTGGAAGAATACCGGAATCTCCTGTCCGACTACCTTAACAAGGGACGCAGCACACCAGGCACGCCGCAGTCCAACGACGGCTCCTGGGAATGGCCTCAGTTAAATTGGCTGGATGAATAAATCCGGTGAGAAAGCGAATTAGCCGCGGAATGTATGGTCAATGGTTCCATTCAACCTAAAATGGAAGAATCCAAATTCGGAATTTCTCTCCGTTGGGGTTGTTAAAGAACCGCCGTATAACGAACGGTACGTCAGGTGCCGGGAGGGATCGGAGAATAAAAGAGGGGGAAAACTGATTTTTTCCTGCTACCGGTTAAAAGCTGCCCTAAGGCTGTTTCAGGGTGAATATTTTGTCGCGCCTGGCACAGATTCAAAATATTTTGGGAAAGGTTCCAAACCCACAGCATCCAAAATCCAATACTTTCACTCGGATAATATTTATAGCGTTTTACACTTCTCTTAAGCGTCCGGAACGTTCCGGCTTGATCCCCTTCATTGGCCTGAGAGGAGCCAAAACCAGGTGAAATAAAAATTTGTGATAAACTCAAATGGTTCATTAAAAAAAATACGAGGACTTATGAAAAAACAAGCAATCCTGTTGACGATCCTTACTTTCATTCTTTTCTCATGCGGATCTCAGGAAAATGATTTTAAAGATCTGTTCAACGGCAAAGATCTTACCGGCTGGACGGTTATAAACGGCAAAGCGCCCTACACTGCTGAGGACGGAATGATTGTGGGCCGATGTGCGATGGGCTCACCCAATTCATTTCTCTGTACAGACGAGAGGTTTGGGGATTTTATCCTGACGTTCGAGGCAAAATTTGGGGAAGGCAATTCAGGTGTCATGTTCCGTGCGCAGAGCAATCCTGATTATATGAATGGCCGCGTACACGGATACCAGATGGAGATGGATCCGTCTCCACGGGCCTGGACCGGAGGAATATATGATGAGGCACGCCGGAAATGGTTGTATCCCATGGAGTATAACCAGGAAGCCAGGTCGGCTTTTAAGTTGGGCGAATGGAACACGTATCGCATAGAAGCAATCGGGAACAGTCTCCGTACCTGGGTTAATGGTGTGCAGATGGCCGAT
Source organism: uncultured Bacteroidales bacterium (assembly GCA_963763215.1). GTDB lineage: Bacteria > Bacteroidota > Bacteroidia > Bacteroidales > DASQZK01. Next base: position 13,623 of record CAVXNX010000014.1, read on the forward strand.
CTTATCGACGATATGGATGCTGAAGGTTTTATCGGTCTTCAGGTTCACGCCATCAAGGATTCAAGCCTGGAAGGTGAGATGAACATGTTCAGGAATATCAAAATTTGCACCACCAACCTGGATGCACATAAAACTCCGGAGAACAACGGGATCACCCAGGTGAGTTTCCTGACCAACCGGCTTTCTGAACGGGAGCAGGCGGAGGGTTGGAAACTCCTGTGGGATGGGAAAAGCACCGAGGGATGGAGAGGCGCGAAGCTGGACAAATTTCCGGAAAAAGGCTGGCAAATCGAGAATGGCTTGTTGAAGGTTGAGGGAGCCGAGGGAGCTGAATCCGGTAACGGAGGAGACATTGTAACTGAAGATGAATATGAGAATTTCATCCTGGAAGCGGACTTCCGGATTACCAAAGGAGCCAATAGCGGGATCAAGTATTTCGTGGATACGGATTTGAACAAAGGCGCCGGATCTGCCATAGGATGCGAGTATCAGATATTGGACGATGGCGTTCATCCTGATGCGAAACTGGGAAGGGATGGCAACCGCACGCTTGCTTCACTCTATGACCTTATTCCTGCTGATGCCCGGAGATACAATCCCGATCTCAGCAAGAAACGCGCAAACGGATACGACTGGAACAGGGCAAAGATCATTGTACGGGGAGATGATGTGGAACACTACCTGAACGGCATCCTTGTCGTCAAATATAACCGTAGCGGACAACAGTGGAGGGATATCGTTGCAGCAAGTAAATATGCAAAATGGCCCAACTTCGGTGAGGCCAGGAAGGGACATATTCTGTTGCAGGACCACGGTAATGAAGTATACTTCAAAAACATTAAAATTAAAACCTTGTAAAGAATGATTTCAAGAAGAGAGTTTGCAAAAAGGACAGGGCTTGTCACAACAGGTCTTTTAGCCGGAGGTGCGGCCGTTTCAGCCAAAAGTTATCGCCGCATCCTGGGCGCCAATGACCGGATCCAAATAGCGATCATCGGGCTGGGAAGGCGTCTTGGCGCCTATTACGAGCCAATCGCAAAAAAAGAGAGTAATATTGAACTGCTGTATCTCTGTGATGTGATGCCTTCACAGCTGGAAAATGCCGCAAAGGAGTTTTCGAAGTATATCGACTATACACCGAAAATGGAAAGTGACATCAGAAAGGTACTGGAAGATAAAAAGCTCGATGCAGTGATCAATGCCACTCCTGATCATTGGCACACGCCGGGATCCATTATGGCAATGCAGGCCGGAAAGCACGTTTACGTTGAGAAACCGGTCAGTCACAATATGGAGGAGAACCGTCTGCTGGTTAAGGCAGCTTCTCAGTACAACCGGGTGGTACAGGCAGGTACGCAGCAAAGATCTTCCGATCATACGATCAAGGTAATGAAAATGATCCATGAAGGAGCCATTGGGAAAGCTTACAAAGCGGTTGCTTTTTATACGAATGGCAGGGGAAGGGTTCCGAATCAAAAACCTGCACCGGTTCCCGGAGGACTTAACTGGGATCTTTGGCAGGGTCCTGCACCCCGCCGGGAATACACCGAAGAGACCTGGGATTATAACTGGCACTGGTATGGCTGGAAGTATGGTACAGCAGAAGCGGGCAACAACGGCACTCATGAGATGGATGTGGCACGCTGGGCACTGCAGGTTGATTATCCACAGCATGTATTTATAGATGGTCATAAAGGACAATTCCCGGATGACGGATGGGAGATGTATGATCATATGCAAGCAACCTTCCGGTTTGACGGAGATAAAACGATCCAATGGGACGGACGAAGCAGGAATAGATACGATACTTACGGCGGTGGCCGGGGTACCATCATCTATGGCAGCGAAGGTACCGTATTCGTTGACCGGGGAGTCGCCAGGATTTATGACCGCAAGGGAGAATTGGTCAATACACTGGACAGTAAATCGAATGAATCGGGAACCGCCCTGGGTGGGGGAGGCGATATGTCGACCCGTCATGTTCAAAATTTCGCTGAGACAATTCGCGGGAAGGAAAAACTCAATGCCCCCATTGATGAAATTGCCATAAGCCATGCCATGGTTCATTATATCAATGTGGCATACCGGATTAACAGTCCGTTCGAAGTGGGGGAAAACGGAATCATGCTCGACAGGGAAGCGATGAAACTATGGAGCAGGGAGTATGAACCAGGCTGGGAGATCAAGCTGTAAGGCTTGATACTTCAGAAAAAATGTCCAATTTGTTTACTTAAAAAATGAACCAATGAACGTGCAGCGTCGAACAGTTGCAATGGCAACACTGTGTTTAGGCACAGGTTTTCTGATCATCAATTCCTGTTCCGGGGAAGATAAAAGCCCTCACCCCAATGTGGTATTTATTATGACGGATCAGCAATCCTTCAATATGATGAGTTGCACCGGGAATCAATGGTTGAGTACACCAAATATGGACAAGATTGCTAAAATGGGTTACCGCTTCAATAAAGCGTATTGTGTAAACCCCGTTTGCATGCCTTCCAGATTTTCATTACTCACAGGTCATTATGCTTCAGAAGTAGGAGTCAAAGAGAATACCAGTGCGTATGACGAAGCAAAAGTGGAAGAAATCGTTTCAAAAGATGCATTGGGAAATATTTTCCGTAAAGCAGGTTATGAGACCTTTTATTCTGGCAAGACGCATCTCTATGGAACAAATGATGTTTCAGAATATGGTTTCTCGTTAAATGGCAAAGATCCATATGATGGCCCGGCTAATTTTGCGGAAAAGATATTACCTGAGTTAGCTGATAATAAATCCAATAAACCATTTTTTCTGTTTCTTTCATTTCTGAATCCACATGATATTTGTTATAAAGCCGGGGCTGACAAACGTTTCCCCGATGGATTATCCGAAGACAAATGTCCGCGAAACACAAAGACTTCTGGCCTTTCAAAAAACACTTGATCACGCAGAATATCAGAATCAAATTCCCCCTTTGCCGGATAACCTACAACCGATAAATGGAGAACAACCTGAAATGGTATCTATGGATACGATGGCGAGGAGCTGGGATACGGCACAATGGGATAGATATAACTGGATGTACTACCGGCTCACGGAAAGTGTCGATGCACAGATTGGCAGAGTGTTAAATGCCCTGGAGAAATCCGGGCTTGACAAAAGCACGATCATTGTCTTTACGTCGGATCATGGGGATATGCACGGGGCTCACCAATTGATTTTAAAAAATGTGATGTTTGAAGAATGCCAGAGGATACCCTTTATGTTTGCAGGCCATGGAATAAAACAAAATTATGTGGATACAACCACCCTGGTTTGCAATGGATTGGATTTTCTGCCCACGATTTGTGATCTTGCGGGAATACCCTATCCGAAAGAGCTTCCTGGTATATCTCTTAAACCGTATCTTACCGGAAACGGTGAAAAACCTCATCGTGAGTACATCATCACAGAAGGTTATAATGCTGACCAAATTACTGACGGTCGTTTTAAATATACCGTTTATGAATTACCTGGTTATCCTGAATTATTGACGGATCTTCAGGTTAATCCGGGCGAAATTATTAATTATGCAAACGATCCGGCTCGTTCTGAGATGAAGACGACTCTGAAAAAAGAACTGATGTTAAACCTGGATCAAAGAGGCCTGACCCCTTTGCCTGAAGACAGAACAATTAAAAATCTCAGGGCCATTGAGAAGAGAAAGAAAACGGAAAAGAACAAGAATAAGAAATCTGACCGTACACGGACAGAGGCCGGAGAATAGTGCTGAAATTGTTCAAAATCAGCCAATTTAACCATATTGCCGTTGAAATCTCATTTATGCTTTGCGATGATGTAAAAACAGATATCTTTATGCCATGATGTCGGAGTATTCATTGAGGAAAATAAGGGTTTTGCCTGTTATCATTCTGGCAGTCATCTGGATGGATGCCCATGCCCAGAATCAAAGGGATTTCCTTAATATATCTGTAAATGACGGTCTTTCTCAGAGTACAATTTTTTCCATTTACCAGGATTCAAAAGGGTTTATGTGGTTCGGTACCCGGGGTGGAGGATTAAATAAATACAATGGTTATGATTTTACGGTTTACATGAACCAGCCTGATGTGGAAGGCAGTCTCAGTGATAATACTGTTCCTGCCATTCTCGAAGATAGTCATGGAGCATTATGGGTGGGAACCGGGAATGGAGGAATCAACCGTTTTGATTTGAATACGGGACGTTTTTTTACGTACCAGCTCGAATTAAGACATGATATCAACCCAGCATTCCCAGTCGGTCCGGAGTATCTTTGAGGATCATACGGGAAGGATATGGATCGGGACAGATCAAATGGTGTATCTCTATAACAGGGAACAGGACCTGTTTGAACCGGTCATGGACCAGGCTCCATTTCCGGTGAAGGGAATCACCGGGATTTGTGAAGACAAACAGGGCTATTTTTATTTTGCCACCTGGGACAGACTGATTCGTTACCATCCGGACGAAAAGGAGCTTTGCGCAGCTTACTTTTCCTGTTGATTCCTTTGCAGATATAGGAGGCCGGATTAATCCACTTTTACTGGACAGCCATAACAGGTTATGGATGGGTGCTCCCGGAGGGTTAAAGATGGTTGAGATCGATAAAGGATTCAGCTTTAGCTCTGATGTAATCGATCAGATTGACTGGCCTTCTGATTTTACTTACGTGCGGACAATCAAGGAAACACGTGATGGTGTATTATGGTTTGGCACCCAAAACGGATTATATGCCTATGATCACCAGGATTCCGCTCTGAAAGTATACCGGGCCGAGCCTGACAATCCTGCAAGCATATGCCATAATTCAATATATTCATTATTTGAAGACAAGGTAGGGACACTCTGGGTCGGAACCTGGAGTGGTTTATCTGTCCTGGATAAAAGGAAAAATATTTTTAAGCTTTACGCTCATCATTATAATGATCCAAATAGTCTAAGCAACAATGTGGTGAGCTCATTCCTGGAAGATGCCCAGGGAACCTGGATAGGTACTGAACAGGGTGGACTAAACTTTTTAAACAAGGACAGGACGAAATTCACGTGCCTATAAACACAGGCGGGGAGATTCGGAAAGTCTGGCTGGCAATAATGTAAAAACGATTTTTCTGGATTCAAACCGGGATCTTTGGATCGGGACTTTCAATGGCGGACTCAGCTTGCATTTGGGGAATGGAAGATTCAAGAATTTTTTAGAAGGGCCAATCGGTATACAGTATTATGGAATACCCCGATGGCAAGTTATATATTGGTGGCATATCAGGGCTTTATGTTATGGATCTTGCGACCCGAAACATCTCTCATGACGTGTTTCCTGCCTCCACCGGTATGCGCCGCCTCGAATCGTTTGTTAACTGTACTCTTTGCCGATTCGAAAAACAGACTTTGGATTGGTACCCGGGATTATGGTCTTTACCTTTATGATCCTGTCCGATCCATTCTGAAACATTTTACCATATTCCGATACAGATAGTACCAGCATCAGTGGAGATTATGTGATAACAATTTGTGAGGATAACCAACAGCAAATATGGATTGGTACATACAATGGCCTCAATAAGTTTAATGCTGATTTATCGTTTGACAGGATGAACCATCGAATGGGTCTCAAAGATTATATTATCAATGGATTACAAACAGATGATGAGGGCATGCTGTGGATCTCCACCATTGGCGGAATATATAGCTATGATTTACGTTCAAATGAGTTAAGACACTTTGATTACCTGGATGGACTTCAGAGTAATGAATTCAACATGAGGTCTTGCTATAAAAATAGCAATGGAGAATTATTTTTTGGTGGCGTGAATGGATTTAATGTCTTTCATCCAAAAGAAATCATACAGAATACGGATGTCCCTCCTGTTGTTATAACCGATTTGAAATTGTTTAATGAGTCTGTCGTTCCTGGTGAGAAGAATTCTCCCCTGAATAAGAATATATCGGAAACAAAGGAGATCGTGCTCAATCATTACCAATCATCCTTTAGTTTTGAGTTCGTTGCTTTGAATTACCTCATTCCGGAAAAAAACTCATATAAATACATATTGGAAGGTTATGAGGATACCTGGAATTATTCCGGAAGAAACCGCACAGCCTCTTATATGAACTTAAAACCCGGAAAATACACATTTCATGTAACGGCTTCTAATAATGATAACGTCTGGAATGAGACTGGTGCATCGATTGACGTTACAGTCAAAGCCCCTCCATACGCTACTCCCCTGGCGATGTTCGTCTATTTTGTGGTCCTCTCTGCATTACTCTATATCCTGATTCGGATTGTACGATTCAAAGCAGAAAAAGAGAATGAATTAGTGTTGGAACGTGCCGAAAAAGAACGAATCAAAGAATTGAATTTAAGAAGACTGCAATTCTTTACGAATATCTCCCATGAATTCAGGACACCACTTACCCTTATTGCCGGTCCAATTGACAAGTTAATTTCCGGAAAAAATATGCATCAATCCGAATATCTTCTTCAATTGATAAAAAACAATGTAAACAGGATGTTGAGGCAGGTCAATCAGTTGATGGATTTTCGCAAGATCGAAAACGAAAAGATGACACTCAAGGTCGTGAAGCAAAACATGAATAAGTTTTTGAGTCAGATCATCCTGGGATTTGAAGATATGGCTAATACCAAAATGATAGAATTGCGATATATTTCCACGGATAACATTTCAGAAGATAGTGAACAATGGTTCGATATCGGGATTCTTGATAAAGTGATGTATAATCTATTGGCCAATGCATTTAAATTCACTCCCAAATATGGCATTATTGAAGTTCACTTAAGCTTAGAAGGTGATATCGCCAGAATTGAAGTTAAAGATACAGGAAAAGGGATTGAAAAGGATAAATTAAAATGGATTTTTGATCGCTTTTATTCAGAAAGCACCGACAATATCAGTACGGGTATTGGATTGTCCCTTTCAAAGAAACTGATCGATCTTCATCGGGGACATATCGAAGTGGAAAGTGAAAAAATGAAAGGGAGTAATTTTATCGTGACCATACCCGTTACGCTGGAATCATTCAACGCTGATGAAATTTCGGACATTGACTCTGATTTTATTTCTGAACGATCGGGAATTGATTCTTTACCGGGGTCTTTAGCGTTGGCTGAAGACTATCACGGAACCGGAGAGAACAAGGAGCTCATCCTCATTGTTGAGGATGATCCTGATATGTCATCCTATCTTGCAAATCATTTCAGCGATTATAAACTGCTCATTGCAGATAATGGGAAAACGGCCTTTAAAAAGGCAAAAGAAAGTCTGCCTGATATCATTATTTCGGACATCATGATGCCTGAAATGAATGGAATTGAGTTATGTAAGGCGGTGAAGAAGGAGTATCTTACAAGTCATATACCTGTTATCTTATTGACGGCAAAAGCGGCAATAGATGAAAAAATTGAAGGCATGGAGGTCGCCGGTGCCGATGCCTATGTGGAGAAGCCATTTAATGCTGAATACCTTTCAGTCCTGGTCCGTAACCTTTTTCTTCAGCGCAGGAAGCTCATCGAAAAGTTTTCAGGTCTGGGTACTGAGTCACGAAAGCCTGATGAAAGTTTAGATGAGAATCAACTATTTCTGCAAAAAATCAATCACATTGTCAATGACCACATTTCGGATTCTTCCTTTGCGGTGGATCAACTGCTTGTTGAAATTGGTATGAGCAGGAGCCAGCTTTACAGAAAGTTTAAAGCGATATCAGACAAGAATCCAAGTGAATATATCAGGATACTCAGGCTTCAACATGCCTGTGATTTAGTGCAGAATAAAGATTATACCATTAGTGAAGTTGCATTTATGTCGGGATTCGAAAACATCTCCTATTTTAATACCTGTTTTAAAAGACACTTTGGTGTCTCTCCTGGTAAGTATAAAACAACGGCAAAAGCGTGATATACCGGTCTTTATGGTTATATTTTCATGGATTTATCGCTTATCTGCTTTAGTCAAATTGGCTCATTTAGAGGTCTGGGGGATCTTGTCCATCGCCATTCCTCTTAATCCATAGAAGCGTTTTCCTTTAGAGGTTGAAGGTTTTCTGTTAACCTAAAAAACGCATTCAACCTGATAAATGCCGGCTTTACTGCCAGTCTCAATATTGCCCTTAATAAATGGAATCAATTCATTTCCAGTTGCTCTGGTCATGATGTTAAACGGGGTACTTCCAATGCGTTTACTTTTACATTCAGCTGCAACGACAGCCAAAGACTTCGTTTCCGGCACCACGTCCTTATTTACACATGCCGGCTTCCTTGCATCCAATGAACGTTTCATCAATTTCTACATTCTCATGTAAATTTTATTCAATCTGCCCGAAACGTGGGCCCTGCGAGGCATGTGGGACGGATTCAAAACGAATTGGGACAAAATGAAATTCCACGATGAGAGATTCGATCTATTTTTGATATTCAAAGTTGAGTCAAATCAATTGATCATTTTTCGCTTTTTTCGTCATTTAATTCTTTATCGTGTGAAATTAATATCTAAACTAAAGAACATCGTCGCTAATTCCTGGAGTGAAATACTCCTGGTTATCATCATTCTGGCAATAATGATGACTGTGATAAATATTTTAATTTAATAATTATGCCTTGAACGGATCGGTATTCATGAATTTACGGCATTTGATCCTCTCATCTTTTTCCAAAAAAAACAAATTTGAAAGAAATACGTGATTTTTTAATTGGCTAGATTATGTCCTATTGTTTCAATACGATATAGTCAGTTAGTAAGAAGTGGCTTACCGGTATTATTCTTATACTCCTATTTCAACCCAACTATTCTCAGAATGATTACTCCATCCGGTTGCAAAATGGTTGGGACTTCTATAAGGGAGACCTTGGAAGTACATGGGAGGCACTTCGTACCGGGGGGCCGGCAGAACTACCTCAATGGCAAAAGGTTTCTATTCCCCACTGCTATAATGCATTTGATGCAGTGGATCCGGATAAGGCGTATTATGAGGGTCCTGCCTGGTACAGGACCTATATCGATATTCATAATCCTTACCCCGGAGGAAAAACAATTCTTCATTTCGAAGGTGCAGGCCAGAAAACAAAAGTTTTTGTTGCTGGATTTCTGGCAGGTGAACATACCGGTGGATACGATGAATTCAGTATTGACCTGACAGAACCGCTTAAGAAATTTCACGGCAGATATACCAAAGATGATTTCGGAGGAAAAATTCCCCTTCTCATCAGGGTCGACAATTCAAGGGATACAGAAATGATTCCCTCAGATCATGAGCGATTTTAATCTTTATGGCGGAATATACCGATATCTTAACCTGGTTTATGTACCCCGGGTATCGATCGATCATGTGCATGTTTCCCCTAAATTGAGCAAGGATCTGAAAAGCGCTGAACTAAAAATTGAAGCAACCATTTATAACCCCGATGGAATTAAAGGACAAATTCCGGTGGAGTATACGATCCAATCTCCGGATGGTCAAAAATATTTATACCTATAAAGGCACAGAAACAATTGGCACTGGGAAAAACGATATCACATAGCTTGAGCCTTGATCATATAGCCCTCTGGTCACCCGATAATCCTCAACTCTATTCTTTATCCGTTGGCATTTCAATGAATAGTCAGCCGCATACGATTAAAACGAATTTTGGACTGCGTCACTACGAATTTGTCGAGAAAGGGCCATTCAAGCTCAATGGGGAGCGTCTTCTTCTCAGAGGGATGCACCGGCATGAAGATCACGCAGGGGTAGGGCCAGCCATGACAGAAGAGATGATCCGCGCTGAAATGCAAATGATGAAGGATATGGGAACGAATTTTATTCGTCTTGCGCACTACCAGCAATCCAGGATCGTACTCGATTTATGCGATGAACTCGGGATATTGGTGTGGGAAGAGATCCCCTGGTGCAGGGGAGGTCTCGGTGGTGAAACCTATAAAGATGCAGGCTAAAAGAATGTTGACGAATATGATTACCCAGCATTTTAATCATCCATCCGTCATTATTTGGGGATTGGGCAATGAGAATGACTGGCCTGGTGATTTTGAGGAGTTTAATGAAGAGAAGATCCGCGCATTTATGTCGGAATTAAACGCACTTGCTCATAACCTCGATCCTTCAAGGAAGACTGCAATTCGCCGGTGTGAATTCTGTGCAGACATCCCGGATGTATATTCCCCATCGATTTGGGCAGGCTGGTACAGAGGTAAATATACGGATTATCTGGAGGTTTCAAGAACGGAAATGGAGAAGGTGGATCACTATCTTCATATGGAATGGGGGGCAAGTAGCCATGCCGGGAGACATTCAGAGGATCCTGATAAGGGGATTGAGCAAGTCAACAGCCAGGGAACAGCCGACGAGCGAGGAGGGGATTTCCTGATGACAGGTGGTGAACCACGGGTCTCCAAGGATGGAGACTGGACAGAATCCTATGCAGTCAATCTGATCGATTGGCACCTTAAGGAGCAGGAAAAGATGGATTGGCTTACAGGAACAGCATACTGGCCTTTTAAAGACTTTTCAACTCCCCTCAGGCCGGACAATCCTATCCCGTATGTAAACCAAAAAGGTGTGGTACAACGTGACCTTACACCCAAGGAATCTTATTATGTGTTCCAGTCATATTGGACAGAAAAACCTATGGCGCATATTTATGGCCACACCTGGACCACCAGATGGGGTGAAGAACATGGGAAAAATATGGTTAAAGTATATTCAAATTGTCCTTCGGCAGAATTATACCTGAATGGTGTAAGCCAGGGAATCAGGAAAAGAAACAGTCAGGATTTTCCGGCTGCAGGTTTGCGCTGGATTGTCACCTTCAATGAAGGTGAAAACCACATGAAAGTTATCGCTGAGAAGGATGGAAAAACGGTTACTGATGAAATAAACGTCAACTATATGCTGCAGGAGTGGGAAGAACCTTCTCAAATGCTGATCGAAAAGATCAGGCAGGAAAATGACACTGCTGAAGTCAGGGTATTGCTATTGGACAGAAAGGGGAATCTTTGCCTGGATGCCGCTAACTGGATCAGTTTTGGTATCTCGGGTGATGGTAAATTGATCGATAACCTGGGAACAGCAAAGGGTTCACGCAGGGTACAAATGTACAACGGCAGGGCGAACATCAGGATTAAAATGAATCAGGGTTTATCAGCAGTCAGTGCTTCTTCAGAGGGAATACCCACCGTAATATGCAGCGTGAGCGATAGAAACCCGGAATCGTCCGGGAGAAAATTTACCGGCGATGCCACTAATGCAACCCACTCTTTCTCAAAAAGAAGTATTAAAACAAATGGAGAAAGTGGCAGACTGGCAACTGGATCATATGCCGGTACCTGTAAAGAACTCACGACATTATCAGCACTGGGACTGGACAAATGCATCACTGTACACGGGAATATCAGCCCTGTATAAAACCAGTTCAGATAAAAAGTACTTTAAAGCATTGGAAGCGTTTGCAGACTCGGTCGACTGGTCTTGCGGACCCCGTTTCAGGCATGCTGACGATATATGTATCGGCCAGACCTGGCTCGAACTGAACGAAATAAAACCCGCCCCATATAAAATTGAACATATAAAAAATCGAATTGATAGCCTCATGGCCGATCCGATGCCAGGGAGGGTCGATTGGTGGTGGTGTGATGCACTCTATATGGCCCCGCCTGCCATTGCCAGGCTGGCTAAAGCCACCGGAGAGTTGAAATACCTTGACTACATGAATAAAATGTGGTGGGATGCCTATGATTTCTTGTACGATAAGGAAGAATGCCTGTTTTACCGGGATGACAGATTCAGGATAAAAGAAGATGGTTCAGGAAGACGTGAACCCAATGGTAAAAAAGTATTCTGGAGCAGGGGAAACGGATGGGTCATCGCCGGCATCGCCCGTATACTTGATTATATGCCCCGCGACTACCCGGATCGCGAGCGATATATCGAAGTATTCAGGGAAATGGCACAAAAAATTGCCTCTTCCCAGGGGGAGGATGGTTTATGGCGGGCAAGTCTGCTTTATCCGGAAGGCCACTCCCATGGGGAAACAAGCGGAAGCGGTTTTTTCTGTTATGCACTGGCCTGGGGAATCAACAACGGTATTCTTGATAAAGAGACATATCTGCCGGTAGTGCTCAGGACCTGGAACGGATTGAATGATGCCGTACAAAAAAATGGAAAACTTGGCTGGGTTCAGAGAATTGGCTCGGCTCCTGATGATATCAATCCGGATGGTACCGAAGTATACGGAGTGGGCGCATATCTTCTTGCCGGTAGCGAGATCATTAAGCTGATCGATTAAATGCATTCCGGGTGCAGTCAATGGGTTGATGAAAGTTCCTGTTTTTTATGAAAAAAGATATGGATTGTAATTACCAACAGATCTGAAGGATTAAGGGCACGATGATAAAGTATTAAAAGAAAATAAATATGAGAAGAGGTGCAAAAAAAAGCACATTGATTGCACTATTGGCAGCAATGTTCACTTGTAATGCCTTTGGTCAAACAACGTCTTTGGTGTCGATCGATGGAACCGGACATTTGACCTATACCCCGGATGAAAAAGGGAACGTCCTGCCCGACTTCAGCTATGTTGGTTATCATCATGGTGAAAAAGCCATACCTGATGTGCCGGTATCCAAAACAATTTCTCCTGTCGCAGGAGATAACCGCTCTCATATTCAGAGTGCTATTGATGAGGTTGCAAAGCTTCCTCCGGATGCCGATGGCCATAAAGGAGCTGTTTTGTTGAATGCCGGTACGTATGAAGTTAGTGGTACCATCTTTATGAGAAGTGGGGTTGTACTCAGAGGTATGGGAAATACCACCATCATCAATGCGGGATTTACAACATCGGATCCTGTTATTTCGGTAAACTCAGGTAGCAGCCCCGGCTATACATTGATCGGGTCAACGCGAAAGAAGATAACCGATAATTATGTTCCTTTCGGTGCAAGGACATTTACGGTTGAATCAGGGCATACCTTTCAGGTAGGAGACAGGGTTGTATTACAGAGACAACCTACACAGACATGGGTTGATCTGATTGGTACCGATAATGTGGCTCCGGATTCCCCATGGACAACAGGCTCATTTACCATTGACTTCTTCCGGGTTATTACAGCAGTAAATGGAAATTCAATTACCATCGACGCACCGGTTGTTGATCATATCTATACCGGCATAGCAAATGGATACCTGTACAAATACGAAAATAGTTCAGATTATGAAACCGAGATAGGAATTGAGAATATGCGCATTGAATCTTCGTATGTCGATGAACAAACAACATATGATCATTCGAATATAGGCATTGAGGTAACTGCTGCAGAAAACGGATGGATACGAAATATTGATTTCTACCATTTTACAGGTAACGCTGTGGCGTTGAGTAGCGGAGCATACAAATGGACTGTCGATAATTGTCGTTATTTGCGTCCTGTCGGAATTTTATATTCCGGTACACGGTATTCCTTTTGCATTGAGGGCGGCGCACATCAGATTTTAATTCAAAACTGTTTTTCAGATTTCGGAAGACACGATTTTGTAACCGGTTCAAGGACACCGGGGCCAAGCGTATTTTCGAATTGCCAGAGCGATGAATTGCTGGAATGTTTCCGGTCCGCATCACCGGTGGGCAACCGGAATATTATATGACCGGGTTTATACCGATCTTGACTTAAATGTCGAAAACCGGACGAATTCAGGTAGCGGACACGGTTGGGCAGGTGCAAATCATGTCATGTGGAATTGCAAGACTTACAGCCGTATGGTTATACAGGATCCTCCAACGGATGCAAATAACTGGGCCATTGGTTGCATCGCTCATGATATTACCGGTGTGGGAAGAAAGGCCACTGAACCCCTGGGATTAGTGGAGTCTGACGGCGTTCCCATTGCCGATATTCCAAGTTTGTACAGAGCTCAATTGGATGACCGGCTGGGTGCCGGTACGGCATCAACAGCCGATCCGTTTCCCGGCTTTACGGGTGATCAAAAAATATTCCCTGATGAGCTGACGATTGCATCAGCAGCGGCTGTTAGTGAAGCCGAAAATCATGGAATAATACGCCTTCCTGAGCATTCCTATGACAATGATGTCCATACCCGGTGGGCTTCCAGCAGTGATGAATCCAATGTGTCAAAAGCCTGGATAGAGTATACCCTGGACGGGACCTACAATATTTATCAGATTAGACTTCAACTGTTCAATAGTTGGATCAGAACATATCCGTTAAAAATCGAAGTTGACGGCAAAACGGTATTTACCGGTACGTCCCAATTAACTGAAGAACTGGGATGGAATAGTTTTTCCTTTTCGCCTGTTTCCGGGAGCAAGGTCAAGATTTCGATGACCGGCAAGACCAATTATAATTCCACGGATCTTTCGATACATGAAACGAAAATTTACGGGTCCAATGATTCTCTTTCCACCTATGCCCTGACCGTTAATTCAGGAACCGGTGCCGGCAGCTATGTTGTCGGTTCCACTGTCGCCATTGACGCGGATGAAGCACCGGACGGGAAAGTATTCGATCAGTGGACAGGGGATACAGCAGTCGTTGCGGATATTTATTCGGCATCGACCACCGTGGCTATGCCAGATTCAGATGTTCAGCTTACGGCTACTTATCACAGTTTATATCATTTAATCGTCAATTCAGGAATGGGTGACGGTATCTACGCTCCGCGAACAAATGTCGTGATCACCGCTGATGAAGCGCCAGCCGGAAAGATATTTGATCAGTGGACGGGCAATATCGCAACACTTGCGGATATTTATTCAGAAACAACAATGCTGACGATGCCCGCTTCGGATCTTCAGGTTACCCCTGTTTATAAAGATCCCATGCCTGTAAATCCTTTGGCCGATGCCTATGTCCGGGGAGGAGATTATGCAGATACGAATTTTGGATCAGACCCGGTCATTGAAGTGAAGAACCTGCCTGGAGATTTAACTGAGCATCGTGAAGGATTTATCAAATTTGATGTGTCTTCCATACCCAAAACGGTAAGTAGCGCTATACTGAAAATGTATGTTCATACAAATACCGGAGGAACGCGTCATAGCTGTTCATTTGTGGAAGATGATTCATGGACAGAAACCGGAATTACTTATAATAATAAACCGGTTGCCGGTGCGAAACTTGGATATCCAGGGCGTTCCGACCTGCCGGCAGATGGATAGAATTTGATGTCACAAACCAGGTGAAAAACGAAATAGATGGCGATGGTATCATTTCGTTTCAAATTTCTGACGAAAGAGAAAATGTGTTTGTCACATATGACTCAAAAGAAGGCGCAAATGCTCCTGAACTTCGTTACGGGGCACCAGGTGGTTCAACTAATTTTACGATATCAGCCAGTGCCGGCTCAAACGGATCGATCACGCCGGGTGGGAATTATATCGTAACGGAAGGTTCGGATCAGACTTTCTCTATTACTGCTGATGAGGGCTACAAGATTGAAGATGTATTGGTGGATGGTATCTCAGCAGGTAAGGTAAGCAGTTATACTTTTACAAGTGTAACAGGTGATCATACCATTTCTGCCAGTTTTGAAAAAATGGTCACTCATACAATAACAGCCAGTGCCGGCCCCAACGGATCAGTCACTCCGGAAGGAAATGTGGAAGTAATTGAAGGATCGGATCAGACATTCACAATGACTGCTCATACAGATTATGAGATTGAAGATGTACTGGTGGATGGCACCTCAGTCGGACCGGTAAGCACATATACCTTCAGCAATGTCACAAACGATCACACCATTTCGGTTCGTTTTACCCGGGTGACACATACAATAACAGCCACTGCAGGATCTAATGGTTCGATCACTCCGGATGGAGATGTAATTGTCAATGAAAAATATAATCAGACATTCTTTATAACACCTGATCCGGGTTACAGGATTGAAGATGTGTCGGTGGATGGTGTCTCAGTAGGAGCAGTAATCCGGTATACTTTTAGCTATGTGTTATCCGATCATACCATATCGGTCAGTTTTGTAGCGATTACCCACAGCATTACAGCCAGTGCCGGTTCAAACGGATCGATCACTCCGGAGGGAAGTATGACGATTAATGAAGGTGAGGATCAGACCTTCACGATTACTGCGGATTCATCTTATGTAATTGAGGATGTATTGGTGGATGGCACTTCGGTAGGAACAGTAAGCAGTTACACCTTTAGCAATGTAAAAGCCGATCATACCATCTCGGCCAGCTTTGTTCCCGAATCAAACACGTCATCCCTCATCAGGGCTCAGCCGGAGGCTCTCCATTACGATCTTCCCAAATCCAACAACCGGATACATAAACATAAGCGGAATTGATGAA
The DNA here is from genome assembly GCA_963763215.1 of uncultured Bacteroidales bacterium. Taxonomy (GTDB): domain Bacteria; phylum Bacteroidota; class Bacteroidia; order Bacteroidales; genus DASQZK01. The sequence goes on from CAVXNX010000014.1 coordinate 29,954, forward strand.
GAAGCCGATGTCCGAATATATGACTTATTGGGTAATGAATTGATGAACAGGAAGGTAAGCGGCAATTACGCCCTGGATATATCGCATTTAAAGGCAGGGATGTATTTGATTGAAGTGCGTGAGGATAACAAATGGTATCGAGGACGATTGATAAAAGAATGATCCGGATCACCTCATGATATCATCCTGGTAACCTGTATTTGCAAGGAAACTCATGGAGCCCTTCGACTCCGCTCAGGGACCGCCCTTCGACTCCGCTCAGGGACCGCCCTTCGGCTTTGCAAACCTAACGATAACTTTGAAACGGCAAGAATCCTTAATAGCCGAACCGATAAGTGATTTCTAAATTCACGATATGAACTAACCGACATGAATAAAGCAACCATACTACCGTTAGCTTCTTTTTTGAGCCTTCTGACCGCGTGTTCATCAACAGAAATAAAAAGTCCGCCGAACGTGCTTTTTATAGCCGTGGATGATCTGCGTACAGAACTAAATTGCTACGGTGCATCCCACATTCATTCCCCGAATATCGACCGCCTGGCGGAGGAAGGTGTTCTCTTTTCCAATGCCTATGTTCAGCAAGCCATCTGCATGGCGACGAGGGCATCCATTCTGACAGGAATACGTCCTGAGCACCATGAAATTTACACCACAAAATCGGTGAACGAATTGATGCCTGATGTCCTCACGCTAAATAAGTTTTTTGAAGCAAACGGATATAATATTGCAGCTTGTGGCAAGATCTATCATTATGGGATTGACACGAAGTTGCAGTTTGGAGACGCCTATATGCAACCAGAGCAGACCTGGAGCGGACGGGGCTATGTATCCAAAGAGTCTATCGAAAAAATAGCATTGAACACCAAATATCACCGGGGCCCTGCATATGAATGTGCGGATGTACCCGATAGCATTTACACGGATGGTATAAATACCCTGTATGCATTGCGCAAAATGAAAAGTCTGAAAAAGGAGGGTAAGCCATTTTTTCTGGCTGTCGGATTAAAGAAACCCCACCTTCCCTTTGTCGCTCCAAAAAAATACTGGGATATGTACCCGGCCTCTTCGATTGAAATGCCGGGAGTGAGGGAAATGCCTAAAAATTCGAATGAATATACCATGAGTCCGAAAGGAGAGTTGACCAGTTATTATGGCATGCCTGAAACGTTCGAGGAGATTGATGACAGCACAACCCTGACGCTAAGACGTGCCTACTTTGCATGCGTATCCTATATTGATGCACAGATCGGAATGCTTCTCGACCAACTTGAGGACCTTGGTTTAAGGGAAAACACGATTGTTGTATTGTGGGGGGATCATGGTTATAAGCTTGGTGATTACAGTCGCTGGTGTAAATGGTCAAATATGAAGATTGATACCCATATTCCATTTATTTTCAGTGTGCCGGGTGGTGTGAAAGGAGCCGTTTGTCATACCCCTGTGGAGGCGCTCGACATTTATCCCACACTGGCTGACCTTTGTGGCCTGGAAAAGCCCTCACATCTTGAAGGACAGAGCCTCCTGGAGAATCTGAAGAGTCCGCAGACTGACCAGGATCGCTATGTTTGCTCCGTATGGCCACAAAACCGGAATGATTACAGCAAAACAGTGATGGGATATTCAATAAAAAATAAAAGGTATAATTATGTTGAGTGGGTGAAACTCTCTACCGGTGAGGTGATGGCGAGGGAATTATATGACCATGATGTCGATCCAAATGAGACCGCAAACGTTGTGGATCAAAATGAATACAGGGAAGTTGTTGCTGAACTGGAAAAGACATGCAAAACCTATAAAGAAAAGATATAATGATGTGGAAGCCGGGATACAGAAAGCAATTGAGCACGATGGCCAGCCTCTGTTTCAAATGATTGTTCGTTAGCCTGTTATTCCTGTTATGGAAGCACATAAAATACTAAATAGTGCTTGCAAGAAAACGCCAATAGCTGCGTTATGCTCGACTTCAAAACAGTCATTTACGAATAGTAAACTCCTGTTTTTCAGTCATCGCAAGCCTTGCTCTTGACGTTTTCTTATCAAGCACGGCTAAAAAACATGAGTTTTCTTTCTGACACTAAATAGATAAATAAATATGTTGAGCAAGACTTTTTTAACCGGCGCAGTGATGCTCTTATCTGCCTGTACTTCCAGCACGAAGCAAAAGGAGGAAAATCAGGTATCGGAGTTGCCAAATTTTGTCCTGTTAATGGGAGACGACCATGGGTGGGATGAAGTTGGCTATAACGGACATCCTTTTGTAAAAACGCCTGTTCTGGATGAAATGGCGAAAACGGGAATGCGTTTCGACCGGTTTTACTCGAGCCATCCCACATGCTCACCCACGCGTGGTGGCTTTTTGACCGGCCGGCACCCCAATCGATACGGTACCTTTTCTCCGAACTGGTCGATGAGGCCTGAAGAAATAACCATTGCCCAATTACTGAAAAAGGCCGGTTATACCACGGCCCATTTTGGTAAATGGCATGTCGGACCGGTTAAAAAGGAATCACCAACATGTCCGGGTGCAATGGGATTTGATGAATGGCTGTCGCATGATAACTTTTTTGAAATGGATCCGGTACTATCCAGAAATGGGGAGGAGCCTCAAAAAATAGAAGGAGAGAGTTCAAAAGTAATCATTGATGAAGCGATCCGGTTTATCGAGAAAGCAAAGGCAAAACAGAAGCCTTTTATGGTTGTCGTCTGGTTTGGTTCGCCGCACGAACCCTATAGTGCATTACCTGAAGACCTGGCATTATATGATAATTTGCCTGATTCACTGAACACCTATTCTGTTAAATTAACATCCAATAAAACCGGCAACCAAACCACGCGTCCGCTGGGAGATGTCCTGAAGGAACGCTATGCTGAAATTACGGCGATGGACAGGGCCATTGGGGAAATGAGGAATTATTTAAGCGAGAATGCGCTGCGTGAGAATACGTTTCTGTTGTATTGCGGCGATAATGGTACCCCTGCAAGTGCTGCAAGAACGGGAATGACGGTCCGTGAAGACAAAGGTTCGTTATATGAAGGCGGAATTCTTGTTCCGGGCATCGTGGAATGGCCTGCAGTGATTAAAAGCCCTGCGGTCAATAAAAACATTTCGTCCACCAGCGATATTTTACCGACCCTGGCTGAAATCACAAACCAGGAACTACCCGACCGGCCCATCGATGGCATAAGTCTTTTGCCTTATCTAAAGAACCCTCAACTGGAACGAAAAGAACCCATGTACTTCTGGAAATTTAATTCTGACCAGGCGTTTGGTGATTCGCCGGAAGATTACATTGACCACGAGTTGCAAGAGGGAACTTCGCCACTGGCTAAAATGATGGATGGGAAGTACACCCGAACGTTCCGCAATTATGTCTACCCGGCCGTTTCAGAAAAAGATTTTGGAGGGGAAAGGGCTGTCATGACAAAACAATTTAAGCTGGTATTGGACGGTAAAACGCCGGATGCCAATGGATTTGAATTGTATGACCTGGAAAACGACCGTGCTGAAACAACCAATGTTGCCGGGGAATACCCTGAAGTTGTGAAGAAATTGAAAGACCAGATGAGAGCATGGCAGGAATCGGTGCTGAACAGCCTCACCGGGGCTGATTACAGCGATAAAAAATAAATTCTTATCATGGAGACTTCTCAGTCGCTAGCGCTCCTGACCAATGACAACGCTGAAAGGATTGTCTTGGGTGCAGCGGGAAAGAGCAGGGAGGGGGCTTAATGTCGCGCGCAGTTCGACTTTAAGCCCCCTCCCTGCTCTTTCCCGCTAAACCCCTCTATCCCCCATTACTGCGACTATCCGGGCTATTACAATTGAATGGTTATTTACTTCTATCAGTGTTTCTGATACGGTCCATTTCGCTGGTTAATCGATTGGCTACTACCGGATAGTTATCGATCACATTCGTTGTTTCCATTGGATCAATTTCCAGATTAAAAAGGGAGTAAGGCTTTTCCCAGTTTTTTCCAATGGGTACTTCCCTGCCACCTGAACCATTGCCAAAAACCATTGCCCATTTACCATCGCGAATGGCGAACATTCCGGCACCGGAATGATAAACAATGGGGGCCCTGTGTGTTTCGGTTTTTTCATTCAGCATCACCGGTAAGAAACTGAAACTGTCTTCTCCTTCATTTTCTTTCATCGAATAACCGGTAAGTTCTGCCAATGTGGCCATCACATCTGTTATGCAGATGGTCTGATTACTCTTTGTCCCTGCTTTAACCCGTCCAGGCCAGTTAACAATAAATGGCACCCGGTGGCCTCCTTCCCAGATATCGGCTTTTGTGCCCCTCCATATATAATTGGCTGTGTGCACATGGGGATAATATCCATGTACTTTCGCATTTTCCGAATGATCCTGCGATCCGTCCCCGACCTTTCTCGCATAAAAACTTTCTTTGGGAATCTCCTCGTCAAACGGATAATTTTTATCGGGATTGACACGAAACATAAAGGAACCATTGTCACTGGTAAATTTGACGAGCGTATTATCCTGCACATGATTTTCCTTTAAGGCATTAAGAATCTGCCCCACGGTCCAGTCGGTTTGTACAATAAAATCTGCATAGGGACCCAGGGTTGTCGCACCCTGAAAACGTTTTGCAGGCCAAACCGGTTTGTGAGGTGAGGTCAGTGCAAAATACAGGAAGAAGGGATCTGAATTTTTTGCCTGATCCGTAATGTATTTCACTGCTTCCTCCGTTATTCTGTCGAGCACTTCAATGTGATGGAAATCTTTTGCCCTGGGCCCTTCTCTGACAAATGTCGGAAACGTCAGTGCGGGCTGATAGTCATCGAGGGGCTGAACAGGTTGATGATTTCGGTAAAATCCATAAGGTGTCATATCCAACGCGGCATTGATGCCAAAAAAGTAATCAAAGCCAACTTCATTTGGTCCGTAAACGAAAGGCTGATTATAATCACTCTCTCCCTGTTTATTTTTTTCCCATTCTATCCCCAAGTGCCATTTACCGATACAGGCAGTATGGTAATTGAATTTTTTCAGCATGCCTGCCAGGGTAAGCCGGTCGGGTTGAATGAGCGGTTTATTGTTATCAGGTTCCTTCAGTACCCCTTGCTGTAACGGAGTCCGCCACGCATAACGGCCTGTTAAAATGCCATAACGGGAGGGTGAACAGACAGCTGAATTTGTGTGTGCATCATCAAAACACATCCCGCCTTCGGCAAGGGAATTCAGATTTGGCGTCGGTATTTGGGAAGCAGGATAATATTTTTGAATATCTCCATATCCCATATCATCCGCAAGTATCAATACAATATTGGGCCGGTTATGTGATGTAACGTCCTTTGCTTGTTCTTTCTGATTCTTACAGGAAGAACTTAGAGGAACTGCAAGAATTACCAGGCTTAAAAGTTTGTTATTCATAGTATTGATATTATAATGATACCATAGATTGCTGATTATCTTTTGAATTCCGGCCCTGGTGTCAGGTTTGGAAAATAGCGGGGTATTTCCGGAATTTTTCTAAATCCTACCCTTCCGCAGTACCAATAGAATTCTAATTTGATCGCATTTCGAAGCGCTAACCCGGAGAAACGGGGGCACAAGAAATTGATTCGTAATTAAAAATACCTGTCATATACCGGGCACACGTGGAATTCCGGCTTAAAATTCCTTGTTTAATCCTGCATGATCACGGCATGTTGCCGGATTCAATGGCTTTGGTTCAATTTTTTGGCCATTGTCTCACCTGCCTTTTTCCACCATGTTTCATAATATGCCTCCATTTTCTCAACTATTTCAGGATTCTCTTTTGCAATATTCTTGTCCTGGTGCGGATCAGTCTTAATATTATATAAAGCCCAACTTCCGCGGGGCGTGAGCATGTAATGATCCGAATTACTGGTATAAAAAGGCCTCTCTTTATCAATGCCCCGTCTTCGTGCAGTGGAACAGGTGCTACAGTTCGGATCTTCACATGGTTCATACCTCACTAAGGTATAGTTGCCCCATCTGACAGAACATCCGGCATATTTATGATTCTTCCAGTCTTCAGGGCTGTTCCATCTCCCGATATGACTTACCTGCATCCTATCCTTATCTAATTCAGCATCAGGATTTTCAAGTGCCGGCAACAAGCTGCTGCCCTGCAGTTGATTTTTCAATTTTGGTGTTAGTTCAAAACCAAACAAATCTAACAGGGTAGGGAAGACATCAATATGACCGCTCATCACATTCCGGTCACCGGGAGGAAAGTGTTCACCCCATTTCCAGAATGAAAAGGCACGAGTTCCTCCCCGCCAGGGAGTTGTTTTCACACCGCGCATGTTACCGTTATAAGTGTCCACTCCACGGGTTCCGCCATTGTCGTTCATTGCAATGATGAGGGTATTATCAGACACTCCGATAGAATCCATGAAGGCTAATAATTTACCTATATTCTCATCAACATCGGCTACTTGTCCGAAGAATGCGGCACTATACACGCCGTCAGGTCTTTCAGGATTAATGTAGCCCTCGTAGGGTTCGCAATATTCTTTTGGAGCCTTACAAGGTGCGTGTGGAGAATAGGTAGGTATATAGCAGAAGAAGCCACTGTCCTTGTTTTCGGCAATGAATTTCATGGCTTCACGGAATAATATATCCTCACGATATCCTTGAAATTTTTTCCTCTCACGATTTTGCAATAAAACGGGATCAAAGTGTGAATCCTGTGAATCATCCGGGACCGTGAGCGTTTCATCAAAGCCCCGGAACCAGGGTCCATATTGGTCGATCTGTCCGAGATGCCACTTCCCGAATAATCCTGTTTTGTACCCGTGTTCCTGGAACAGGTTGGCTAATGTCTCGGCATCCGGATCCAAATAATTCATCGGAGATCTGGTATGTGTAACACCAACAAAGAACTCCTGACTCCCGGTCATAAGGGCTGCACGGGTAGGAGCACAGCTTGGGCTCACTGAAAAATTTGTAAAACCTGCACTTTCTTTATAGAGCCTGTCGAAGTTGGGTGTTTTAAGTACCGGATTGCCGAGGGCTCCAATGTCACCATAACCCATATCATCAATTAACAGGATGACTAAATTTGAAGGTTTCGTCTCCTCCGGCCTGTGACACATTGAAAGAGAAAACATTGAACCCGTCAATAGTATTTGAAAACCAACAGCAAGGGATTTATCGAAAGAGAAAGTTTTATTTTTCATCTCAGATAATGTTTATCCGGGTTAATGACCAACGGATTATTTCTGAAGATTCAACCACGTTTTCCCTGATCGGAGTTTAATCCCAGTCAGAACGTATGATTTTTTTAATGTGGGGATATTGTTCATCCATATCTCCAACCTCTTCCGTGGCTTTCAACAACTGGGACTTTAATTCTTTCAGCACTTGACTGCCCCGCATTTTTTCATAAATATTGACTGTTTCATGCGGATCATTTTTTAGGTCATACAGCTCCCATGCTACCGGAGTATCAGGCCCGAACCGATTCCCGTCATTCTCCTTATCTCCTGTTTTGATAAAATCCGTTCCATAAAAAAAGATGAGCTTATAACGATCTGTTCTGATTCCGAAATGGGCAGGATTATTCATCTTATGGGCCATGTGCATCCAGTAACGGTAATACGTTGCCTTGCGCCAGTCAGCAGGTTTTTCTTCTCCCTTCAGTGCGGCAACAAAACTATGACCCTGCATATAAGAAGGCTTTTTCACTCCTGCTAATTCCAGGATGGTTGGTGCAAAATCAGTGTTATTAATGATCCAGTTATTCCGGTTGCCTGCCTTAATCATTTTTGGATACCTGATGATCAGCGGCATCCTGAGGGATTCTTCATACATCCATCTTTTATCCATGAAATCGTGCTCTCCCAGGTATAAGCCCTGATCGGAAGTGTAAATAATGATGGTATTGTCCATTAATCCATTTTGTTCGAGGTAATCCAGGATGCGTTTCAAATTATCATCGACGCCTTTAACACATCGTAAATACCTTTTAATAAATAAGTTGTATGCTTCCCTTGTGTATTCGTCTGGCGGCAAATCCTGTGGGATACCAAGATCTTTCCCCATATTTCGTATCGGGTTTCTTTTGCCTAAGGAAGCACCTATGTACATGGATCAGCGAATCATTTTGTCCCCTGGTTGCGACGGATCCCCATCGCGGTTCATAACCGGTTACGGGCATGGGAATATCCACATCTTTTAGATAATCATTATATCTCTCAGCGTTCTCGTACATATCATGTGGCGCCTTGAAATGGTGCATCAGAAAGAATGGTTTATTCTTATCTCTCTTATTTTTTAACCAATCGAGGGTAATATCGGTGAGCACATCCGAGCTATGCCCTTTGTATTCTTTAATTCTTACCTCCCTTGTCAACCGGCTGTCAAACCTGACTTCCTTCAATTCTCCCTCATCGCGGGAATACAGTACCGGATCGTGGTATTTCCCCTGTCCGGGTAATACGTTATAATAATCGAATGCTTCCGGTGATTCACGCAAATGCCATTTACCAATCATGGCGGTCTGATACCCTGCTTTCTTTAATTCAAGTGGCAGGTATTGCCGTTCAGGAGGAAGACCATCGTACAGGTCTCTCACTTCACTGACATTATTATACTGACCTGTGAGAATGTTGGCCCGGCTGGGTGTACAAATGGCATTTGTGCAAAAGACGTCCTCAAACAGCATTCCCTCTCTCGCCAGCCTGTCAATATTTGGCGTTATATCCAGCCCCCTGAACCGTGGATCACCATAGGCTCCGATTCCCTGTGAGGTATGATCATCGGACATGATAAACAGGATATTAGGCGGATTGTTTTTGGTACTACAGGATTGTAATTCTAAACAGAGGACTGCTCCCCAGATGATTTTTGTATTGAAGTTGTAATGAATCATGTTATTTTAATTGAATATCTACCATACTATTCTTCCAAACTTAATAAAAATCGGAAGCGGCTTTCCTGAAGCGGTGCCGCAATTCGTAAGTTGAATCTGGCTGGGAACTGCTGAACTGATAAACATTGAACGGTTGATCGTTTCACTCACGTCTATCGGTTATTTATTCAGCTGTAAGTCAGTATTTAACGGAGCCTATTGAACCAGATTCGCGGATTCCTTTCAGTTTCTGGCCACTTCGGGTAAAAAGGCCGGAGCCTGAAATCCGGGGAATTCTGTTACTTTGTTTTTATTAACTCAACATTTCTCAGGTTCACGGGATTCCAGCCATCGCTTACTGCCTTGATTTCCAAAGTGTAAGTACCTGGCTCATTCATTTCGTGGCTGCCTAATTCAGTTACCCTGAAATGACCATAATCGCCGGTCGGAGCCAATTCTTTTTCCGTTTGAGGCTGATCACTTACATTCCAGGCAACAGACGTTTTTTTGACGGCTGCGATATCAGCCTGAAGTTTAAAAGTTCCGGGTTGATTGATCTCAAAGGTGTAGCTTATCGAGGTTCTCGCATCGGTCCAGTTTCCAATATTTGAAATGCCGCGCTTCTGCTCCAGGCTAAGGTTTGTGGACATCTTGTTGTGCAGATCTGCAAATTCCGGTTCCAATACCAGATTCCCTTTCTTATCCTGGTTGGGCATCAAGGATTTCACCTCCAATTCGCCGTCAATTTTGAGTTTAATGACTGAGCAAATTGAATCCGGAGCATCTCCGGGAACAGTAATGACTATGCCGGTCTCGTCTCCTTTCAGGGCTTTCCACTTTAATTCTTCACCCCCTTGTAACAGGGTTACTGAAGATGGTTTGTTTTTAAGTCCGGGCACGATGAGTTTCCCATTCTCGGGCCAGTCGAATACGTGCAGGTAGAGCACTGCCCCGTCCGGATTGATCTTTTTCGTACACCTTCCCCAGGTGAGTCGATAAAAAGGACTGGCAGTGGTTCCGTATATGGCTTCCCCGTTTATATCCATCCAGGCACCGATCTGTTCCAGACGGTCAATGCTTGCCTGTGGGATCAGACCTTCAGGGGTGGGTCCCACATTCAAAAGGAAATTTCCTCCCTTGCTGGCGATATCACAGAGTTTCTGTATGAGGTCTTTGGTGGATTTCCAGTCATGATCATAGCTTTTGTATCCCCATGTATGGTTCATGGTCATACAAACCTCCCAGTCCCGGTCTTTAAATCCGAGAGCGGGTATGTGCTGTTCGGGAGTTTCTGTATCACCATTGTATCCTCCCCCGAGCCTGTTATTGGTAATGATCCCGGGTACAATGCGGATAAGCGGGATTAAAGTTTCCGCTCTCTCTTTGGTCATCCAGATGGGGGTATCCCACCAAAGAACATCCGGACGATACCTGCTCAGTATCTCTCCGATTTGTGGTGCGGCAATTTGTTCAAGATATGTGTCGAAACTTCCGTATTGCTGCTTATCCCAGCCAGTACCTTCTTCATACTTCCTGGCCTTTGCTCCGCCCGGATGAGTCCAGTCCTGGGCCTGTGAATAATAAAGTCCGAATTTCAGTCCTTCTTCACGGGCAGCTTTTGCGAGAGGTCCGATCAGATCTTTGCCATAAGGGGAGGCATCTGCTATATCCCAGTCTGTAACCGCAGAAGGAAATAAAGCAAAGCCATCATGGTGTTTCGATGTGATGATCATGTAGCGCATGCCTGCCTTCTTTGCGAGCTTGGCCCATTCCTCCGGATTGAATTTCACCGGGTTGAATTCCTTCGCATAAGCCCGATACTCACTAACAGGGATCTGTGCATTGAGCATGATCCATTCGCCGATGCCCTTTATTTGTTCTCCGTGATACGTTCCGGCCGGTACGGAATAGACCCCCCAGTGAATGAACATACCGAATCTTGCATCGCGCCACCAGGCCATTCGTTCATCTCTTTGTTCTTTTGTCTCATTCTGGTAGGGATCATAGGGTGTTTGAGAATACCCGGCGATCATTACGCCCAATAATAGAATAGTTAACAGAGTCTTCATGGCTTGTCGATTTGGTATATACGTTTATGCTTTGGAATGTGTATCCTGTTTTATGATTCAATTTCAATCGCGGTTTCTGTTCCGGCTTGAAGGACAACTTCTTTTTTTACGCCGCGGTGAGTTTCCACGATTACCGTTTGCTGCTTGTTTGAGACCAAAATCGCTTTGGCTTTTTCCCCCTTCCATGTTAATTCTTTGACGACAATCCCACCCCGGAGAAGGATTCCCTTTATCGATCCGCTTTTCCATTGCTCAGGACGGGCAGGGAAAAAACGAATGTAACCCGGATCAGCATAAACCAAAGACGATGCACATAAATAGGGGAAGCCTCCTGAGATATCGACATTAAACAGGTCATTGCGGTTATGAAAAGATCCCATGCCTGTCGTCCAATATCCGTTAGCGAGGAAATTGATGATTTCCTGTGTCAGATCATTATTTTCGATATGGGCCGAAGCAAGTCCCAGTTGTACCAGGCCGAATGCCATTACAGGATTTTCCTTTTGATGCTCGAATCGCTGGCGAATCGTGTGTTCAACCGCATTGACCAAATCGGGGTTGTCTACAATTTCCGGAGGCCGTTCATCGAATAAGGCATATAAATGGGACGCATGCCGATGGGCATTATTTTCAGCCAGCCCCGGCCAGAGCCATTCGCGAAATGAACCATCCGGACCAACTTCATAATCAGGCAGCTCTGAAATAATTTCTTTCCATTTCTTTATTAAATCTTCGTCTCTGTTCAGAATTTCAGCCGCATCAATGAGGTGGGTAAGAAGCTGCTTTGCCGCACTGATATCCATGGTTGCATTGATGGATACAGGTGACATGTTTTTCGCAGTCGGTGAATTCTCGGGAGAATAGGAGGGTACGAAAGCAAGCTTGTTATTGACGTTTGTTCTGATCAGGAAATCTTCATAAAACCCGGCCGCTTCTTTCATGAGAGGATAGGCCCTTTCTGCAAGAAATTCCTTATCCCCGGTGTACAGATAATAGTCGTAATAGTACTGCAGTGCCCATGCAGCGCCGGCGTGCCAGAAGCAATGGGGATGACGGTCAGTAAAGTTGGTGGACCTGGGACTAACCGTAAGTTGAGCCGGCACATGAAAACCCCTGGCACCCTTGAACAGTTTTGCATTTTCCCGGAATTGATCCCAACGGGAATCATAATACCTGAAATAGGCGTCCATCAATTCCGGAGTGTTACCCATCAGGTTAAAAGAAACGGCACATGGAAGGTTGCCATTGGTGGTAAAACTGCCAGACCAATTTGCGAGCCAGGTGGCACTCCAGATTCCCTGGAGATTCGGAGGATTCTTTCCCGTACTGCAAATGATGTTATAGCGACCCGCATCAAATGCCCGTTCAACCATGGCCAACGGGTCGGCCTTCTTCCTGGTTAATGTGATCAGTTCTTCTGTCGGAAGCTTCCTGTTCTCTTCAGGCGCGTCAAGAGAAAGGCTTGCCCGGCTCATTAATTCACCGTGCAGTTGAGCATGCCGTGCCAATAGCTGCTCATAATCCGGGATTAAGATTATTCAGATCATCGGCAATTTCCTTAAAATTTGTCTGTTCCTTATTTGTTTTCAGGATTGGACAGATTTTTATCAGCACCACGATTTCTTTCGCATCGTTAACGCTTATCAGGCTATCTGTTTTGCGGGATGAACCGCCCCTGGTGATAATTTTACCAACGCCCTCGTATCCGGTATTCGGATTGAATGAATTGGTGTTGGCAAACAGCGACCGAAAATAAAGGAACCCATCTTTTACACCCTCCTGCTTGCTTTTTATCCCCCCGGCAACAATTCTCTTTTCATTTTCATTTTCAGGTACCAGGCCTTCAAAGAAGATGTTTGCTGAAAGATTTTTATCACCTTTCAACCGGACCACAATAATATCATCCGCACGGGATGCGAAGGTGCTTCTTTGGAAACGGTTCTTTTGATTTTCTACCGACACGCTTGCTTCGGCAGTCATGAAATTTACAGAGCGCTGATACCTGGTAACAGAATCATCGGGTTGCTGAATGCGCAGATTAAAAGCCGCAATAAATGGATCCCTGATATCCTGATAAGACTGTTCTTCGCGGATTTTTGGGACCATTTGGGCTGCTTCAACATATTTCCCGGCCAGGCATAAATTTCGTATTTCCTGAAGATGCGAAGCCATCTCCATGTATCCTTCTGTTTTTTTAAAGGGCAGATAGAGGCTCTCATGACTTAAGGTAATGGTCTCATTATAGGGTTCCCCCCTGACTAATGCACCGGTGGTTCCGTTACCTGTAAGTAGGCTGTGCTGCCAGTTCTTTGCCGGTTCGATGCTTGTGAAACCCCGTTGGGGACGAGTGAAAATGTCCCCGGTATTGTCTGTTTTTTGACATGCGGTAGCAGAAAGCAGCAGGATGGCAAGTGCAATACCTGCCCGAATTGATTTCCTTTTCATTATTTGAGTATTCCAGGTTTTATATAGCGGTATCCTGAAAAATGGATTTTTTTTATTCAAACACCGGATAGATTAAATCCACGAATTCAGAATGATAGGGTATATCCTTATATTTTTCCAGGAAACGTGAAATTTCAGGATCATTCCAACCGTGGGGATTCATTCTTAATAATTCCTTGAACGGGGTTATCTGGCTTTCAATCCCGCCTAATTGCTGATAAGGAAATTCTTTTTCCCCGGTCAGGAATGGGATCAGGTATTTTATGCCCTTGATGATACTCCCGCCTTTTGAGTTCTCATAATGCCAAAGATCCATTCCGTAATTTTCAGCAATGGTGGCAATTCGTGCATAATGCGTGAGATTATAGATGGAGTATCCCATGGCTTTCGTTCGTTTCAGTTCCAAGGGCTGCGAACCGTCGGCCTCAAATTGGGTTTCGATCCGCTTGATCTTTACCGAATCGAGGATCATTGAAGCCACCGGTTCATCGTTGGTGAAGATGGCAAAGGTTGCAACCTGGGCATCATAGGATGTACCATGATTGTTGGGCCACATCCGTTCATCCCATCCTTTTTCACTCGTCAAAAGCCAGTGATTATAGGAACGGTACCATTCTGTCAGTCCGGACCTTTCATCCTGCGTCAGAACGTTCGAATAATCGAGAATGGAAATGGCCTCGGCGACATTGATGAACTCATTTGTCTCGATGATGCCAATCCCCCTTCCTTCGGTGATGCCCGGAATAGCCTGTCCGTACTCAAGATTGGGCTTCATTCGTGTTTCAGGATCAAGAAACCAGGCTCTGAGCCATTTACCTGCTTCAAAAGCGTATTTATCATCTCCGGTATAGACCCACGCCAGGGTGAGGTTAAAAACCGCTTTGCTCATCTTGTCAAGTGCGGGTGTATCGTACTTCGAAGTTTCCGGATTCCGGATTCCGTCACGCCGTATGTAGGGGAGTCCGTCATCTTTATCGGGATCGGGCCACCAATAAGGACCCAGGCTGTAATAATCGTGTTTGTTCCCGCCTGGTGGGATGATTTCTTTATCCATCACCGAAACGGGCTTCATTGCCATGAATTCATCGGCCTTCTTTTGAAGTTTCTTTACTTCGGATGCAAACGGTTCCTTTCCCTGATCAGCCAGTTCTTTTGCAATGAACATCCTGTCCAGGTCATATAATGTCAGGTTCCTGATATATCCAAGGGATTCCAGAAAACGGGCTGACTCCATTAATGTCTTCCGGTAGTTAACGGGATGCTTGTCATTGAAAAAACCGTGGTTCTGTCCCTCATACAAGAACAGATCGCACCGGTTTCCGTTTTTTTCCATCTTTCTTTTGAAATCTTCAGCGGTCGATACAGGAATAAGCTTGTCGTTCGTCCCAAGGAAGACGACGGTAGGAGGGTCGCCCGCTGAAATATTATGCAAGGGAGATATTTCGCGATACCGGTCACCGATTCGGTCGTAACCGTATCCATTCGGACCATTATCGAAAACCGGATTGAAAAGAACCAGCGCATTGGGTTTTGAACTCACTCTGAGATCTTCATTTTCTTCTTCAAGCCCGGAAATGATGCCGGTTGCTGCCGCCAAATGGCCCCCGGCAGATCCTCCGGATGCGACGATCCTGTCCGGGTCGATCTGGAGTTCATTTGCATGTTCTCTCAGGAAACGGATGGCTGATTTGGCGTCTTTTACGGCCTCGAAAGGCGTTGTTCCCTGTCTGCCTCTTACCCTGTAATCGACCACAATTCCAATCATCCCGCGCTCTGCAAAGAATTTTGCATGCGGTTTGAATTGATCTATGGTTCCGCCCTTCCATCCCCCACCGAAGAAAAAAACAATTGCCGGATATTTCGTTCCCTCAATGACGTTTCTGGGATAGCTAAATTCCATGACCAGTTTCGTGGTATCGATAACCTTATAGACCAGGCTATCCGGCTTCAGAATTTCAGATTTATTTTGGGAAAGAATATTTTCTGAGTGCCCGATCTGAAGAAGCATTACAAATGCAGACAACAGGACAAATTTCATTCTTATTCCGGAAGTGAACGTCATAGGGCGTTTGTTATAAGGAGTTATCTTACAAATATATTTATTTTTATAAGGGATCATGCCGGATGGAACGTTTTCAAAAAAACTTGGAATAACAACAAAATAGTTTGCAATCCTATTCTTCAAAATTTCATCATCCTCCGATACAAATAGCTCAAAATTCATTTTATGATCACGTGTAAGAATTTTATAATCAATATTAAAATCCTGCGTACCCTGGTAAGAAAAATGGCCCGATCAATTTAAAGAAAAACATCGTGGATGACCTGATGTCCTGTTTTCCTTTTTAAGCCTGTCCATCCCGTTGATGAACATTTATATTTTGAACAGATGATGAAGTGGCTACTCTGCCATGGAACATTTTCAAAAGAACTTGGGATAGCATCAAACTCATCGTCAAATGAATTATGTGTATTTTTATTTTTGTCATCTTAATCGATCATTAATTCATATATCTCTCATGATAAAGGACTTACGTTTTGTTTTGATGGCAGGTTTTATGATATTTCAATTGATGCCTGCCGAATCGTTTGCTCAGGATGCGAAGTGGTCGCCTGAACAGGTATTCTATGGTTCTGGAGGGAAATTAACTTACATTCCGGATGAACAAGGGAATAGGATCCCGGATTTCAGCCATGTGGGATATATGTATGGTGATGTTGCTATTCCGGATGTTCAAACGGTCGTAGAAGTAAGCCCTGTTGAAGGCGATGATGGCGCGACCATTCAGGCGGCTATAGACCAGGTGTCGGCAATGGGTCCGGATGCAAATGGAATCCGGGGAGCTGTGCTCCTGAAAAAGGGAACCTATCAGGTAAAGGGCCAATTATTTATAAGAGCCGGCGGTGTGGTACTCAGAGGCGAAGGTCAGACCGATGAAGGCACCGTGGTCATTGCTGACGGAACCGGTCAGAGGGAATTTATTGTCATTGGTAGCGGAAGAGGAAGGACAGGTTTAACTTCAAAGGTGACGATCATTGAAGACTATGTCCCGTTAGGAAGAAAATATGTCGTTGTGAACGATGCTTCTGCTTATCGAAAAGGAGACCAAATAGCGCTTTACAGGCCCGGCACCTCAAACTGGATTTCGGATCTTAAAATGGACCAGATCCCTGATCCCGACGGAACAACGACTCAATGGAAAGCGTCAAGCTATAGCTTCTACTTTGATAGACTGGTGACAAAAGTGAGTGGAGATACGATCTTTTTTAGAAATCCTGTTGTGATGGCAATGGAAAAAAACTATGGCGGAGGTTTTGTATATAAATGCGCCTCCGATCGAATAGAAAAGGTGGGAGTAGAGGATCTCTACCTGAAATCGGCTTATACGCACGATGCGGATGAAGACCATGCCTGGGTTGGCGTACAATTTAACAGCATTGAAAACGGTTGGGCACGACGAGTGACATCAAGGTATTTTGGCATGTCCTGTGTCCGTGTCGGATATAGTGGAAGGCTGATCACCGTGGAAGATTGCCATTGCAGGGATCCGAAATCGATCATCACCGGTGGACGCCGTTATTCATTTCTTATCGAGGGTTCATTAAACCTGTTCAAGGATTGTACGACTACCGAGGGAAGGCACGATTATGTGACCGGTTCACGGGTTTGCGGTCCCAATGTTTTCACCAACTGCACGGCATCATTTGTCCATGCCGATTCCGGTCCCCATCACCGGTGGGCCATGGGTACATTATACGATATGATTGTCACGGACGGCTCGATCAATGTACAGGACCGTGGCGCTTCAGGTACCGGACATGGCTGGGCAGGTGCGAACCAGGTTTTCTGGAATTGTGCCGGAGCATCTTCTATCTGCCAGAATCCCTGGGTCTCTGCCAAAAATTATAATTTTGGGTTCATTGGAGAAAAAAGTGCCGGGTGGGCTCCAAGACCGGACGGCGTATGGGTGGGACATAACAGGCCGGGAATATTTCCGGAATCGCTCTACCAGGCACAGCTGGAATCAAGACTTAATGATGTCCGGGTCTTCTCGGTCTATCAGACATTGGAAAAAGTAAATGACTCTTCCTTTGTCTTGTCATTTAATATGCCTTTCCTGGGTAATCTTGCCAATGCGAAAAACTTCTCTGTTACCGGAGATGCCGGTTATGAAGGAGCAGAATTTTCGGTGACTGCCATAAGCGATACATCTATCATGGTGGTACTGGACGGCATCGGACCTCTTCCGGCGTATTCTTCTGTTACCGTGAAAGCCGTTAACATGTTAAGTTCAACCGGAGATGCATTGAAAGGGTTGAATTCTGCAACGTATATTGAACCCGACCAGAGGCCGGTGGTAACGGGTCTTTCTGCGACGGTAAATAATGAAGATGAAATGTTAGAAGCATCTAGCAGTAAGCCAGGTTCAATATATCTTGTCCAATATTCCGGTAATTATAATTACCTCGATGATTATCAGACGGTGGCTGATCTGGACAGAGCCGTATCCGATAACCTTGGACGAAGAGTGGATGCACCCTGGGCCGATTCTGTCGTGACAATCGCCACAAAAGGATTGCCAGGCGGATATTATCTTTATTATGGAGTGGATGAAGATGGCAGATTATCTGAGCCGGCAGATGAATGGCCGGAAGTGGAGGCCACCGGACCGCTGTTGGGAATAGATGATGAATGCATGATCCCCGAATTTTCGATTTGGTCATCAAATGGGAAAATCCATATAAAACCCGATGATCCTTTAGCAAACTATTCGGTCCACATCTTTGACATGACGGGCAGAATTTTCACGATCAGGAAAAATGTGACGGGCGATCAACAGCTGACAGGTCCCGATTATCGGGGAATACTGATCGTCAAACTGATTTCAAATCATGGACTGGGCATTGGAGTCCATAAACTCATGTATAACCCATTGACGATAATTTGACAAGATATGAGACGGGTCATGATGCATAGTCGAATGAAGGTATGCATAAAATGACGTTCGGGGACATATTCAAAATATTCTGGGATACATTTAAATCGTTCACTGGTAAAATGCGATGTATTTTTACATGCGCTCAGATCAATCACTAAGCTATTAAATCACATGACCAGGTTTTTACACTTTACTTTATTTACAGGCATTTTTGCCTTTCTGATGACGTCTGCTGACCTGTATTCCCAGGATACCGGACTTCCGGAGTCGTGGGTGAACCCCCCACCTGATGTAGTTCCCACGTATCCTTTCGAACCAAACCCGCTCCAACCGTTGGTTTCAATGGGCCCGGACGGAAAGCTTGTTTATAAGCCCTATAGTGACAAGGGTGACCGTGTCCTCGACTGGTCGAAAGCAGGTTACAAACAGAGTCAATGTTCCGCTTCCCGATGTGCCCGTGAAGGATACCCTCTCTCCACTGGAGGGTGAAACCTCCCCTGACGGCAATATGGCCTATCCCAAAGGCCCTGACAGTCACGACATGATTCAGGCAGCCCTCTACAAAGTCTGGCAAATGACTCCCGACGCCAACGGGAATAAGGGTGCCCTCCTGCTCAAAGCCGGTACTTACTATATCAACGGCAGCTTATTTATTCCTTCCGGGGTAGTCCTTCGCGGTGAAGGTGATGGCGAAAACGGCACCATTCTGATCTTTCGGAGTACCGGTGGTGGGAGTGCGATCCAAATCGGGCAGGGCAGCATCGGAAAAAATTGGGTAAGCACCGTCAGGATCACGGACGACTATGTGCCTTCAGGCAGCTATGAACTTTCGGTGACGGATGCCAGTGCGTTCAAAGCCGGCGACTTTGTATTCGTCAGGAAAACCGTTAACCAGGCGTGGATCGACACCCTTGGCATGGGAGAGCGGCTCCGTCACATTCGTGGCGGTGAAGAAGGGGCGAATAAAGTTCCCTGGAAGCCGGAGTCATACCAGTTTATGCACCTTCGACAAATCACAAAGGTGGAAGGTAACACCATCACCCTCGATGTGATGATGCCACAGTCGATTTCAGATATATATGGCGGCGGAGAGGTGTTAAAAGCGGATGTGTCTTCTCTGGCAACCCAATGCGGAGTGGAGTCACTTTCTGTGGTCTCCAACTATGACGCCACCATAAAGGATACAGGCAAAGAAGCTGACTTTATAAATTTTCAAAATGGAATCTCAGTTACCAATGCCATGGACTGTTGGGTACGGGATGTGAGCGTGAAACACGTGTATTTTGCAGCGATTAGTCTGGATTATGGCTCGTGTCAGGTTACCGTTCGGGATTGCAAGTCCCTTGAGCCCGTGGGGCCCAGACGCGGAGGCTTTCGTTACTCTTTCTGTATCGGGGATGGTTCCAGCCATCTGATTTACAACTGTTATGCGGAGGATGGACGCCACGATTTTGTAGGTGGGTCAAGGGCTTTGGGTCCTTTTGCCTTCGTGAAATGTACCGCGGTGCGTGGTGAACAATCCGAGCCGCACCACCGTTGGGGCACAGGCTTTCTCTATGATAACGTCACGACGAAAGATGGAAGCATTGCCGCGATCAATAGTGGAGATTCCGGTACCGGCCATGGCTGGGCTGCGGCCAATACCTTAATATGGAATGGTAATGCACCCAGTATTGTTGTCTTCGACCCCGAAACAGAAGGGGAAAATAACTTCGCGATCGGCTACAATGGCGATCAAACGGAAGGTTTTACTCCCGATGGAGTTATTTATGCCAACACGCGTTCAGGCTACTGGGGCACACCCTATGAAGGTAAGTTTTATGGCTACGCCCTGATGGGCAGCGGCTATATCGAAAGCCCTACCGCACCGGTCACTCCCGGAAGTCTGTTCGTTCAACAGTTGATTGACCGTATCGGACTGGACCAGGCCATGCGCGTACTGGATGACGACGAGGAATTGAAACCCCGGTTAGGTGTTGTCGGGTTATTCTCTGCCTATCCGGAATTAGAAAGGGTAAATGACTCCACCTTTGTCATTAAATTTAATATGCCGGTAAATTCTATCCGTGTACGTCCTGAAAACTTCTCTGTCAGCGGAAATGCAGGATTTGAAGGAGTAGAATTTACGACGACTGTTCTAAAAGACAGTACCGTCAGACTGAAATTTAAAGGAATCGGACCTCTTCCGACATCCGCGGAATTAATTGTAGAGGCTAAGGATGTCTTCAGCCTATCCGGAAAATCTCTTGAAGGAATAACCACTGCCACTTATGTTGAGGCCGATCATAGACCCGTAGTAACGGGAATCACGGCCAGTGTAAATAATGAAGATGGATTTCTGGAAGCATCAAGCAGTAAACCGGGTTCGATCTATCTGGTCGAGTATGTCCAGAGCTATAATTATCTCGACTTTTATAAGACAGTGGATGATCTTGACCAATTCGTAGCCGAAAACCGTGGTCGAAAAGTTGATACACCCTATGCCGATTCAACCGTATTGATTTCAACCAAGGGCTTACCTGGCGCATTCTATATTTATTTTGCCGTCGATGAGGATGGTAGAATATCTGAACCGGGAAATGAATGGCCTGAAGTGGTGCAAACCGGACCGCTATTGGGAATGGAAGATATTTTGACGAACCCGGGATTTTCTGTATGGTCGTCAAATGGGACGGTCTATATACATCCCGATGATTCTTCGGCAGGCTATTCGGTCCGGATCTTCGACATGATGGGCAGATTATTCAATATCAAAGATAATATGATGGGGGATCAGCAATGGCCGATGCCGGATCATCGTGGAATTCTGATCATTAAACTGATATCCAATAACGGGTCGAGTATTGCAACCTATAAATTACCCTAAACCGTTGTGATAATAAATGATGAAAGTGTAATCCTTCAAAAATGGCTGGAATTCATTGACGTAGGAATGAAAACCTGTTAAGTTGTAGTTAGTAATGTTGGTTGGTTGGAAAGGCACAGCTATTTTTGCTGTGCCTTTTTTTAGTGATTATTTCTTTTTATGACCTTTGGCGGATCGTAACGGATTCTTTTTTGCTTTGTTAAAGGTTTTCAGCATAAATTTTTCCAACTCCTTCTGCCGTGTCTCCGGGCTTTGGATTTCAAATGTACAGGGAACACCTGCAGCGTCGGCTGCCTCTTTGAAGATGCGGCCAAAGTCAGCGTGATGAATGCCATTCCTGGTAACCGGCTTGGGGCTATCGTTGCTATAGGACATGTACACCGGCGGGTCTTCTTTGTCAAGATGCGTTAACGGAGAGCATTCCAGGGAAAGGTCCTTATACTTTTCCCAGTGGTCTGACAAATCCTCCGGGCTGTTTGCACCTACAGACTTCCAAATCATATCATGGCTGGTTGCTGAGGTTCCGATCCGCTTCTGTATCAACATGGGGTCCAGGGTGGTTTGCGCCGAAATCACCGCGGCAGCCAGCAGGCGTGTCGATTCTCTCTCCACGGGATCTTTACTGTTTGGATTGGCCAGGTCATCATGGCAGGCTAACCACAAACTGGAACAACCCCCGGCAGATCCTCCTGTGGCAATGATTCGATCCGGATCGATATTCCATTCCTTTGCCTTGCTCCGGACAAACTGAAGCGCTCTCGCCGCATCCATCAGGCTGCAGGGCAACTTGTTCTCACCCCGGGCCAGGCGATAATTGATACTTACATAAGATACGCCGTCCTTCAGCAGATTCAGATAGGGCCCTTTGTTCTCCTCCTTGCTGCCGGCACCCCAACCACCGCCGTGAATATAAAACACCAGCGGCGTCGGCGTTTTTGATTCAGCTTTCCAGAAATCCAGTTTGTTCCGTTCATCGGGTCCGTAAGCCACATCACGCAATGTCGGCTCAAACTTCTTTTTCGTGATCTTTACCCATGTGGCATCTAACAGTATTGAATCCGGATGCATGGACGGATTTCCATCTTTCAAAATCTTTTCGTGCGAACCCTGACCAAAACCAGTCGCGGATAGGATCATCAAAAACAAAATAAATATTCCCTTCATTTTTCGATATTTATTTAATGAATTGCTCCTTGAATGAGAAGAAAATCATTCCGGATGCCCTGAATGTTTTGCTTCCCAGGACAAGATAGTGATATTTTGAATTTACCGTTCCGCCTGGCACATATTCAAAACAACTTGAAAAAGGATCAAAATTCTTTGATTGTCAAATCGCATACTTTTATCTGGCATTATCGCTCACCGCTTTTTCCTTTTAAGTAAATTGCGGAGGACGCGCAGGTCGGATTCTTCTAAAGTCATAATAAACCTTGAAGTCCTGTGAATTAAATACCCATGAAAGACAAATCAATTAATCATATCACCATGAAACATCCTGGAATCCTGTTTTTTCTGCTCCCTGTTTTCGTGAGCTGTTCAATGAATCAAACGTCAAGAATGACGTTCCTTTTGGATAAAGACTGGAAATTTATAAATGAAGAAGTAACCGGGGCAGAAAAGCCGGAAACCAACACGGCAGACTGGGAAACCGTTTCCATTCCTCACGACTGGGCCATTTCAGGGGAGTTTGACAAATCCATCGATGCGCAGGAAACAACCGTGATAGAAGACGGTGAGCAGATTTCCAGGGTACGGGTTGGGCGTACCGGGGCATTACCACACATCGGTATCGGATGGTACCGTAAAGAACTGGATATACCGCTTTCCTACAAAGGCAAACGCATTCATCTGGAATTCGACGGGGCCATGAGCCATGCGAAGGTCTATCTGAACGGACAATTGATCGGGGAATGGCCTTATGGTTATGCATCATTCGGCTTCGACATTACAGACAATGTGAATTTTGGCGATAAAAATATCCTGGCCGTGAGGTTGGAGAACAAACCCTATTCGTCGCGCTGGTACCCCGGGGCAGGCATCTACCGGAACGTCAGGATGGTCGTGACCAATCCTGTTTTTGTA
Organism: uncultured Bacteroidales bacterium; assembly: GCA_963763215.1. Taxonomy (GTDB): domain Bacteria; phylum Bacteroidota; class Bacteroidia; order Bacteroidales; genus DASQZK01. Next base: position 53,209 of record CAVXNX010000014.1, read on the forward strand.
AAACAATGGGGAACGTTTGTTACTACCCCCGGCATACAAGATGGAAAAGGCACCGTCAATCACAAAACAACCATCCTGAATAAAACAGGAAGGGAAAAACAGGTTACGGTGGAAACGGAGATTTTCGATTCCCAAGGTAATCGTGTGGCTTCGTCTTCTGAAAAGGTAAATCTTCAGGAAAAGACAACGATCGGGCAGGAGCTGGAAGTGAATTCGCCCCAATTATGGACATTGGATAATCCAATCCTGTATACGGCGGTCACTAAAGTTTATGACAGGGGCAAAGAGATGGATTGCTATAAAACGTCGTTTGGTTTCAGATATGCGGAATTCACGAATAACAATGGTTTTTTCCTGAACGGGGAGAGGGTTCAACTGAAGGGGGTTTGCCTGCATCACGACCTCGGGCCCCTGGGAGCCGCATTTAATGTTTCTGCAATGCGCTACCGGATGAAGCTGTTACAGGAAATGGGCTGTAATGCCATTCGTACCAGTCACAATCCTCCGGCTCCCGAATTGCTTGAACTGGCTGACGAAATGGGTTTTTTGGTGATTGATGAGGCGTTTGACGAATGGAAATACCCCAAAATGGAAAACGGTTACCATACACTGTGGGACGATTGGGCTGAAAAAGATATGGTCGCCTTTATTCACCGTGACCGGAACCACCCTTCGGTCATTGCCTGGAGCATTGGTAATGAAATCCCTGAACAGAGCATTGACGGAGGTGCAAAATACTGCCAGTTCCTGGTTGATATTTGCCATCGTGAAGACCCTACCCGTCCCACTACGGCAGGCTTTAACAAGTGGCAGGATGCCATAAAAAACGGCTTTGCCGATATCGTCGATGTGGCGGGATGGAATTATAAGCCACAGCATTACAATTTTATTCACCAAAAATTTCCGGACTGGAAAATCTACGGAAGCGAAACAGCTTCGACAGTCAGTTCGCGCGGAGAATATTTTTTCCCTGCCATAGAACGGGTCCACTATACCCGCGTACCGTATCACTCCAACTCTTTTGATATGGAATTTCCAAGGTGGGCAACTTCACCCGACCGGGAATTTGCTGCGCAGGATTCCTTCCGGTTTATTGCCGGAGAGTTTGTGTGGACCGGTTTCGACTACCTTGGAGAACCCACGCCGTTTAATGAGGAATGGCCTTCACGCAGTTCCTATTTTGGCATTATTGACTTATGCGGCATTCCGAAAGACAGGTATTACCTCTATCAAAGCAAATGGACCGATAAAGAGGTATTGCACCTGTTGCCACACTGGAACTGGGAGCCGGGTCAAAACGTTTCCGTACATTGTTATACCAGCTTTGAAAAAGCAGAATTGTTCCTGAACGGGAAAAGTCTTGGGATCAGGGAAAAAGATCCTTCCAATTTGTACACCACCTACCGCCTGGTTTGGGATAATATAACCTTTGAACCCGGAGAATTAAAAGTTGTTGGACTGGATGAAAACAACAAACCGGTGAAGGAGACTTCAGTCAGAACCGCCGGAGAACCTGCAAAAATTGTTTTGGAGGCCGACCGTACCAGAAATTACAGCCGATGGTAAGGAACTCGCATTTGTCACGGTTTCGGTGGTGGATAAAAACGGAATACTGTGTCCAACCGCCGACAATCTCATTCAATTTAAAGTAACCGGCGAAGGATCAGTAAAAGCGGTTGGAAATGGCGATCCCACAAGCCTGGAATCGTTTGTGAAACCTTTCCGGAAAGCATTTAACGGGAAATGCATGGTTCTCATCCAGTCATCAGAAAAAGAAGGAGAAATTATCCTTAACGCGACAGGCAAAGGATTGGCTGAGGAGAAAATAAAAATTGCAACGCATATATGATGATTTTCGAGTCTGTTCAGAAAAGTGTCATTTATCGTAGGGACGCGCCTCGAAGGCGCGTCCCTACGATAAATGACACTCTGATTTTCAGGAATTAAACGAAGAATGGCATGAAAAACAATTTAACCATCCTGATCCTTCTTTTCATAAGCTTTGCAGGCTGTAACAGAAGTGAAGACACCAAAATCGATCTTTCCGGTGAATGGCAATTCAGGATGGACCCTGATGACCGGGGCATTGATGAGAAATGGTTTGAAAAGGATTTTTCAGAAACAGTTCAACTTCCCGGTTCCATGGTCGAAAACGGCAAGGGTGATGATATTACACTTCAAACCAAATGGACGGGAGGAGTGAGAAATCCTGAATGGTACCTCGATCCGAATTATGCACCGTATGTTGATTCAAACAATATTCGTTTTCCCTACTGGCTTCAGCCGGAAAAAAAATACACTGGCGCGGCCTGGTATCTTAAAAAAATAACGGTTCCCGAAAAGTGGGCAGGCAAAACGATACGGTTAACACTGGAACGTCCACACTGGGAATCTCAAATATGGATGAACGGCAAGTGGGTGGCAATGCAAAATAGTCTTGCTGTACCCCATGTTTATGATGTTTCCGGTTTTCTGAAACCCGGTGCAAAATACCCTGGCTGTCCGGATTGATAACCGGATAAAAGATATTGATCCAGGAATCAATTCCCATAGCATCACCGATCATACGCAAACGAACTGGAACGGAATTGTGGGGGAAATTTCACTTATAGCCACCGGAAATATCGTTTTTGAGAATGTTAAGGTTTTTCCGGATGTCAATGCAAAAGCGGTTGAAATACAAGCCACGGTAAATAATAAAACCACAGAAATAAAAAAGGCGAAAATCACTGCACTGACAGAGTTGAAAAATACGGGAGAAAAGTCAGGCAAAGAAACAGAAGAATTTACATTTTTCACCCGGCGAAAATAACATTTCAATGCATTATTCATCTGGGCGATGATGCCCTGCTTTGGGATGAATTCAATCCCAATGTGTACCAGCTTCAGTTAAAATTAAAAGCAGGAAACGAAACAGATCAAACGTCCGTTGATTTTGGTCTGCGTGAATTTAAAGTGGATGGAACGCACTTTGCCATTAACGGTCGTGCCGTTTTTTTGCGGGGAACACTGGAATGTGCCATTTTCCCCCTAACCGGTTATCCTCCGACAGATACGGATTATTGGGAGAAAATTTTCACTGCGGTGAAGGATCACGGCCTGAACCATGTCCGTTTTCATTCATGGTGCCCTCCGGAAGCCGCTTTTAGGACGGCTGATAAAATGGGGATTTACCTCCAGGTAGAAGCTTCTTCCTGGCCCAACCAAAGCACCGAGCTTGGCAGTGGATTGCCCATTGATCAATATCTGTGGGACGAAAGCAAACGAATTGTCGATACTTACGGGAATCATCCTTCTTTTGTATTGATGGCTGCAGGCAATGAACCGGGTGGAGCAAAGCGGGATCAATTTCTGTCGGAATTTGTGAAGTACTGGAAAGAGAAAGATTCACGCAGGCTTTATACATCCGCAGCAGGCTGGCCCGCATTACCTGAGAATGACTACCATGTCACAGCTCGCGGAACCCGGATTCAGGGTTGGGGCGAGGAACTGAACAGTGTGATCAATTCCGAACCACCCAAAACCACTTACGACTGGTCAGAAAAAGTCCGGGAGGAAGGAAAGCCTGTGGTAAGCCACGAAATCGGACAGTGGTGTGTCTATCCAAATTTTAAAGAAATTGAAAAATATACGGGTGTATTAAAGCCGAAAAACTTTGAAATTTTTCGCGAAAGCCTGGATGCACATCATATGGGGCATCTGGCAGACAGCTTTCTGCTGGCTTCCGGAAAACTCCAGGCACTTTGCTATAAGGCTGACATCGAGGCCGCTTTGCGGACACCCGGGTTTGCAGGATTTCAATTGCTTGACTTGCATGATTTCCCGGGACAGGGAACAGCACTGGTTGGTGTACTTGATCCGTTCTGGGAAGAAAAAGGATACATCTCACCTGAGGAATACCGGCACTTTTGCAATACAACTGTTCCGCTGGCGCGTCTCGAAAAACGCATTTTTGCGGAAGGGGAAACCATGACGGCAAATATTGAAGTAGCCCATTTCGGCGAGAATCCGCTTAGGTAGGGTGAACCCTGCCTGGCAAATCATTCAAAACAATGAAATGGTAGCTGAAGGAACTCTGGGGCAGCGGGATATTCCCATAGGCAATGCCATTCATCTGGGTGAAGTCGTTTACGATTTTCCAAAAGAAAACAAAGCCCGAAAACTGACTTTAAAAGTAAGCGTAGGTGAGTTTGAAAACTCCTGGGACGTTTGGGTTTATCCTGAAAATCATCCGGAAGAAATGGATGGAATTAAAATTGTTGAAAAGCTGGATCCTGTTACTGTCAATTATCTGGAAAATGGCGGAAAAGTCCTTCTCAGCCTTGGAAGAGGAAAAGTATCTCCGGAAATGGGCGGAAATGTGGGAGTCGGATTCTCCAGTATTTTCTGGAATACAGCCTGGACCGGCGGTCAAAAGCCGCATACACTTGGAATTTTATGCAACCCTGAACATCCGGCACTGAAACTTTTTCCGACGGAATACCACTCCAACTGGCAGTGGTGGGATGCCATGAGCCATGCAGATGCCATTCAGCTCGATTCATTGACTCCGGAATTGAAACCCATTGTTCGCATCATCGATGACTGGGTTACCAACCGCCGGCTGGCTTTGCTTTTTGAAGCAAAAGTAGGCAGGGGCAGTATATTGATCAGCGGGGTTGATTTGGTAAACAATATGGAGAATCGCCTGGAAGCAAGACAATTGAGAACCAGTTTACTCCATTATATGGAGAGCAATGAGTTCCAGCCGCGCGTTCAAATAAAAAAGTCAGACCTGATAAAGATTGTAAAATAGAGATTTTACTGATCATAGCCCTTCGGCTCAGGGACCGTTAGTTCATTTCATATTAGTTTAGCGTATTCAACGTTCCCTGAGCAAAACCGAAGGGTCATCGAATTTTTTTGCCAACATTGTTTTTTCTTTTTCCTGAAGAAAATTTCCTGCATCCTTATTTTCTCCGGTGATCATTCTGAAAACTTTCAATTCAGGTCAGTTGATATGGCGGGCAGATATTTTCATAGCCGGGAAAGCATGATGGGTCATCAACGAAGTATTGTTCAGGATATTTCGGAATGTTGATTTCATGGATGGAGGCGGATCTGTTTTAGCGGATTTGGACTTCCTGAAACATTTTTAAAATAACTTGGGATAATATCTAAATTTTAACAGACAATTTCTATATACTTTTAAAATCTGTAATGTATCCATTTTATAAGATATCAAAAACTCATGATTAAAATTTCAAAATTTGTTTTCGTTTTAGGCATCATGGCATGCCAGATGATGAATACCGAATTATATTCTCAGGATTCTAATCTTCCTGAGTCGTGGGTGAAACCCGCACCTGATGAAATACCCACCAATACTTTCAAGCCAAGCCCGCTCTCGCCCCTGGTTTCGATGGGCCCGGACGGAAAGCTTGTCTATAAGCCTTATAGCAACAAGGGTGACCGTATCCTCGACTGGTCGAAAGTAGGTTACAAACAGAGTAATGTTCCCATTCCCGATGTGCCCGTCAGGGAAACCCTGAGACCCATCAAGGGCGAAACCAGTCCTGACGGCAATATGGCCTATCCCAAAGGCCCTGACAGTCGTGAAGAGATTCAGGCAGCCCTGTCCAAAGTTTCTCAAATGACTCCCGATGCCGACGGCATCAAAGGAGCTGTCCTGCTCAAAGCCGGCACGTATTATATCGACGGCAGCTTATCTGTTCCGTCCGGAGTCGTTCTTCGCGGCGAAGGTGACGGTGAAAAAGGCACGATACTGATCTTCCGGAGCGCCAAAGGTGGAGGAAGTGCCATCAATATCGGTGAGGGTAAAATCGTAAAAGATTTGGAAAGCACCGTTCGGATTACGGATGACTATGTGCCTTCCGGCAGCTATAAACTTACTGTGACCGATGCCAGTGGGTTCAAAGCCGGCGACTTTGTGATTGTTAAGAAAACCACCAATCAAAAATGGATCGACGATCTTGGTATGGGTGAACGTCTCCGTCACATTCGTGGGGGTAAGGAAGGGGCGAATAAACATCCCTGGAAGCCGGAGTCATACCAGTTTACGCACCTTCGGCAAATTGCAAAGGTGGAGGGTAACACCATCACCCTTGACGTGATGATGCCGCAGTCGATCGCAAAAGAACATGGCGGCGGAGAAGTGTATAAAGTTGATGTGTCTTCTCTGGCGACCCAATGCGGCGTGGAGTCACTTTCCCTGGTCTCCAACTATGACACCACAGTGGAGGATAAAGGCAAAAGCTCTAACTTCATGAATTTCAGAACTGGCATCACCGTCGGTAATGCCATGGACAGCTGGATCAGAAATGTTTCTGCGAAGCACCTGTATTTATTCAGCTGTTTCTATAAATGATGACACACGTCAGGTTACCGTTCGCGAATGCAAGTACCTTGAGCCCATAGGAGGCTATCATGGAGGCTTGCGTTATTCTTTCAGTATCGGCGGTGGTACCGGCCATCTGGTTTACAATTGTTTTGCGGAGGATGGACGCCACGATTTTGTTGGTGGATCAAGGGTTATGGGTCCTTTCGCCTTCGTGAATTGCACTGCCGTGCGCGGAGGACAATCCGAACCACACCACCGTTGGGGCACCGGCATCCTTTACGATAACGTCACATCGAAAGACGGGAGCATTGCGGCGATCAATAGTGGAGATTCCGGTACCGGACATGGCTGGGCTGCTTCCAATACATTGATTTGGAATTGTAATGCGCCTAACATCATCGTCATGGACCCGGAAACAGAAGGGGAAAATAACTTCGCGATAGGCTACACGGGTGATAAAAAAGAAGACTTCAAACCCGGTGGCATCATGTATGCCAACACCCGTTCAGGCTACTGGGGCACACCTCAGGAATGTAAGTTTTATGGCTTCGCCCTGATGGGCAACGGCTATATCGAAAGCCCTACTGCCCCGGTCGAACCAGGAAGCCTGTTCGTTCAGCAGTTGATCGAGCGTATCGGGAAGGACCGTGCAGAAAAGGTGTTGAACGCCGACGAACAGCATAGTGCCAAAAAAAAAGAATGATCACGAAATAGAAGAACAGGCTTTTAAAGCAGCCCAAAGCCTGGCGTGGCATGCCGTTCTGAAGGATGATGGCACCCGCAATTGGAAGAGAAAGTGGTTTCTTGATGGTGACAAGGCCAAAGTCGTCAATGGTCCCGAAGGCATGAGCCTGTTTGCCGGACCGGTGCCCGACGAGGATGCCAGCCATGCCGTGCTTTGGACAAGGCGTTCTTTCGAAGGGGATGTTAAAATTGAGTACGACTACACACGGTTGGACACATCCGTGCGGGGGGTAAATATTCTCTATCTGCTGGCAACCGGCAGCGGGGAGGGTCCTTACAAGGAAGATATCACCAAGTGGAACGAGCTGCGGCGGGTGCCAACCATGGGCAAATACTTTTGCAACATGAACACCTACCACATCAGCTATTCCACGACCGATCCGGACAATGACTATGTCCGCGCCCGCCGGTACATGCCGGAAGGAAACACCCTCCGCGGAACGAACCTGGATCCGGATTACTTCGATACCGGTCTTTTCCATACCGGCGTAACCAGCCATATCACGGTTATCAAACACGGTGACTGGCTGTTTATGGAGGTGGTTCATCCTGAGCAGCGCAGGTTGTTCGCCTGGAAAACAGACAAATTACCGGACATTAACAAGGGCCGCATCGGATTCCGGCAAATGTTCACCCGGAATTCACGCTATAAGAACATCAGGATCAGTATGCTAAAGAAATAGCTAGCGCATTTGCCGGCTGGGCATATTCGAACAATTAAAATGAGATAAAAAGGACTTCTTCCGTCTAACAAACAAAGAATAGTTATTTGGAAATAGCTAGTTTATGAACATTCAACCCAGCCTGACGACTGAAAGGATACGGTCTAATTTTTTACTATATCTTTAAATTGAAGAAAATTAATAAAAAAAGAAATGTATTGATTATGTTGAAAAAGTATTTACTTCTTATTGGAATCGTTGTCGTTAGCTTTGGCTGCAGTAAAAAAGTCAGTCATTTACCCGAAAAGGACGAGGTAAAAGAAATCATGACATTGGTTTGTGATTACGAGCTGAAAAATATGCACCTTGCCGATAACTGGCAACGTTTTATTTTGAATTCCTGGATCCCGTCATCATTTTATCCCGGACTTATGGCCCAATACCGGGTATCCCATGATGAAAAATATTTGAAAGTGGCAAAATTATGGGCCGAGGCAACCCATTATACGCTTGCCCCCCGGTTTCGTCATGCCGATGATCATCTCTGTGGCAGTACCTATCTCGACTTATATGAAATTGAAGGGAAGGAATATATGCTTGCTCCCACAAAAGAACAATTTGATTCCATCCTGAAAGTCAATACAATGACCGGAAGAGAAGACTGGCATTGGGCAGATGCACTTTTTATGGCTCCCCCGACCTGGGCAAAGCTGGGAAGGATAACCGGGGACAGGAGATATTATGACTTCTTGCATACGCAATTTTTTGATGCCATCATACCTATTTATGATAAAGAAGATTCATTGTTTTATCGGGACATGCGTTTTATCAATGAGCGTTCCGCCAATGGGAAGAAGATATTCTGGTCGAGGGGCAATGGATGGGTGGTTGCTGCGACTTGCCCGGATCTTAAAAAACCTGGAATCAGACGATCCATACCGGGAAAAATATGAGGAATTATTAAAGGAAATGTGCAGTCGCCTCCTTGAACTGCAAGGTGATGACGGAATGTGGCGTGCCAGTTTGCTCGACCCGGTTGAATTTCCAATGAAGGAATCAAGCGGAACAGCTTTCTTCTGTTATGGAATGGCATGGGGCATCAACAATGGCATTTTGGAAAAGGATAAATTTTTACCGGCCGTATTAAATGCCTGGGAAGGATTATGCCAATCTGTCAATGACTATGGAAGATTGTGCTATGTGCAACCGGGAGGTGCTTCTCCGGTTGAGTTTCCTGAAAGATATACCAATGCCTATGCTGTAGGAGGTTTCCTGCTTGCCGGCGAGCAAATGATTGAATTAATTGATCGTTTATAAAGAAATATTCATTCCGTCCGGTCTGTTTATTTTGCAACAATCTCGACCGGATGGCGCAGCGCAGGCTGTGAAGGTTCAGGAAATCAAGGAAATAAATCAAATAAAAATATTCGACATGAAAGAGATGCAAAAACTAACCAGCTATGTATTGTTACTATTTCTGTTGACTGCCGGCACCGGCATGCCTTCGTTCGGGCAGGATTGTTCTTCCAAATCTGCAAAAAGCAGATGCAAAAAATCAATCCACCGGGCGATGCGGATCAAAAATACTGTTTGAGGACAGCATGATGCACGACTGGCAGAAAAACTGGTTTCTGGATGGCCAAAAAGCCACCCTGGAGCACCGGGATCAGGGACTCTATTTTGCCGCAGGAACCATCACCAAAAAAGAGGACCCTGTAAACTACCATGCACATCATGCCGTGCTCTGGACCAAACAGGTTTTTGAAGGTGACCTGCTGATCCGTTATGAGATGATCCGGGTCGACTCCAGTAACTACGGTAATACACTGCTCTACATCCAGGCCCAGGGAATTGGCACGGAGCCCTATGTGAAAGACATCGCTGAATGGAGTGACCTCCGGAAAATCCCGGACATGTCGATCTATTTTGAGAAGATGGACCTGATCAGCCTGAGTTTCCGTGAAAATCTGCGCTGCAAGCGATATCCCTGGAAAGATGCCAATGGTGAATGGTACCCAAACAAAGGACTGATTGAACCAATGGTCGATTATAGCGGAATAATCCCCGGTAAAAAATACATCGTGGAAGTGGAGAAGAGGGTCTCTTCGGTCACCCTTCGATTATATGACGGAGAGACAAAAGAACTGCTTGCCGATCAAACATGGGACATCACCAGGGTTCCGGAAGACCTGGAACCTGTTCAAAAGGGACGGATCGGACTCAGGCACATGTCTACCAGGCAATTCATCTATAGTAATTTCAGGGTAGAGCGGCTTTGAGTCTAAAAAGTCGCGCTGAGAAAGAGTGGCATCCATACCGGAAAAACCCGGTGTCTGTATTTCTCCCGATTGTTACCGGTCCCAATCGTAAATAGGTAATTATGAAAAAATTTATTCTGTTCCTGTTTTTTGTTGGATTTGCCATCTCCCATGGCAATAGCGAACCTGTTGCCATTGTGGTTAGCAATAATCAAAGTCCGGTTGAAAAAACGGCTGCTGACCAGTTGCAGAAATATCTTTCCAAAATCTATCCCGGTGATGAATTCACAATTGTCAGGGAATTACCCTCCGATAAAAGGAAAGCGATTCTTATTGGCAGTATTCAAAAGCTGACAAAATATAAAGCCCTTTTACCCAAAAGCCTGCCTGAAAAACCTGAAAGTTATTCCATAGCTGTATCGCACCACCAAAAAAAGGGAGGTCGGCGTTATTACCGGTTACGACGATGCCGGAACGTTATACGGAGTTTATGCGCTTCTTGAGAAGTTGGGCTGTGGTTTTTACCTGTCATACGAAACGCTTCCGGAAGAAAGAAAGAAGTTTACGTTTGCAGACTGGGAACTTGCGGATTCACCTGAGTTTCCTGTGCGATTGGTATTTAACTGGCATAATTTTCTTTCAGGCATCAGTACCTGGAATTTGGAGGATTGGAACAAATGGATTGAGCAATCGGCAAAAATGAAATACAATACCATTATGGTTCATGCCTATGGAAACAATCCCATGGTGAAGTTCGAATTCAACGGGCAGAAAAAGGAAGTGGGCTATCTGGCCAATACGGTGAAAGGACGGGATTGGGGTACCAATCATACCAACGACGTAAGAAGATTGTTTGGTGCCCGTTCATTCTTTACCGACAGCATTTTTGGAGCAGAAGCATCAAAAGTCGCCGACAGTGGCAGGGTTGATGCTGCTGTTAAACTGGCACAGGATGCTTTCAAAACGGCACATAAATACGCCATGAAGGTGGCTTTCACTTTCGATATCGGTGACAAATCATCGACTCCTGAAAATATCATCCTTTCATTACCTGAACATGCACGGTTAAAAACCCTGGGCACATGGTTTCCCAATCCTGATACAGATGAGGGATTTGAATATTATAAAGCCCAGGCAAAGCAAATCCTGGAGACGTATCCGCAGATCGACTATTTTGTCCCCTGGGTAAGGTACAGGGTCCCCGATGAAGCCTCTGACTTTATGAGAGTGGAGCATTTTCCGGAAGCGTGGGAACGGGATTTTAATTCCATCATCTCAAATGAAAACCTGAAGGATAACACGTTCACCCGCAGCATGTACTTTATTGGTAAAATTTGTAATGCGTACCGCCTGGCACTTGACGAACTGGGTTTCAATGAGGTAAAACTGGGAATAGGAACCTGGAACTGGGATGCATTTCCGGCCATGGATAAATTTCTGCCCAAAGAGTATGAGTTTTTCCCATTGGATTGGTACCTGAATTTTCATGCGGATAGTACTGTAAATACCCTTACCTCAATCGATACCAGCCGAAAGGTTTACCCGATTGTTTGGGCTCACCACGACGACCACCATTATATCGGCAAACCTTATACTCCATATGAAAATTTTGCTGAAATGCTGAAGTCAGAGAAATTCAGCAGGTTTTGGCATTATCCACTGGACCACCCGGCCGCTGGATATCTATTTTAAAAGTCTGTCGCAGCAGGTTTGGGAGCAAACCCTGAATGAACCCCTGAAAGAAACAGTAAAGGAATTTGCGACAAAAAACCTTTGAAAGCGATGCGCCGGATTATCCGGAATTACCTCTACGAATGGATTACAAAAGCGTGCGATGTTTGGACGTGAAACCTCCGAGTATTTTTATGACATGAAAGATACGGAGGACCGGTTAAAACGGTTCCAGTTGGGAAAATACGGTAATCCGCTGGATTATCCTGAAAATGCTGTTAATGAAGCCCAAAAGAGGTTAGCCATCCTGGATGAAATCGACACACTGAAATTATCGGAACAGGGCAGAAACTGGTACAGGTACTTTTACGGCTTTGAAAAGTTCGTCATCAGCTTTAACCAAAATCAAAAATACCTTATCGATGCTTTCGATCTTATCGAAAAAGAAGAATTTACTGAGGCGAGAAAAATCTTAAGCAAAGCAAATCCGGAAGAAACAATCCGTCTGTATTCCGAATTTTCATCACAGGGTTACATCACCCAGGGTGAAAAAGGATTGATCGTATCCTTAAACCTCAGATGGCTGCCCGATTTCCACGTGTTCATGCAGAAGCTGAGGATGATTCCGGTAAGGTATAATTTTGCACCTACCTTTCATGAATCCCTGGCCAGAAGCCCCGGGAAATATACATTCTTCTATACGAAAGATCAGGAGGTGTGGAGTAATATGGGAAAAGATGAAACCGGTTGTGAAGTGAACGTTGCACACGGCGTTGCTCCTTCTGACGAAACGGCAGTCACTTATATCGAATCCGGACAACCCTATGCGTTCGAGCTGGGTATCTGGCGACCATTGCGCCGGCTGGAAGAGTGGCAGAATAATTCGTTGCTGCCCGGAAAATATGAAGTGGAACTGACCTTTTATGATCCTGATCTCACGCAGGTTCATAACAGAATTTTCGAAATTCATCTCGTGGATGATAACGGTAAGCAAATTGCCCAAAGAGAGGTGGATTTATATAAGGAGAGTAAACCGGGTCATCAGCCTGTTCGGATGGGGATACCCTTTTCTGTTGAGAAAGGTCAGAAGTTGTATCTCCGGTTCATTCCCAAAGAAGGAAATATCATACTAAACAGTTTGGTAATTAATCCTGTTGAGTAGTTTTATAATTGAGGATCTTGTCGGACAAAAATTCTTTTGCCGGGCCGGATTCACGAAATCTAATTCAGAATGTCTAAACTTTGGAATACCCATTCGGAACTTTTTACTCTGGCCCGAAAGGAGTTGTTTACCGCCCTTGTTGGAGACGTCCTTGACCAAATGGGATATTTTCATCAGTTTCTTCCCCAAAACCTCAAACCTATTGATCCGGGGATGGTTGTAATTGGCCGTACAATGCCTGTTTTAGAGGCCGATGTTTTTGCCAGCGAGACGGAAGGCTCAAATAATTCCCTCCTGAATAAACCTTTTGGACTGATGTTCGAAGCCCTGGATCAGTTAGCCAGGGATGAGGTTTACGTGGCCACAGGTGGCTCATACAATTATGCCCTGTGGGGAGGTCTGATGAGCACGAGGGCTCTGAAAGTGGGTGCGGCAGGCGCTGTGGTGAATGGTTTTTCACGTGATACAAACGAGATCTTAAAATTACATTATCCTGTATTTTCTGCAGGCACTTATGCGCAGGACCAGGGACCCCGGGGTAAGGTTATCGATTACAGGATTTCTATTGAAATTGGCGGCGTTAAAATTCATCCCGGTGATATTATTTATGGTGACAGAGACGGGATTATCATCGTTCCCGGGGAAATAGAAGAGGATGTATTTGAAGCGGCCATTGAGAAAGCAAGAGGAGAGAAACTCGTAAAAAAGGCCTTGGAAGAAGGTATGACTACCGTGGAGGCTTTCCGGAAATTTGGAATAATGTAGTGTTCTTAACTGATTTTATGATGCAAAATCCATTTGAATTAACAGATAAGATAGCTCTCGTAACAGGAGGTTCAGAAGGCATTGGCCTTGGGATTGCGAGCGTATTCATAAGTTTGGGGGCAAAAGTTATCATTACAGGAAGAACCCTGGAAAATTTGCAGAAAGCCCAAAAGAAGCTGGGCAGTAACTGCCTCATCTATCAAAATGATATTACTGATAAAGCCTCCTACGGTGACCTTTTAGCGTATATTGAAGAAGAAGCCGGCGAATTGGACATTCTTGTTCACAATGCCGGGAAGCATTTAAAAAAGCCTTCCATGGAGGTAACCGATCAGGAATTCCAGTCGGTTCTGGATACCAATTTAAATAGTGTTTTTGCACTTACCCGGGCCGCACTCCAGGGTATGATTAAAAGGCAAAGTGGATCTGTTATTTTTATTAGTTCCATGGCGGCTTTATATGGGCTTGAAAAGGTTATTGCATATACCAGCTCGAAAACCGCTTTACTTGGAATGACAAGAGCACTCGCCTCGGAATATTCACACACAGGTGTGCGATTCAATGCCATTGCACCCGGCTTTATTGAATCAAAAATGTTAGCGAAAGCTATGGAAAATGATCCGGAACGAAAATCAAAAGTGTTGATGCGCACCCCTGCGGGCAGATTCGGAAAACCTGAAGAAATTGGAATGGCCGCTGCGTTTCTTGCTTCCGATGCTTCAAAATTTATTACAGGTGTTTGTTTACCTGTCGACGGTGGAAACGCAATAGGATTTTAAAATGTCAAGATTTAAGCGAGTAATAATAAGTGTTTTACCCGGCATTTTTCTTATCGGTTACAATATCGGGACAGGGAGCATCACGGCCATGTCGAAAGCAGGGGCTTCGTTTGGGACTTCTTTATTGTGGACTGTCCTGTTAAGCTGCATCATTACCTTTTACCTTCTGGATCGCTTTAGCTTTTACACCATTGTTACGGGAGAAACCGTCATCCGGGGCATAAAAAAGCACATTCATCCTTCCATTTCATGGTTCCTGACCACATCGCTCGTCATCGTTATTCTGGCTGCCATACTGGGACTTATGGGGATATTGTCAGATACCGTTTTCGAAGGCATTGCTTTGTACAGTGGTGTGGAAATTTCCAACGTATTAATTGTGATCGTTCTTGGGATCCTTGTGTTTGGCATTTTAATTTCAGGCACAAATAAGACATTTGAAAATGTGATGGCAGTGATCGTTGGCATCATGAGCCTGGCATTTATTATTACCGTTATTTATCTTCACCCTTCCATTTCTTCCCTGGTAAAAGGTCTTAAACCTACCATTCCTGAAGAAGCAGGAGGAAGCGATAACAGCAGCTTTGCCGTAATAGCAGGAATGACGGGTACAACGGTGTCTTCTGTTGTATTTATCATTCGCTCGCTTTTGGTAAAAGAGGCCGGCTGGACCCTCAAGGACATGAAATCGCAACGGATCGATGCTGCAAACAGTGCTTTTTTTATGTTCCTCATCAGCGCTGCCGTAATGATTGTCGCCTCTGAAACTTTATTCTCCGAAGGAATAAGGGTAAATAATGTTCCCGAATTACTTCCCATACTGGAACCCTTAGCAGGGCGTTTTGCCGTCGTCCTCATGATTATCGGAATTGCGGCTGCCGGACTTTCTTCCCTATTGCCAAACATTCTTGCCATGTCGTGGCTTGTAAAAGATTACCAGGGAAACGAAAACCCATTGAAAAAGCCAAAAAACTGGATCATATTTGTTTTTGTGCTGTATTGCACCCTGGGTACGGTTTTCGCGATTAAGCCCATTTTCCTTATGTTACTTTCACAGGCATGTCTGGCCGTGTTGCTTCCGGTAACAACCATTTCAATGGCGGTGTTGCTGCATTCCGGGAAAGTGATGGGTGAGCATAAGCTAAAATTATTCGAGACCATCATTTGGTTAGCGATTATTGCTTACAGCATTTGGATGAGTGTCCTTGGAATAAAAGGATTAATATTGGATTTACAGAAGGTTTTAATATAGGCACGTATGAAATTAGGATTTGGTTTATATAAGCACATGCTAAACGACGGGTATTACAGATTTGCCAGGCAATGCGGTGCAACCCATCTTGTTGTCCATCTTGTGGATTATTTCGGACATAATAAAGGTAAATCAGATCAACCCATTGGCGGACAAGACGGCTGGGGACGTTCCGGTGAAGGTAAACTATGGGAATTGGATGACCTGGTTAGAATCAATAAAGAAATTACCGGCACGGACTAAAATGGGAAGCCATTGAGAATTTCGATCCTTCGATGTGGTACGATGTGTTGCTGGATGGTCCTAAAAAGCGAGAACAAATAGAACTGCTTAAGCAGCAAATCAAATTGTTGGTGAAGGCGGGGATTCCCATTTTCGGGTATAATTTCTCACTTGCCGGAGTAGCCGGTCGAATCACCGGAAATTTTGCCCGTGGAGAGTGCAGAATCGGTTGGAATGGATGGTGAAGATCATACGCCCGTACCAAATGGAATGGTTTGGAATATGGTTTATAGCAAAGAAAAACAAGAAGGAACGCTTCCGAAGATTGAACATAAGGAATTGTGGGAACGCCTGCGAGTTTTTTCTGAAAGAACTTGTCCCGGTAGCCGAGGAAGCAGGAGTGACCCTGGCGGCACACCCTGATGATCCGCCATTGCCGTATGTAAGACAGACCCCCAGACTGGTATATCAACCATACATGTACCAGGATTTAATCGATATCTTTCCCAGTGATAGCAATAAACTTGAATTTTGTCTGGGTACCATTTCGGAAATGACTGAAGGTGATGTATATGAGGCAACGGATAGCTATAGCAGGCAAAATAAAATCGCTTATATCCATTTCAGGAATGTGAAAGGGAAAGTGCCAAATTACAAAGAAGTTTTTGTTGATGAGGGGGATATCGACATGTTAAAATTTTAAGAATACTTCAAAAAAATAATTACCAGGGAGTTTTAATCCCGGACCATACCCCGCAAATGACATGCGATGCTCCCTGGCATGCAGGTATGGCTTACGCAATGGGGTATATGAAGGCAGCCATGCAATCATTAGATATTTTAAGATAAAAAAAAGCTGTAACAAAATTCAATTCATCGAAAAGTACCTGAGCTATTTTATTGAAATGGACACAGTTCAGGCACCATTGGAGTCCGGATCAATTTCCAACTTATAAGTCAGCTTCTAAAACCTTCGGCCTTTCCGGAGCAGGATGATACCTGGGTACAAACTCAAAATAAATTGGGACTGATTGAAATAATCTGTTGATGATTTCTATATAATATTGCATCTATATGTATTTCATGCAGTTAATTCCAATAGAATAATTTTTTAATTTTAAAAAAATGAAAAAAGTAACATTAACTATTTTATTGGGTTTTTTATTTTTATCTCTTAATGCTCAGAACAGGGCATCCTGGATGAAAGATGCAAAATGGGGGGTAATGATGCATTATGTACCCCAGGTTTTAGCGGCTGATAATCAGCTGGATTCAATGAATATGGATAAATGGAATGATCTTATTGATCATTTTGATTGTGAAGCACTTGCGAAACAATTATCTGAAGTGGGTGCCGGATATTTGATCATTACTGTTCGACATGTTCCTCCATTTTTCATCTCACCAAATTCAACATATGATCGTTTTACCGGGCAGGTTCCCAGTAGATGCAGTAACCGTGACCTGGTTGCAGATCTGTATCGTGCTTTAAATAAATATGGAATAAAGCTGATAGCATATCTCTCCGTCCATGCTCCCGGTCAAAATAAGGCAGAACTTGAAGGGTTTGCGCTTGAAAGAAGCGATTACTATAAATCCGGGTCTTTTGAAAGAAATCCGGAAGCTCTGTTGCGCTGGCAGGAAGTAATCAGAGAATATTCAATACGCTGGGGGGATAAAGTTTCCGGTTGGTGGTTTGATGGCTGCTATCGTCCCAATACGAATTACAGGTACCCTGATATTCCTAATTTTGCGTCAGTAGCTGCTGCTGCCCGGGCCGGTAATCCAAATAGTATAGTAACCTTTAATCCAGGTGTATTTCCAAGAATCATGTCGATAACTCCATATGAGGATTATACAGCAGGTGAGACCAACGAACCCGATCGTATTCAATTTAAATTTGCTTATGATGGAATGATCGATGGAAAGCAAATACATATATTAAGCTATTTAGGCAAAACATGGGGACAAGGAGATCCCAGATTTACTGAAGCACAAATTGTAAAATATAGTTTGGATATTAATAAAGTAGGAGGTGCCGTAACCTGGGATGTGCCTCCCATGCCTGATGGAACCATATCAAAGGATTTTATGAAACAATTAGTTACGATTGGAGAAGCACTGGGGACTAATTAAATAAATTGTTCCTAAAGTAAATTGATGCGGTAATAAAATCTGTTAACAAATGAACCACTTAAAAACCATAACATTTCTTTTGCCGTTAACAGCACTTTTTTCTTGTGAATCAAAATTAAATGATACCCGCCCCAACATTGTAGTGGTCCTTTGTGATGATTTGGGATATGGCGATTTATCCTGTTATGGGCATCCGGTCATTCAAACACCTAATTTGGATAAATTAGCTGAAGAAGGGATTAAATTTACCAGCTTCTATTCCGCAGCTCCGGTTTGCTCTCCTTCGCGTGCAGGCTTGTTAACCGGAAGAAGTCCGAACCGTTCGGGCATTTATGATTATATACGTGATGCAAAAGGAGAAACGGAAGATTGTCTCGATCTGGTTCATTTACAAGCAGACCAACAAACCATTCCTGCCATGCTAAAAAAGGCGGGATATGCAACCTGTTTGTCGGGAAAATGGCATTTAAATTCAAAGTTTAACAGCGATGCTCAACCAACACCGGGTTATTTTGGTTTCGACCACTGGTTTGCTACTTCTAACACAGCAATGCCAAGCCATGAAAATCCGGTTAATTTCGTACGCGATGGCGAAGAAGTAGGCGAATTGAAAGGTTTTAGTTGCCAGCTTGTCGTTGACGAAGTTTTGAATTGGTTACAAAACAAGAAAACCGATAATCCATTTTACGTACAGGTTTGTTTTCACGAACCCCATGAGCCGGTTGCATCACCGCCGTCTTTGGTTGCCGGGTATTTGCCAAAATCGGTAAATGAAAACCAGGCAGAATATTTTGCCAATGTAGCCAATATGGATTCTGCAGTCGGGCGTTTGGTGAAATACCTGAAAGAAAATTATGGAGAGAACACCCTCATTGTATTTAGTTCGGATAACGGACCTGAAACTTTAAACCGCTATAAACGTGCAAAAAGGTGCCTATGGTTCACCGGGGCCGTTAAAAGGAATGAAATTATGGACAACAGAAGGAGGAGTCAGGGTCCCGGGTATTTTATACTGGATGGGAAAACAGACCTTCAACGGAACTTCAGATGCCGTTGTCTCATCGTTGGATTTTATGCCCACTTTTGCAGAAATTTCAGGAGCACAACTTCCTGAACGAGAGTTGGACGGGCAGTCTATGATTCCTGTCATTCAAACCGGAAAGATGCATAGGGACAAGCCCTTATTGTGGATTTTTTACGATGCTATCAACGAACACAGGGTAGCCATGCGTACCAATGACTGGAAAATTCTGGCCCGTATGAAAGACGATACCACCTACCTGCCGCAGATACATAATTTGTATGGCGGAAACCAATCATTAGTGATGAAAGCCGGATTGGTTGATTTTGAATTATACAATATGAACGAAGATATGGAGGAAGCAGAGAATGTTGCTGAAAAATATCCGGAGAAATTCGAGGAGATGAAAAATCTTTTGAAAATGGAATACAGTAAGTTACTGAAGGAAAGTTATATTTGGAGCAGAGAAAGTGAATAGAATAATGAGACATCCAAAAATTGCTTTGATTCAGGCTTTTAGCAATTGCCATGATGGCTGTCATGTGTATCCTGCCGGCGAAAATGTGGTTGAAATTTATATCTCTCCGGACGGAAACGACAAAGCTTCAGGATCAAAAGATCAGCCTGTTTTAACTATTGAAAAAGCCAATGAAATGGTTGCTTCATTATCCGGTAAAAAAGAGGTCCGTGTTATTTTTAAAGATGGTATTTATTATTTACCCGGCACCATTGTTTTTAAGCCTGAACATTCAGGAAGTGAAAAACATCCCGTCATTTACCGTGCAGCCAATGAAGGGAAGGCTATAATCAGTGGGGGAGATAAGCTTATCCTTGAGTGGGAGCCCTATAAAAAAGGGATTTATAAAGCCCTGGTATCAAAAGATGTATTCATTGATCAACTATATGTAAACGGAAAGCGGCAACGGATGGCCCGATTCCCAAATGCCGTTGAGGGGAAAAATGTTTTCGACACCTGGGATTTGGAACCTACCCGAAAGCCAGATCCGGACAATGATCCATTGGATGAAAAAAGGGTCGCTGCCTGGAGTAATCCCGAAGGTGCATATGTTCATGCCATGCACAAGAATTTATGGGGTGATATGCACTGGCTTGTAAAAGGGAAAAATGCAGATGGATCGCTGAACTTGGAGGGAGGCTGGCAAAATAACCGGCCATCGCCAATGCATCCCCGTTACCGGATGGTCGAAAATGTGTTTGAAGAACTGGATGCCCCCGGTGAATGGTTTTACGATAAGGATAAAAAGACATTGTATTATTATCCTCAACCCGGAGTTGACATGGCATCAGCAAATGTTGAAATCGTCAGATTAAAACATTTGATCGAGTTCAGAGGGACGAAGGAGCAGCCTGTAAGTCATATCCGGTTGGAAGGATTGGTTTTCCGTCATGCTGCGCGAACCTTCATGGAAAACAAAGAACCTCTGCTCCGCAGCGACTGGACAATTTATCGTGGTGGTGCGGTATTGTTTGAAGGAGCCGAAGATTGTACGGTGTCCAATTGCGAGTTCGATCAGCTGGGAGGGAACAGTATTTTTGTGAATAACTATAACCGGCGGATTACTATCAAAAGCTGCTATATCCATCATTCAGGGGCCAACGGCATTGCCTTTGTCGGCGATCCCGAAATGGTGCGCAGTCCGTTATTCAGATATGGAAAACAGGATTATGACAGCATTGACCGAACTCCCGGCCCCAGGGGCGATAACTATCCATCCGACTGCAGGGTAGAAGATTGCCTGATTACAATGACCGGACGTGATGAAAAGCAAACTTCAGGGGTTCAAATTTCCATGTCGCACAATATTACCGTCAGTCATACTTCGATATATGATGTGCCACGTGCAGGAATCAATATCAGCGAAGGAACATTTGGCGGACATATCATTGAGTACTGTGATGTGTTTAATACCGTACTTGAAACCGGTGACCACGGAAGTTTTAATTCATGGGGTCGCGACCGGTACTGGACGCCCGATATTAATGAAACTGCCAAAGAAGTTGAAAAGCATCCTGATTTGCCAAAATTAGACATGCTTGCTCCAAATACCATTCGCAACAGCCGCTGGCGCTGCGATCATGGATGGGATATCGACCTGGATGATGGTTCAAGCTGGTATATTATTTATAACAACGTATTACTCAATGGGGGCCTGAAAATGCGTGAGGGTTACGATCGGAAGGCAACAAATAACATTATTATTAATAACAGCCTGCACCCTCATGTCTGGTATCCAAACAGCGGTGATATTTTTAAATACAATATCGTTTTCAGGGCTTACAAACCGGCTGTCATGCAGCGGGGAATCGCACCTGACGGCCATTGGGGTGCACAACTGGATTCGAACCTCTTTGTAACCAATAATGATGAAGACAGGATGAAATTTTCCCGGAATGGTTGTGACGAACACTCCCTTATTGGCGATCCTCTGTTCGTAGATGCTGAGAAGGGCGATTTCAGAGTACAGGATCAATCGCCGGCCCTTCTAATCGGCTTTACGAATTTTCCAATGAATGAGTTTGGGGTGGTTTCTGAAAAGTTGAGAAAAATGGCCAAACAACCGGAGATTCCGAAACCAATGCTAATTGACACGGAAGGTTCAGGGAAATTTTATCAATGGTTTGGTGCAAGCGTGAAAAATGTCGAAACACCTGGCGAACAGTCGGCTGCTGGTTTGGCTTCCATAAGTGGTGTTGTGCTGGTTCAGGTACCTGAAAAGTCAGAATTAAGGAAATATGGCTTTCAAACCGGAGATGTTATTGTTTCGTTTGAAGGTGCAGGCATAAAGAACTTTAAGCAATTGCAGGAAGCATTACAGGAAAATCAGCACAAAGGAAAACCGCAAGTTGGTATTATTCGGAATCAAATCGAACAGATACGTTCACTGCCTGCACACTAATGGTGCCACACAAATAAACGTTTTTGCCATTCCAGACCCTTACCTTTAAGTGTTCCAAACATAAATGTTATTATTACCGGTAATGCATTTTCAAGCCCCTGCCTCTCCGCTGAAGCTATGCGGCACGCGGAAAGGGGCGCAATCACTAGCACAGGGTGAAGCCCTGTGTAAAAGGACGATGGGAATTCCAGGCCCCAAAGGGTCTCTCTTCCATGAGAGGCTGGAGTGTAGACATGCCAGATATCCAGACTTCCGCAGGATGCAAACGGCAATAGAATTCGAAATAAATTTTATGGATCGCATCAAGTTTGACACATATTCAAAAGAGTTTGGGAAAACAGCTAAACACCCGATGAATACGAAATCTTAATTTGCCATCAATTAAAGAAGTATCTATGAATCGTCAAATATTCCAGCATTAAACCGGGTTAAAGGGCAGGGTTTGCTGGCATTAAACTTATTGACCTGTGTTCAGCCGGAAGTACCTTGATGGCTCGTGATTGAAGGTCCTGTTAATTGGAATGACAAAATTTATATTTCTATGAAATTACATCCCTTCTTTATAGTCCTTCTTGTTCTCTGCGCTTCGTTTACGAATGCCGGAGATGGCGGATCTGCAGACAAGCAACCATTGCCGGAAACTCCTCACAGTCGGAATGAAATGCTTCAGAACCCGGATTTGCCTCCGGATCAGACGACGTCTTGCTCTCTGGTCTACCCCGGTAAAGACGGACACCTTGTG
Organism: uncultured Bacteroidales bacterium; assembly: GCA_963763215.1. GTDB lineage: Bacteria > Bacteroidota > Bacteroidia > Bacteroidales > DASQZK01. The sequence continues at coordinate 75,881 of CAVXNX010000014.1, forward strand.
TATAAACCTTACACCGATAAAGGTGACCGGATCCTTGATTTTTCATACTGCGGATTTAAAAGGAGTGAAGAACGGATTCCCAATGTGCCCGTTGTTGTCCGTTTAAACCCGCTGCCTGGAGAAGCCATTCCGGACGGGACGATGGCATATCCGAAAGGCAGGGACAGCCGCGGACCAGATCCAAAGAGCTCTTGACAAGGTTGCAGCCCGGCAGCCAGACGGAGCAGGGATTTCGGGGAGCCGTGCTTCTTGCCAAAGGGACCTACTACGTGAATGGCAGCTTGCTTGTCCGCTCAGGGGTGGTACTGCGCGGCGAGGGAGACGGAGCCGACGGCACGGTGCTGATCTTCAGAAATCCCAAAGGAACCGGAATTCAGGTAGGCAAGCAGGTGAGTCCTGTGAGCATGGGTGAACCAACCAACATCACGGATACCTATATTCCTGCCGGCAGTATCCAGGTGAACGTGGAAAATGCCGGACAGTTTAAAAAGGGTGATTATATCAGCGTCGTGAAAACCACCAATGATAAATGGATCAAGGATCTCGGGATGGATCGCCTTACGGAGATTGAACCGGATAACTCCAGGGTGAAGAACTGGAATGCCCGGTCGTTTCAATTCGATCATGTCCGCCAAATTATACAGGTAGATGGGAACAGGATCACTTTGGACGTGCAATTGCCGCAGTCAATCGCGGCTGAGTATGGCGGCGGGGTGGTAAAAAAGATCAGCCTGGCCGGGGTTGATTCGCTGTGCGGGGTGGAGTCTTTACGCATTGTCTCCAATTATGACACATCTGTCAAATCTGTCGATCGGGACAACAAAGAATACTTCAGTGATGAGGAGAACAATCTCAATTGCGGTATCAATCTGACGTGCATCAATGGGTGGGTGAGGGATTGCACAATTAAGCATGTACGCCATTCTGCGGTAAGTACCTCCGCTCACGCCCGATACTGTACCATCCGGGATTGCAAATCCCTTGAGCCTGTTTCACCTGTCATGGGAGGCCGAAGATACCCCTTCGACTTCAATGGCGGGAGTCTTTCCCTGTTTTACAAATGTTACAGCGAAGAGGGGCGACATTCTTTTGTAGCCGGCAGCCGGGTTATGGGCCCGAATGCCTTCGTTAAATGCACAGCCGTGAAGTCAAGTACCATATCCGAGCCTCATCATCGGTGGAGCACGGGCATTCTCTATGACAATGTCATCCTGAAGGAAGGTGGCACACTTGGAGCCCTGAACCGTGGAAATTCCGGATCGGGGCACGGTTGGGCCGGGGCCAATATTGTTTTCTGGAACTGCGATGCAGAAGAGATTGTGGTCTTTGATCCTCCGACTCCCGAACAGAATTTTGCCATCGGCTATGCCGGGGAGATCCGTGATGCGTATCCGACTGCCATACTGGAATATGCGAATGATCGTTCCGGTTTTGCCGGGACCCCAAGGAGGGGGTTTATAAGGGCTTTGCCCTCATGGGCACAGGATACATCGAACATCCGGACCGGCGAGTGTCACCACAAAGTCTGTTTATGCAGCAACTGGCCGATCGCATCGGTAACGAACGCGCTACAAAGGTGATGAACGGGAGAAGAAATGACAGACGGCCGGTGATCTGAAGAAACAGGGTCCCCGAAATCCACAAAAACAGGTCAGAGACAGAAAATTAACCTTTAAATAAAAAACATGAAAAAAAACAGAACTTGTATTGGTTCTTTTCATTTTATTATTGGCAGGATCAGCATACGGTCAGACAAATGATTTTGGATTAACGAAACATACGGTAAGCTCAGATGAACTGTCTAACTGGACGTTAGTCGGAAAAGGCAAAGTGGATATGCTTGGTTCTCAGATATGCATTGCAGGAATCGGATGATTCCAAAGGGATAATGCTGGTAAGTCCAAATGCTTACGGCAGTGATATTATCGTACGCTATAAAGTATTGGCACTCACTCCTTCCACAGTCCTGGTTGCATTATTGTCTCTTATCCGATGTGGGTGAGTCCTGGTAACTTATCGATTCCGGAGGGTTTTGACGGAAGCCTTGGGTTATTCACCGGTGAAAGGGAGAACTACTTCTTTGCCTTTAAAAATGCCCCCCATAATGTGACCCCTTTTGTCAGAAAATCGCCTGCGGGTAAAAAACTTGGTTCAGCAAATAAAAACACCATGATTGCCGGTGTTTATTACCGTATTGAAATTGGAAAATACCAGGAAAAACTTTGGTTATCTGTCGATGGAGAAAAAGTGTTTGAAGCCGAAGATAATAATCCTTTGAAAGGAGGTCATCTTTCACTTCGGATAAGAGGAACCGCCGGATTTAAAGCAGGATGCCTGATAAAAGATCTGGAGATATTAAGCAATATAACAAAATGTGTTTGATGACAGAATGGTTGATACGGCAAATTCGAAGATATTATATTCGCCATGTTTGATCAACGAACCAGGAAAAGCGGATTACGCTAAGACAGGGGAATAATCCTATTCACTATTTCATGAAGATACCAAGAGGTTGAAAGTTGGGAAAGCAGGATTAACTAAACTCAATGAAAAGAAGCATAACCCACCTCGGATATATTTTTATTGTTTTTCTGGCAATTTTTGGATTTCAGGCGGCAGCGTACAGTTCGCCTAAGGATGAAATTCAATTCTATGTCGCGACCAATGGCAACGATGAATGGACAGGAAAGCTTTCAGAACCAAATAAGGATAACAGCGATGGTCCGCTGGCTACTTTGAATGCAGCGCGCATCAAAGTACGCAAATACATTTCGGAAGGTCTTTCCGGTCCGGTAACAGTATGGATTCGCGGTGGCGAATATGTGCTTGATTCAACCATTGTCTTCGGACCGGAAGATTCCGGAACAAAGGATTACCCCGTTTATTACCGGGCCTGGCCTGATGAAACTCCTGTATTTACAGGAGGAATAAAATTAGACAACTGGAAAAAGTGCATTGAAAATCCCAGGGGAATTTCGGACAACGCAAAGGGTCATCTTTGGTATTGTGAAATACCGAAAGACAAAAAAGGAGCATGGCAAATCACCACACTCTACAACGGAAAAAAACTTTTGACCCGGTCTCGTTCAGCAAAATTTAAAACTTCGGATAAACAGGTGCTTGATCCGTATAATGCACAACCCAAAGATATCAGGGGACTGGATTGGGATGCTGATCCTGTGGTTTTCAGCCGTGAATTTCACTACCGTGGTGATGATTTAAAAGGCTGGGAAACGCCGTCAGATATCGAAATTTTTCTGAGCCCGAAACATCGCTGGCTCATTAATATGTTGCCGCTCGAACGAATCGATACGAAAAATAAAACGGCCTGGCTGTCCGTTGATCCCACCTACGGAATTCCTCCCGGGAATGAATATTATGTGGAAAATGCGATTGAATATCTGGATGAGCCGGGAGAATGGGTTTTCAACAGTAAAGAAGGCCGGATTTATATTTGGCCGGAAACCTCACTGGATGAAGCGGATATTCGTGCGCCCTTTCTGCAGGAATTTATCCGTGTTGAAGGCATTGAAGACAGCATACCGGTACAATTCCTGCATTTTGAAGGACTTACTTTCCGGCATGGACTGCGTGATACCTGGAAACCGGGAGACAAAGGTCTGCAGCACGACTGGGAAATGTATGATAAGGGAAATGCCATATTGCGTTTCCGGCATGCCGAAGACTGTTCGGTCGTTAATTGTACTTTTGAAGCAAGCAGTGGGAGCGGAGTACGTTTTGATTTATACGCACAACACAATAAAATCGCCAACTGCATTTTTTCACACCTGGGAGGTACCGGAATTTTACTGAGTGGCTATGGACCCGGCCTAAAAGATGAGAATAAATTCAATACCGTTACCAATAACTATATCCACCATGTTGGAACGATTTACAAGCATTCTCCCGGTATCTTTATTGCACAGAGCGGGCACAACCTCATTAGCCACAATACGATCCATGACCTGGCCTACAACGGAATGGTAATCAGTGGTTGCCGGCCGCATGAGTTGGTATTGGCAAAACCGCTCATGAACCGGCGCGAATGGGTGAGCAGCATCCGGCGGGATGAAATTGGTCCTTTCATCAAAGATATAACCCCGGAGATGCTGCGCAACTGGCTTGAATTTGATGTCAGTAAAATCGAGCCGCTATTGCATTCCCGGGAAAACCTCATTGAGTATAATGAGATCTACCGGGTCATGCTGGAATTGTACGATGGAAACGGCATCTACTTTTCTGCTATGGGGAAAAATAACCGGGCTGAAAGAAACTATTTTCATGATATTTACAATTCCAATGGCTACATTCGCCTGGATGATGTTTCGGGTTATACCATCATAACGCATAATGTTGGGGTACGGGGTTCCAGGATGATGCAAATCAAAGGTCCCGGAGAAATCCGCAACAATTTCGCCATTAATACCGAGCTTTTTATTGCACGGAGGTGGTGTCCGACAGAAATCGATCATTTCATTCTGTATAATACACCGCAGGGCAAAGGGCATTTTAACCAATATAAAAATTTTCCTGATGTGAAGATGATCTATGAATTTTTTGACAGGGTTTCCAATTCTTTGATTTATGTGGAAGATCCGCCAGGTGAAATCAAATTGGGACAGGATGTAATTGCTCCCGGATAAAAGAGGAGGCGCACAGGTGGGGATGTTGTTTGCCGATCCGATGTTCGATGAAGAAGCGATGAAAGAAAAAATCTTCCGGTTTAAACCGGGATCTCCGGCACCAGGTTTGGGCATCGAACCCATTGATTTAAGTTCAGCGGGATGTACTTTGCCAAAGACCGAATAAGTCTTCAGGGCATTGTGCCATTCGCTTAGGCAAATGGAGACCGAACTGGCTACATGGTTAAGGAAGTTCGCTTGTACCAAAATTTCCGGAAATCAGGTTGATCGACTCCGGGAACTCCGCAGGAATTAATAAGAGACGACTTAAGGCTGATAATATGGATGAATTTTTAGAAAAGAAGAATTTTAATACAATTATTATGAATCCTTTTAAACTACTAACGCTTTCAGGTATTGTCCTTCTCGGTAAGGTTAATTCCGTTTCAGCCTCAACGAAAGATCATAACCAACAGAAACCAAACGTCATTATTGTTATCACCGACGACCAGGGATATGGTGATTTGGGCTGTTTGGGTAACAATGTCATAAAAACACCAAATCTCGATCAATTTTACAGCCAATCTGTTCGGTTCACGAATTTTCATGTATCACCTACCAGCGCACCCACTCGTGCCGCGTTAATGACGGGCAGGTATACCGATCGTTTAAACTGTTTTCATACCATCTCAGGACGTTCGCAGCTGTTTAAGGACGAAACCATCATGGCCCAGGTTTTTTCACAGAATGGTTACAAAACCGCCATGTTTGGCAAGTGGCATCTTGGAGATAATTACCCGTTTCGTCCCGAAGACCGTGGTTTTCAGGAAGTCGTCCGGATTGGGGGAGGAGGCATTACGCAGGGGCCCGATTACTGGGGGAACGATTATTTCGATGATACTTACTGGCACAACAGTGTCCCGGAGAAATATAAAGGTTACTGCACAGATGTATTTTTTAGAAATGCCATAAATTTTATCGAGAAAAATCAAGACGATCCTTTTTTTGTCTACCTGGCCACCAATGCACCTCACGGTCCTCTTTTTGTTCCGGAGGAATACTACACTATTTATAAAAATGCACAGTCGATAACCGATAGCCAGAAGCGGTTCTATGGGATGATCACAAATATTGATGACAATTTTAAATTGCTGGAGGATGAACTGGAGAGATTGCATCTGAAAGACAACACCATCCTGATTTTTATGACGGATAATGGTACAGCCGGCGGAATCCAGTATATAGATGGAAAAGCTTACGGTTACGACGGTAATATGAAGGGCAAGAAAAACAGTGAATACGAGGGGGGGCACCGCGTTCCGTTTTTCATTCGCTGGCCCGACGCCAAAATCGAAGGTGGACGCGATGTGAGTCAACTCACTGCCCATATCGACGTTTTCCCGACCCTTGTGGATCTGTGCGGACTTAAATTTGTCCCTGTTAAACCCATTGACGGAACAAGTTTGAGGCCCCTGTTGGAAGGAGACCAGGACCATTGGGAAGCGCGACGTATTATTACGGATTCGCAACGTGAACAAAATTTGGTGAAATGGCGAAAGTCTTCGGTGATGGACGATACCTGGCGTTTGGTGAACGGAAAGGAACTTTATGATACCAAAATAGACCCCAAACAAACCAATGACCTGGCTGCAAGCTATCCCGATAAAGTCGAACTGTACCGTGTAAGTTATGAAAAATGGTGGCAATCACTGATGGATGCAGGTGTGAATGAGAGATATGCCTATATCCAGGTGGGTACACCCTACGAAAATCCGACCCGGATTAGTTCCCATGATCTCCATACCTTCTTTATGAATCGCATATATCACCAGTACGGTGCACTGGAGGCTGGTCAGGGATCCGGCATCTTTAAAATTGAATTTGCTACCGCGGGAACCTATAAAATTAGCTTATGTCGCTACCCCAGGGAAAGTGGGCTGGCAATTAATGAAGTGTTTCCGGGTATAAAACCCACCCTTGAGGTGAATGATCCGATGCCTGCCAGCAAAAATGTAAATATGACAAAAGCCGTATTGTATGTAGGAGCTTACGAAGGTTTAACAAAAAAGATAATGCCGGGAGATAAAGAGATGACTTTTACGGTGGAAATGCAGGAAGGAAAATATGATATGGAGACTTTACTCTACGACGCTGATAATCATGTCTATCCTGCCTATTATGTTTATATTGAAAAATTGTAAGACATGAAATCACATCTGGCACACGACAGTTATATCGAAAATCCAGGAATGATTTCACAGAATAATCCTGGATCCGGAAGGCGCCAATACAATCCAACCAAAAATGGGTTAAAGGGTACCAATTTTCCGCCAGACCATTTTAATACCGGGCTTTTCAAGCCAGGTCAAACTTACCACATCCAGGTTTTCTGATCGTATTGAAACTCTCATTTCGGAAGACCAGGGAGAATCATTTGGTTCTCATCTTTTTATTTGCTCTTTAGCGTAGGCGTAAATTGAAATTCCATGTTCATCATTCCTGGTGAATATGGAAGCAGTAAAAATGGGAAAAGAGGACATACTTTACATTATGAATTTAAATAGTTACCTGGTGATATGGGTGTAAAACATTCATAATGAGTCAATTGATATATTAATTATGTTAAACCACAATGTAAATTTGTCAATCCACATGGTACACAATCAAAATATATTGGGAAAGATTCAAAATTCGCTGGCTACAAATTCACATAATTTTACTAACATCTATAAAATAGTTGACCTTGCTTATTCAGCATTTATCGCGAATCGTTATGGCATTCTTTAAGATATTGAAAGATAACCAGATATAGAAAGATACAAGCAGTGTCCTGAAAATGAAATAAGCCTTTGATATACGAATAAGTTACTCGTGAGGCTGGTGGGTGATCTGCAGAATTAACAGGAACGAAAATAAGCGTGAAACTTTAATTATTAAGAATAATTACATGATAAGAAAATATTCAATAGCTCTTTTTATGCTTTTAGCAGCAAATCTACTGATTGGTTGTAAAAAAGAGCTGAACAAATATGACAGACCCGAGTGGCTGAAAGGGAAATTATACACGCAAATGCTTGGCATACCTGAATTGTCAACATTTTGCCGATGCTTGGAACTTACCGGTTACGATAAAGTCATTAACACATCCGGCAGCTACACGGTTTTCGCCCCTACAAATGAGGCCTTTGATGCTTTTTTGTCTGCCAATCCCAATTACAATACCATTGAAGATATCCCTATATCGGAGCTAAATCGCATCGTGAAATATCATATCGTACAAGATCCCTGGACAAAAAGTCAGTTAAAAAAGCTTGATATCTATGGTTGGATTGATACCATGGATATAAAAAACAATGTAGCCCGAGGATTTAAGCGGGAAACATTGCTTAAAGATAATGACCTGAAATTTGGTGTAAAATGGGAGTATGGAAAAGGAACAGTGATTACAGATACACTTCATGCTGATGTTGTGAGAAGGATAGCCACCGATTCAAGGAAATACGTCCCCATATTTTATTCCGAATATTTTTCGATAAATGATATTCCTACCTCCGATTACCAATTTTATTTTGACCGTTCGTTTGATCAGGATGCTGATCTGTATTTTGCGGGAGCAAAAGTGATGAGCGACGAAAATTTTGCGGAGAATGGTTTTGTATACATTATTGATAAAGTCATTACTCCTTTAAGGAATGGTTATGAAATACTGAGTGACAAAACGGGCTCTGATTCTTACAGTAAATTCCTGGATTTGATCGATGAGTTTCCGGAATTCTCATTCAACCAGGAAAAAACGAATCAACAGGAAGGAGTTGACCAGGGACTTGAGGTTGATTCACTTTTCGATTTAACTTTTCCGGATTTAGCTTTTGATTTGACCAGTGAACTGACAAAGCCACCGGCCGGCAGTTATGGTTTACCATCCAATGTCACCGTCAGATATCATCACGGGCTCGTTGCTCCAACCGACGCAGGCAATGGATGATTTTATTAATGAATATTTTCAGGGTACCGGGAGGTTGGGGTTCTTTAGAGGCTGCACCAGGTAACATACGACGAATAATTGCCAATACCCATATGTCTCAATATGAAATCTTTCCCACATCACTTTAAGAATGGATTTTTAAACGGTGAAAAGGATGTTGTCACTCTTAACCCTTCGGATATTATTCATAAAGAATTTGGTAGTAATTGCACATTTATTGGTGTAAACAAAGCCATTGTTCCGCGTGCTTTCAGTAGTGTCACCGGTCCGATATATCTCAGGCCCGGATATTCGAAAATAATGAATGCGATTGAGCAAACCGGAATCTTACCACTGCTGAAAAAACCGAATAATAATTTTTCATTTTTTGTTGAATCAGATTTTAATTCTTCACGAGATTCTTCATTAATATTTGATGCAATTAATGGGAATTTTTATGCATTTCTCCGTAGTGATTTTGGCGAACCTGTTCAGATAAGATATACAAGATCAAGTTTAAGGAATCTGATACTGAACCATGTATGCAACACCCAGCCAGACGGTCTGGCACGGAAGGAATTTATTCCCAATCTTGCCGGGACACATTTGATTTTTAATAATGAAACAGGAGAAATTAGCGGTACCGCTCCCACCACGGCAGGATACGGAGGCAGTGAGATCGTCCACACGAATCCCCAGGTTTTAAGTACGGGAGATAATGGAACGACATACGATATTCCAAACTGGTTTTCATTTTCCGGCATAAATATGTTTGCCCAAATTTCAAATCATTTTCCAAAATTTCATGCCCTCCTTAAAAAGGCCGGTTTATCACTTGACAAACTGGCGAAATATTCTTTCATCAATGAAACGGATTATTATACGGTTTTTGTTCCAAACGATGAAGCAATAAATGCGGCAAATCTGGATTCGATTCCAGTTGAAGAACTACGCCAGATCCTTAAGCTGCATTTTGTTCAGGGTGAACTCATCTTCACCGATGGGAAAATAACTCCGGGCCTTTATGAAACCATGCGTATTGATGAGAGTTCAACGCAGTACACCACCGTATACACCAAAATATATATAAATCCGGGCACTGACAATATTCAGGTCATCGGCAAAAATAATTCCGTATATGCCACAGTCGATGAATCTGAAAAAACCAACATTATTGGATCAAGTGTAGAGTTGCCTGAAGGAGATGCTGAAGAGATATATCTAAATACATTAGATAATGCTGTGATACATGAGATAAGCAAAGTTTTAAATGCAGATGAAGTCGGCCGGTAAGATTGAAGGATCACTATTATTTGAAAATACAGAATAAAGAAATGAAAAAACGCAAAATATTATTAACTGTTGTATTATCACTTTTTTATTTTTTGCATACAGCTGCTCAGGGAAAATCCATTATTAAAGGCCGTGTCATTGATAAGAATGACGGAACTGCAGTAATCGGGGCAACTGTTACCGAATATGATAATAATGATCGTGTTATTGGCGGTACGATTACTAATACGGACGGCGACTTTATTCTTGAATTGAAAAATCCTGATCATGTCGTAAAAGTGAGTTTTATCGGGTATAAAATGCAGGAATTAAAGAAAGATCTTTCCAAAACGGTTATTGTTGAACTTGAGTCTTCAGATATCCAGCTTGATGAAGTTAAAGTTGTTGCCCAGGCAAAAGATCAAAACAGCCTTACCAATATTGCAGACAGAGACCGCGCATCTTCCAGCGTGAAAGTTGATTTACGTGACATGAAAGATTTTGGTGCAATATCAGCGGCGGATGCCTTGCAGGGCAAAGTGAGCGGATTGGATATCGTGGCAGCTTCAGGAGATCCGGGTGCGGGTTCACAAATTGTCATCAGGGGACTCAGCTCCATGGGGAATAGTCAGCCTTTAATTGTCATTGACGGAATACCCCAATTCAGGGTATCGCAGGATTTCGATTTAAGTTCGGCCGATTCGGAGGATATTAGTAACCTGATTAACATTGCACTGCAGGATATTAAGTCGATCGAGGTGCTGAAAGATGCGGCTTCAACAGCAATATATGGCTCACAAGGAGCGGATGGTGTGCTGCTGATTGAGACCGCCAGGGGTCGAATGGGTAATATCATGTTTGATTACCAATATAAAAGCAGCTTTAATTTTCAACCTCCTGCCATACCCATGCTAAACGGAAATGAATACATCATGTTGCAACTGGAAGAGTGGCATAATAGCAGGGGATTATATGATTTGCCCAGTGAAATTGCCTATGATAAGGACTACGTCGATTTTTACAATTATTCGGCAAATACGGATTGGATTGGGGCGATCACACGAAATGGCGTAACCCAGGATCATTATTTCAGTCTTTCAGGTGGAGGAGAAAAAACACGATATTTTAATTCTTTTAGCCTCACAGATGAGACAGGGACGACCATCGGAACCAGCGCTAAACGATTTTCAGTACGAACAAACCTGGACTATTACCTTTCGAGAAAATTATTGTTTCAGGTCAAGTTTAATTATTTAACGAATGCAACAGACGGGAATCCGGAAATTAACAAACGTAATGTGCGGGAAATGGCCTACATAAAGGCTCCCAATATGAGCATTTGGGAATATGACGCCTACGGGAATCCCACGGGTGAATATTTCACACCGATAAATAGTTACCAGGGAGACGGCGTTTCCTACTTTAATCCGGTTGCATTGGCCAATCTTGGCCAAAACGATACAAAGTACAGTCGCCTGGAAAATGCATTTGTACTTAGGTACAGATTAAATAAGTGGTTGATCGTCAGGGAAACGGTTTCATTTCAGTTTCAGGGGACCCAGAAAAATCTATTCTTTCCTTATACGACAATCGGCGCCGACTGGTTAGACTCCTATGTCAACAGAGCGAGGGAAGAAAACGATTTGGATACGGAGCTCAGGACTGAAACCCAGGTCGCATTCAGCTCTCCGTTTAAAAATAAAAAACATGATTTATCCGGTGCAATAACCTGGATCACCCAACAATCAGGATTCGAAAAAACGTATACCCAGACGAACAGTACGCCCTCAACAGAAATTCAGGACCCTGCTGCGCAAGCACAGGTAAATTATATTGCTACAAAATCTGGTGAACAGCGTTCGCTCGGCGGACTCGCAAATATTAATTATAAATTTCGGGATCGATACATGGTTCAAACCATTTTGCGAGCTGATGCCGCCTCCTCGTTCGGCGCAAATAACCGTTGGGGGCTTTTTAAAGGAGTGGCTTTCGGATGGCGATTTTCAGATGAACCTTTTTTAAAGTCGCTCAAATTCCTGGGTGAGAGCAAGCTGCGTTATAGCTGGGGGGTAACGGGCAGACAACCTTCAGATGTATATGCCCGTTTTGCAAATTACGAATCCACTTCAATAGGGAGCTATATTTTTACCCCTGCCATTATTCCAACCAGCATTCAGTTGGACAATTTAAAATGGGAAACCATTACATCAAATAATGTAGGATTGGACCTAAACCTGTTTAAAGACAGAATATTCCTTACAGCAGAGATTTATGACAAGATAACCACGGATATTCTATTCAAAAATTATGATATACCGAGCACATCAGGCATTGGAGTACTTGGCTACTTCAACGGAGGAGAATTGGAAAATAAAGGATGGGAGTTAATGACAGATGTCGTGGCGCTTAAAAAGGATAATTTCCGTTTGTCTTTTAACTTCAACGCCTCCCATAATATCAATTCATTCCTCAAGTTACCTGAAAATTTTAACAGGGAACGTTCTACTTCCATCGGCAATGGTCAATATCCGAGGATGGTGACAGAAGGTGAACCCATTGGCTCATTTTACGGATTCAGATATTTGGGGGTATGGGCCAGTGATGCAGACGTTGTGGCAAAAGATGCAGAAGGAAATATTCTGCGTGATGGATATGGAAATCCAATCACCCTTACTTATAATAATTCATACAAGTTTCAGGGTGGTGATCCTATTTATGCTGATTTAAACCACGATGGGGACATTGATTTGAACGATGTGGAAAAAATTGGTGATTCAAATCCGGATTTTATTGGCGGGTTCGGAACAAATCTGCGGTACCGGGACTTCACATTTTCATTGAGTTTCAACTACCGTTATGGGTTCGATATTATCAATGGGGTGGCCATTCAAACCGAAGGGATGAACGACAGAAACAATCAGAGCAAAGCCGTTCTTAGCAGGTGGAGAGTGGAAGGTCAGAATGAGCCAAATATATTACCCAGAGCATATATGAATAATCCGGCAAATAACCTTGGTTCCGACAGGTATGTTGAAAGAGGTGACTTCATGCGCCTGAATAACATAAAAATTGGCTATCAGTTAAAACATGCATGGTGCGATAAAATGGGTATCAGAAATGCAAGTGTTACCATAAGTGCGCGAAGATTATTTACCATTACCAATTATTCGGGTCAGGACCCTGAAGTGGGACAGGACGCCAGTGATGCTTTCTGGATCGGAGTTGATAATGCAAAAACGCCTCCTCCCAAAATTTTAACCTTGAGTTTTGATATTGGATTTTAAATCAAGAAGTTATGAAATACAGAGCCAGATATTTACTACTCATCTCAATGATTTTTTTAATGCCCTCATGCGACAAATGGCTTGAGCTCCAGCCACCTAACGGCCTGATTCGTGAGGAATACTGGAAAACAAAGGAAGATGTGGAGACGCTGTTAATGTCAGCATACGAAACGTTAGCATCCATGGACAGGACCCTGTTTATTGATGGTGAAATCAGGGCAGATATGGTAAAGGGAGATGTTAATCAGCCTGCAAAAGAACAACTTATCTCGGAAGGCAACATTTATCCTGATAACAGTATCTGTGACTGGAAAGATTTTTATACCGTCATTAATTCCTGTAATGAGGTCATTAAAAACGGACCCAAAGTACAGTTGATTGATAGAACATTTACAGATTTTCAGTTACAAAGTTTAATGTCAGAGGCGATCTTTTTGCGCAGTCTGACCTACTTTTATCTTGTCAGGATCTATAAAGATGTACCATTGGTCCTCGAGCCCAGTGAATCAGATAATATGAATTATTATGTGAAAAAATCCACTGAAGAAGAGGTATTGGATCAAATTACAGCTGATTTGGAAAAGTATTACCTGATGGCTCCCAATGGCAATTTCGAAACCATTGAGGAGAACAAAGGCAGAGCTTCGAAGTATGCTTTCCATGCACTTTTGGCCGACATTTATCTTTGGAGGTTTGATTATGAAAAAGTGATTCAACATGTGGAAGCCATAGAACAGAGCGAGGAATATTTTTTATTACCGGGTGGCTTATGGTTCGGACTCTTTTACCCCGGCAATTCCCCGGAGAGTATCTTTGAACTTCAGTTTGATGGTGAAAGAAACCAAAACAATGACACCTATAATCTGACGGACACATCAAACCAAACAATACGACCCGAGCCAGAAAGCTCTCGAATTGTTTTCATTTGAGTATTCCCGGGAATTGATTCGCGGAGAAAATAACAGTATTCGAAAATGGAGCGAAGGGGATTATGTTATTTGGAAATATGTTGGACGTGCAGGCGATGGAAAATCTTTCAGGGCAGGAAATGAAATGCAAAGTTGCAACTGGATTGTTTACCGCTATGCCGATGTTTTGCTGATGAAAGCCGAAGCGCTCTCACAACTTGGAAGGTATTCTGAAGCATTAACTATTATAAACCAGATCAGAGACAGGGCTGAAGTTTTTCCGCTTAACCTGCCGGATAGCCAGGTTGCTTACGAAGACGCCATTCTTGATGAAAGAGCACGTGAACTCGCCTTCGAAGGTAAAAGATGGTTTGATCTGCTAAGAATGGGTCGCAGGAATAATTTTGCACGTAAAGATAAACTCATTGAGATTATCGTCGCGAATGTCCCCTCTACCCAGAAAACGAATCATTGCAGCAAAATTATCCAATCCACTTGGTTGGTATTTGCCAATCTATGAGTCTGAAATAGAAAAGAATCTGAATCTCAAGCAAAATCCTTATTATAACTAAGATGAACCGGGCATGGCAATCGTATTAATTCAGGAGATCAATATTGGCATTCCTGGCAAGGAATTGGACAGAAAGTCATTGCCTGGTGCTATCTGATTATAAAATATAAATTAAAGACAGATGAAAAGAAGTATATGTTATATATTTTTGTTTTTATTAGTTGCTGGAGTTTCATGCACTGAAGATCCTCCGTCCACCGTCAGTTTTAAAGACACTTTCCAATATACAATCTATGATTATCTGGAAGAGAATAAGGCCGAATATTCGGATTTCATAGCCATTTTGCAAAAGGGGGATGTCTTAAAAACATTAAGCGCCAAAAATCCTTATGCAGAAGGATATACGCTTTTTCTGCCCAACAACAAAGCGGTTGAGGATTTTATCAGCCAGAGTAAGCAGTTTACATCCTTAGATGAATTACTGAATGACCAGGCTTATGTTTCTGCTCTTAGCCGTTACCATGTTCTCACCAAAGCCATTCATTCCAATGAATTTCCTTTCGGGGCGTTTCCTGACAGAACATTGTCCGGCGATTTACTCACCGTTAGTTTCATTATCGGATCCGATTCTTCGTATTACAAAATCAATAACCAGGCTGCTGTTATCAAACCCAATATTGAAGAATCCAATGGATTTATTCATATTATTCAAAATGTCCTGGAACCTGTTGCCTACACAAGCTATGAATGGCTTGAAAATCGACCCGAATATTCGATCTTTAAAGAAGCGGTTGACTTAACCGGCCTTCGATCATTGATAGACATCGACACCAAAGCATCGGACAGGGATCATTAACGCCTGTAACGATTTTAGTCGAACCAAATGAAATATTAAAGAAATCCGGTATTTATACATTGAATGACCTTATTGCCAGAATTAGTCCGGACAATAGTGATTATACCAGACCATCCAATCCATTGTACAATTTTGTGGGCTATCATATACTTGAAAATAATTACTACCTGGATGATTTTCAGGGCGAATCTTCTAATTATATCACGAACTCAGAAGTTCCCATTCTGATAAATGGTTTGGGGAATGATATCGCCATTAACAAAGGCAAGCAAGTCCTGGATACATTGATTTCCGGGCAGGATACAACCTTTATCGATTATGTCGGATTCCTCTACGACCAGAGCAATGTTATCACAAAAAGCGGATCCATACACTTTATCGACAGACTACTGGAGTTACAGAATCCTTCGCGTGAAAGGATTATATTCAATTCCTTGAAGAACCTGTTATTAATACCCTGGGGAATACGATCGGAACCTACAGGCTTGATGACTATCAGGATGATATTAACCGACTCAAGTGGACGGCCGATGAATTATTTTATGTGAAAGAAGGGTCAGAATCAGCCGCATCAAATGACGATTACATTTATGCTGACGGAGACTTCACGATAACTTATACGATACCTCCAATCGTACAGGGAAGATATGAATTAGTGCTCCGGGCAAATTCCTATTACTCGTAATAATGCTTTAGTTGAAGTATATATGGATGGGAAAAAAATGGGTTCAACCATTGACCTGACCAGGGGAGCGAAGGCTGCCAAGCCATTTACCGATAAAACAGTAGGTACTATTATTTTTAATAATTACCGGGAACATGTCATTGAAATAAAGTCACTGATTCCGGGCCGTTTTACCTGGGATTATATAAGATTTAACCCGCTTTAATCAAAAACATCAATATGAACCTGAAAACGAATATATATTCTGATATTTATCCTCACATGTTTGTTTGGTTGCCGCAAGCAGTGGGACGATCATTATACGATTGCTTCTGAAACCATCGATGAAAATGTATGGGATGCCTTGCAGACGTGAAAGTAAAATCTCATCCTTTGTTGAGGAGTTGAAAAACTATCAGCTACGATACCCTTTTTCAGACAAAAAATACTTTCACCTTGTTTATACCGACAAATGCTGCCCTGGAGGAATATAAAAATGGAAATGAGGTGAATCAGATGCTGTTGGATTACCTTATTACTCCGCATTTTATTCAATCGGCAGATATTAAAGGGAAAAGAAAAATTCAGACCCTGGGGCAAAAATTTATCCTGTTTGAGAATGTTGACGGGAAAATTAAAGTCGATGGTGTTCAAATCCTTTCCGAAAGCCCCCTCTATCGAAATGGGAAGTTCTTTTTACTCGATGAAGGTTGTAGAAGCAAAGCCCAATCTTTATGAATTTTTTGCAGTGGAGAATCCCATACTCAGGGATTATATTGACGCCCAGGATTCTATCGTCCTCGATAAGGAAAAGAGTGACCCGATTGGCTTTAATGAAAAAGGAGATATCATTTATGACACCGTGGCAAATGTCGTTAATAAATTTGAAGAATTGTATTTTCCTGTCAAGCAGGAATCCAGATATGAATCCGCAACCATTGTTTTTCCGCTTTCAGATGATTACAATAATGCACTGACCGAAATGGCTCAGACTATGAATTCAGGAGGTCTGCAGGACTACAGGGATATTCCGGTGGAATGGCAAAACAGGGTATTGATTCCGTATTCTACTCAATCAGGGAGTATTTGGAAACATGCTTGAGCAGGATGAGTTTTTATGGACGCAACAAACCAACGAAATCAGATTAAAAAATATACTGGGAGATACCATTCTTATTCCTTATAAGCCTGTTGACAAAGCGATATGCAGTAATGGATATGCCTATAATTACGAGAGTTTTCATATCCCGGATTCACTTTATATGAACCCTTTTGTTATGGAAGCTGAAGATCTTTTGCAGCAAACCGGAGTAAACAAGTATGCCTGGAAAGAATCTGTCAAAGTACAGAGTGATATGTCATTTACGCCGGAAAAAATCGTCTATGATAAAGCTTCAAATGATACCCTGCTTAATGTGATATTCCCCCAGGGATATAACGGAAATTTTTCTGTTGAATTTAATATGCCTGCGCAATTCCCAAGAACATATATTCTGGTTGTAGCTACCAATATGCATTACGGTGGGATTTACGATATTTATGTGAACGATGAATTAACGGGAACATTCGATTATTATGACTTCATTAAGTATAGAGGTTACAATTATAGTAGTGTTACCGGAGAGCGCTTTTTCCCTAATGGAAATATCAACAAGTTTGATATGCTGGTGGAAAATCTAACCGAGTATAAACCTGTAAAAATCAAATTTGTCTACACGGGTCCGGGAAATATTTTTGATAATGGATTTATTATTGACAACATCGCACTTAAGCCCTATCAGTGAAAAGGAACCAATGCTGAAAGAATAAAATGACTATTACAAAACATTGTATATCAGGCATTACATTAATTCATCCGGTTTTTTAGAGGAATACTTCAAACATTAAGTTAACAAGGATTGCAATGAAAGAGAAAAGAATTTTCAAACGAAATAAAACGGATCGCGATAATAATTTTTCTTCTGCTGGGCTTAATACCCGGACTGATTGCGCAGGATACCATTTTCGTAAAGGGGATCATTAAAAATGGAGATAACCAACCTGTTTCAAATGTTTCGGTGGGTATCGAAGGTTCGACAGAACTGCCTTCATATACAAATGAAAACGGAGAATTTACGATTAAAGCAACCTCATGCAGATGTGTTCCTGAATGTCAATCCAAGTAGTGATTATAAGTCAAAAAGAGTGTTTTTGAATAACCGGAACCAACTCACTATTTATCTAACAGGAAATGATATGTTATCGGGTGATGATGATGTGGAGATCTTATCTCAGGAGTTCACCCGCAGAGACATTATTGCGTCTCTTGATGTCCTGGATGTTAAAAATATCCAGGTTACACCTGCGTTTTCAATCGGCCAGTATCCTTCAGGGACGTGTTTCAGGCATGCAGGTCATCGATCGGTCCGGAGATCCTGCAAGTGGCACTACCACATTTATCAGAGGTGTACATTCTATAAATGCATCCAGTCAGCCGCTTTATGTCATTGATGGTGTCCCTGTTTCTTCGTTTGATGTCTTTAATTCCAACCTGCAGGGTTTCCAGTACAATCCATTGTTAAATTTAAATCCATTCGATGTTTCCCGGGTAACCGTAATCAAGGATCCTCTCCTTACCGCAGCATACGGTTCAAAAGGTTCAAACGGAGTTATACTGATTGAAACCCTTGATCCCAGTACAACTAAAACATCAATCGACCTGGATATCCGAACTGGTTATTCCTTCGCTCCTGATCATAAAATACCCCAACTTGATGCCATTCAGCATCGAACCCTGGTGAATGAATTACTTTTTTCTTCAGGAATGACCGAAGAAGCAGCACAAGAAAAATTTCCCATGCTGTTCCTTGATCAGAGCAAATATGATTATATTGATTATCAACATGATACAAAATGGCAGGATCTTATCTTTTCGGATGCAACCTTTAAGAATATAAATGTTGGTGTTAAAGGAGGTGATGAAATCGCACGATATGGGCTGTCATTCGGATATTTCAGACGGGCAGGGAATTATAAAAAATACGGGTAATCAGGACTATCATATTCGCTTCATCGGCCTTATGAATATATTTTCCTGGTTACGAATGAATACCGGGGTATCCTTAAGTTATAACACGGCACAGCTCAAAGAATCAGGCCAGGTCGATGAAACCAGTCCGATACTGGCAGGTTTATGGAAATCTCCGATGCTTAATCCATACCGGTATGACAAGGAGGGTCGTGAACTCACAATTTTAGCCGCGGTGGATGAATTGGGGGTAAGTAATCCGGAAGCGATCATCGACAATTATGAAGCAACTAACCGGAATATTAATTTCAATACAAATATAGGCCTGGAAGGAACACTGAAGGAAAACCTTACCCTGAGCAGTAAATTTGGTATAACCTATAATATGCTTAAAGAACGGATATTTATGCCAAATTTAGGAATGGAACAGTACTATGATAAAGAGGCTTACAATGTTTCAAAAGCAGGAAGTAATAAGTTTAATTCATTTTACAACAATACTTATCTGCAATATAAAAAATCATTTAGCCCATATTCAAAATTGTTATCCAGCACGGGAGTTCATCTCCAAACAAATCAATATGCCTATGATTGGGCACTTACAAAAAATGCACAATTGAACGACCAGTACAGAGATTTGCAGGATGGAACCAATAATTTGAGGGAGATTGGTGGCGAAAATCGCGCATGGAACTGGTTGTCAGTCTACGAAAATCTAAACTACAGTTATAAGGATAAATACCTTTTGGGATTAACATTTTCTGCTGATGGCTCATCGAGATTAGGGAAAAATGCCGCCAAAACATTAAGATCGCAAACATTCCCTTTGGCCTTTTTTATGCCGCCGGTGCCGGTTGGAGAATATCCAATGAATCCTTCCTGAAAAATAAATCCTGGCTTGAAGAATTGAAAATCAGAATTTCATACGGACGTTCCGGAAATGATGATATTGGTGAAACCAATGCATCAAAAAATTATGCGATCCGAAGATTTCGTGAAACCACGGGTCTGTATCCCGCCATTAAAAACAATGACCAGCTAACGTTTGAAACGGTAGATCAACTCGATGCAGGAATTGATTTTTCTATATTTGGAAGCAGGGTAAGGACGAAGTTGGATGTTTACAGGTCTGTATCCAACAATCTTCTGGTATACAGCCCGATTGATGCTTATTTTGGATATGATTTCCAACCCGGCAATAATGGTAAAATGCAGAATAAAGGCATTGATGTCAACTTATTCATGCGGGTACATTGATCGCCCCAACCTGAAATGGGATCTACAGGTCAATTATTCCATAGTCGAAATAAAATTCTTGAAATAGGCGGTGACAGGATCATAAATAATATACAGGGAGCGGAAATTGTCAATATGGTTGATGAGCAGGCGAATAGTTTTTACGGATATATATTTGAAGGTGTATATGCTTCCAAAGCGGATGCTGACAGCAAGGGATATGTCAATGATAAAGCGATGCCTTATAGTGGTGGTGATGCTATGTTTGCTGATATTTCCGGGCCTGATGGTGTGCCTGATCATGTGATTAACCAATACGACAAGGTTGTTATTGGCTCCCCTTTCCCGATCATTTTGGCGGGATTACCAGTACATTGAGTTACAAACGTTGGGCGCTCGAAGTATTTGTATACGGAGTCGGAGGGAATGAAGTATTTAATTATATCCGCTACAGGGATGAAAGCATGAGCGGATTACAAAACCAAAGTATAAGCGTTTTGAACAGATGGCAATACGATGGACAGATCACAGATGTTCCAAGAGCCCTGTACAATGATCCCATCGGAAATAGTTCTTTTTCCTCGCGTTGGATTGAAGATGGTTCTTACCTGAGAATTAAAAATGTCACTTTAAGCTATTCCATTCCCGATCAATTTCTGACCTTCAGGAATGCACAATTTTATATTTCGGCAAGCAATCTGTTCACATTTTCAGACTATTTGGGTTATGATCCTGAATTTAGCATTTCACGTTCCAACATCGAACAGGGAATAGATTACGGACTTACGCCACAGCCCAGACAATTTATTGTTGGTATTAAATTAGGTTTATAAAAGGGTCAAAAATGATGAAAAATTTGATAATGCATAAGCTAATTTTGGTTTTTCTGCTGCTTTCAATATTTATATTTCCTTCCTGTGAAGATTTTTTTAATCCTAAACAGGACATTCTGGTTAAAGAAGACCAGATTATTCAAGGACTGGTATGAATATCGGGCAGTAGCAATGGGGATGTACGGACTTCAGCAGGATATGGCTGAACAATTGTTCGTACTGGGTGAGTTAAGAGGCGACCTTGTGAATATCACGGAGAATGCGGATGCCGATCTGGTTGAAATATATAATTTTAACCCTTCCCGCGAGAATAAGTACGCATCTCCTGTGAAATTCTTTAAGCTGATCGCGGCAACAAACAATCTCATCGCAAAGCTTGAGAAAAATCATCCTGAAGTTACGGACCCGTGAAAGTCCGGTGACCAATTATGACCGATTATATGGTGAAGCATTGTGCATGAGAGCCTGGGCGTATTTTAACGCAGTCAGAATATATGGTAAGGTTCCCTTCATACCTGAATCACTCACAGGAATTGATGAAACCCAGGCATTTCTCAATAGTTCAGGAACTTACATTGACAGCGTTTATATCGATTTTCGGAACTGATGGCTACCACAATGATACCATTTATAATGATCCTATAGAGCTTGAAAAGAAGTTCTATGATCAGAAATTAGTGATCGATCATTTTACAAATGAACTTGAAACAAAAGTAAAAGCCATTGGTGTAGATTATGCACTTAACAATAACGACAACACCTGGGAGGTCACTGTATGGAATACCCATGCAATGAATGCCCTGTTGGGAATTATGTATCTGACGGATGGGAATTTAGCGGAGGCAGCTCACGATTTTGAAGAAATCATCTATTTCCCGTCGGAGAACAACAGGTATCAGCTGGATGCAACATTCTCCATGGGAAATTGGAAAAATATTTTTTCAAATATTGATAACCGGGAGCATATTTTAACGCTCTGGTTTAATAAATCCAATTTGCAGCAGAACGATTTTCAGGACATGTTCGAATCGGCATCACCTCACAAGTACATGCTTAAGCCAACAAAACAGGCTGTGGGTTACTGGGAATCAATATGGGATAATTTTCTTGTAGAAGGAAATCCTAATCAGCCGTGGAATGCCAAAACTGTTGTTAAGGGCAGACCCGGAGATTTTTACAGGGGATATCATGCCAGTTATGTATACAAAAGAAATAATGAGATTATTGATAACAACAGCATTCAGCAGATGCTGCTCTTAAGATCCGCAGGAGATGACCGGTCGGCAAATACCATTATTGCCGGGGCTGATACCCTTATCTGGAAGTACTCCATTGGAAAGGATTTATATTCGGAAGATGCGAATTTCATCATTTACCGGGCTGCAGGCATCCATCTCTGGCTTGCTGAAGTATATACTTTCTGGGCATACGAGAGGCAGGGTTCCGTTTCAACCTATCTCTCCAACGCATTAAATATTGTTAATGACGGGTCTAATTATGCAACCTCTTCGAGTAGAAGGCAGAAAGGCGTCAGAGGAAGGGTAGGATTTGCAGATCCCGGCGACAGGTTAGCATTGGGAAATATCGTTTATGAGAGAGATCCGGTTACGAATGAAGTGACAGGGTACAAGGATTTTTCGTCAAATTCTTTCCTGCTTCAATTGTATCTTGAAGAACAAAATAATGAATGAACGTGCGCGGGAACTTGCTTTTGAAGGAGAAAGATTTTATGATCTGATGCGGGTGGCTAAGCGCCGGAATGATCCCACATATTTGGCTGAAAAGGTTTCCGCAAAATTCCCGGCGGGTGAAAGAGAGAGGATATATAATTATCTTTTGGACGAAAATAACTGGTATATCCATTATTTTGAATAACCTCAATAAGGTGAGCTACTTTTTATAAATAAAAAAGTCATTATAGTATTGATATTGATGTGAAATGTGCGTCATCGTTGATTTGGCTTAAGGTGCTGCTAGATTGGGAGATTCCTCAGTGACTACCTCAAACCCGAAGTTTTTGTCATCCTGAAGCAATCGACTCGGAAAAATCCGGGTCACATTGAATTGGTGAAAATTTCTTGCGCATCCTACAGAGCTTAGAAGTGAGCGCGGATAGAAAATCGACGATAGGCTGTAGTTTCAATTTCAATTATGAGGATCCGCAGTGATCGAGGAATTACTTTAATGTTCTGTAATTGACGAATTAATCGAACGACACGGATTTGTGTATAAAAAGTAGCTGAGTTGCGAGAGGGGGAAAATAGAATTCAAACTGAAGAAATGAAGCGATTTACAATAGTGAAAAGGGCAATTATTATCCTCTTAATATTATTTCCTGGTCTGAATGCGGTTTCACAACAGATGACGGGAGACCGTATTTATGAAATCTGGGACAACCAACCCGCGCCCAATCGTGGAAAAGACTTTTCTGCTCAGTCGAAGGGTTATCCGGCCGACCCTGATTGGGAAGCTTATTCGTATCCAATCGGAAATGGGTATATGGGAGCCAATATTTTTGGAAGAACGGATGTTGAACGTGTTCAAATCACTGAGAAAACACTTGCTAATGAAGGACTTTACGGAAAAGGAGGATTGACCGGTTTCTGTGAGATTTACCTGGAATTTGATCATTACAATCCAACCAACTACAGACGTTCCTTAAAACTGAATGATGCGATACTTTATGTGGATTATGACGACGAAGGGGTTCATTATTCCCGGGAATATCTGGCTAATTATCCTGCAAACATCATTGCTATCAAACTTTCGTCAGATCAAAAAAAGAAGATATCCTTTACCCTCAGGGCTGAAATACCCTATCTCAGAGGTCCCAACGAGATCAATGCAAAGTTTGGAAAGATTACTGCTGAAAACAATTTACTCACCTTATCCGGGAGCATTAAACATTTCAGTAATAATTTTGAAGGTCAGATCAAGGTACTGAATGAGGGAGGTAAGTTATTTGCGCAGAATGATAATGGTTCTGAAATAAGAGTGGAAAATGCAGACGCAGTCGTTTTGTTAATTGCTGCAGGAACGAATTATGAACTTAGTGAAAAAGTATTCTTACAGGATTCAGATAGCCTCAAGCTGGATATTCATAAAAAACCTCATGAAAAAGTCTCTGAAACCATAAGGAAGGCGACTGAGATGGGATATGAAAAAATAAAAACATCCCATCTGGAAGATTTTCAGAATATTTTTTCAAGGGTAAAACTGGAATTAAGTTCCAGAGTACCGGACCTCCCGACCAAAACATTAGTGGCAAATTACAGGCAGGATCCCTCGGATCCTTACCTGGAAGAGTTATTGTTCCATTATGGAAGATATCTTCTGATTTCCAGTTCCAGAAAAGGAACACTTCCCTGTGGACTACAAGGTGTATGGAGTCAGTATCTTGTAACGCCATGGACCGGGGGTTATTGGCACAATATCAATGTGCAGATGAATTACTGGGGGGCCTTTAATACCAACATGGCGGAAACCTTTCTTCCGTATATAGAATACTACAAAGCCTATTTACCAAAAACTCACGCATCAGCTACCTCGTATATCGAAGAGAACAACCCTCAGGCTTTGGATAAGGAAGGTGATAATGGATGGTACATTGGTTCCGGATCAACGGCATACATTATAGGAGAGGCGCCCACCCATTCCGGTCCGGGAACAACAGGTTTTACAAGTAAATTATTTTGGGAGTATTATGATTTCACCAGAGACACCTCTTTTCTTCGCCGTACCGGTTATCCTGCTTTATTGGGTGCGAGTAAATTTCTTTCAAAAACTTTGAAACCCGACGGAAACGGATTATTGCTTGTGAACCCGTCTGCTTCCCCTGAGATAAGGATTAAGGATGAAAATGGAGATTACAAAGGTCCTCATTACAGAACGGTAGGTGCCACATTTGACCAGGGATTCGTTTGGGAGAATCATCACGATCTGCTGAAAGCGGCAAAAATTATTGGTTCAAAAGATGAGTTTCTGGATGTAGTAAAGGATCAGATTAACCGGCTTGATCCTGTTAATATCGGTGCATCAGGACAAATAAAGGAGTACAGGGAGGAAAATGAATATGGAGAGATTGGCGATCCGCATCATCGTCATATTTCACATTTATGCATGGTGTATCCCGGTACCTTCATTAACTCAAGCCATCCTGAATGGCTTCAGGCAGCCGGCAAAACACTCGATTATAGAGGCAATGAGGCCACAGGGTGGGGAATGGCTCACAGGATGAACGTACGGGCCAGGTTAAAGGAGGCAGAAAAAGCACATGAAATTTATTCGCTTTTTATTCAGGAGCGTGTACTCCCTAATCTGTGGTCGGTTCATCCTCCTTTCCAAATCGATGGCAACCTGGGAACCATGGCTGGAGTGGCTGAGATGTTGATCCAGAGCCATGAAGGTTTTATTGAAATACTTCCTGCCTTGCCGAAAGCATGGAGTTCGGGTTCATTTGACGGATTGGTGGCAAGAGGTAATTTTGTTTTCTCCGTGAACTGGGAAAGGAGAAAGATTAAGTCTTTAAAAATAATCTCAAGAAGCGGAGGAGTTTGTCAGTTGAAATTGGATAAAGTCGGAGATGTTCAAATAAAAGACAGGAATGGTGAAATCGTACCGCTCGAAAGAAAAGAGAACAATATCATTGAATTTAATACCCGCATATCGGATGAATATTTTGTTGAATGGTAAGGAATTTCTATTCGACACGATCAGGATTAGTCAATTCCATTTATTTTCATTGAGAACGATTTCATGGATTTGATACATAATCAAAACATCTTGGGAAAGGATCAAAACAGGCTTAATGCAAATTCATCTAGTTTTACCCTGAATCAAATTGCCAACTGTCTGGCAGGTGCGATGATTTAACTTCAATGGATTCAATTTTAAAATAGACATTCATGGTAGATTATAAAAAAACGATTACTAACAAAAACCCCAACATTATGAGATTCACATTTTTACTTTTATTAATTTTCACTTCGGGGATAGTAAGTGCACAGTGTGATTATCCTCCGGAAGTCGAGAGATCTCTGATCATCTCAGAGGCCAGGTTGATCAGTGAAAACTGGATGTACTTGGAATTAACCAACGTTGGTACAAAACCTGTTTTTTTGAGTCAGTTTAAAATAGGAAAACTGGCTGATTTATCCTGGTCTGGCGCAATACTTGATTTATGCAACGATCCGTGGTGGATGCCTGGAAGGCCGGCTTACTGTTTCTTACCGGAAAAAGTTCTTATGCCGGGTAAGTCATTTGTTTTAACTACGGCTTTTGATTTTGGTCCGGAATTTTATAGAGAGCATTTGGGAAGACTTGGAGGTAGTGAAAGGCCAAAGCAGACCGGGATGTACAAGGTTGCCGATAAGCTGTTCCATCTGCCGGAACCGATTGGCGGGATAACATACCCGGATGACAGCATCAGCAATCCTTATGATGATCCCGAACAAACTGTGAAAAGAGGAGAATATTCAAATCTCTTTTCAGCAGTTGGAGGCGGCACCTACTTTCTTGAGCATCATTACAGTCCAACAGACTCTGCCGTGGTTGATCAGGTAGGCGGATTTTTTGATGGTCCGGATGGTAGAAACATCAGGGGTAAAGCCTATGATGTTGCCGGTGTTTATGATGCCATGAGGACTTCCGTTCTTGTTCGTAAAAACACGATAAAGAACGGAAACCTGGATTTCGCTAATTCTGTAGGCATCAGTCTTGATGGTTCTGACTGGATCCCCATCCCCATGCCTTCAGGTTATGACCAATGGCGTGAAGTTTGGTGGACGGTTGGAAACCATGGTAACTATGTACTTGATGAAACTACGCTTGAGCCTCAATTAGCTGGTCTCAGCGTCGATTACGCCGCAAAGAAAATTACAGTGCCCTGGGGAGTTCGCAGATTAGACGATATCATGCTTCATATGAAGAAGAAACCCGGATTAGCCTGGAATTATGTATTAAATGATGTTCAGGGGGATTCACTTTACCGTTCTGCACGCACAGGCGACAAACTGATTGTTTATGCCGTGGGTAATACCCTGACAACGGCAACATTTGATATTGTTGTTTCTGAACCTACGGCCGATGCTAATATCGTTGTCCCTATTGATCATCGCAGTTCAGGGGATATGATAACGACCAGGGCACAGAATGGAATTCTGGACTGGCCCCGTGTTACAAAGAACGAATCGGGCATTGATACAATCACAGGCCAGGGTTTTGGACTTCAGTTTGACATGCGCATTGACACACTCATGAAGTATCTTGAATTGCCAGCCAATGCAAAGTCGGAAATTGTGTGGGTTGATGGTGTTAAAAGGGCTGATTTGAGAAATGGTGATAAACTCAAGATCACTTCGCAAAGCGGAAAGGTCAAAGAATATTTCATACAGGTACAATCATACCTTCCAAGTAATAATGCCAACCTGGCTGCCATTACCTGGCCGGATATTCCTGAACGTTACAAAAACTTTCTTGGATGGAAAGGTGATACCATTCCTACTTTTTCAGCCGGGACCCAAAACTATAAGTTAGAGGTTCCGTTTGATGTGGATGGTATTCCAACACTTGTGGCCACCACTCAGGATTATAATGCTAAAGTAAAAACAATCAGGGCACGATCAGTTACCGGAAGCAAAGAAGACCGGACAATGCAATTTGAAGTGACTGCCGAAGATGACTCTACAGTTATGGTTTATACAGTTGAACTGATCAAGGAAAAAAATCCTAATGATGTTGAACCTTTCGCAGCAGATCCCTTCCTGTCCGAATTTGTTAACCAGTACGGAAGTAATTGTTTTCTTGAAGTTTATAATCCCGGAACGTTACCTGTCGATTTGAGAAATTATGCGTTCGGGATGGCAAAAGGTTCGACAAACAGTTACGACCCGATCATTTCATCAAACGAATGGCTGTACAGGTATACTCTTTATGTTCCGGGAACGAAATATGTCGATTCAGTTACATGGGAGGTCACACCCGAATTGCTTCTTCCTGATGTAAATGTGAATCCGATATTAAACGGTGGAGAGGCGTTTGTGATGGCTAAGATAAGCGGCACAAACGATTTTTACCCTCCTTATAATGTAAATTTCACTGTTAATGAGGAACATCCAAATCCCTGGAATGAAAATACAAGCAATTCCAGTAGCAGGGGTCTTCCCATGCCTCCGAATGGTAACCGTGGAAATTCAATCTACATGTACAAGGTATTGAATGATTCTATTAAAAATGGTCTGAAACCAGTGGTTGATGTCAATGATTTTGAGCTCATTGATATGTTTGGAATGGCCGACGGTGGTTATTGGGTTTTAGGAGATTATGAAGAATCAGTCAATGGACACAATGATCTTTTTGTCCGCAAACCAACTGTTACAAAAGGTAACCCGATACCAGGCGGAGCCTTGGCACCCTATGATCCTGACAATTGTGAATGGATCAGAATTCAGCCGAATGTTGATTATGGAAATCTCTCCAGCAGTATGCAATACCAGGTGGCTCTTGGTGGAATTGGTTCACATTACATGGAACCGATCACGAAGTACAAGTCTACCATTAAGTCCAGGGTATACAAGGTAAGCCCGGGCTTTGGTCCTGGTCAGGAAATTCTGGGTATCGTAACCGGAACAACCGTGACAGATTTTCTCACTGGTATTTACAAAGAAGATGAAAAGCAGACCCTTACGTTTCAATCCGGAGCTGATAACACGATCCTGCTTGATGCGAATACTGTTATTTCACCGGATGATATTTTGAAAGTATTATCGGCCGACAGTACCAACAGCACCTATTACAGGCTGGATGTGACGGATGAAGGATTAAGCGATGATGCCGTGCTTACGTCCAGCAAATGGAGTATTGATATTACATAAATCACCAGATGCCAGCCAGGATATTGTTGGTGAGGGAACGATTTCAGGGTTTGAATATCAGACAACACTGGCGACGCTTATGAATAGTATCAATGTTCCTTATGGTGCAACCGTTACACCGATTAACAGTAAAGGTGATTACGTGCCATACAAGAAGCTGAACTACGACACGGTATATGTTGATGCAACAGTCAGTGCCAGTATTTCTCTCGATGTTGTTGCTGAAGATAGTAAGACACACATCATTTATAATCTGGCGCCGACAAGTTCAGAAAGTGATGCTTTCATCTATTCTGATGTATATCTTGTGACACAGGCCAGCAACCTGATTGAATATGTGCCACTGGGAGTTACTTTCACTGAATTCCTTAATAACGTTATTATACCCGAAGGTGCAACCGTGAAGCTTGTTGATAAAACAGGAACAGAAAGAACCATCGGAGAAATTAAGGCAGATGATAAGGTCGTTGTGACTTCTGCGAATGGTGAGGTGACCAATTCTTATTATATCTCCTTATTATTCCCGAATAGCAATACATTAACCTATCTGGCATATGTTATCTCTGAAACATATTCTGTTAACCAATTGGAATATACGATTTCCGGGACTGCCGAAACATCGTTGACGGATGCAACCACTGTTGCAGAATTTATGCAACGATTAGTTCCTTCCACAGGGTCAACCCTTGTCATTCTTGATGCCGGCGGAAATCAAAAAGTTTCGGGAACCCTATCTACAGGTGATAAAGTAAAAGTGATATCGGGTGATGGCACACTCGTCGTTTATTACGACATCATCCTGGGTAGTATGTCATCAAGAGGGGCAGAGTTATCAAACTTTGTATTATATCCGAATCCGACAACCGGCTTACTGAATATCAGTGGTTTGAATCCGGGAAACAGAATTCAGATTTATAATATGCAAGGGAAATTGATCAGTATAACTGAGGCTCAAAATTATAATGAAACAATATCAGTCGAAAATGTTCCGGTTGGATTGTATCTGATCATCATCAGTGATGAAAATCGGATCCTGGGACGATTTAAAGCCGTGAAAAGATAGATTTCATTATAAAGAAAAAGAAAAAGGCCGTCTCAGAAGTAAAATTGAGACGGCCTTTTTTAAGTAGGTCCGGATATGAAGCTCAAATCTATAGGATAGTCGGATAGCGAAAAAACGGATTTGGATAGCGCGCCAATCGAATACGAGATGCTAAAAAAGAAAGTTACATCTCCTGACATGCTTGCATTAAATTTTAATGATAATGGTGCGGATGCAATTCGATTTAAGAAAACGGAATATTTTATTTCGCCGAAATGAGGTCTATTTCATGCTGTTTCAGAGGTTTTTACACGTTCGAAAATTTTGTTTATCTTCACCCGGGGTGGATTGGTAGAGGCGTTTTATAATTCCGCACATCAATATACCCCAGACCCCGCGGGCAATCATCAAAAAAAATCAAAGGTGTGGTACTCATAAATTAAATTAGTAATGATCACTAACAAAACTTCTATTGTGCTCAGGAAATTAGCTGTCAATTCTTTGATGCTGATGTTCATCATGATTGTTACCTCCTGTAGTAACACGACAAAGAATACCGGTAACCAGGAAGAACGAAACAAGGTTGCTTTACCCTATATCAAAGAAACCAACGGCGTAAAGCAATTAATGGTAGATGGCGAACCCTTTATTATGATTGCGGGTGAGGTGATGAACTCCTCTTCTTCAAGCATTAAATACATGGAGCCCGTCTGGCAACGTTTAAAAAGATTACATGTCAATACGGTTCTTTTGCCGATTACCTGGCAGCAATTCGAGCCGGTGGAAGGTGAATTTGATTATACACTGATTGACAGCCTTATTGAGAATGCCTATAAAAACAATTTGCATATTGCCATTTTATGGTTTGGAAGCTGGAAAAATACGAGGTCGGATTATGCCCCTGCCTGGGTTAAGATGAATTGGGAGCGTTTCCCGAGAATGCGGGGTAAAGACGGTCAAATCATACGCGCCATTGCGAATTTTAATGCTCAATGTCTGGAGGCAGACAAAAACGCTTATTTAAAACTACTGGAAAGAATTAAGCAGGTCGATACGCATCAGACCGTCTTAATGATGCAGATTGAAAATGAAGTCGGAATAAAGAAGAATTCCCGTGACTTTTCAACTGCTGCCAACGCCCTTTTCGAACAAAATGTTCCGGGTGAATTAATTGAATACATCCGGAATAATATCGACAACATTAAACCCATTCTTCGCAACGCTTATCAAAATAACGGATCAAAAAAGGAGGGCAGCTGGGAGGAGGTTTTTGGTAAATCGTTGGATACGGATGAGATGTTCATGGCATGGCATTATGCAACATACATTAATGAATTATCGAAAGCAGGCAAGGAGATCTATCCCATTCCCACCTTTGTTAATGCTTGTGCAGCAGATAGCATTCGCAAGCCGGGCGACTGGTTTAGTGGTGGCCCAAATTACAGGATGCTGGATATCTGGCAGGCTGGTGCACCGGATATCGATGTTTTTGCCACGGATAATTATCAATTGGAAGATTTTAATAAGAAATGCAGGCAATTTATTCATCAGGGTAATCCGCTGTTTATTCCTGAGTCATGTGCCCCATGGCTCAGGGATACACCCAGTGCGGCAGCAAAATCATTTTTTACCATCGGTCATTACAAGGCCATGTGTTTTTCTCCCTTTGCCATTGATCATGATATGTACCAGATCGATAACCATCCTATCATTAATGCCTACCGGGTGCTTAACGATTTAATGCCACTGATAGCAAATGCACAGGTTGAGAATAAAGTGAATGCGTTTATGGAGCTTGATGCTTCAACCTCAAAGCCCTTTATTCTCGGAGGCTACAAATTCACTCCCAAATATGAACAAAAGAAATCCCCGGGCATAACGGGTTATGGGATGGTGATTCAAACAGGCGTGGATGAATTTATCATTGCGGGCAATGGTTTTAACCTTGACTTTCAATCGGCCGACGAAAACAAACCTTATGTTGAAATGCTTATAAAGGAGGAAGGCGAGTTTGTTGATGGGAAATGGGTTGGAAACAGAGTCTTGAATGGTGACGAATATTCTCTGAAATTTCCGGCCAAGCCATTCGGTTTAATTGAAAATACTGTGCCTGGTGAAATTTCAGTTCAGAAAATTAAAGTGTTCAGGAAATAAATACGCAATACAAGTGGAATGACAAATTATTTTCTGTTCACTGGTTCAAAAATTCATGCTCTGGGTCAAAGTTAATCGATCAGGTATATGATTTCATGATGCAGTGTGCCGAAGGCTTCCAACGATTCGCTATCCATCAGCTTTTTACCTCGGTTTTACCCCATGTTCATATCTGATATCTTTCCCGCAGAATGTATTCAGACAGGTAATCAGATCGAGGGTGTGCACGGATAATACGGAACGAAAATCGTCTTTCCGGTAGCCCCAAAAAATGGCGAGAACAAGAGGGATCTGTTTCCCGGTTTCTTCCTGTAATTCCCTGACAAAGGAATAAGGCAACCTGGAACACCCATTTGATGAGGAGCTAACGGCTTATGTTCATCGAAATGTCATTCAACGCCAACCCTGACAGGGTTTGAAACCGGAATTCGCAGAATGGTCAAATCGTTTATTCGAGGATTTTAAACAGGGTAGCTTTCAACAGGTGTGAGCTACTGCTCATGCAGGGCACACACAATGTGTATAATTCATAAGGGTTTCATAGGTTTTCGAGCGGTATCACTCGCTTGAATTTTTGGTGTTAACTTGATAGGTTTGGAGCCCGCAATCCTTTACGAAATCATACACTCAACGTTGGCAATAATACAGAATGTTTCCCGCTTAAAAGAAAACACGATAAATTTGGATTAAGTTGTCTGATTAGGTAACTTTGTAACGAGTAGGCTGCCTAAAGGCGACTAGCGCCTATCGGAGAACCTCTCACACCACCCTATCCCGAAAGCTTTCGGGAGGCCACGTACCGGGAGGTTCACTAAACCATGGGAACCGAGGACGAAGGACGAGCTCAGCGTAAGCTAAAAAGCGTTGGGGTAAATTTACGAGGAACGATCTTTTGGTACCATGCGAATATGGGTTCATATTCTCGTTTGCAAAGTAAATTCCCTGGCAAAAACCTCTGGAATACAAAGGCAAATCAGTAAAATCAAAAATACGCCTGTCGCAGCAAAATCTGACAGGTTTCCGAAACCTGTCAGGTTTATCGAAGCTCACCCAAGGAACATGAACGGATGCATATTCATGAGCAAAACGGACGGTGAAATTCGGCAACCGTCTGAATTAGGATTTGTAGGATAATGGGATTATAGGATTCCGGGGGAATGGTAAATTGCAGAATACGAATACCTTGGAAGCAACAATAGTTGGTCTTCAAATCCTATCATCTTAAAATCCTAAGAATCCTCATTCAGGCGATGTTGAAATGAAATATGAACAACTCACCCACAAAATCATCGGTTGTGCCATGAAGGTTCATCCCATGCCCGGGAATGGTCTCCAGGAAGTGATATGCCAGCCCGCACTGGCCATTGAAATGAAAAAGCAGGGCCCCGATGCAATGAAGGTTCCATGTTTCGGATCAGGAACATGACACGTGAGGACTGAAAAGTAAGGCCTTAGATTGTTAGGCTTCGCCGTTGCCGTTGCCGTTCCGCTTCGGTACTCCCTCTGGTCGTAAACTCCGCTTCACTACGGTTCAGTGCATACTTCCAAGTAAACCATCTTGCGACTTGCTAACAATTACTAACCCCGGTATTTTTTTAAAAGGTGTTCGCGATTCCTTTGCCATTCCTCTCGATAATTTATTGGAATTACCCGGGCATGTAAGGGACTTGCTCCCATCGGCCGCCAAAGGCTTGCCGACGGCGCAGCCTCTGGAAAAAAACAACACCTGTCTTTGCTCATTAATCAAAGAAAATTGCTATTTTCAATTATTTATTGAGCTTTCAACAGGTGTGTGCTACTGCTCATGGAGGGCACACACAAAAAATATGCGTAATGCGGGGCGATTGAGTAAATTTGAACGTTCAAGCATTTAATAAACATTGTAGCGATTTGATAATGAAGTGCCTTGAAATCCCGCACTACGCATATTCGAACCTTAACGGTAATTTAATTTAAAAAAATGAAAGAAATCAGCCTCCTATTCATTCTATATGTCTTGTTAAGTTTTTCAAATGCCTTTTCACAAAAGATGAATAAACTTGAAGATGTATCGTTGAATGATTTTAATTTATTTTCAAAAAATTCCGCATACCTATATGATGAGTCTATGATTTATTTCCCCTATCGAGAAGATCAATTTGAATCGGGTGCAATTGATAAGCTGTTTACTTTAAGATATAACAGATTGTTTCGATATTATTATAACACCGATGGTTTAAATGACAGCATCTTTTTATCTAGTAATGATCAAAATACTGGGGTAGATTTCAAATCATTGAAAGTTTATTTCATACAAAATAATAAAGTAAACTCTGCCAAAATAAAACGTTCAAAAATAAATCTAATCCACAACGAAAATGGAATCTTTCTTAAAAGACCCTCATTTGACAATTATAAAAGCATAATACTTGAAATACAATATAGCTTCGAACAAAAATCAAAAGATAGCATACAAATATTTCTTGATAACTCTAAGCCTCATAAAGAAATATTGATAAATACAACTATTCCTGAGATCTACAAATACAAGGAAAGTTATATTAGTAATTGTGTTGAAAAGGAAAAAACTCAGGAAATACTTGGTCCATATATTGGTTATACATTAGTACCAGGTTCATCAAAACTATACGCTTATTGGTGGATGGAGAGATTTAAAAGGGAAAATAATGCTTCTTTTATAAAAATCAGTTGTAAGAGTTATTCAACAAATTTTCATATTCGTTCTGATTGTATTAAAAATAATGAAATGTTCCCTGTTCTTATTTTATTAAAATTAACCAGTATTAATGAAATAAAATAAACTACCTCTAATAAATAGGACTCTGAGCGGTTTGCATTCCGATGCCTATCGGAACAGCGATGAGTCTCCCGTGAAACGGGACAGGCTATGTTAAACTGCACCCGCCGGGCTATCGGCTGGTAAGCAATGTATTAATGATGTTTTTATTGATTTTGGATATTAGGCAGGCTGAAAGTTCGTAAGCCTTCGGCCAACTGCATCTTGAAAAAACACACCTGATAAGTTAGCTTTGCTCCAAAGCATGAATTTATGAAAAAGGAGCAAAGAGAACAACAGCAGGAGAAAATGTTTTCCCTCATAGAAAAATGGCAGGATAGCAACCAAACTCAAAAAGTTTTTTGTCAGGAACATGAAATTAAGTTGGCCACCTTTCATTATTGGCAGAAAAAATACCGGCAGCGAGAACAGGAAAAAACTTCAGGTTTTATCCCGATTGAAATATCTTCTTCCGGAGCCAGGGTTATAGAGATCCGATATCCCAACGGGGTGATCGTTCAGCTTCCGGCACCTGACCTTCGGCTCCTGAAGCAACTGGTCAACCTGTAAGTACGGTAATTAGGATGTTTACCCTGACCTCGACCTACCGGTATTACTTTTATGCCGGGCCGACAGATATGCGCAAAGGCTTTGACGGTCTGTGCGGCCTGGTTCATCATGAGCTTAACCGCAGACCGGTGACCGGTGAAGTGTTCGTCTTTGTAAACCGCCAGCGTGACAAGATCAAATTGCTGCACTGGGAACTGGGCGGATTTGTATTGTATTACAAGCGTCTTGAACGAGGTACTTTCGAGCTTCCAAAAGTGAAACCTGGCGAGAAAACATGTCAGATAACCTGGTCATCACTGATGCTGATGATCGAGGGAATAATGATTGAAAAATCCAAACAAAGAAGGCGGTATTTTATCAACAATCAGCTCATTACTTCTTAATAAAAACCCTTGAAAATATTAGGGTTACAGAGATGTTTTTGCGATTTTTGCTATATGCAAAACGGGCAGGAAATATCATCCGGAAATCAGGTCGTTTCTCTGGCACAATATCAGGAGTTACTGGCAGAAAATATGTACCTGAAACAGGAACTTTCCCAGCTCAAAAGGATGATCTTTGGCAGTAAAAGTGAACGTTACGTTGCCAGTGATCCGGGACAGTTAAGCCTGGATTTGGGTATGGAAGCTCCTCTGGCGGCTGAGCCACAAACAGAAGAGATCACTTATAACCGCAAGAAGCCGGAAGGGAACAAAGGATCGGCCAAACGTCTTGAATTGCCGTCACACCTGCATCGTGAAGACCATGTTATAGAGCCTACTGAAGATATTACCCAAGCAAAAAAGATCGGAGAACTGGTCACAGAAGTTCTGGAGTATGTGCCAGGTAAATTTTATGTGGAACGGTATATCCGCCCCAAGTATGTACTGCCGGCAGAAGAAAAAATTGTAGTGGCTGAACTGCCCAGCCTTCCTATACCTAAAGGCAATGCCGGACCGGGACTGCTGAGCCATCTACTGATCAGCAAGTTCGTGGATCATCTACCATTTTACCGTCAGGCCGGGCAGTTCAAGCGTCAGGATATTACCATCGCCGAATCGACTATCAGTGGTTGGTTTACGGCATCCTGCCGTTTGCTCGAACCGCTGTATGAGACCTTAGTAAATAAAGTCCTTGAGAGTGATTATCTGATGGCCGATGAAACGCCTATCCCGGTACTGACCAAAGATAAGCCGGGAGCCACACATAAAGGTTACCACTGGGTCTATTACTCACCGGAGCACAAAAGGGTATGTTTTGATTACCGGAGAAGTCGGGAACGAGCGGGCCCTGAAGAATTTTTACAGTCATACAAGGGTGCGTTACAAAGTGATGGGTATGCTGCGTATAATGAATTTGGAAACAAGGAAGGAATAACCTTATTATCGTGCATGGCACATTCCAGGCGGAAATTTGAACAGTCCAAGGACAATGATCCTGACAGGGCAGGGTATGCTTTGGAGAAAATACAGCAACTCTATGCCATAGAGCGCCAGGCCCGTGAAGAAGGTTTAACTTACCAGGAAAGAAAAAGCTTACGTCAGGAAAAGTCAGTCCCAATACTACAGGAAATGGAATCCTGGATGAAAGAACAGTTACCGGAAGTACTTCCCAAGAGTGCCATTGGAAAAGCATTAACCTACACCTTAACGCTATGGAAAAGGCTGGTCAGGTATACAGAAAACGGAAAATGGGAGATCGACAATAATCTAATCGAGAATAGCATTCGGCCGGTCGCACTCGGAAGAAAAAATTATATGTTCGCAGGCAGTCATGAAGCTGCCCAACAAGCCGCCATGATCTACTCTTTTCTAGGCACATGCAAGATCACCAATGTAGAGCCTTTTGCCTGGCTAAAAAAAGTTCTTACCCTGATCCCTGATTACTCAATACAGAAACTGGAGGATCTGCTTCCGGGAAACCTCATTCTATCTGAATAGGAAATCTTATCTTTGGGGGGGTGCAGTTGGCCGAAGGCTTACGACAACCGGAGGCAATTTTTATACTCCTTTAACAACTTCTGGTTTTCCTCTCATGGATTATCGGGGCGCTTCCTATATGGTCAGCAGCGTTAATTATCCTAATGGTCTCGGGGGTACATTTACTACCTCATATACATACCAGGGCGCCCGTATTCATAAACAGGGAAAAGGCTTCCTCGGATTTTCTAAACTAACAGCCACAGGCCCAACGAGTAAGACGATAACTGATTACGGCCTGAATACCAGCTATTTTGCACCCATCATTACTCAATCCCAGACTCTGTCTCTTCAGGGAACCAACTTATCCAAAACAGTTTACAACCATTATTCATATCATGATTTTGGGAACCATCGCTATTTTACCTATCCGGATAATATTTCAAAGACAGACATAAATAATAATATTACAAATATTCAAAACACTATTAACCAAAGCGGTGATCTTACTCATCAAATCACAGATATTAATACCGGTGAATCAAAGACAGATGCAACCTACTCCGGTTATAATGCTCAGGGAAACCCTTCAGGTGTGTCTACAATATTTTCTCGTACAGGTAAACCAAATATTACCCAGTCGGCCTCTTATACCTATTATGCCAACGGAGACCTTCATACATCGCTTTCCGATGGGGTAACCACAACCTATGTATACGACGATTACGGGAATACAAATTCAATAACAATTTCAGGTTCAGGTATACAGAGTCGGACCTCAACCATTGGATATGATGACACGTATCACCGTTTCGCTACCAGTACTACTAATGCTCTGAATCAAACGGCCTCATCTACTTATGACGATATGGGGAATCAACTGGTACAAACTGATATTAATGGTCTTTCAACGACCAATACCTATGACTCCTGGGGCCGATTGTTGACCACCACAACTCCGGATAATCGTCTCATAAGTTATTCGTATGGCTGGGCCAATGGTGGCGATGCCCCTGAGAATGCTCTTTATTACACAGAGATCCATAAAGATAACTACTTTAACAATGCCGAATATTTCGATATTCTGGGCCGTTCTCTGCGGAAAGTAACAATTGGCTATGACGACATGAAATTTTATACCGACAATAAGTACAATACTTTAGGACAGGTATATGAAAATGACGGACCATACAATCCCAATTTAGGGACAGCTCATACCGTTAGCTCCTACAGTTATTATGCTACCAACCTGAAATTGCATATCACAACCCTGCCTGACCTGAGGACCATTACCAATACGTATTCCGACAATACGGTAACACAAACATATAGTACAGGGGAAGTATATTCCAAAACGACAGATGGGGCGGGAAATATAATCCAAGCAACGGACCCTGGAGGAACAATTACTTATAGTTATAACAGCATCAATCAGCCTCTCACTATTACAGCTCCCGGAAGTACGACCAGCATGACTTACGACAATTACGGACATCAGCTTACCCTTTCCGATCCTGATGCCGGCATCACGAATTATGCATATAATACGTTCGGCGAAACCAATTCCATTACTGATGCAAGGCAGAAAACAACTACAATTCTCTATGATAAATTAGGAAGGATTTCTACTAAAACAGTAGATGGATTAGTAATAACCTATTCCTATGACGGCACTCATGGGAAAGGAAAAATCCAAACCATCACAGCTCCGGGTAAAGCAGGCCTGACTTATACGTATGATGATCATAGTCGGCTATCTGGTGAAACGCGAAGCAATGGAAGCCAGACATTCACCTACCAGTATGGATATGATAGCAAAGGCCGAATTAACTCGCTTACTTATCCGGCCGGGCTAACGCTTACATACAGCTATACGAACTATGACGATCTGGCAGCTATTTACGACCAGGCCAGTCCGGGAACACCAGTCTGGAGCCTCAGCGGTGTAAACACGCGGGGTCTGGTTCAGTATGCCGCATACGGGAATGGCAAACTATCTACATACGATTATGATGATTATGACCATCTTACCAGTATATCTGTACCTAACATAATTAATTTCACATATAATTTCAATACGCAGAATCAGCTTAATTACCGTACGGAGAATCATTACGCCTCAGGGTGGCATGGCTTTACTGAGAGCTTTACATACTATAGCGGAGTGAACAGGTTACATACAGCCACGGGAGGAGAAAGTCTTACAATGACTTATGATGGAAATCGCATTGATAGCAAAAGCAATGCAGGATCATATATTTACCAATCAACCGGGAACCACAAATTAGAAACACTTGAAGCAACGAGTAATTATAATCCCCCTTTTCAGGATCTTTCATTTACGGCTTCCGGAAAGCTCGAATCTGTTATGGATCACGAGGGTATCCCTGAAAAGGAATACCAGTTCATTTACGGGGCCGATAACCAGCGTTTTAAAGTTTCATACTCTGAGAATAGCACGCTAAGTTATAACCGGTATTATTTCAATAATTATGAAAAAGAAACCCATCCTGACGGGAGCCTCATCCGGCATCTGAATTATATCTATGCAAACGGACAATTGATCGGGTTGTACGAGCAAACACCATCGTATAATAAAATGCATTATATTTATACGGATTATTTAGGTTCTTTGAGATGCATCACCAGCGATAATGGCACCATTGAACAATTCCTTAGCTTCGATGCCTGGGGAAACCGACGTGACCCGGATGACGGACACCGGTTAAGTGAAACGGAGATAACTCCTTTAATTACACTGACCCCCCGGGGGTTCACCGGTCACGAGCACATGGACAAGGTCAGCCTGATCAATATGAACGGCAGGGTATACGATCCGGCCTTAGGGTTATTCCTGAGTCCCGATAACTATGTTCAGGCGCCAGATGCGACGCAGAATTTTAACCGGTATTGTTATTGCCTGAATAACCCGCTCATGTATACCGACCCCAGCGGTGAGATTATTTTTCTTCCTATTTTATATATGGCGTCACAGGCAGGATTTGTCAATTTTGTTCAGCAGGCCTATGCCGGAAACGTGCATAATTTAAAGGAAGGGGTAACAGCTTATGCGGTTGGTTTTGTTGGAGGTGTGGCAGGGCGATTGGCTTCAAATGTGACAAGAAATATTAATGGAGTCATTGCAGGAAGTGCTTTTGGAGGCGTTGCAGGTGGGGTAGCCGGGGGTCTTTCAGGCGGGCTTACTTCATGGGCTGGAGGAAATAGTTTTAAATCTGGATTTAAATCCGGGGCTTTTTGGGGAGGTTTAAACGGAATGGTACAGGGAGGGATAAAAGGATACTCGAATGCAGTTAAAAGAGGAGCAAATCCTTGGACATTGAAGATTGAGGGAGCTTCAAAAACATATAGTTTTTCATATTCTGCAGATCCCTCAAAATTTAAACAACCTGATGCTTCTAAAAATTGTTACGCGTGGGCTTCAGCATTTTCAAATCCAAACGATCCAAATCCGCAAAGTTATTTGAGAGTTATGAATAACGCTGATGGAGCAGCCATTTATGATGTGGCAAAAAATTATGGGGCTCAAAATTATGGAGGTCAAATTTTTAATAGATTTGATAATTATAGTGCACTTGGTCAAACATTTGACAACGGATATGCCCTTTTTTCAACAGAGAATAGTCATGTTACTGTTATTACAAGTCTTACAGTAAATAATAGATTAAATCTTTTTGGAACAGGAACACACGAATTTTTGTCAAATTTGTTTGTTATGGATCCGATACAGGGAGCTATTGTAAATGGGAGTTCTTATGTTGGAAGTAATTCAGTTATAACTTGGATAAAATGGTAAATTAATTATGACAAAATTAATGCTGACAATTATTTTTTTGTTCAATTGTGTATTATCTTTTTCGCAATCAGAACAGGAAATATTAATTAACGCTTTACATAGCTATAAAAAAGAGTTGCCTATACTAGAAAAAAGAGTTTTTAAGGAATTAAAAAAACTTGATAAAATCAACGGAAAGCTCTCAAAGAAAGAATTAAAAAGCTTTCACTTTATTATCATTCCAATGTTTAAATTAAAAGAAAATTACATGCAATATCACATTGGTGATACAAATACTTTAGCTAACTTAATCGACTTTACCAAGATACACGATGATTTTGAAGCACTTGTTTTTAAAGACTCGATTTATCAAGGATCATTACACTTTAGTAATTACGATAACTCATATTTTTCAGTAAATGATACAAACAAGTATAATGAACCGACTTTTAAAGGCCAATCAAATTTGGCTCATCAAATTATGAGGTTTAATCCTGATATAGTTTTTTACCCTGATAGTCCTGTTTTTCTATGTTTTATCAAGGAGGGGAAGTTATATATTGGCAAGGGGGCAAGACAGTTACAGATATTGGATTACATTTTGCCATTTGAAAAGTTTATAGAAAAAGATCCCACATTTATAAAAGAACTTCAGGAAAATAAAAACCCGAAGCTTAAACATTATATAGAACTTGAGTAATCGAGATAAATAAATAAAGAAGCAGGGATACTCCCTAGCTTTTTTGTTATAATTCAGCTACATTTTTCTGAAAGAACTCTTTGAACTTTTTGTAGGTAAGCATTTTTTCAATAAGGGGGAAGATGGTTTGTTAATCATCCTCGTAAACCTATTGAATAAGCCTCATTTATTCGAGAGTGGTTTTGTCCTCAATCATGACTTCTTTAGGGATTTTCCAATCGTAGCTTTATATATGGCTGAAGGTTCTTTTGGAGAAGAATAATGCACGATTTGTAAACCTTCGGCTAACTGCACCCCTCT
Source organism: uncultured Bacteroidales bacterium (assembly GCA_963763215.1). Lineage (GTDB taxonomy): Bacteria > Bacteroidota > Bacteroidia > Bacteroidales > DASQZK01. The sequence continues at coordinate 118,142 of CAVXNX010000014.1, forward strand.
TCCCGCTAATAAATTGACCAGATTTTTATTATTCAGATAGCAAAAGATTTCCCGGTGTAAGTATTGAATGGTGTGCGAAACTCTCTATTTGGAAGTCTACACTGATTGGAAACAGAGAATGGATGAAATATGCAGAATCTGCAATATAAAAATCGCATCGGCCAACCAAATGTGTCAGTGAATAACGAATATGAATCATGAATATTAATTTGCTTAAAGCCTCTCATTAAACAATTACCTGAAAAGGTGAGAATACTGATTCCGTTAAATATTTCCTAAATCTAGTAGTATTACTACTTATTTATGAAAATATATAATGGAAATACTTGTTATATTTTGTTTTTCATTAAATATATTCTAATTTTGGTAGCATGACTACCAATTCAGATAAAAAATTAATGTACCTCCTGTCGAACCATATCCCGGGAACCGTACTCCTTGCATCCTGGCTCGAAAAGAATGGTATATCACATGATCTTCAGCAATATTATCTGAAAAGTGGATGGCTTGAATCATACGGATTTGGAGCATTTAAACGGCCAAATGAAAATGTGCAGTGGACAGGTGCTTTGAATTCACTACAAAGACAAACTGAATCGCCCGTACATGTCGGTGGTTTGACGTCTATATCACTCCAGGGTTTATCCCATTATGTCAGAACGGAGAACGAACCTCTCTATTTGTTTTCACCACAATATATTAAATTGCCCGGGTGGTTTTTCAGTCAGGGATGGAGCCAAAGGATAGTCCATGTGAAAACGAAATTTCTGCCAGCTAAGGCTGCTTTATTTGAATATTCGCAGGATGGTTTTAAACTTCAAATATCATCTCCTGAACGTGCCATGCTTGAATGTTTGTACCTGGCTCCTGATCGGTTCGATTTGATGGAATGTTATCAAATACTTGAGGGGTTGGCTAATCTTCGTCCAAAAATTCTGCAGGAATTGCTTGAAAACTGCAACTCCATAAAAGTAAAACGATTGTTTCTGTTTATGGCTTCCAAAGCGAATCATCAGTGGCTGGAATTTATTGACCAATCCCGGATTGAATTGGGCACCGGTGACAGGGTAATTGTAAAAGGAGGTGCCTATATTTCCAAATACAAGATATCGATACCAAAGGAATTATTTTCGGAATAATGAATCAATCATACCTAAATCAAGCCGACCTGCTCCTTCAGGTGATACCATACATTGCCAAGGAGAAGACACTTGCTTTGAAGGGTGGGACAGCCATAAATCTCTTCCTTCGGAACATGCCACGGTTGTCGGTAGATATTGACCTCACATATCTACCAATAGATAATAGAGAAACTGCACTTAGCCAATATTTCTGGTTCACTTGGCAGGATTAGAAAAATGATTACGGAATCAATCCCCGGTACCACCGTTGGCAATCATACTGTTGAAGGGAATGATATCAAATTATTGGTACAGTCTCCTAATGCTCAGATTAAAATTGAAGTGAACACGGTAACTCGGGGTCATCTTCATCCGGTGAGATTACTCCAGGTACATGATAAAGTTCAGGAACGATTCAAAAAATTTGCTGCAATACAGGTTGTGTCAGACGCTGAACTTTATGGGGGAAAAATATGTGCTGCACTCGACAGGCAGCATCCCCGGGATCTGTTTGACGTATTTTTATTATTCCAGGAATCCGGTTACAATGAAGATATTAAAAATGGCTTTATTCAGGCACTTTTAAGCCATATGCGAACAATGAATGAGGTTTTAAAACCACATCTTCTGGATCAGCAGTCAGCTTTTAACAACCAGTTCAAGGGAATGTCCGACATTGATTTCACCTATGGCGATTTTGAAAATACTCGTGAAGAACTTATCGAAATTGTGAATTCGAGCCTATCTGATTCAGATCGCACTTTTTTACTGAGTTTTAAACGAGGGAATCCGGATTGGGATCTGTTTCCGGTTGCTGGACTTAAAGATTTGCCAGCCGTCCAGTGGAAACTGCAAAATCTTCAAAAACTGATCAAATCCAATCCCGGCAAACATAAAGAATTACTTTCAAAGTTGGACAAGATACTATCCTAAGGGAAATCACCGGGATTTTTTACTATCTGTGCCGGAATTGCATATTTATTCTAATTTTTTCATATTTATACAGCGCAACTCTGTAACCCCCTATTTAAAAGCTGTTCCGGGACCTTGCAAATTAGAAATTATAGCAGAAATTTGTATAAATCCAAAAATCAGGCAACTGTCGAGTGATTTTAATCGAATCCGTTTCCTGTAATTGTCGCATCTATGTCTCGGCAAGGTTCTTTATCTACTTTTGTATCCTTCACTTGAAAACCATACCACTATTTCAGTTGAAAACCATACCACTTTAATGCAAGGTTAATACTAATATTTCATTATTAAAAGAACGTTTTTCCCTTTCCCGGGGAGCGCGCTCCCCGGGAAAGGGAAAGTCGGAGCTCTTGACCTCTTTTTAGCCTTTATCATAAAGGATATTAAGTGTTTAGCCATTTTTTTGTTTCTTTAGCTCTGTACGACATTCCGTTCATGTTAACAATATGCGCTTTATGGGTTAACCGGTCGACCATGGCAGCGGTCAGTATAGGATCACCAAAAATTTCACTCCAGCGGTCAAAAGACAGGTTGGTTGTAATGATGGTTGATTTTCTTCCCGCCCTAAGTGAGAGGTGACTGAATAGCATCTCTGCGCCCTCCTTATCAAAGGAGATGTACCCAAATTCATCACAGATCACCAGATCAAATTTTTCAAACCGGCTTTCCAGGGTACGCAAGGTTTTCTGGGACCTGCTCTCGCGTATTTGTGTTATTAAGCGGGGTACGGTGGTAAAAAACACCTTGTAGTCCTCCATACAGGCCTTGATCCCCAGTCCTATGGATAAATGAGTCTTTCCTGTTCCCGGATTACCGGCCAGTATGACATTCTGACCCTCTTTGATGAACTCCAGACTTTCCAGTACATCTATTTTCGTTTGGGCATTCTCTGGAAGCTCTTCGCGTTGAAGATCCTGCAGATACTTTTTATAGGGGAAGTCAGCCTGGCGGATCCGGGCACTTTTACGATTCTTTATCCTGCTTTCAAACTCATCTTCTAAAAGAGCCAAAAGATAATCTTCATAAGCGGATTTATCTTTAAGGGCTTGCCGGGCATGGATCGTGTAATTGTTCCGGATAGAGGGAAGCCTAAGCTCTTTGGTGTAAGCAGCGATTTTCTCTTTTGTATTTGTTGGTATCATCGTATTTCGTTTTTACAGATTAAATTGTTTCCTGATAGTTCAGTAATAAGCTTAACTGCTCAAGTTGAGCACGCGATTGCCGAAGGATCTGATCATCGTTATTAAGCTCCGGAACATAGACCTCGTTTTTCTGCATACACAGCATTTTGATCTTATCCAGAGATATGTCATGAGGACTGGTCTTCTTGAGCCTGGCGATAACTTCAATGACCCTGTCGAAAGCATAGTCATGATCTCGCAGGAAAATCAGAAGATCGACAAAATCCTTTGGAGTATCCTCAAAATACTGATTGAAAATATTCTTCACCTTCTCGGGTGCCGATGCAAGGGCTTGAGAACCGGCCAGTGCCCCGGGCTTTCGCTTTAGGGTATACAGATAATGGTCCAGGTTGATGTACCAACCATGCCGGCTGTATTGACGCTCATGATCGCATACCTTGCGGTTCTCATAATAGCAATGTAACTTTTCCGGGTACACTTTTACATCCACCATTTTACCCACCAGATGATCCGGCACACTGTAGTGATTGGTAGCATAAGTGATGACAGAGTATTTGTCCACTCTGCATTGCTCCATCCATCCACAATCAAAGCGGGGAGGTGCCGGGGCCAGCTGCTTCTTTTCTTCTTCCAGCAGATCGATGGACCTCTTACCCTCATTACTGCTGTTATAGCGAGTATTTAATCGATTATCGGTCCCCGCTAACCAGCCGTTTGCGGATTCCACGGTAGGAAAATCATCCTTGTTGCTGAAGGCCTTGCGCCTTACAAATTCAACACTGCGTTCAACATGACCTTTCTCATTACCGCTGGCGATATTGCAAAAACGAAAATGAAATTGATAGTAGGTACTCAGCTTTAGTAGTGCTTCGGTGGGTTCCTTCTCCGACAGGCCGACAAATTTGCGTATGGCAACCCGCATATTATCATAAACCATGGTATGAAAAACTCCACCAATATGTTCAAAGAAAAGGGCATGGGCCTGCAGGAAGGCTGCGGTATCCTGCCGGTGAAACAGTAGCGCATAGCGATAGTTGCTCATGGCCGGGGTAAATACCGCCATGTAAAGCGTCTGTAATTTCCCTCCTATCTCCAATTTTACTTCACCCCAGTCGAACTCGCAGACATCGCCCGGACTATATACCTGGCGGATAAAGGCCTCCTTCCTGGTAAGCAGTTTTTGGTTAATATAATGGCATACTGTGGTATAACCAATATTGTAGCCCAAATCCTGCAAGTGTTCCAGAATATCGATCTTTTTCATCACCTGCTTATGAAGACCCCGGCTGTGCTTTTCTTCATTGGCCTGCAACAACCGGTCAACCGCCTGGCTTATTTCCTGGGTAAACTTTTTCTTGCCCCGGTTGCTGCTGTCGTAACTGGGGAGCTTGACAATCTCCTCAATCAGCACTTCGTCTGTTTCTGTTGAATCGGATAACTTCTCCCTGGCTTTGGCGTATTCTGCCAGGTAACGACGTACCGTTTCCCGGTTAATGCCTAACTCCCGGGCTATTCTTCGCTCGGAATAACCATCCTGGTAATTGTGCAGGATAATTTTCTGCTTTTTACTCATACTTATCATTTTTTACTCTTGGCTCTTTTGTGAAAGTGGAGCCAAGATAAGCATTGATAAGTGGTATGGTTTTCAACTGAAATTTGGTATGGTTTTCAACCGGTATATACACAAACATTTTCTGAGAAAGATCTTTTCTGTGTGCCATGTTCTTTTTACCGGCAAAGTTAGTGGCTTAGATCATGGAACGAAAGATGGGTTTGCTGGGGCGGATACACCTGGACACTGACCTCGCCGGATCTGGCCATGCCGCATATGCCCGCAACCGGGGTCAGCGGGATCGACCTGTACAAGCGCGGCGATGATGGCATGCTCCGGTATTGCAATACCGGAAAGCCGGCGGATACGGTAAATACGGTTACATTCAGATCATGCAACGGAAAGCTGTATGTTTTGTACCTTCCTCTCTATAAAGCCTGGCTTCGTTACTCCCTTAGGTTCTTATCCCCCCGGATTAGTATAAATAACTTTTTCGGTTTAGATTTGGATAACCAATGCGCCAAATTTTGGTTTTCAGCATCCTGGACAAGGATGCGGCTAAACCCAGGCCGGGTAGTGCGCAGGCAGTGGTCTGCTGTACTTTAATGCCCATTTGTGTCATCTTTGATCAAAGAAAACATGGTTGACGAATACCACCTTTTCGTTAACCCCGTTGCTCTCGGAAAAGGCTGGCGTATTTTTGACGAACCGGAAAACCGGCAACAGATGAAGCTTATAAAACACGTGGCTTACCACTGCGGGATCATGCTGATGTGTTACCAACCCGGTAATCTGTCGCATTCAAAATGACTTTGATCATACCTCCCCGCGCTTGATCATCTAAACCGGGGTAAGAGATAAAAGGGATCCGATCATGAATAAGACAAGCATCGCCCCATGCGGCGTAATATGTGATATTTGTTTAGGTTTTCAGCGGGATAAAAATAAATGTGCCGGCTGTAACAGTACCGGCAATAAGGTACGTCATTGCGCGGTTTGCAGCATAAAATTATGTGCTGAAAAGAAAGGCGATGAAAGATTACTATGCTACGAGTGTATTAAATTTCCCTGCCGGCGCATCAAGGACCTGGATAAACGTTACACGCTAAAATATGGCGAAAGTCCGGTCCGGAACTTACAAATGATCAGGGAAACCGGGTTGCCACAATTTATTGCCACCGAAGAAGAAAGATGGAAATGCAGCAGGTGTGGTCATTTGCTATGTGTCCACAGGGAAGTTTGTCTGATTTGCGGCAATAAAAATGAGTATTTTCCACAGAGAAAAGAGAAAAGATAATCATTTGAATCCAGGACAGAATGCTATTGCGTGCATTTTTGCGGCACATAAACAGTAACCCCCTGAAATCAAATTTTTCAGAGGGTTCTGAGTAGGGGGAAGGACTTACTCCTGCTAACAAAAAACCCTGCCATTTCTGACAGGGTTTTTATTTTTCGGTTCAAAACACAGTTCAAAAACTTGTAACACGCTGTAAATGAACGCTCATTTGTCGGGGTAGCAGGATTCGAACCTGCGACCCCCTGCTCCCAAAGCAGGTGCGCTAACCGGACTGCGCTATACCCCGTCTCACCCTCCGTAGCTTTAGCGAAGGAGGGTCAAGATCTTCGTAACCTTTCTCACCCTCCGTAGCCTTAGCGAAGGAGAGTCCATCCCCCAAATCGCTCCCTAGCACTATCGAAGGATGATAATTATTTCAATAATTCACTATTTTCAGTTCTTCCGGATTCGAACCTCCGACCCTCCCGACTGTCAACGACGGGATGCCAGTCCTTACCCCCGCATCCTTCAGCCAAAGAGAATGCAAATCTATAAATTAAAATCGATTTGACCGTAATTCTGGAAAAAAACCTGTTCTGATGCCCGCCTAATGTTGCCGCAAAGCTCAATGACTTCATCCCTCCCGGTCACCTCCCGATCTTTCATCCCGCAGACGGCCAGGTTCATGCATGTCTTTGCCGGAATCATGCATGATACCATTTCCTTTTCAGCCAAAAGGCGACATGCACCAGGCCGATCAGGGCCGGCACCTCCACCAGGGGACCGATCACCCCGGCAAACGCCTCACCCGAATTGATGCCGAACACGCCGATGGCCACCGCGATGGCCAGTTCGAAGTTATTGCCGGCGGCGGTAAAGGAAATGGCCGCATTTTTTGAATAATCCGCTCCCAGGTACCGCGACAACATGAACGCGGCAAGGAACATGAGCGCGAAATAAATCACCAGCGGTACCGCGATCCGAAGGACATCCATCGGCAGCCTGACGATGAGTTCGCCTTTCAGACTGAACATGATCACAATGGTGAAAAGCAATGCTATAAGCGTTATGGGGCTGATCGCCGGAACGAACCTGGACCTGGTACCATTCCTCGCCTTTCCAATTTACCAGGATCAACCGGCTCAATAGTCCGGCCACAAACGGAATACCCAGGTAAATGGCGACACTTTTCGCAATATCACCGATGCCGATATTCACTTCATAACCTTTCAAACCAAGCATGGGCGGCAGCTTGGTGATGAATATCCAGGCAAATATGCTGTAGAAAAGGACCTGGAACAGGGAATTCAACGCCACCAGTCCGGCCGCATATTCCCGGCTACCGTCAGCCAGTTCATTCCATACCAGCACCATGGCGATGCACCGCGCCAGGCCGATCATGATCAGCCCGATCATGTATTGCGGATAATGATGCAAAAAAATGACCGCCAGGATGAACATCAGGACCGGTCCGATGATCCAGTTTAATACGAGTGAAAGGCTTAAGATCCTTATGTTCCTGAACACTTTGCCGATCTGGTTGTACCGCACTTTGGCCAGTGGGGGATACATCATCAGGATCAGTCCTGCGGCAATGGGAATGTTGGTTGTCCCGCTGGAAAAATAATTGATCAGATCGGCGCTTTGCGGGAGAAAATATCCCATCGATACGCCAGCCGCCATGGCCAGAAATATCCACAGGGTGAGATAGCGGTCCAGAAACCCCAGCTTCTTAGGCTTTCCGTGTTTTGTCGCGGTTGTCATTAAATACCCGTTTTACTGAAAAGATACAGCATTTCCCTGGCGATCTGCCGGGTTCTTTCCCGGTAGGCTTCATCCTGACCCGGCGTTCCGTCAAAATCTTTCGGATCATCGTAAGTAACGGCTATCCGCTGAGAAGCGCCGGGAATAAAGGGGCAATTTTCATCGGCATGCGAGCAGGTCATGACAGCGGCAAAATCATGTCGCCGGGTTTCCGCTTCCGTCAAAAACCTTCGAAAAGACCTCGACCGGTGCCGCATCTTCGGCAAACCTGATCTCATAAACCGGATTATCACCGTCTTTTACCGCCCGTATTTCCATCCCCGTTTCCTTCATTGCCTTTACCGCATTGGGATGAAATGCCGTGGCTTCAGTGCCGCCCGAATAGGTTTCGACATCCGGCACCTGATCATAAAAAGCTGCTGCCCGGGCCCAGATCTGCGCGATCTGGCTCCGTCTGGAATTGTGGGTGCAAATAAAGACCAACCTGGCGACCGCCCATGATGGATCCGTTCGTTCACATAACCGGCGACTTTTTCAAGGTCCTTTTTTCGCTCTCCGGGGATGAGATCAAATTCGGCGATCCTTTCACGAACATATCGCTGTAGGGCAGGATTTAATAATTTTATGGGCATTGAAAAACCAATCGTTTGAATGTATGTATGTATAAAAAAAGTTCACCGGACCGGGAGGACGACCTCTCATTCCCGGCGGGTTGGCTGAAGACCTGTTCTCCGCATTCCGGACCATGACCGTTTACTTTTCACCATAAACCGTAATGCTGAATATGCCGAAGATTTTCCCGAATTTCTCCAGTTCATCGTCCGCCAGATATTTTTGTAAGATCTCCCGGGGGAGCTGGATGGATTTCACTTTTTGAATTTTTACATTCTTAAAGCCGGCTTTCCGAATGATCTGAAGATATTCATCCTTTTGTACGGCACCGGCAACACAACCCGCATACATTTCGGCGTCTTCCTTCAGTTTTCCGGGCAGACGACCATCAAGGACAATATCGGAAATGCTGAAATGCCCCCCGGGCTTCAGGATCCGGTAGGTTTCACGGAAAGCCCTGTCTTTGTCGGGAACCAGGTTCATCACGCAATTACTGACGATTACATCGGCGGTATTGTCGTCCAGAGGGTTATCTTCAATTTCGCCATGAACGAATTCGACGTTGTCATAACCCAGTTTCCCGGCATTTTGGCGGGCTTTTTCAATCATCTTTCCGGTCATATCCACGCCGATCACCCTTCCTTTTTCACCCGTGACGGAGCGAGCCACAAAGCAGTCGTTTCCCGCCCCGGAACCCAGGTCGACCACGGTATCGCCTTCGGTGATCAGGGCAAATTCCGTAGGCAGTCCGCAACCGAGACCCAGATCGGCATCGGGATGGTAACCAGCCAGTTTGCTGTAATTATCGGCCATGACCGAATAGCCCGGAGTTTCGCCGCATGACGTTCCTCCGCAGCAGGATGATGGGTTCCCTTCTTTGGATTGTTCAGCGATCTGTCCGTACTTTGCCCTCACAAGGGATCTCAGTTCATCAGGAGATTTCATCGGTTTATCGGATTAACGTTATATTATGGTATATTTTGACTGATAAAATCAGCAACATATGTCAGGGGTATAAGAAGAAAAGATCCCGAGAAAGGCTGATCTTGCTTCGTTCCATACCTCTTCATTGATGCAGTAGCACATTCTCGGACCTTCTATTTCGCCCTTAATGAGTCCGATGTTTTTCAGTTCCTTCAGATGCTGGGAAATGGTAGGCTGCGACAAGCCAATCACTTCCACCAGGTCGTTCACGATGCAGCCTTTGGCTTCGATGATATGTTTCAGAATCGTCACCCTTGCCGGATGGGCAAAAGCCTTAGCCAGCATTGCAATCTTATTGACCGCTTCACTGTGTATATCTGTTCTGGTAATCCCCATAGCTTAAAATTATATTGCAATATTACGATATAAAAAGTTAAATACCAAATCCGGGATTACACGAAAGTCGACCTGTTTTCTGTAAATGGCTTTACCCACACGTTGGGTATAGGCGGTAAGATCCGGATCGTTTATCTGTTAGTCGTTTGGGGGATCAATCGGATCAGGAAGAAGCAGGTCGTCGGATTCCCGGCTGATCCTGTTCAATTCGTCAGGATCGGGATGATCACCGGACAGGCTGGGATCGATGCCGGATCCGTATTTAGTGCTTGCAAGAAAACGCCAATAGCTGCGTTATGCTCGACTTCAAAACAGTCATTTACGAATAGTAAACTCCTGTTTTTCAGTCATCGCAAGCCTTGCTCTTGACGTTTTCTTATCAAGCACGGCTAAAAAACATGAGTTTTCTTTCTGACACTATTTAATATTTCCCGTTGCTCTTGATCCAAGCAGGATGATCTGTACGATCTGAGAGTTAGTTGATTCCTCCTCCTCAGTCATCGATCGTCGTTTCCACCATTTGCCGGAATTTCCATCCCGTATTATCCGGGATATCCTGGGTTTGTTTCATGATGATGCCGCTGATCTGCTCTTTGGGGTCGGCAAAATACTGGGTGTTGAAATACCCGCCCCATTGAAAGGTGCCGGCATGGCCCTTTCCGCCCAGGTCCTGGGCTTTTTGATCTTCACCCCCGAAAACGAGCCCGTAGAAATCGCCCCGGTCACTCATCAGGTCACCGACCTGGTTCGACAGGATGAATTCGACGGTGGTCCGGCTCAGCAGCCGGTGCCCGTTCAGTTCACCCTGGTTGAGATACATTTGAAGGAAGGTGGCATAATCTTTTGCCGTACTGCAGAGCCCTGCGCCGCCGGCGAAATAGGTTTTTGCGCCTTTCACCGGGTAGTCCTGATCATAGAAATCGTAGGGATAGCGGACCCATTTCTGATCCTGCCAGGTCTGGACCGGAACCAGCCTGCCGGCCAGCGAATCGGGAAGGTAAAACCAGGTATCATTCATTCCCAGCGGGTTGAAAATACGTTCGCGAAAGAATACATCGAGAGGCTTGCCCGACATCAGTTCCACGAAATAACCCATCACATCCAATCCTTCACTGTAAGAATACTGCGTACCCGGATCAAAATGGAGCGGCATTTTTGCGAGTTTTTTGATATTATCCGCCAGCAGAACAGGCTTTTCGGTGAACGCATCGGTGATACCGGCTTTCTGGTAAATTTTCCTGAATCGCGCGTCCCCGTCGATCATCCCATAACCGATGCCGGAAGTATGGGTGAGCAGTTCCCGGATGGTGATCTGGCTCGCTGCCGGACGGGTGGTATAGGAAGAATCAGCCTCATTAAAGCTGACCAGTACCTGTGGGTTGCCAAATTCGGGGATGTATTTTGCGATGGGATCATCGAGCTGAAACTTCCCTTCTTCCCAGAGCATCATGACGGCTGTTGCGGTGATGGCTTTGGTCTGTGAGGCGATTCGGAAAATATCGCCGGTCTTGAATTCCCGTCCGGCCGCGGCATCCGCCATCCCGTAGGCCTTATAAAAAACAATCTTTCCATGGCGGGCGATCAGGGCCACGGCGCCCGGGATCTCGTTATCCTGAACCGATTTTTGCAGCAGGCTGTCGATGCGGTCCAGCCGCTGTGGCGATATGCCCACGGAGGCAGGTTGTGCTGTGGAAAGGGCAGAGGATTTTTGATCACTTCCGGATTGCATGGAGCAGGCAGCCAGGAGGGTGAGGAGTAGGGTAAAAAGGATGGGTTTCATCATCGTCGGGGGGATTAAGGGGGTTATGACCGATAAATATAAGGTTCCTGATGATTTTCGCAAGAAGGGAAATATGTTTGTAGCAATGGTGCAATGGTGGCAGTAGGGAAATGGATCAATCTGTTTATTCAGTATCCGTTACGGTGTCTATGATCATCATATCCGGAATTGAAAGCTTTTCACACCGGGGATCAGATGAAGGATGTTATTAAACTTAGCTGATAACGATTGTGATATCGGGAGTTGAAAACGATTCCCAATGAACATCGTGAGTCGCATATGAAATGGATTTTCGCAGAAACATGTTGACACTGAAATTCGTATCTTTCGTATGCCATTACCTGGCAGAGCCTTGGCATATCTAGAATGGAACGATCTTAACACGGCATAGAGAAAACCGGTAGAATATGAGATCCAGAGGACCTTCCAAAAAGAACCATTCATGATAAGAATCCGGAAAATATCAAATCCCTATGCAGAGTCGAACATCCAAAAGATCGGTGAGGTCGTCGAAATCGTGAAAGCCCAATTTCCCGGGATCTCTGATGCAAAAGCATCCGAATTCATTGAACAATTGGTCAATCCGGTCAAGTATAAATTTATCACGAAATTGTTTATTGCTGAAGATATCAATGAAAAACTCAGAGGTTTTGCGCTATTCATGTACATGTCGGACCTTAACTTTTGTTATCTCGATTTCGTTGCCGTAACACCCTATACCTTCTCATCCGGCACGGGTGGTGCTCTTTACCAGCGCGTCCGGGAGGAAGCGTTGATTCTTCAGGCAAAGGGTATTTTTTTTGAATGCCTGCCCGATGATCCTGAATTATGCGACGATAAAGATCTTTTACCCGAAAACCGGAAAAGACTTGCCTTTTACGAAAGATTTGGCGCAAAGCCAATCATTCATACGAAATATGAGGCGAAGGTCAAACCCGAAGATGATTGCCCTCCTTATCTGGTTTTCGACGGGCTGGGATGGAACCGCTCCATATCTCAAAATGAAGCCCGGGAAATCATCGCCGCTATCTTAAGAAGAAAATTCAGTTACTATTGCGATGATGAATACATCAATATGGTCGTTGAAAGCGTCACAGACGATCCCATACAATTCAGGCCGAACAGGTACGTGAAAAAATATGTCAACAAATCTTTGATTGATGTAAAAACCAGAAACAAAATAGAAATCTTTATCAATGAAAAGCACCCGATTCATCATGTTCGCGAACGGGGATATGTCGAATCTCCGGTACGGATCAAAAGCATTACGAAAGAAATATTTAAAACGTCCCTGTTTGTTGAAGGAACCGTAAAAAGCTATCCTGAAAAATTCATTTTAAGCGTGCACTCAAAGGAATATTTTGATTATTTCAAAAAAACATCGAAGACCATTGCCCAAACCACCTCGCTATATCCCTATGTCTTTCCAATCCGCAATAATGTCAGGGCACCGAAAGACCTTTCGGTAAGGGCCGGCTACTATTGTTTTGATACGTTTACCCCAATCAGTCTGAATGCCTTTTTAGCCGCCACTCAGGGCGTCAATGCCACTTTATCGGGGACGGACAGTTTGGTAATGGGCAGATCGGCCGTTTATATATTGACCAGGCCTCCGGGACATCATGCCGAGAGAAATGTTTTCGGCGGATTTTGTTATTTTAATAATGCGGCCATCGCCGCCGAACGGTTGAGTAGACTGGGAAAAGTGGCCATCCTCGATATCGACTATCATCACGGGAACGGCCAGCAGCAAATCTTTTATGAGCGAAGCGATGTGCTGACCCTGTCCCTTCATGGTCACCCCTCATTTGCCTATCCGTATTTTTCTGGGTTTGAAGATGAAAAAGGACAGGGTGATGGCTTGAGGTACAATTACAATTTTCCTTTACCGGAAAAGGTGAGTTTTGAAGCCTATATGAAAATCCTCCATAAATCGGTGAACATCATCCGGAAATTCAATCCTGAATTTCTGATCATTGCTCTCGGTCTCGATACGTCGAGGAACGATCCTACCGGAACCTGGGGTTTTACACAAAAGAATTTGTCTGAAATGGGTAAAACGGTGGGGCAAATGAAGCTTCCCACATTGATAACCCAGGAAGGAGGATACAATACGCAGTCGCTGGGCAGTTATGCCAGGCATTTTTTTGAAGGGTTTCACAGCAGCAGGTTTGAGCAAAAGGAATAATCTCCTCCACTGCCTGGGTGATAATCGTTCCCAACGAGTCCTTCACCTGAAAATCCCCTAAAAAACAACAGACGGTTGTCAAAAACAACGATAAATAGCGGAATGACAACGAAAGGGTTCCGGATTTGTATTGATCCAGGCCGTGGATCGATCTACCTTTGACCTGTTGAAATAATCATTCAAAACATGGAACCAATGGAAGCAAAATGGATTGGCAGTAGAATTGTCGAAGCCCGAAAGAAAATCAATATGTCACAGGCGCAGCTTGCGCAACGTCTCTTTATCAGCCCTCAAGCCGTCGGAAAGTGGGAACGCGGCGAATCGATGCCGGATATCATGACCTTTAACCGTATGGCGGCCATTCTTGGCGTAGACCTTAACTATTTTTCAGAATGGATTTCCCCGGAAGGGAATGAATCTGAAAATCATCCCGGCGATAACGGCGCATCTTTGGCAAAATGGCCGGATGAAAGGACCTCCGAAGAAAGGAATAAAAGGCTCCACCGTGATATGTCACGTGCCAATTGGGTAGATGCAGATTTTTCCGGATTAAAAGATCTCCATGACAAATTCAGCTCATCTAATCTGCAGAGGTGTCTTTTTATCGGTTCAGATATGTCGGGTCTTCTTCTGAAAAGCAATCACGTCGAAGGCTGTGATTTCTCAGAATCTGATATCCAGTAAAAGTCACCTGAAGAGTACCTATCTTGCCGGCAACCAGTTTAAGGACTGTTCTCTGAATGACACTGAATTTTCATCATGTCATATTACCCGCTGCGATTTTACAGGGGCTGATTTTTCAGGCGTGGCCTTCAGGTTTAGTGATTTCTCAAAGAATACGATCGTAAATACGGTTTGGCATCAAACGTCCTTTACCGGTTCACAGCTCTCCGATATTGTTTTCGGTGGTACGATTGAGGATTGTTCCTTTGAAAATTGCGATTTTAAGAAGGTAGCTTTTCAGGGTGCGACGATGATCAACATATTTTTCAAAAACGGGAATCTGAAAAGGATAAAGTTCATCGATTGCCAGGCAGACCGGATAACCTACGCATTTCTGAAAAACGGGAAAGCGGATATGTCGGGTATTACCTTGATAAACTCATAGAACAACTTGGGACGTGGGTACGGGAAAACGTGGGTAAGGGAAGAATTAGAAACGACTTCAATATGACGCAGAACGATTCCCGTACCCGTTGAACCTGGTCTCTGATCAAGGGAGGACATTGTGGACAGGGATCGACTTCGTCGAATCGCTTCAGATCATAAATCCACTCCGTTTTTCGGATCCCATTAACTCGTTCCGCAATGGCATTTTCAAATGGATGTACTTAGACAGAGATACTTAAATTTATAGCCCGTTAAAGGGTCTTCACATAAGCCTCGGAACAGTACTGGACTCCTCGGTCGGAATAGTGGATTAAACCTTTCACAGATTTAGATCGCGCGGATTACCGCAGAAAGAATCGAAAACCTCAGCGTAAATCAGCGATATCTGCGGGAAATTTTTTCCTGGTGGTGCTTCGATAAATATATTCCCGCAGATCGCGCGGATTACCGCAGAAAGAATCGAAAACCTCAGCGTAAATCAGCGGTATCAGCGGGAAATTTTTTCCTGGTCGTGCTTCGTTTAATATTTTTCACGCAGATCGCGCGGATTTCCGCAGAAAGAATCGAAAACTTCAGTGTAAATCAGCGATATCTGCGGGAAATTTTTTCCTGGATCTTGAACTTAAACTCGTCCGAATAAACATTTACTTTTCGTTTCATAGTCCTGTTTTTTGTTTACATTTTTTGTAAACCTATTTCAGGACAAGTCAAAGGGTCCGTCCCCTCGTACCCACGTCGCCTCGTACCCCCGTACCCCCGTACCCCCGTACCCACATACCCCCGTACCCCCGTACCCCCGTACCCCCGTACCCACATACCCCCGTACCCCCGTACCCCCGTACCCACGTACCCCCGTACCCCCGTACCCCCGTACCCCCGTACCCAACGTACCCCCGTACCCCCGTACCCCCGTACCCCCGTACCCACGTACCCACGTACCCCCGTACCCACATACCCACGTACCCACGTACCCACGTATCCACGTACCCACGTCCCCGACCCGCGGCTACTTCAGTTTCTCGGAAAAGAACTCCACCGTTCTTTTCCAGGCCAGTTCGGCGGCTTGCTTGTCATACCGGGGCGTGGAATCGTTGTGAAAGCCGTGATTGACGCCGGGGTAGATATAGGCGGTGTATTCCTTATTATTTTCCTTCAGCGCTTTTTCATAGGCCGGCCATCCACTGTTCACGCGCGTGTCGAGTTCGGCATAGTGCAACAGTAAGGGAGCCTGGATGTCCGGAACTTCTTCTGCCGCCGGCTGAACGCCGTAAAACGCGACAGCAGCAGCCAGATCCGGTAATTTCACGGCCATCATGTTGGTGATCCAGCCTCCGAAGCAAAAACCGACCACACCTGCTTTTCCCGTACATTCCGGTCTGGATTTCAGGTAGTGGTATGCGGAAATGAAATCCTCGAGCATGTCATTCCGGTCGAGCTGAGCCTGCAAGGTCCGTCCTTCATCATCATTTCCGGGATAACCGCCCAGTGGCGTCAGGGCATCCGGGGCAAGAGTGATAAAACCGGCCAGGGCCAGTCGCCGTCCCACATCCTCGATGTAGGGATTCAGTCCCCTGTTTTCATGAACCACGACAACGCCCGGCAATTTGCCATCGGCATCCTTTGGCCGTGACAGCTGACCGCGGATCGAACCGCCGCCTTTCGGGGATTCATAGGTGATGAATTCTGTGGTTAACCGCGGATCATCTCTCTGGGTTTGAAGATTTTCCTGGTAGCGTGGCATCATGAAACTCATCAACGATCCAACGGTTATGCCTCCAACGGCATACACCGATAGCTTGTCGATGAATTTTCTCCGGTCGATCCTGTTATGCGCATAGGCGTCATACAGATCGAATACTTCCTGGGGAACGTCTTGTTTTCTTAATTCATTCATTGCAATTGTTTGTCAGTTAGAACAATGGGGGGAAGGGAAAGGTTTAGGATAGATTTCTCGGTGTTCAAATATGGCCAGGCATGAGGCTCATCGCTCATCTCTTCTTCCAGCTTTAGTCTGACGGCAGGGCATAGTTTGGGGAGTAGTTTGTTTTTTTTCTGGAGTTTTCTCTTGGGAGGGATCCCCGGCCCACCTTCCAACGCTCCGCCCCTTCATCACTCCAGCCCCCTAATCTCAGCGTCCGGTTTCGGACATTTTGACGAAAAGTTTTCAACATCGTCTGAATAATCTGTCAATAGTGATTTTCAAAAAAATCCCAACGGAAATGAATTCGGGATCAGACCCTGATTTCGGGTGATGGTTTTTGACGAACGGAAATCGGCAAGACTCCGGGACGGGATCTTCGCTAAAGAGCAAACTGGTTGCGGGGAGTTCCCTGGAGGTACAGGCCACAGGCCTCGCAATTCTTCCTAATTCGTGTCAGAAAGAAAACTCATGTTTTTTAGCCGTGCTTGATAAGAAAACGTCAAGAGCAAGGCTTGCGATGACTGAAAAACAGGAGTTTACTATTCGTAAATGACTGTTTTGAAGTCGAGCATAACGCAGCTATTGGCGTTTTCTTGCAAGCACTAATTCAATATTGTTTCAAGTATGGTTCGGGACTCTTTTACCAGGATACCATTTACGATGAACATTTTCAGTTGAGACCTCATAAGATTGAGAGGTTGGGCCTCCAATCCGGGATCCATCCTGATTGCCCTGAATAATACTGCCGCTTCATCTGCACGTCCATCCTGAAGTGTTGCCATAGCCAGTTGATATTTTGTAAAGAGATTGCGGCTGTCCAACTTAACAGCTTTCTTTAAAAATGCATATCGAAAGCACCGGTAAAAAAGGGGAGGTCGATTACCTCAAAATCAACATCCCGGGTAAGGTTTCATATTTCTTTCCGCCAGTTTGAACAAATCCCCGGAAACAGGGTACAATTTAATACCAACCAATGCTGATAAACGCCATGGAAAAAATACCTGTTCCCATCAAATCCATTAAACATGTGACGCATGATGTGTTGCAGATTGTGCTCGAAAAACCTGAAAATCTCACATTTACGCCAGGACAGGCCGCTGAAATTTCGATAAACTTGAAGGACTGGAAGGACGAAAAGCGGCCTTTCACCTTTACGTCCCTGCCCGACGATGATTTCCTCCAGTTTACCATTAAAACATACCCCTGGCGGCAGGGTGTCACCAACCAGCTCCTCCAAATGAGGCCGGGCGACGAGTTTATCCTCCATGACGTTTTCGGTGCAATCGCCTATAAGGGCGAGGGCGTATTCATCGCCGGCGGCGCCGGGGTGACGCCTTTCATCTGCATTTTCAGGGACCTTAAATCCAAAAATAAAATCGGGGGGAACAAACTTATTTTCGCGAATAAAACCCGCGATGATATCATTCTCGCCGGAGAATTTGAAGAGATGATGGGGCCGAATTTTATCAACATCCTCTCCGAGGAAAAATCGGATGAATATGCCTATGGCTTCATCGATGAGTCCTTTCTGAAAGCGAACCTCACAAACTTTGATCAGCATTTTTATGTATGCGGTCCGCCGCCCATGATGGATGCTGTCCTTGAACATCTTGAAAATCTGGGCGTTCCGGACGATTTGATCGTGACCGAGGACCTTTGATCCGGGATCGAGAAGGAAAAAGGAAAAAGGAAAAAAGGAAGAGAAAGCTCAAACGGTTGGAATGGAGCCAAATCAACAAATCAACAATTGGCAGAAGAAGGAAAAAGGAAAAAGGCAAAGAAATCACCAAGATCTCCATAAGATCCACCCGTACGGACAGGTCGCGACCTGTCCTCCATGAGAATTAATAAAAGGAAAGAGGAAGGAAAGAGAGAAGGAAAAAGGAAAAAGGAAAAAGGAAAAAGTGAAGAGTGCGCTTCTACCGTTGGTATTGCGGCGGATCCCCAAATCCCCAAATCGACAGTTGGATGAAGCAGGAAAAAGGAAAAAGGAAAAAGGCAAAGAAATCACCAAGATCTCCATAAGATCCACCCGTACGGACAGGTCGCGACCTGTCCTCCATGAGAATTAATAAGAGGAAGGAAAAAGGAAAAAGGAAAAAGGAAAAAGTGAAGAGCGCGCTTCTACCGTTGGTATTGCGGCGGATCCCCAAATCCCCAAATCGACAGTTGGATGAAGCAGGAAAAAGGAAAAAGGAAAAAGGCAAAGAAATCACCAAGATCTCCATAAGATCCACCCGTACGGACAGGTCGCGACTGTCCTCCATGAAAATTAATAAGAGGAAGGAAAAAGGAAAAAGGAAAAAGGAAAAAGCGAAGAGAAAGCTCCGATGGTTGGAATGGAACCAACTCTTCACTTCACCACTTCACCAAATCACCAAATCACCAATTGGAATGGCACCAAATCACCAACTCACCAAATCACCAATTAAAAATGCGCCCAACTTTTTCCCTCACCGGCCTGTTTATGATCATTGAACTCACGACTTCAACAACGGATCCCAGATGACCATGAAAACAGCCATTTTCCTCCTCCTTTACCTTTCCTGCCGTGCGGCACTGTCGCAACCGGTATTTAAAAATCCGGGACTGCGCGACCATGAGTCGTTCGTGATCAATGAATATCTCGATGAAAAAACCGGGTATATCACCTCAAAGATTGACATCAACCTGGAAGAGCAGGACGGGATGAAATACTATCTCATCACGGTCAATGAAGGCG
Organism: uncultured Bacteroidales bacterium; assembly: GCA_963763215.1. Lineage (GTDB taxonomy): Bacteria > Bacteroidota > Bacteroidia > Bacteroidales > DASQZK01. The sequence continues at coordinate 137,622 of CAVXNX010000014.1, forward strand.
GACTGTACCGGAATGAAATCAAGATCCGCTATTCGGATTTAACGACCATCTCCGAAAAGCGTTTCGATCTGAAAACAAACGCCGTCGACCAGTATTTCCTGAAAACCGGTGATACTATTCATTTTTATAATAAAGAAAAGGACATCGACAAGATCTTCGTGACCCGTGAGCAGAATATCTATTCCCCCCTGGCTTACTACTTTTCTTTCCGCGGATATCCTTTTAACAGCGGCAGGAGCGTTTCATTCAAAACCTACATGTATGCCTATGGCGGGGTCTTAACCATGAATCTGAAAAAGGCGGGGGAGAAAACCGTCACCGTCAGCGCAGGCCGTTTCGATTGCAACGTGCTTGAGCTTTCCGTGGGGGGCTGGCAGTCCGTGTTCGCCCCGGACAGCTATTATTTTTATTTTTCCGTCGATCCGCCTTACCGTTTCATCAAGTATGAAGAAAAGGTGGACGGCGCATGGAAGGGCGATGAGCTCGTCAGTTATTCGAAATGAACGGGGCGGTGTTTTATTCCGGTACAGCTGCGATCAGCAGGAAGTTTTTGAATTGTAGCCGGATGTGAGGGGAGGGGCCATCCACCGTTCCAAGATCCCGGTCGTTGAAATAATCCACCAGGCGGTACTTCCGGTTGTCCAGTCCCCTTAGCTCTATCTCGCCGTCCCACTCCGGGTTGTAAAAGGCATAGTTGAGCGTGTCGCCGGTTTTGATGACGTGCGTTTCAGGGGTGTCATACCCGATATCGTAAAGCGTTCCGAGGTATTCCCCTTTGGAAAGCATTTTGGCATTGTAGAGGGAGAACCATTTCTTCCAGCGGACTTCTTTTTCCGGCGTCAGAACGTATTTTTCGTGCACCGCGGGATTATCCTCCGGCCAGGTGAACTTGGTGCCCAGGACCGCGCCGATGCCGAATGAACTGGCAAAATCGTCTCCGCCGTCACTGAGTTCCACATGATCGCCATAATAGGCGGTCTGGGGCATCAGGGCCTTGTAAGTCTTTCCTTTCAGGCGGATCTGCCAGCTGCTCGTGGGGTCGGAAGCGACGAACTGGTTCGCCCAGGGCATGTTGTAAAAGGACATGCAACACCCACATGGACAGTTTTCAATGACGGCATGCGGTTTGATCTCCCGCGCCAGCTCGTAAACGGTTTTGAAAAACACGGGTAAGGATTCGACCGATTTTTCCGGGTATTCGAGTGGCGGATCCCAGCTGTAATCGGGGGGAACGGCATTCATATGCTGGCCGTCCATCTTGAGGCCGTCGAAGCCCCAGTCTTTCAGGAACATCTCAACGGTTTCGCGGGTGTAGCTGATGGTCGATTTTTTGGCGGGCGACAGGTAATAACTGTCCCACCAGGTGATATACTCGGGGGCACCGCCGGCATTGATCAAAAGGGCATCGGGGTGGTCCTTCAGCACCTGGCTTCCCGGATCGGCAGCAAGGGGCGCCCACCATAATTTAGCCTTCAGGCCCTCGGCATGAATGGCTTTAACGACCTTCCGCATATCGGCGTTTCCGCCGGGAAACCTCGTGGTATTGACGTTCCAGTCGCCCTCGGCCACCTGGTAACCATCATCGATCACCGCCCATTTAATGCCCAGTTCTTTCACCTTCGGAAGGGTTCCGAGGATCTCCTTGAAGGTGAAATTCCGTTCATATCCCCATCCACACCAGATGGGCTCAAAGGCTTCCGGTTCCTGGGGGGCGGGTTTTATGCCCTTTTTTTCCATGATCGCCGCAAATTGTTGCAGTCCGGAAAAATAGTCCCCGCTGTGGACCAGCACGAACGAGCCCGTGGTGGTCAGGGTATCCCCTTTGTCAAAGGACAGGAAGTCGGGATAGTCCTTCCTGATGCCGATGGTGGCGCGGTTTTTATATTGATCGAAATCCACCGGCAGGCTGACTTCGACCGGGTGCAATTCCGTATGACCGATGGCGATGCCACAATCTTTTCTCCAAAGGTCGGTCACCGGGATGCCTCCGCCGTAGTCCGTGTCGTTCATGCCCATGAAATTTTTCTTGTAATAACCCGGTTTCAACGGCATGATCCAGTCTTCCCTTGCTCCCGAGGAACTTCCCTGGAATGCCCAGAAATCAGGGGCCTTTTCCTGCGGGATGACGGGATAAGCATGATTTTTCCATGCACGGACTTTCAGATCCTGATCGCCGGTGTTGACATAGCTGACCCGGAACAACGCCACGCCAGGAAACTGATCGAAGGTGCTGATTTCGACGACCTTCTCGATGCCCGCGCCATTGTTTTTGTAGCGCCCCTTCAGCGTGGTTTTTGTTCCCTTTCCCATTGCCGTTTCGATGGATTCATGATCGTCTTCAAAAACGTCGAACTGGTCGGTCGTGAAATTTTTTGTCTCGAGGAATTCCGATACATGAAAGCCATCGGTCAGTGGTTCGGCACCCCCGGCAGCCGAATTGACCCTGGAATACATCGACTTGTCAAAGGCGATCCGCAGGTCGCCTGATTGAATTTCGTATTCCTTACTGCTGCATCCCCACATCGCCAGGGAGGCCAGGACAAACAAGACGGTTACCGGAGATCTCATGATACGCATGGCTTTCTGTTTAACGGTGAAATTTTACACGGCAGGTCCCGAAGGGGGTAAACTCCCGGATCCCGGGGCCGGAGAGTGTATCATTCCAGGATAATCTTCCTGACGGCCACATTTTTTTTCATCACATTCATCTGCAGAAAAAACAGTCCATGGCCGATACGGCTTGCCGGAACCGAAATGGCATCCCCCTGCAGGTCGCCGAGGTCAACGCTCTGGTTATAGACCAATCTCCCGTCGATGGTATAGAACTTCAGGACGACGGTTCCCGAATTGCGCGGACCGAATTTAATGAAGAGTTGATCTGAGGCTGGGACGGGCCATACGGCGATATCATCGGAACTTTTTAATTCGTCCAGTCCGGTGGTTGTCGAAAGCTGGACCGGCCCGATGGTTTCTGATTTTCCGGCAAAATTGTAGCTGTAGACGGAATATTCATAAAGCGTATTTCTGTCCAGCCCGTCGTCGATAAGCTGGGTTTCGGTTCTTGTCAGGTCGAATTCGGTCTGAACACCCGTCGAGGTGTTGGTCCTGGTCAGGACATAGCCGACACAGTCCTCGCATTTCAACCAGCTGGCGATCAGCTTGGTGCTTGGTGATGTCACTGAACGTCTTACCGACAGGTTATCCGGGTTGGAAGCTCTCATCACCCGTTCATAGGATAAGGTTGCCCGGTTCCTGAACGGCAGCAACAGCTGGTGTTGCTTGTCCCGGATGACTAAGGCAAAGGAGAGGTAAGTATTTGAATTGTCAATGGAAAGGCTGGTGAGGGGAATTTTGAATTCCCGCCGGTGAGCATTGGTCATAAACGAATCGATCACACCAACCCGGGAGTACGATCCCGAAGTGTAGTGGAAGAGGGTATCGTTCACGCATTTGAATTCGAAACCGGAACTTTTCCATGAAGGATTTTTTTCCCCGGAGAGCGGATTGTTATCGGTGTCGATATACAGTTCGGATCCCTGGATGGAATCACCCGACAGTAAAATGTTGAGGTTGTCGTTGCTGCAATAAACCTTTAAAAAAAAATCGCTGCCCTGGTCCGATATTCCCTGCAACGGGGGAATGGCGTTCCAGTCGTTTTCATTGCCATCGATCCGGATCGTGGGATACCTGAAGTGGCAATTGCCTTCCGCCTGCACGAGAGACAATACCGGAGTATGCCGAGTTGATCGCATCTTTTACCCGGTAGATCCGGTAGCTGACCGTCGAATTGGGTTCAAGGTCATTATCCCTGAAATAATTGATCGGTGACAATCCGGAATAGACGGCGACCGGAGCGAAGGACTTTTGGCTGCCGGTGCTTTTCTCAATGACGAATTGTGCCGTGGAATCCTGTTCTTCCGGGGCAAAGCTGAGAATCGTGTTATTGCACCATGATGTCAGGTACAAAGCAGGGGTTCTGAGAAATGGCATGACGCTGTAGTTGATCATGTTTTCCCCGGCGGGGGGAAGGGGTTCGTTCGTGGACCAGTCGGCCGAGACGGTCAGTGCGCCGACCCGGATTTCATCATTAAGGCCTGACGGGCCGAAAAAACGAACCGGCACCGCGATCTCAACGGTTGAATCATTCCCGGCAAAAGGCAGCTGGCCGGATACCAGGTTCCAGGTCCAGTCGCTGCTGCCATTCGCCCCGGCATATTTGTAAATTTCGTTGTTTTGGATGAGGTAATCGATGCCGTCATCATCCGACCAGGAATAGTAATTCATTCCCGTGCTGCCATTGTGATCGGCATCGATGAGTATCTGGGTGTTGGGGTTCAGGGTCGAACCCTGAAGAAGAAAAAACAGCGTGTCGGCATTGTTTTGCATCCTGACTACTTTCAGCATGGCATTTGACGGAGCGGCGCCGGCGGTGTCGGTCATTTTCCAGTCGGCCGGATTGCCATCGATGAGGATATGTGTGACATCATGTTCCTGACTTTCATCATTGATAAAATAATCATTGCCGGTATAGGGTTTTCTGAAAGAGGAGTGATCGCTCACGTACAAAACGTGGTGAAGGGAGTTCATGCCGAGGGATCCGTTCCATACATTGGTATTCGCAAGCCTGACGGAAAAGTCGGGATTATTTTTAATGGTGAGCCTGGGATCCGGAAGATTCAGGTAGACATCGTATGCACCGTCGGGTACAAAGGGGGGAATGCCAATCTCGGCGGTGACATCGATGGATGTGTTCAGCTCATATTTTCTCACGTCGATATCGACCGGGTAATAATAGAGTTTTCCTGTTTCCCGGTTACGGATGACGACCTCCACGGCCCTGGGGTTCATGGGGTTTGAATAGCCGTAATTTTCAAGGGTGAACGATACGGTAGCCGAACTTCCCCTGCGGGTGGTATCCTGAAGGCGTGAATCGGTCAGGAAGAACCGGTACCCGAGTCTTTTTTGCATTTCCGTAAAGCAGTTGCCGGCTTTCCAGTTGCTGATGGTTTTTCCGAAGTAATCGATATTGATGAAGCTCCAGTGAAAGCGTTCCATTTCATAGGTGCTCGTATCACAATTGGAGCGCGGTTCGTACCAGGCACAGGTCTCTCCGCCGATTGACGTGTATTTCGAGTCCTGTTCCAGGTAATGTTTATCATACTGGATATTGTGATAGGATCCCACGTCGTTGCTGGAGGAAGCAAAACAGTCGTTGTGATGGGAGATCCGGGATTTGGGGGATCCCGAGTAGGCTTCCGCGGCCGTTACCGGAATGGAGTCGAAAAGTTGCCTCTTGTAACCCACGTATCTCAGCTGGATCATCCGGTCTTTGGGCAGGGCATCGAGAAGATTGTAGACCAGCGTCCTTCTTTCCTGCATGTCTTCATGCGGTGACATTATCGGGCGATCCGGTGGCAAAATGATCGGTATAGTACCATTCTCCCCAGGCCCCGATGAATCCCGCCTGGAGGACCATGATGACATCGGAATTTTCGATGAGGATCGGCTTCAGTTGTTCGATATGCCGGTTAACCTGGTCGGGGGTGGCATCCCCATAGGGTTTGTTCATCGAAGAAGTATAGGCAAACCGGATGACGCCCTTGATGCCGGCAAGGCGCATGCGGCTGAAATCCTCCCGGATCTTGTCGAGGTAAGCCTGTGAGATCGGGGAATCCACGAAGTCGCGCATATAGAAGATCCGGTAGATCAGCGTGTATCCCTCGTCCCGGTAGGATTGGAGGGTGCTCAGACTCAGTGAGCTGTTCGCATCGCTTCGCTCGGTATACCGGTAAAAACCCCGCTCAGGGTTATTGAATACAGAATCGCTGTAGGTGTAGGTATGAGCTGAAAATGTCTGCAGCATATTGCTGCTCCCCATAAACAGGCGAGGAGGGCCGGAAGTAAAAGTTTCTTTAACATACGGGTCAATTTATCAGATTTATGATGAATGGCTCATCATCGGTAAGGGCATATATGACCAGGCGATCTGGTGCTGGAAAAAGAAGACATCCTGCACGGAAGATTTTTTTTGCCGGACAGGGAATGGTTTGAGGAAAAGGGAAGGTCCTGTTGCCAGAACCTTCCCGAATATCAGGGTGGATAAGCCTCGTGAGAGTTCTCCGGATTTACTTAAACGTATATCCGGCCGGGACAATCAGAGGATCCTGTGAATTCGGAGGCAGCGAGCCTACTTGTGTCCAGGTATTATCGCTATTCGCGAAGACGATCCGAATCGTTTGTCCGAGTGCCGGTGACGTAAACATCTCCCTTAACATCGAGAACTCGACAACCTTATTGTTATCGACAGTAACATAATCGGATTTTTCATAAATGGCATTGCTGGCAATGAAAGGTTCCCAGGGCCAGTCGGAATCCGCACCGGTTGCAGCCTGCAGGCTGGATGAAGCATCGGTACCTTCCCAGGCCACCATGACGGCCTCCATCAGGTATTCTACACCTGGCGTTTCGTAGTAACTCCAGTAGTCCCAGCCTGTTGCGCCGCTATTGTCGGCATCGATATAAAGCTGAATGACTTCACCCAGATTTGCTGTTCCCTTGATGTAGAAATAGAGGAACTGATCGCTGTTGGTCACTTTGGCTTCCATTAAGGTTCCTCCTTCACCATCCGGATAGGAATAATAATCCGGGACATCCGTCCAGTCGGTGAAATCGCCATCAATAACAATGGGTTCCGTAGTGGCCACATTGACATCATAAGTAGCTGTGCTCGTTCCGCCGGATCCCTTGGATGTCAGGGTAACCGTATAGGTTCCGAAATCGGCATAGGTATGTGTGGGTGACATTTCGGTCGACGTTCCACCATCTCCAAAGTCCCAGGCATAACTCGAGGCATTGGTCGATACATTGGTGAAGGTGACATCCTTGCCATTGATTTCATAAGCAAAATCAGCAACCGGTTTGGGTTCGTCTTTCTTACACGCCGACAGAGAAGCGACAAGTCCTATCGCCAGGTATAAGAAACTCGTGTTGATCGTTTGTTTTTTGTTCATAATGATCCAAATTTAAGTTAGTAATAAATTAGTGATACTATTCTTAGTCGTTTTGCCTGCAAAGCGGGTTATAGATCGTTTCATTCAATGGGATGAAATAGATTTGCCGGGGGCCGTTGTAGGGATAGATATCCGTTTCGCCGTCCACATTCTGTCCAGAAGGATAGCTGCGGTTCAGGTCGATTTTATTTCTCATGAGGTCGTCCCTGCGTTGTCCTTCAAACGACAGTTCCAGGCGCCGCTCAGTCAGGACGGCATCCAGGACATTCGAATATCCATGCTCGCTGGTGAGGTTATCGGTTGTCACCAGTGCGTTGCCGCTGAGACCGGCCCGTTGACGGATGGTATTCACATCGGCAAGGGCATTGCTATCGTCCGACAAATGGGCGTAAGCTTCGGCCCGGTTCAGGTATAGCTCGGAAAGCCTGATATAGGCCGGGGATGACAGGGTCGGAATGCCATTCTGATTCGAAAATTTATTCATGTACAGCATTGAAAAGGTCGTTCCCGGATATTTCGAGATATTTCCCGGAATTATTGAGCACGGTGTCGATAAACTGGTTCCGGATATCTTCCGGGTAACGGGTAATCAGATCCAGATAAGGCTGAGAGGGATAAATTTCACCCCAGCCGGCGCCATCCCCATTGTACATGGAACCGAGAGAAGCTTCGCCGACATCTTCATCATTACTGTAGTATATGATGAACAGGTCCTCTTTCGACTGCGGCGTATTCCAGAAGGAGGCCATATACGAATCGTGTGGCTCCAGCTGAAAAGGGCTGTTGTTGATGACATCGTTGGCGTAATAGATGGCCGAATCGTATTGTTCGGTAAAGAGGTAAGCCCGGGAGAGAAGTCCTTCTGCCGCCCATTTGTTTCCGTACTTTTTCGATTCGGTCAGATTCCCCGGGTTCCTCATGGTCATCAGCGTAGCTCGCTGTTTTTGAGGTCGGAAATGATTTGTTTATAAGTGTCTCCCACGCTTGCCCTGGCTTTGTTGTCCTCTTCACTGACCCCGGTGCGTAAGATGACTCCCGGCTGATCCGTTCCCAGTGCAGGGGGGAAGGAAAAGACGCGGGCCATGTCGAAAAATACCATGGCGCGGTAGAAATAGGCTTCCCCGACGTATTGTTTCAGTTCGGCACTCGTGGAGCTATTCAATCTTGACTTTATCGATAAGACTGTTCGCCTCAAGGACGATCTTGTAGCCAGTATACCATAAATACGAGGTATTCAATTGGTCGGGAATGTGTTGACGGTTGAAGGAATAACCACAGGTTATCCGTTGTACTTTTCACGATCAGTACATCATCGGAAGGGAATTCCGTTAGCTGGAACAGATGCCTGACGTACATGTTTCGCGGGTCGTCCGTCAGCTGTTGTTTCATCATCATCAGGCAACCATTGGCCATTCCTTTTGCCCCGTCAGCAGTTGCAACCAGCGTTTCAGCAGTGATATCATTGTAGGGAACGAGATCCAGTTCGCAGCTGTAAAAGAGCGTCAGAACCGGGAGCATGCAGAATATATTTTAAAGTGGAATATTTCATTGCAGTGGCTGTTTAAGGTTAGAATCTGATTTCAATACCGGCGATAAATTGCCTGTTTATCGGATATTTGAACGAGGAGATACCAGGAAGAAGGTAGCTGGTATTATACAAAGGGACATCAGGATCCATGCCGGTAAATTTTGTCCAGGTCTTGAGGTTATCGGCCGAAAGGTTAACCGAGAGGTGGTTGAGGCCAATCCTTTTGGAAAAGGATGCCGGCACATCGTAACTGAGGGTGACATTCCGCAAGTCGCAGGTAACTGCCGTCTTCAAGGTAACGGGAAGAATATTCATGGGCATTGTTATTTCCGCCGATCATCGGTTTGGGATGCGTGGCATGATCGCCCGGCTTTTGCCACCTCGACATGCCTTCCTGAAGCTTGAACGCATTGACGTTGGTGTTGGCCCCGTCATTGTCGAGTTCCTGCCGGGTGTAATTATAGATCTTATTGCCGTAGACATAGGAGAATGAGGCATACAATGAAAAGCCCTTATACCTCAGGGAAGTCCCGAAGCCACCTGAAAATTTCGGAAAAGGTGAACCGAGATTTTCAAACGTGGCATCATTGTAAACGGAGGTTGTTTCCGTTCCCGGTAACCTCTCCGGTTGCCGGATCAATGTTCACTTTTTCCCACATTGGCGTTCCGTCATCCGGGTTGACACCGACCCATTTGGGCATGTACCAGTCGAAGGCTGATTTTCCCGGGATCAGGATCTGGAATCCCGGTCCGGAGTTCGTGACCACGATGGTATCGATGCCTTGCTTATCGGACAATTTGACAAGGTCATTGTGGTTGGCCGATATATTGAAATTGATCGTCCAGGTCAGGTCTTTGGTTGAAATGACATTGGCATTGGCCGTCAATTCAACGCCGCTGTTCCTGATTTCCCCCACGTTTTTCCACTGGAAGTCAAAGCCTTTGGAAGCCGGTAGAGGATCCTGGAAAAGAGATTTTTGACCAGGGTGTTATAGTAATCAATGTTCACTTCCACCTTGTGCAGAAAGCCGATATCCACGCCCAGATCCAGGGGATAGCTGGTCTCCCAGGTCAGGTTGTAATTCCCGATATTCGAAGGGTAATACGCCGTCTGGCTATTGTAGATGTTTCCGCCTGAATAGGCCGGGAAATAAGGATAATAGGTATTTCCGGGGAAGGTTTCATTTCCGACAGCCCCGTAACTTCCTCTGAGTTTAAGGTAATTGATACATTGCATGGATTTCATGAACGATTCATTGCTGATCAGCCATGAAGCCGAAGTGGTGAAGAAGTTGGCGTATTTGGAATTGGGTGAAAATTTCGACGAACCGTCCCTGCGGGCGGAGACGGTAACAAAATATTTCTTATTGTAATCATAGTTGACTTGTGAAAGCATGGAGAAGCTGGCTTCTTCAGCCTTAAACCAACCGGTTTTTCTATCGACCCGGCCACGCCGAGCACTTCCTGACCCGGTAAAATTCCGGTGGCGTTTCCGCCGAAATCGGATTCGACCATGTATTTCCCGCCTTCGACGCCTGCAATGACCGCTAATGCTGTGAACTCCAAATGTTTTATCGAATTTCAGAAGAGAGGTATTTGAATAGGACATGTCGAACGATGATGGAATTAATGATGCGGCCGTCGACCGGGGCGCCTTCATAGGTCAGAGGAGATTCAATTTCCTCATATTTCCCGTGGCTGGTTGATAATGAAGTCCTGGAATCAATTTTCAGCCAGGAGGTGAACCGGTAATTCAGGTCGAAACTGCCAAACGCGTTCACCCCGAAATTATCATACTTGTTATATTGGAGAGAATGATAGGGGTTATTGGTGACATTGGAATACCATCCGGCTTTTTTGATATTGTAAACGGGATCGCCGTTCTCATCATAGGGCAGGTCCCAGGGCATCAGCCTGAAGGCACCTTCAGCCAGGGTCCAGTGCGGATAACGGGATTTGTTGTATTCACCCGAGATGTTCGTCGAGATGGTGAAACGGTCGGTCAGGAGATATTTGACCTTTGAACGGACGCTGACCCTCTTGTAGTTGGTGGTCATCAGGGTTCCGTTATCATCCATCAGGTCGACCGACAGGTAATAATTTGTTTTTTCTCCGCCGCCGGTAGCTGAAAAATAGGCCGTGGTAATATCGGATTGTTTATAGGTGTTTCCGATCCAGTCGTAATCCCGGGCCAGCAAGGTCTTTGGTCGTATCGTCTGAAAAAGGGTGGGAGAGTAGATCATCTTCTGGTAATCATATAATTCCCGGCTGTTCATGACCTGGAAATTTCCGAATTCCGGTCTTTTGATACCCCGGTCAATTTTGGCGGTGACTTCGCCTTTGGCGCTGTTCCCGCTTTTCGTTGTGATCAGGATAACCCCCGATGCAGCGCGTGAACCATACAATCCCGTGGCTCCCGCATCCTTGAGGATCGAAACGCTCTCGATATCATTGGGATTATACGTTCCGCCAATAACGCCATCGACGACCACCAAGGGTGTCTGGGGAGGAAAATACGGAACCGACGCCCCTGATCCGGATATCACCGGCCTGACCGGGTTGACCGCTGGCCGTCTGCACCTGGACGCCGGCTACTTTTCCCGTTAGCATATCGGTGACGCTGTTTACGGTAACCTTGTCAATTTCATCGGCCTTCAGGTAGGTCACCGCACTCGATATTTCAGTTTTTGATTTTTCAGAATAAGCGGTAACAATGACTTCGTCAAGATTCAGCAGATCTGCTTCCATGGACAGATCGAATAACGTTCTGCGTTCCGGCGGTCATGGTCTGGCTCTTGTACCCGACAAATGAAAAGACGATGACATCTTCGGGTCCGGAAACCTGAATGGAATATTGTCCATCAGCATCCGTTACCGTTCCGCTGCCCGTCGTTTTATCGACGACGGTCACTCCCATCATCGGGTTCCCGTTTTCATCCACAATGGTCCCCGTCACTTTATGGGGCTGTGGCTGAACAGGAGAGGAGACCGGGGTCAGCACAATGACATCGTTATCCAGGAACTGGTAAGTTATGCCGGAATTGGCAAGAAGCTGGTCGAGAATATTAGCCGATCTTTTTGTCGGTCACCTGCAGACTGACCATCTTATTCAGATCGGTTAATTCATCGTTATAGAAGAACCGGTAATCACTTTGCTTTTCGATGAGTTTAAGTGTCTCCCTGAACGACACTTGGTCAACAGACAGGCTCAGCCGTGCATCCTGTGAATACACCGATGCCGAAACCTCGACTAGGGAAAGCAACATGATGAGGAAGGTCAGTTTCATAGTGAGTAGTAGTTTTCTGGATCCTTTATATAAAAATAAAAGGATACCAGGATGAGTTTTTTTTCATAGTTTTGTGGTGTTTAGTTCAAAATAAATTTACCTAAGATATTCTCTGCAACAGAATGTCTTAGCCTAGATTTAACCGGGGCTCTTTGGTCCCGGTTTTTTATCAGCCTGTTTTGTCTTCAAGTTTCATGTTCATTTATTTATTCTGAAAGTTGTCTCTTTAGCAATTTGGAATATTTTTTCTGGAGGGCGGGGTCCAGATCCCACGTCACTTCACCGACATCAACCGTGTATTTCAGGGGAGTGGTAAGGACAAGGATCTGGAGAACCTGTTCGAGTGTTTCATTCCTCAGTGTTCCCGTGAATTTATAATTCTTAAGGACATCCGAATTGATGATGATCGAGGTATTGAACCGGCGCTCGAGCTGTTTGGCAAGATCATCCAGGGTGATGCCTTCGATCACCCATGTTTCATCTTTCCAGGAAGTGTATAAAACGGTTTTAACATTCTTTTTCAGCTGAATATGATCCACGGCCTTTTTTGCCGGAACCGGGCTCTCTTTTTTGACCGTAGTTTTTTCCTCTTTCTTTTCCGGCATCATCCCCGCACTGAACGCTCTTGTCATCGAGGTAATAGGTCAGGTTTTCCTTTTGTTTGAGATGATATTCAGCGGGCTTCTCCGTATCATCGGTGGTACTGACCACGATATTTCCTTTCACCAGGGTGGTGGAAACGGTCTTTTCATCCGGGTAGGCGGCAACATTGAATTCAGTGCCGTAGGCTTTGACGGTCAGATGCGGGGTGCGGACGATGAATGGTTTTTTCTTATTGGTTGTGACGCTGAAATAGGCTTCACCGGTCAGGTCGATGATCCGGTCATCGGTATTGAAATCGGTGGTGTAGGAAATTTTACTTTTGGCATTGATCCAGACTTTGCTGCCATCGGGCAGGGTGACCATCGATTTTGAACCGGGAGGTGACAGGATCTCACAGATTTCAGGTTTTGCCGCATTCTCGCCATGGGTGGTGATATACCATCCAAGCACGGTGCCGACGGCCAAAAGAAGGATACCGAGGGCTGCGTAACGGATAAAACGTGTTGATTCTCCGGTTCATCCTCAGCGAACGTTCCCTGGATTTTTTCCAGTCAATGAACCAGCGGGCTTTTTTGGCAGCCCGGGTGGCATCGTAATTTTCACTTTTGAGATAAACGGCTGAAGCAAGCCATAAATCCCTAATGGAATTGAACAAATTGGCGTTTTCTTTTGAAGCATGAATCCACTCTTCAAAGACATCTGTCTCATCGTTGTTGAGTTGCCCGTTCAGAAACCGGACAATGATCTCCTCATTTATCTCATTCATAACAAATTCATTCGTGAAAAACTTCGAAAAAAAGCCAGCTAAAAGCCCTGATTTACAGGAACTTTTAGCTGACGATAATCCGATAAGGGTTAACCTACTTTTCTATGAAGCTGTTGGTAAGACAGTTTTCAACACGACTGAGGGTGACAACGAACCCGGATTTATTTTCAAAAGGTTTCCCTGAGTTTCGCCAAGGCCCTTTTCATCTGGGTTTTTACCGTATTGACCGAGATATTTAATTTTTCGGCAATTTCTGCATAACTGAGGTATTCAAACCGGCTGAGCATAAAGATTTCCCGGCATTGTTCGGGCAGATTCCGCAGAGCTGCATTAAACCGGCTTTCGGTTTCGGAAGCAAAGAGATTTTTTAGAAAAGCGGGATCCAGATTTTCCGTCAGGATCGCATTCCGGCGTTGTATCTGATCGGCCACTTTTTTCACCGTTTTCCGGAAAGCTTCGGTTTCCTTCAGTGAGTTGATGCAGTTATTATGCACCGACCTGAAAAGATAGGAACGGAAAGAGCCGTTAATTTGAAGGGCCGACCTGTTTTCCCAGATCTTGATGATGGTTTCGTGAACGATATCTTCTGCCAGCTCACGGGATTTGACAAAGAGAAAAGCGTAATTGCATAACGGGTTGTAGTATTCAGGGTAGATCAATTCAATAAAACTCTCATCATTCGCGGTGATGCGGCGTAAAATCTCCTCCTCGGTATTGAGCCTTTCGAACATGGGTAACGGGTTAAACTGGAATCACTCCAAATCATCTTATCTTTCCGGTCAAATTCTTACCAGTGACACTTACGTTTTTTTGGCCGGCCGTTGGTGAACCCAATTCCGGGGATCACCTAATCTGCCTATGGATTGGAGATTCCGGCCGAAAAATAAAAAAATTGATCCAAATGTTTGCCCAATGTCGGTAAGATCCCTGAAATTACAAAATTGTCATGGGGAATGAAAATAAATTTGTATCATTTCTTTTTTGCCCCAGAATCGAATATGTTCTCTGGGCCCGGAGTGGAATTTTTCCGCATTTTCCTGTTGAACAGGCCAAATTCCCATCACCGTTGAAACCCTTCTACCGCTGATAGAAACCACGGTTTTTTTACCAGGCCTGAATGAAATTATGCTGTTGAACATTCTCCCTGGTCTTTCATCTTGGGAAAATGCATTCAACTGCCTTACATTTGCACAAAACGGAATTGCCCGGAATTGGTATTCCGCTAAATTATTCCTAAGTTTTCCAAAAGTTCCGGCCGCGTGAAATCCGGGCCGCGGCCTTTGGTCTCACTCAAACACGAACGATCGTGACAGAAGCACAATGGACCCTGCTCAAGGATATTGCCAAGGGAAAGCGCGTACCGCCCAGGCTTACAGGTTTTATTATCGACAGTCCCTGGATCCCGGGCTGGTATGGGATTTCAACCCTTCAATACTACGCCTCGGAGGAACACTGGTTCAATGCCAATATCAAAGCGATGGAAACCTTCCCGAAAGCGTTATTTCTGCCGGGTTTCTGGTCGGAGTTCGGGATGTGTACCGAACCCAGCGCGTTTGGATCGGCGCTGAGCTGGCATGAAGACAGCCTGCCCTACGCCGGTAAAACCATCGGGGATATGTCGGAAGTGAAAACCATGAAAAAGCCTGATGTCCGCAGGGACGGACTCCTGCCCTTCGTTTTGCAGCGGCTCACGGACTGTCACCACAGGATCCGGAAATCGGGCCATGAAATCCGGTTTGCCGTCAGCCGGGGACCGCTGAACATTGCAACCTTTCTCGCCGGCACGTCCGAAATGATGGGAGCTCTTCTCCTGGAGCCTGAGCTTGCCCACCGGATACTCCGGATCATCACCGACTTTACGGTCGACTGGCTGCAGCTGCAGAAAGAGACGTTCCCATCCATTGAAGGGATCATGATCCTGGATGATATCGTGGGTTTTGTTGATGATCAGAGTTGCCGGGAATTTGCTGTCCCCTATTTAACCGAGATTTACCGGGCTTTCGATGCAGACGTAAAATTCTTTCATAATGACGCTAATGGCCTGGTGAGTGCACCTTACCTGGAGGAGATCGGAATAAACCTTTTCAATTTCAGCTATGAACATACGTTCGGGGAGATCAGGTCACTTGCCGGTGAAGGGGTGACCCTGCTTGGGAATCTTCCTCCGCGCGATGTGCTCGCCCTGGGATCGGTTGAGCAGGTCAGGCAGAGCGTCCGTGACATGGTTGCCGGGGCAGGGGACCGGAATAGCATCATCTGGTCGGTGGGGGGAGGGATGCCACAGGGCGTCCCGACGGAAAACATCCGGGTTTTCCTGGAAACGCTGAACGAAATTTCATCCGTTAGATAGTGTCAGAAAGAAAACTCATGTTTTTTAGCCGTGCTTGATAAGAAAACGTCAAGAGCAAGGCTTGCGATGACTGAAAAACAGGAGTTTACTATTCGTAAATGACTTTTTTGAAGTCGAGCATAACGCAGCTATTGGCGTTTTCTTGCAAGCACTAGATAGTCCCACCAGCCCGTTCTATTCCTTGTGAACCGGAGTCGTTTGCCGGGAGAAGATGGATTTTTTCGTCCGGGTCTAGAATTCAAGCTTCGATCCCAGGGTCGGATAAAACTGAAACTGATTTTCAGCCAGCAGGTTATAGTAGACATTGATTTTTGACCCGAGCCAAAATTTGTTTTTCACTTTCAACCAGATCTGGGGATTTCCCACGAAAGCGAATTTTTTTCCCGTCAGTCCGGCCGTCATTTCATCGCCGTGATTCCTGTTTTCGGTCCAGAACGTGAAGCTTCCGGAGGTGAACACCCGGTAGTTGAAAAAACCGTGGCCAAAATAGAGGGTCAGCTGCGGATCGTAACTTGGAGAGTCGAATACATTGATCCGGAAACACAGGCCGGGGACGATCCAGGTGTTTTTCCGCGCGATGGTCCAGGAGGTGCCGATACCAAAGGAATTGGCAATGTAATACCCGTAAATGCCGGAGGCGATCCCGAGTCCTCCGCTGTAGGTGAGGTAAACCGAAACTTTGGGTTCCCAGAACCTCATCGACTGGGAGATCTGGGTATAGAACTGGCCGATATTATGGTGTTTCCCGCTCATGGCTGTCTGGAACTGGAGCATAAAAGCGCCCCTGCCGAGGGTGTCGATATTTTTGTAATATTCAAAATTGACAGTGGGATAATTGACCGGGTTGAGCCGGGGATCCACACTGTGCCGGAGGTCATAGTGGAGTTGAAGGTTCTGGGAAAAGCAAGCCAGACCCGGCACCAGGAAGAGGGCGAAGAACACGAATTTCATCACGGTAGTTTTAGCCTTAAAATCAAATATACGAAAGTAATCGGACCAGAAGGCATTCCAGGGCTTTATTCTTATCTGTCCCTCCGGGAAACGAAACCGCTGTGGCTGGCATCCGGCCTTTTCATTTCCATAAACCGCTTTATTCCAGGTCGGGGGCCAATGCGGCACGCGGTTTCCCGCCACCGCCAATCGAGGAAGGCGTATTGTTGACCACCACATGAAGATTCAGGAATATCCGGTCCATGTCGCGGCTCCAGGGGGTGTCCTTGCTATCGGGATCGATCCTGAATCCCCACGCCTTTTCAAATTCGTCTTTCACTCGTCCCTCGGGCCCCCATTCGGTAACGATGGCATAAACGTCCCAGAAGGTATCGTCCACGACGTAAGCGCCATAGTCGCGGAAAGCATCGGCCAGGCGTCTGCCGGGAACGGTCTCAAATCCAAGCGAATCGAGGCTTATGCGGGGCGGCAGAGCCAGCAGTGCCCCCATCCGGCAGTCTTCCACGACCGGTTCCGTTCTCTTTTTCCCGTATTCTCCGGGAGCATAGCCGTCGGCGCTGTACAGCAGGCCAGCGGTATCCCTTTGTCAGGGTATCATAATACAGGTTTTTAGCGGCATAGAGATCCACCTTCAGGGCATGCCGGATTGGTCCGGCTCCCGGGATCAGTTCACCAACCCGCAGGCATCCGCCGATGGCCGACAATCCGGATCCTCCGTGCGAGCCATAATAGCCCTCACCGTAAAGGTCCTGGTTGGCGGCGACATAATGGGAAGTCCCCGGTTTATTTGCCGTGCAGCGTGCAAAAGGCTGGGTCTGCCGGATGGTCCTTCTGTCGGGCATCAGAACAGCCAGCCCGGAATTCGGTGTCAGACCGTCCCATGTATCGCTGCTGACGATAAAACCGGAGGGTATCGGCGCTGAAAAGAGCTGGTCGCCTTCAATCCTGCACCGGTCGGCTGTACGGTCCCAGTCGGCATAATTGGTGAAGATGCCGGTCATTGGTGCTTCAGGTGTCAGCACGATGATATCTTCGTCAACGGTCATGCCCATGGCCATGGTCCTTTCGATGACAGCTGGTACATAAATGGCGCTGTCGCCGATCGGCATATTCCAGATCGAACGGGAGCTGAAGGGCTGGCGCAAGGGATCGCGTGTTCCGAGGTCCTCTCCACCACCGGCGTAATTGGTGGAACAGGATACCGCAATGACCGTGAAAAGGACAGAAATGGGGGTGAATTTTACCATGACAGGAAGAATGAACATTTATGTTATCTGAAATCGGGTGATCCTTAGCATTTCCCCGACCGGCCTCTTCCTCACTGATTCACAATGCATCATCACCCTGATAAAATTAGCGCTTTTAACAGGAAATGCAAATTCCGCAGGGTAAATCACAGGCGATCCGACCTATCCCTCTTTTTCTTCCTTCTGCTTCTTCATCTCCATCATCTTCTCCATCAGGTCAGGGACTTTTTCAAAGATCCCCGAAAGACCCTTTGTCTTTTCCGTGCTGATGAAGGAAATTTCGCTCCCCCGGGCGACAAGAAAACCGATGGGGGCGATGCCGATGGCTCCGCCTGCCCCGCCACCTGATCCGGCAGCTTTCTTTTTTGGGTCCTGGCCTTCACCCATACCACTTCCGAAACCGACCCCCACTTTGATGACGGGCCGGCAAACGAATTCACCCATGGTGAATTCATCTCCGATCACCGTTTCGGTCTTTGCCATCTTTTCGATGTGGGCGGTGACCTTGTTCAGTAATTCATCCAATTTTAGTTCCATGGTATTCATATTTAGTGTCAGAAAGAAAACTCATGTTTTTTAGCCGTGCTTGATAAGAAAACGTCAAGAGCAAGGCTTGCGATGACTGAAAAACAGGAGTTTACTATTCGTAAATGACTGTTTTGAAGTCGAGCATAACGCAGCTATTGGCGTTTTCTTGCAAGCACTATTTAGTTTATGGCGAGTAACTCCGACGGATCCTGTACCTGATAAAAATAATGAGCATCACCAGAAGCCTGTTTTGGAGCCGGAGTTCAAGGTCGTTTTTCCCGGCATTGTTCACCGTGAGGTGAATGGTTTCGCGATTTATCAGTGTGAATGCAGGCACGAGCCAGGCATTGCCGATGACATCCCCCGTATCGATCCGGACTCTCAGCTCTATTCTAAAGGATCTGAACATTTCCCGGGTCATTTTTTTCAGGGCCGTTAACGACCGTATTTTGCGTTTTTTCTTCACCGGCCCAGGTTTCTCATCAGCTTCCTTCTTCTTTTTTTTTCTGGGTTTGAGAGGATCGATACGGAAAGGCACGAAAAAGATCCGGATGTGGATCCAAAATGCATTTTCCCCGAACATCAGTTGCACCTTGGTAACGCCTTTCAGTTTAACATAATAGGTGTTGTCGTTGGTGTTAATGTACAGGACAAGCGGAGTGATCAGTACCAACAGCAACACCAATACGATCAGGCCTAACAACGCCAGAAGGATGATCAGAAACGTCATGCACACAAGTTACCAAACTTTTGATATACAACGCAATGGTGGTCATGGGCTTATTCGCCGAATCGGTTATGTTCTGCATCATCTTTTCTCACTGACAGGCCTCTCTAAATCCTAAAATAAATGAACTTTGCCTGTTTCTGAATGGTTAAAATAGTAATCAATAAAGACGTTTTCAATGCGGTGTTCTGCCGGAATGAATCGCCCTTGCTAAGGATGTTCTCCCCTGTGATCCGGATATTCCGGAACCGGTGATGGTGGAGCAGTGCATTTATGTTGTTTTCCTGATATTATCGAAGATGGCAAGGCAATCTTTTTACTGGCTCATTCTCTTTTTTCCCGGCTTTACGGTTTTTGGCCAGAGCTACCAACCCAATCCCATACTGCCGGATACCATTCCTGTGGCCATTGGAAATACGATCGACCTTTACAATGACGATGTCGCTTTCGTTCATACTCGGAGATAATTCTTACTGGTTCGAATGGATTTGCGATGTGGGAACTTCGGATGCGGTGAAGTGGAGCTGGGCCTGTGACCGGCAGGGGGAGTTCCCGGTCCGTTTCAGGGTACATAACGGCAATACACTGGTGGATGAAGAAACTTCGGTCATTAAAGCCGTTCCAAAGGTCAGCACTGCGGAAAAAAACCTCCTCACGATCGGCAATTCACTCACCACCGGCGGGTTCAATGAGCAGTTCGGGCAGATCATCCAGGATGTGGATATCCCCCTCAATCCGATTGGCACCCAGGGAACCGTTTACCCGCATGAAGGTCACGGCGGATGGACCTTCTCACGGTTCCTCGGGGGTGAATCCCCCTTCTATGTAAACGGGAAGATCGATCTTCAGAACTATATCCAATCCAATGCGCTTCCGGTGCCGGATATCATCAGGATCTTCCTGGGGATTAACGATTGTTTTTCAGACGATCCCATGGATTCCATCTACCAGTCTGCCGATCAACTGATCCGGGACATTGAAACCGCCTTTCCCGAAGCGCTGATTTTCATCGCGATGCCCACCCTGTGTAAAAACAGCGGAGACGCATGGATACAAGAATACGGAAACCTGAATAATTACTATCCTTACCAGTTGAGGATAAGGCAGCTATGGAAGTATTTCCTGGAAAATTATTCAGGTCAGCGGGGTAGCGGGAATACCCGGGTCAGTTATGACGGGCTCTGCATCGACCGTGATCAGGGCTACCCCTTCATTGACAGCGGCTACTTTACCATGACGCTTCATCCCAATTCCACCGGCTATAAACAGCTTACCCGTGGGTTTTCAAATGAACTCAACTATGCCTTCTATTTAGAGGAATATGCGCAAGGCCGCCGGGAACCGGTTGTCAAGGTTTATCCGAATCCCTGTACGGGACCGCTAAATATCATCTTTAAGCATGATCATGATTCGCCGGTGAGGGTCCTGTTTCATAATTCAGCCGGGAAACTTGTCCTTGACCAGCTGATCCCGAAGACGGATTTTTTCCCAAAAGGAGTTCACTTCCAGGTTCCCCCTGATATCGCTCCGGGGATATACATGGTTACGGTCCTCACCGACAAAAGGATAGGTTCGGCCTCACTGGTGATTGAACGATGAATTCATGCCCGGAAATTCGCGGATCCGCAGCGCATCGAGGGAAAAAGCAGAATGACCGGGATCTTTAAAGCCAGGGATCAGCGTCCGGAAGATGAAAATCAACAACCTTTGGATAATGGAATTTACGTTTCAATCAGTATTTTGGATGACCGGTAGATTACCGCCTTTTCCGAGCATTCGCCGAATTTCTTTTCCAGGAAACGTTCCAAAAGGGTGTTTTCCTCACCGACCGACCAGATAATATCGGGAACGTTTTGCTCCGACTGCTTCACGGCGGCAATGCGGATCATCTCCAGTGGGATTTTAATGCCCAGGCGGTATTCCTTGCGGATGAAAACATTGTTGTATTCAATGGTCGAAGGGCTGTTCCAGTAGGAAAGCAGCCATCCCACAACTTTGTCGCGGTATTTCAGGGCAAGGCTGGTGTAATAAGCCAGCTGGTCTTCATGATAAAAGGGTGAAAAGGATTCCGGGTAATAGGGCATGAATTCCTGTTCGTCCCTGATCTCTTTTTTCTCATCGGGAGAAACCCATGACCAGGGGATGATCTCATAGCCTTCCGGCAGGCCGATATTCTTCCTCCAGGGTATGCTGCTGATCCGTGCGATGTCGGTCCGGAAGACATGCATGAGTTTTTCGGGCTCCGTCCATCCCTGTTTTTTGAGGATATGTTTTGTCGATTCGCTGCTTTCCCATGTCGACCAGAAATAGGTCCTCACCTCTTCATATCCTTTTTGCTTCAGGATCTGCTCAGTCTTTTGCAGCAGTTCCTGTCCGATACCCCGATTGCGGTATTCCGGGTCGAGGTAAAAGGAGATGATTTCGGAGTAACTGTGGCTATAATCGAATTCAGCGATGCATAATCCAACGATGTTGTTGTTTTTTCTCACCGAAACGGCGAGGATCGGGTTTTTGATATCGATGGATTGAATTTGCTTGCGAATATTCGGAAAGGTGTATTTTTCCAGGTTTTCTTTGACAAACTCGATGGTCAGGTTGAATGAAGCTTTGTACAATAAGGATTCCATAAGGGTTGAGTTTTTTCCGTTTCGTTCACTCTCCCGTAACGTTCGTGGTCGGTTGCGTAATAAGAAGTCCAAAGTATTAAAAAATGTTCAATAATCCTTGGAGAAATAGGAGAAGTGAGGAAGTGAGGAAGTGATGGGGTGATGGGGTGATGGGGTGATGAAGTTATGAAGGGCGTGAGAACGTCGTTCAGGATCATACCGATATCCGTTCAACGCCACCCGTAGTGGCGGGTCGCGACCCGCCATCCAGGAGTACCATGACGGGTCATCTACCAACGCCGGTAAAATAGTTAACCTCGAATTTTCAGATATAATCTTAGCAGAGCGCGTAGGCAACCCGCGATTGGTGCGAACCTGAACGAGCCCGGCCCCAGTGATGAGGGCCCCGTGCGACAAGGGCGAGAGAGGGTTGTCAATCGCGGAGGGTTTCTTTGTTACTTTCTTTTGCCCTTGAAAAGAAAGTAAGGAAAGTGATGGGTGATGGGTGATGGAGTGATGGTGTTACGGGGTTATGAGGTTATGAAGGGCGTGAGAACGTCGGTAAGTCAGTTAGACATACCGATATTTTTATAAGGTTTTTCGAGGCCGGCTGTAGGGGCGGGTCGCGACCCGCCCGTCTTGGTGGATACGCGAATACGTGGTTACGTGGTTACGTGGGTACGGAAAGCCGGTGCAGCAGGGATCGACGTCAGACACGTGTTTGGCGAATCGGAACCACCAAACGGGTGATATACCAAAAATTCCATTCCTTCTGAAACCTTCATAAAAACAGCCTGTTGAAAACTTTTCATCAAAATGTCCGGAAACGGACGCTGAGATCAGAGGGGCTCGGGCGATGAAGGGACGGACGGTGCGACGGCGGGGGAGGGGCCCCATTAACAGCTAAAACGTCCTTAGAAAGACTAGATTCCCATAACTATGCCCGGTCACCGGGGAAAGTGAGGAAGTAATGAGGTAATGAAAGCAAAGGTACGTGGATACGGAGGTACGTGGGTATGGGAAGACGCCGGTGGACGATTATCGTCAGTCCCTTGCCGGGCGAATCAGAATGAAGCCAGAAAAAAGAAGATCAAATAGAATGCATAAAAAGGGATGATTCACCGGGTTCCCGGACAGGCAAAACTTTTTTTCGTACTTTTATCATCCTAATCCATAACCGAGCACACCCATGAAATCTAACACAAAATACATCCTCCTGCTTAGCATTCTCTTGATTTCTTTTTCCTTCAGGGCGTTCAGTCAACTCAGGCTTCCCCGCCTGGTCAGCGACGGGATGGTTCTGCAAAGGGAGGCAAAGACCAGGGTCTGGGGATGGGCATCCCCCGGTGAAAATGTGGAGGTCAGTTTCCATGGCATCAACCGACGGACCACTACCAATGCCGCCGGGGAGTGGGATGTTGTCTTCGACGGTCTGAAAGCCGGCGGGCCATGGGACATGACAATTTCCGCCTCCGATACCATCAGGGTGAAAAATATTCTCGTCGGCGATGTCTGGGTCTGTTCCGGCCAGTCGAATATGGATGTCAACATGGAACGGGTGAGCCCGCTTTACGGGGATGAGATCAGGTCAGCCGGCAATCCCGGGATCCGGTACTTTTCGGTTCCGGCTTCGTGGACCTTCGACGGTCCGGCGAATGACCTTACGGGTGGGAAATGGGAACCCATCAGCCAGGAGAATATTTTAAGCGTTTCGGCGGTGGCTTACTTTTTTGCGGAGGCGTTATACGAAAAATACCATATTCCCCTGGGCATCATCCGCTCAAGCCTGGGCGGATCACCGGCGGAAGCCTGGATCAGCGAAGAGGCGATCCGGAAATTTCCGCGGTACGCAGAGGAGGCTAAAAAATTTAAGGATCGGGCACTGATCGACAGCATTCACCAGGCCGACAATCAACGGTCTGCAGCCTGGTATTCGGAGTTGAACGAAAGGGATTCGGGATATCATTCCGCTGCACTCATCCCCTCTTACAACCCGGAAGCCGGTGTCTCCGGCCTTGGTGTCATGCAGGTCCCAGGCTACTGGGCCGACGAGGGGCCGGGGGAGGTCAACGGCGTTTTCTGGTTCCGCAGGGATATTGAACTTCCTTCCCTGCTGGCCGGTAAAGCGGCCAAACTCAATCTGGGCAGGATGGTTGATTTTGACTCTGTGTTTGTGAACAGAACTTTAGTGGGAACAACAGCCTCCCGGTATCCGCCACGCAGGTATGAAATTCCGGAAGGTGTCTTAAAGGGAGGGAAGAATACGATCGTGATCCGCCTGATCAGTAACAGCGGCAAAGGGGGGTTCGTTCCGGATAAGCCTTATGAGCTGCTGGTTGACGGACAGACATTTGATCTGAAAGGTGAATGGCATTACCGGCTGGGAGCGGCGATGGATCCATTGCTGCCCCGGACCTTCATCCGCTGGAAACCCACCGGCCTTTACAACGGGATGCTCGCTCCGCTGACACATTGCACCATCAAGGGTGTGGTCTGGTACCAGGGCGAATCGAATGTCAGCCGGGCCGTCGAATACCGCACGCTTTTCCCTGCCCTCATCGATAACTGGAGAGATATATGGGGTGAGGGTGATTTCCCGTTCCTGTTCGTCCAGCTTCCCAATTACATGGAACGCAAGGCCCGGCCCTCGGAAAGCGAGTGGGCGATGCTCCGCGAGGCACAGGCCGGGGCGCTGAAATTGCCGAACACAGCCATGGCCGTGGCCATCGACCTGGGGGAATGGAACGATGTCCATCCAATGCGAAAACAGGATGTCAGCAGGCGACTGGCCCTGGCCGCTGAAAAGACAGCTTACCACGAAAAAGGCATCGTTGCATCCGGTCCGCAATACCGGTCCATGAAGATCCGCGGGAGCAGGATCGTCCTTACCTTCTCGCACTGTGGCACCGGACTCGTTGCCAGGGACGGTCAGAATCCGGGTGGATTTGCCATCGCCGGAAAGGATGGCACTTTTGTCTGGGCGAAAGCCATGATCCATGGCAATAAGGTGGTGGTTTGGAACGACACTGTTGAAAATCCCGTGGCCGTCAGGTATGCCTGGGCGGATAATCCCGACACCGCCGACCTTTACAACAGGGAAGGGCTGCCGGCGGCACCGTTCAGAACGGATCATTGGGAGCACTGATACTGGTTCCGTTAAGAACTCACGGATCTTTCGCCGGTTCCTTTGTGAATCAGGGGTGAACTGCTGCAGGCTTCCCGTCGGTGAGTGGAAAGAAGGACCAGCCGGATCGTCTCATGATACACATCGCCATGGAATTCTTTCTTTTCGGGAAGTGGAGGGATGGCATCCGGAAGCGGATCAGGTTCCGGAAGTCCGGTGTCGTTCCGGCTGTACTGTCCGTCACGTCCGCCCATTTTCCACACGATGAGGTCCAGCGATGGGATCACGTAAAAGCAATGCCCTCCCGAACCGGGCTTCCAGAAAGCATCCCTCGGCACCCCGTCGTAATAGCCCGTTGTATTCACGTTGAACTGCATGCTGAAAGGAAAATGCGGATTGTAAGGTGAGGCCTTCTCCGCTTTTTGAACGAAATCCGCAGGAATGATCTGCCGGCCATCCCACCGCCCGCCATGGAGCAGGGTATAGCAGAAACGAAGCATGTCGGTACTTCTTAGGCAAATACCTCCGCCTCCTGGTGTATGGCTGACCTGTGGCTGGTAATGGTAGCCATAGCTCCAGCTTTGCCATCCCAGTGGCCGGGCAAGGTGTTGGGCGACATAATCTTCCAGTTCCATACCCGTGATCCGCCGGATGATGATCGAGACAATTTGTGTTGAAGCGGTGGAATAGGAATAGCCGCCACCGGGATTGGTCCACAGGGTCCGTGTGGTGAAGGGAACGCCATTGATCTCGCCTTCTTTCAGCCCAAGTGCATAATCGTCAACCATGGCATACCATCCGTCGGGGCCGGGCTCTCCGATGTTTACGGGTTTTCCGTCGATGTATCCCGGGTTGAGGCCCCGGATCCCTGAGGAAAAACTCAATAGCTGACCGAGCGTGATGTCGGCCATCCGTGGGTCGGCGAGCGGAAAGAACTTTTCAGGGAGATATTCCGGGGTGAAAACCTTCTGGTCCAGTCCGTCGGGAAACGAACCGGGGTATTCACCCAGCATGATCCCTGCCGCGACACCGGTGAATGACTTGCCGCATGATCCCAGATTGGGGTGTGCTTCGCGCCGGCCTTTCCCGAAATAGTTCTCATAGACGAGATAACCATGGCGCATGACCAGGAGTCCACCATTTTTGGTTGTGGTCCTGATGAAGTCGAAGGCGGAATCAAGCCTGGCTTTGTCGATGCCGGTCATCCGCCTGATTTCGGCCGGATCACTCAGGATCCTCCAACCTCCTGAAGAGTCGGGCGGGGGATAATAGATTTCGTTCCCGGAAGCAGACTGACCCGGCTTCCCGGACTGACACCCGAAGAGAAGGAGGACCGGAAGAAGGAACGGAATGAAAATTCTGTTCATGAGGCTGGGTTTATGGGTGAAGTATGGCCTGGTTGTCATCCGCGCAAACAGGCTTTTCCATGTGCAGACTGGAACACTCTGCTCTTAGACCCGGTGCGTTCAAATATAAGGATGCCAAATTCATATCCAACAGGATAACGATGTTTTTCATGGAAATCGTTCATGGAGGGACGAATGTCTGATCAAAATCTCCAGAGACCGGATATCCACCCCTAACTTTTTCGGTATTCATGCTGTTCTTCAACAAGATCGGAAGCCTTTTAACGATCGATTGTTGTTTCTCCCACAAAACGCCCTGCCATGGCCCGTTCAACCGAAAAGTATAAAAAGCTGGCCCGGGAACTCCTCGGTCCCGCCGGTGTTAACATCGAGGGACCCGATCCCTGGGACATTAAGGTTCATCATGATGATTTTTACCCCCGCGTCCTCACCGAAGGCGAGCTCGGCCTCGGCGAATCCTACATGGATGGATGGTGGGATGCGGAGGCCCTCGATGAAACCATTTCGAGAATCCTTCTCGCGAAGCTCGATGAAAAGATCAAAAGGAAACCGGCGATCGTTGCGGCTGGTGTGACTTCACGGATCTTCAATCTCCAGTCGAAACGCCGGGCCTTCATCGTCGGCGAAAAGCATTATGATACGGGGAATGATCTTTTCAGGGCGATGCTCGACAAACGTCTGAATTACAGTTGCGGTTACTGGAAGGATGCTGCAGGACTGGACCAGGCACAGGAAAATAAACTGGGTCTGATCTGCCGTAAAATCGGCATCAAACCGGGGATGAGGGTCCTGGATATCGGTTGCGGATGGGGCGCTTTTGCGAAATATGCTGCAGAGAAATTCAAGGCGGAAGTCACCGGCATCACGGTCTCCCGGGAGCAGGTCGAGCTGGGTCGGGAATTATGCCGCGGCCTGCCGGTGGAATTTAAACTGATGGATTACCGGGATCTGCAGGGAAAGTTCGACCGCATAGTCAGTGTCGGCATGATCGAACATGTGGGATATAAGAATTACGAAACGTATTTCAGGATTGCCTCGCAATGCCTCAAGGATGGCGGTCTCTTCCTTCTTCATACCATCGGCAGCATACGGTCGAAGCATTCGATCAATCCATGGACCCACAAGTATATTTTCCCCAATGGCATGCTGCCCTCTGTTGCCCAGCTGAGCAGGGCTTTCGAAAACCATTTCGTGATGGAAGACTGGCATAACTTCGGGGCTGACTACGACAAGACGCTGATGGCCTGGTACCGGAATTTTGAATCGGCATGGGAGAAGCTAAGACAAAACTATTCGGACCGGTTCCGCCGGATGTGGAGATTCTACCTTCTGTCGAGCGCAGGCGCTTTCCGGGCCAGGAGTAACCAGCTGTGGCAGATTGTTTTGTCCCGCAACGGCGTTCCAGGGGGCTATCTATCCGTCAGGTAAGGCGATCAATGAATACCGGAACCGGGCCGTGGATCTTCGCCGGCATCGTGGCTGCAACCCAGTCTATTTCATAATCCCCGATGCGATGAGTTTCTCCAGGACCGCTTCATTTTCATCTCCTGAAGCGCTTTCTGGAACAGCGGATGCATTGCCATGGTACATTTCCACGACATGTTCTGCCAGCGTGGTCCGTTCCTCCTGTCCCAGCCATTTGTTCAGGAAGTCTTCTGCCTGACCGGCCTTGCCGCTCTTCTCAAGGGCCCAGGCAGTCACGAGATTATTAACCGAAGCATTGATCATGCCCTCGTTGTCTCTCAGGCCTGAGTAGTTGAGTATCCGGTTCAGATCGTCCTTAGCGGCGGCGCTGTTTCCCGATTTCGTATCGCACAGCCATTCGAGCCAGTCTTCGGTCCGCTCATCAAGATCAGCCTGGTATGGCTTACCGACGCCGAGATTTTCGGGCCAAAGCCTTGATAGGGCGATCTCATCCTTCGCCTTTTTGTAATGGTGTTTTTCCATGGCATCCAGGGCGAGCATCAGGTGAGCCTCTTTATAAAGTCTCCGCCCCTCGGTGGCCCCTTCATTCGGGAGGACGTGAATATTCTTCAGCACGGTTGCTGCACCGGCATATTGCCCGGTTTTCAGCAGTATCTTCGCATAAAGCAGCCCGAGGTAATAATTTCCGGGGAATTTTTTGGTGTATTGTGAAGCCACCTCCGCCGCCTTTCCTGGCTGATTATCAGCCAGGTAATAATTTGCCAGGGTCCTTCCGTAGCGCCACTGACCAGGATCCATCCGGGCGGCTTTGAGCAGGTCGGATGGCATTTCAGGGCCTTTCAGCGCTTTGTTCCTGTTGAAAAAGTCAAACCGTGAGGCATAAAACGTGGCATCGTCGGGCTGGTCTCCGCAGGCGAGGAAAAGTTCCCCGGCCCTCCCGGTATTTCCCAGGTGCCATTCGATCAGTGCCAGGTGGTATTTCAGCAGCCAGGCGTCATTGTCCCTGATAAGCTGTTCGAGCACTTCCGCCGTCTCGGGCCTTGATGGAAAGATCTGGCCGGGCTGAAGGAGCGATCCGTCGACCGGTTTGTGTTCCAGGTAAGACAGCCAGTAGGTGATTTCCGGGGCCGGTGGGGAGAGTTTGAGCACCTGTGCAGCCTCATCATCCCTCCCGAGATCGTGATACCAGACGGCCAGTTCAAGGTAGGTCTGCTGAGGTAATTCGCAGGTGATCTGGTCTATAAACCGCGACCTGTTTTGGTCGGAGTTGTCCCAAAGATAGCGCTCAAAAGCAGCGAAATGGCTGATCGGGTCGAACGACTCCAGGGTGGCTAGGGCTTTTTCTGCCTCCGCCCGGTTGTTCTGAAGCCGGTATATCATGGCCATCAGCTGGTAGGCCCCGACCGAAAAGCGGTTGAAATCGACACATTCCCGGGCGTATCTCAGTGCCCTTGAAAAGTCATTTTCCCTGAAGTCAATTTTTGAAAGGCCGAGATAGGCGACACTCCGGAAGGCCATGTCCTGGGAAGCAATGTCGAAGCCATCCTTCGCATCGACGGTGTTGCCCAGCTTTAAGTTTGTGAGGGCATAGTAGTAATTGGCGGCAGGATCGTAGGTATCGACCGACAATGCCCTCCGGGAAGCTTCCAAAGCTTCCTGGTAGTGCATGCGGCGGTAGAGGAGCATCGACAAATCGGACAGGGCAGGAACGTAATCGGGATTTGCATCGAGGCTGGCCCTCAGTTCTTTTTCAGCATCTTCATAGTTGCGCTGATGTAGATCTTCCCTGCCCTTGATGTAATGTCCGTAAACGGAGTTCCAGTCAAATCCTTCCGGCGACCGGATCGGCCGGTTGAGCTTATTGTCTTCGGGAGAGGCATGGTAGACCAGCTTGGTTTCGCCAACTCTGGCGATAAGATGGCCCGGGTCGCCGTTAAACCGGATGGAATCGGCAAAGAGCTCCAGGGTGTTGAGGTCCACTTTTTTAGAATACACCGTTTTGTCGCCGTCGGTGATTTTGATTTCATCGTGAATGGCCTGAAGGGGGGAGAACCAGATCCTGAGCCAGCCGTCCCCGGGTTTGATGTTCAGGGCGCCATAATTATTGGCGTCCACGAGGCCCCGGGTCTTGACAACAGGGAACCAGTATTCGGTCCAGGTATCCGAAGCTCCGGGGGCGAACCCTCTGTGTTTGAAAGGGGAGAATGTGCTCCGGGATTCTGCCTGGTTGAACAGCCTTCCGCTCTGGACCTCGACATATTGCCCGTCGGTGTCGGTCAGCAGTTTTTCCCAGATCATGCCCTGGTTGGAAAGTCCCCAGATCCATATTTTTTTCCCGGGTTTCTCATCGCGGGGCGCATACCGGCCCATCCCGAAATTGTCGTCATGCCAGAATCCCCCGTAAAACCCGGAGTACTCACCGAAAACGTGATAGGATTTGGATCCCCCGAAATTGTTTTGGTTGTAGAAGGCGACATCCTTTCCGTTCTCATGATTCACAGGCCAGTCGCCGTATTCGCCCCGGTGGCCGAGGTAATGGTTTCCGGGATAGACGAATTCCAGGTTTCCGCCGGCCTTGATGCCCGCATTCATCCAGGTGTAATAGGGCTGTTCGAGGGGGGATGAATTGTACCAAAAGGATGAAGTGGTGAAATAGGCTTTGTCCTTTGGCAGGTTGATGTCGAGCCTCCAGGAAGTTCCGGTGAGCATGTCGAGCACGCCGATGATGCAACTGACGCTGCCGTCATCTTTTTTGACCAGTTTGTAGTCGACCGGTGTTGCACAGTTGGGGGTATGGCCGATGATGCCGTAGTTGGCTTCTATCCCACCGCTGGTCCAGGGTCCGCGCATCGAAATATCCCTGAATTTAATGACATGGTTATCGTAGATGAACGCTTCCCCTGTCGACTTCTCAACAGCTGACCAGATCTTACCTCCGACTTCGGGAAGGATCATCACCCGGATGTAATCGTTCTCCAGTTCCACAACCTTCCATTCCTTCTGAACGGGATTGTCGGTATACCCGTCGAACCGGTAATAGGGATAGATCCGGCTCTCGGCAGGTACGGGATCGGGATCGGAGTATGGATAGGTTTTAAATGTTTTGGTGTATTCCCGGATGGTTGCCTTCTGCTGAGCCCAGGTTAACGGGACGAATGACAGGATGAGTCCTGCCGACATCAAGAATCTTTTCATCGGTGATCTTTTTTCAAAAGTTGCCGGAACCAAACCGGATTTGATTTTCCTGCCCCGGAGGAGGTTCCTGTTTATCATAACGTTGAATCGTCAACGAATATTCCCTTATGTTCCGGGAAATAGCAGCGGGCTTTGCGTCCATACCTGCTGCACCCACGACATTTTTCCGCCGGGGCTTTCCATCCTGCGGGCCGTGGTCACTTCGCGATGCAAAATAGTGAAAATTTCTTACGGGGAAGAAGGTTTCGGTAGTTTCCCCTGTGCCTTGAGAGATTCTCTGACCAGCCTGAGCTGCGAAAAGGTGTAGGTGTTCGACAGGGCTTCCCTTGCCTCATTCAGACCGGTGTCACCATGCTTCAGGAAATGCTCCGAGATCGCCCGGATAGTTTTCTCATCGATGATCTCGTTGACATCCAGTTCGCCGGTACTCACGAATCGGGCGAGATGACTTTCAATGGTGCTTTCCGCCAGCTGTCGGACACTGGCGATTTCGGGGATTTTCATTCCTTCCCGGAACAGGCTTAGACTCGTTTTATAGGTTTGTCCCTTTTCCTTCTGTGGTTTCTTTTCTTTTTCCTCCCTTTTTTTGATGGCCGGTTCATCACGTTCATCCAGATTAATGTCCTTTTTCATGACAAATTCGCGGACGATCTCGAGGATCTCGGAACCATAATCCTGAATTTTTTTCTTTCCCATTCCCTTGATCCGGATCAGTTCTTTCTCATCCACCGGCAGGAACTGGACGAGCTCACGCATGGTCTTCTGCTGCAGGATCATATACTCCGGGATTTCCAGTTCGTCAGACTTATCCTTTCTCCACGCCTTCAGGTGTCCGTAAAGATCAGATCCTCCGGCGGTGGTAAAATGTGTTAAACTCCGTTTTCCAGCCGGTTTGATCAACGGAACGGACAGCGCTGATTTCGCCCGTGTTTCAAGAAATGCCTGGAGGGAAAACCCGCCACGGCAGGCTTCAAGACACGAAAGCTTGATGTGGTTTTCCTCCCATAGCTTTTCGATGTCATCTTTAAAAGCCTTGGCCACCGATTTATTATCGGTTTGGATATCGAGGTCCTGAAGGGGCACCGTAATGATCTCCCGGAGTTTTTCTGAAAAATATGCTGCCGCCCGGCCGATCCGACCGGATTCATCGGCTCCCTTTTCGAAAGACATCCTGAGTTGAGCCTCGAATTTGACCCCGATCTCCAGGATCTGGGAGATGAACAGTTGGAGCAGCGATGTGAATTCCCCGGCGGGATCACCCAGCACGGACTCCCGGTGTTCCCTGGCAGTTTTGAGGCAGTACTCGATCTTTTTCCGAAGGAATGAAAAGTCGAAGAGTTCCCGGATGAGGCCCTGTTCGTAGTTCTCCCTGGCCACTTTCAGCTGCGTGGGACCGGGAGGATTATGCCGCAGATCATCGGTGAAATGTTCAACCCTGAAATCGGTGCTCAGACTGTTGAAATTCACCGGGCTGCTGAGGACCAGACCCTGCAGCGACCGGCAACGACTCAGGGCGACATACACCTGTCCGTGGGCGAAGGCCAGCTGGGAATCGATAACCGCGCGGTCGAACGTGAGACCCTGGCTTTTGTGGATGGTGATGGCCCAGGCGAGTTTCAGCGGGTACTGCACGAAAAGCCCCATGATATTCTCCCTGATCTCCTTGGTCTCATGGTCGATAGTGTATTTCTTGTTCTCCCATTCCAAAGGCTGGACGGCAATCTCGTATTCTTCACCGGGACATTGAATGTAGATGATATCGTCATCGATCCGGATGATCCGACCGATCTTTCCGTTGTAAAATTCCTTCTTCGGATCCGGATCGTTCTTCACAAACATAACCTGTGCGCCGGGTTTAAGCACCAGGCGCTGATCGGTGGGGTAGTTATATTCCGGGAAATCCCCCTCGACACGGGCCTTGAAAACATACTCTTCGGTCTTGAGTTCCGCGAGCCTCGACTGGTTGATCTTATGTGCCCTGGCATTGTGGGTGGTCAGTATGATGTAGCCCTCTTCGTTGGGGCCCGGTTCGAAATTCGGAATGTACCTGTCATTCAACGCCTGGATCGTCGCTGAATCAATGTGGTTGTCACGGATATTGTTGAGGATATTGATGAAGGTCGAGTCCTGCTGCCTGTAGATGTGTTTCAGCTCAATGCTGATGTATTCTGTCGACTGTAAGGCATGGCTGCTGAAAAAGAAACCGGTCTCGTAGTGATTCTTCAGCATGACCCATTCATCTTCTTTGATGACCGGCGCCAGCTGTTGCAGATCGCCGATCATCAGGAGCTGCACCCCGCCGAAGGGCCGCGAGGTTTTCCGGAATCGCCTCAACACTTCATCCACGGCGTCCAGTACATCTGCCCTCACCATGCTGATCTCGTCGATGACCAGCAGATCAAGACTCTTCATGATGCTGATCTTCTCACGGCTGAACCGCTGCCCGGACTGAAATCCGCTTTTTATGCCATTGCTGAATGTCGGAGCGCTTCGTTGCAACCCGGGAATGAAAGGGCCGAACGACAACTGGAAAAAGGAATGCATCGTCATGCCCCCGGCATTGATCGCCGCCACCCCTGTCGGTGCCACCACCACCATGCGCTTGGAGGATACCGATTTCAGATTGTGCAGAAATGTGGTTTTGCCCGTTCCTGCCTTACCGGTCAGAAAGACATTTTTTCCGGTATGCTGAACGAACTGAAAAGCCAGGTCCAGTTGTGGGTTCTCAATGTGTTCCATAAGCTCAAAGATATTTTAAAACGTATAAATTTCTGCTCATCAAGCCGGAAAATCGCTTATAAATTGTCTCGTCGTTGCTGAATGGGACCAATAATCCTCAGGTTTTTCAGTGAATACCAAATGGGCTTTTTCCTGGTTGACCGGTGATCTCCGGATACGTCTTTTCTTTTCCCCTTAATGTGATAAATGAAAAAAAATCACACCTCTGACGCTGATTTTTTTTCATTTTTTACATAAAGGGTAAGAAAAACAAATTTCCAGGATCATGGCATTGGGTGAAAATGAATTCATAATCAGGATTATACAAGAAGCCGGCAACCTTCCCGGCATTTCATGGTATTGTGACCGTTGGTGTCTCAGATGTCAGTTTACGGCGAGGTGTGGTTTGTATATAGAGCGAAGCCGGATAGCTTCAGAGAATGGGGGCTTCTCCGCCGAAGAATCTGTTCTATGGCAGCAGCGGCATTACTGATGAAACGGTTGATATTTTCCTGAATGACCCGATTCAGCTTTCCGAAATAAAAGATTTCCCGGGTCAGGATCTGATCGGATGTCTGGAGAGTTACTCGGGGCATCTCCTGCAGTGGTTCATCCGTCGCCGGGAGCGGATTCTTTCCTGCATCTTAAGCGATAATGCAGCCTATTTTGCAGCGTATCACAACAGTGTGATCCGGATGCGGTGTAAGGAGGCCATTGAAGGTCATCCGGCCCTGGGATCCCGGAAACCACAAGTCGAAGGTTTGGTGAAGGCCGTGCTCTGTTCGGCAGAATATTCGCAAAAAATCTGGGATATGCTTCTTCAGTTGATGCCGGAGTCAAAAAACGAGATCCGGGTCCTTAAGACGGATCTGGATGAATTCATTGGAAAGGGGCAGGGTTATTTCCCCAATGCGAGGACTTTCCGGCGGCCGGGGGTGGACGGAGGATCAGGATGAAGAGGATTAGCAGGATTAACAAAATTGAATTTTGAAATGATGGGAAAAATATTTGACGATGAGTTGAAATATCAGGTCATTGGATGTGCAATGAATGTTCACAATACCTTAGGTAGTGTCAGAAAGAAAACTCATGTTTTTTAGCCGTGCTTGATAAGAAAACGTCAAGAGCAAGGCTTGCGATGACTGAAAAACAGGAGTTTACTATTCGTAAATGACTGTTTTGAAGTCGAGCATAACGCAGCTATTGGCGTTTTCTTGCAAGCACTAGGTAACGGTTTTCAGGAAGTGATTTACCAAAGATGTTTAGCTATTGAATTCGAAAAAGCTGGATTGAAATTTCAAAGGGAAAAGGATATGGCAATCTTTTATTTGAACGTTTGGGTTGGAACACGCCGGGTAGATTTTATAATTGAGGATAATGTCCTGGTGGAACTCAAAGCCAGGATTCATCTTGAGGACGTTCACCTGGCCCAGGCCCTGAATTATCTCACCGCCTACCAAATCGAAAAAGGACTACTCATCAACTTTGGCTCGACAAGCCTCGAAGTAAAGCGACTATTCCGGAAACATTAATTCCTTCAATCCAGTTATTCAATTCAATCCTGCTCATCCTCCTCATCCTCCTCATCCTGCTCATCCTGTTAATCCAGTTAATCCTGATAATCCTGATAATCCTGCTCATCCTCCTCATCCTGCTCATCCTGTTAATCCAGTTAATCCTGATAATCCTGATAATCCTGATTCCGACTCTTTCCCCCACCAATAAGTTTCCGTAAATTGTATGCTGCTAGTTTCCCTTGGATGGCAAGCCCTTTACAAGGGTAAATTTTTTTTACACGGAATTTCAATTAATTTTACGCTGCTCTTTTAAATTAGTTAATCTAAAGATCATTAAGCCTGAGGTTTAATGATAAGGGAAAAAGAATTGGATTGATCATTTGGGTCCGGTGATTATTCGATCCGGCGTTCAACACTGGAAACCCTTGTTCAACTGATATGATAACACTCACGAAATCAACGCATCCACAAATCAATCATTGAAGTGCACGCCCTCAAACTCATCCTCCGAAAAACCTTCGTACGGCCTTTATACCCGGCGATCACGGTATTCGGACTGATCACCGGTTTTGTGGCGGTCATCTTTTTGGCCCTCTGGCTCCGGGACGAGTTCAGTTATGATGCCTTTCATAAAAAGGCCGACAGGATCTACCGTCTCACGGTGGAACTGGAAAATCCGGAAACCGGTTTTCACTGGGACTTTGCCAGGAGTTACTACGACTGGTTGAAAAATATGAAAGATGATATTCCCGGTATCGAGGAGATGGCCCGGATCAGTCGCCAGGGGGCCGGGATCGTCAGGGTCGGTAAAAATGAATGGAGTGAAGAGATCTTTTATGCCGACTCTACAGTGAAGGATATTTTCTCCATCAGTTTCTTGGAAGGAAACCCGGAGTCGGGCCTTTCGGCACCGGGAAAGGTTATCCTGAGCGAGAGCAGGGCGAAGAAATTTTTCGGGAATGAGGATCCGGTGGGGAAAACGGTCTTTCTTTATTGCTCCAGGTGCAAGGAACAAAAACCCTTTGAAGTAACGGGTGTTTTCAGGGATTTTCCTCCGAATGCCCATCTGCATTTTCATGTCCTGGCTTCCTTTGACAAACCGGATGATGATATCGGTTGGGCCTATTATTACCTCATCCTGAAAAAGAATGCAAAACCGGATAAGATCCTCAGCCAGTTCGACGATTTTGCCCGGAAATACCGGCATCCGAATGACCAGAACAAAATGACCCCTGCCTTGCAGAAGATCACGGACATTCACTTGAAATCCTCGAAAGAACGGGAGCTGGAGATCAACGGAAGCATGAGACAGGTGAAGTGGATCGCCGGTCTGGCCCTGCTGATCCTCTTTATCACCCTGTTCAACTTTTTCAACCTTCGTTATATTCAGCTTCTCAAGGACTACAAGACCATCAGGATCATGCAGTACAACGGGGCGAAAACGGCCTACCTCCTGAAATACCAGTTCTTTGAATCTTTGTTTTACGCGCTGCTGGCTGCATCGGCAAGCTTCCTGACGGTAAATCTGCTTTACCCCGATTTCAACAGGTTGATGAGCAAATATGCGGATGCCGGGATGAGTGATTTTTTCCAGGTCTCTTTGGTTGTCCTGATTGGTCTCATCCTCCTTTTCTCGCTTACGGGTATCCTGCCTTATCTCTTCCTGAAAATATCCATAGCTCTGAGCTCGCGCAAACGAGGCCGGATCAACGCGGTAGGGCTGGCCGGTTCTGCGAATGGAGGACGTTTCGGAATGCTGAAATCGCTGGTCGGCGTACAGTATGTTCTTACCTTCATCCTGACGGTGAGCCTCATTGGAGAACTGGGACAACTTAAATTATTCATGAGCAACCGGCTCGGCAGTCACATGGGAAATGTGGTTTGCATCAAGGAAATTCCCTGCCAGGTCAATGACAAATACCTGTTATTTAAGCAGGAATTGATGAAGAGCCCGTTGATCGAAGACGTAACCAGCAGCATGGAAAATCCCGGGGACGAGATCATGGATATGATGGGTTTCGATACCGCCGGCATTGATGATCAAACTTCAAAAAAACTGATCTATATCAGTCCAGTCGATGATAACTTCTTTTCTTTCTACGGCATTAAACTCGTCGCCGGACGATATTTCGACACGTTTACCGGAAATGACTCCATACCGGTCGACTATATTCTGAATGAAAAAGCTGTGAAATATCTCGGATGGACAAACGAAGAAGCGGTTGGAAAGATATTCAGGCTGAAAAATCAATACTTCCCTGAAACGCCCGGAAAAATTATCGGGATCGTGAATGATTTTCAGCCATCGTCGATGAAAAGTGAGATCAAGCCATACGCTTTTTTCAGGAAATCTTTCTGGTTATTCAGTGCCCAGGTGAAGGTGGATACGGCAAGTCTTGCCGAGAGCCTTCAATATATCAGGAACACATGGGATGAAATCTATCCCGATTTCCCCTTCACCTATGAATTCGTTGAGGATATCTACCACGACGTGTATAAAAATGAGTTCCAGCTGAAGAATCTCAGCCTGGCGCTCAGCATCCTGGCTCTCCTATTATCCTCCATCGGCCTCTTTGGCATTACAGGGATGGTTTTCCAGACCAAAACGAAAGAGATCGGCATCAGGAAGGTGAATGGTGCCCGAAGTCGCGAAATTACGGGCTGGTTGCTGCGGGAGATCTTGTTGGTCGTTTCATTGGCAGTCCTGGCCGGCATTCCCCTTTCCTGGTATATCCTGAAAAACTGGTTGCAGAAATTCGCCAGCCGGGTCTCGCTCGAGCCGTGGATTTTTGTGGCCGGCGGAGCCATTATCCTGGTCATCGCCCTTCTGACCGTCAGCTTTCAGACCTGGCGGACAGCCAACAGGAATCCGGTCGAGGCGCTTAGGTGTGAGTAGGGGAGGGAGGGAAAGGAGAAAGGAAAAAGGAGAAAGGAAAAAGGAGAAAGGAGAAAAAAAGGAGAAAGGAAAAAAAAGGAGAAAGGAAAAAGGGAAAAGGAAAAGAAATCCACCAAAGATCTCGATAAGATCCACCCGTACGGACAGGTCGCGACCTGTCCTCCATGAAAATTATTAAAACGAAAAACGAAAAAGGCAAAATAAAAAAAGGTGGATGAATCTTCATAGCGGAGGTGACTCACTCTCTCACTCTCTCACTTTCTCACTTTCTCACTTCTTTTCACCCTTCTTTTCCCCCTAATTACAGCGCGGATACGTACTTTTGTATTCATGAAAGCCGGAGTCCCGTTAAAAAGCCTTCTCCGTATCGCCCTGTTCACC
Source organism: uncultured Bacteroidales bacterium (assembly GCA_963763215.1). GTDB lineage: Bacteria > Bacteroidota > Bacteroidia > Bacteroidales > DASQZK01. Next base: position 175,848 of record CAVXNX010000014.1, read on the forward strand.
TCCACCGCCATCGGGCTGGTGACGGTGGGGCCGGCCTTTATTGTGGGCATCACCCTGGCCAATGTGGATACATCATTGGCATTGCTGTTGAAAATGGTGCTTATGGCCGTTGCCGGCATCACGGTATTTATTTTTATTTTCTGGCTCATCAACATCACTCTGCTGAACTTTTTTGATGGGAAAACAACCGGTTCCGGCAAAAAAGGGCTCCGGTATGTTCTCAGCTACCTTGCCACCTTCCTGCTTTTGTTCCTCATTCGTACCGCAGCCATGGCATCCTTCGGTGACCCCGGAAAACAACAGCAGATCCTGGAATGGAAAATCCAAAAATTCGGCCTGGACCCGGCAAGTCTCAATGACCTGCCTTACACCAGTGGGGTCTTCCAATTGTTGATGATCGTCTTCATCGTCATTTCCATCAACACGGTCGTCCTCGTTATTCAGGAATTGTTCCTCCTGAACGAAAAGCGAAAGAGAATTGAGTCGGAAAATGCCCTTCTAAGGATCCGGAATATCGAAGCAGCAAACCTTCAACTCAAACAACAGCTCAAGCCGCACTTCCTGTTCAATTCGCTGAATGTTCTGAAAACACTGATCAGGAAGCAGCCCGCGAACGCAGAAATCTACCTGAAACGGCTATCCGATTTCCTGAGGGCATCGGTTTCCTCCGGCGATCTCAACGTGGTAACGCTGGAGGAGGAACTGAAACTGTGTATGGACTACCTCGAAATGCAAGAGATCCGGTTCGGGGATGCCATTCACCTTGAGGTAAATATCCCGGATGAAGCCAAAAACGGTTTCCTCCCGGTCTTTTCTGTTCAGTTGCTGATCGAAAATGCGATCAAGCATAACGCGTTCACTTCTGAAGATCCGCTCACCATCAGCCTTGTATACGACAAAGGAGGCATCACGGTGAGTAACAATGTCCGGTACAAAGACCCCGGAGAAGCCAATTCCGGGATGGGACTGACCAATCTCTCGGAGCGATACCGTATCCTGTCCGGTGATGAAGTCAGGATTCGATCCGACGATTCAACGTTTTCAGTGCATATTAAAATTTTGCCGAATGAAAATCGTCATCATTGAGGATGAAAAACTAACCGCCGCAGACCTGGCGGAGACGATCACCGAAGTGGTCCCGGAAGCTCAGATCGCTGCTCTCCTGACCTCCGTTGCTTCCTCCATTTCATGGTTCAGCGCCCATGAACAGCCCGATCTGATCTTCAGCGATATCCAGCTGGGCGACGGACTATGCTTTGAGATCTTTAAAGCCGTGAACATCACCGCACCGGTCATCTTTTGCACCGCTTACGATGAGTATGCCCTGAAGGCCTTCGATGCCAACGGGATCGGCTACATTCTGAAGCCTTTCGACAAGCCGGCGGTCGAAAAGGCCATTCAGAAATACAACCGGCTTAAATCTTCTCCCGCCAGTAATTCCTACGATCTTGCTGAAATCGTCAAACTTTTTGAAAACCGGAACAAACAGTCTCATGGATCGGTCCTGGTCTATAAACAGGATAAAATTCTCCCGGTCAGGTTCACCGATATCGCGCTGTTTTACATCGAAAATGAAATGACCCGTTTGATTACTTTCGATGAAAAGACCTACACAGTCAATAAAACGATCGAAAAGGTTGAAGAGACTGTTCCTGGTGATTTTTTTCGTGTTAACCGGCAATTTCTTGTGAACCGTGCTGCCATCCGGGAAGCATCACATGATTTCGGCCGGAAACTTACGCTGAAACTTACCATTCCCTTCCATGAGACCCTGACCGTTAGCAAGAATAAAGTCACGTCCTTCCTCGAATGGTTGTCCCGTTGACGTTCCGGCCGGTCCTGTTCACCCCGTCATTTGTCCACTTCAGCCTTTTTCTGTATGCGGTTTGACTGAAATTGCCGTAATTTTAGGTGATAAAGTCCAAGGGGTAAAGCGGTTTTGCCGCGATGAAATAAATTTTATCATGGAAACGATCATTCATACTGAAAAACTCACCAAGTCCTTCAGGGATGTCAGGGCGGTTCATGGCCTTTCCCTGACCATCCGCAAGGGTGAGGTCTATGGATTTCTGGGTCTGAACGGCGCCGGGAAGACCACGACCATCCGGATGCTTCTGGGGATGATCTCGCCCGACAGTGGTGAGGCTTATCTCAAGGGCCGAAAGCTGCAAGCCGGCCGTACCGGCCTGTGGAATGATGTCGGATACCTTGTCGAGATCCCGTATTCCTACCCGAACCTCACCGTCAGGGAAAACCTGGAGATCATTCGCCGTATGAGACTTATAAAAAACAGGAACGCCGTCGACGCTATTATGGCAAAACTGAAGCTCACCCGGTACGCCGGCCGGAAAGCCGGACAACTCTCTCTCGGCAATGCCCAGCGGCTGGGTCTGGCCAAGGCGATGATCCATGATCCGGATATCCTGATCCTCGACGAACCCGCCAACGGTCTCGATCCGGCCGGGATCTATGAGATACGCGAAATGCTCCTCGATCTGGCCGGAAATCATGGTGTTACCGTATTCATATCCAGTCACATCCTCAGCGAAATTTCCCGCTTTGCTACCCGCATCGGTATCATCCACGATGGCGAAATGATCCGCGAACTGGATACCCCGGAGTTGGAAAAACTTTGCCACAAGCGATTACTCGTCAATACCAGGGATAACAAACGGGCCCTCGAGGTGATGAAAAAAAACGGTATCCTTCCTGATGGAAGCACTGCCAACGGTTCATTCGAAATAACCGGCGAAGAGCTGATCGCTCAACCCGATAAGATCGCCACCCTGCTTGTCGAAAATGATGTACCTCCTGTTTTATTGCATGTGGTCGAAGAAGACCTTGAATCCTTTTTCCTGAGAACCATCAAAATGAAAGAGAACGAACAATGAAAAAATTAGCCGTATCACTTTGGGCTGAGAGCCTGAAAGTCAGAAAATCCAGGGTATTCTGGATATCATTGGTATTTTTTATCTTCATCGCCTTCATGATGGGACTGATGATGTACATCCAGAAACATCCCGAACTCTCGGAAAAACTGGGACTTATCGGTACCAAGGCATCAATCCTCGACCTTGGGGAAAATGACTGGCAGAGTTATTTCGGATTACTGATCGAAATACTGGCAGGTGTGGGCCTCATCGGTTTTGGCTTCGTCACCGCCTGGGTGTTCGGGCGGGAATACACCGACCATACCCTCAAAGACATCCTGGCCATGCCGGTTTCACGGACATCCATCGTGATTTCGAAACTTATCGTTGTTGTGGTCTGGAGCCTTTTGCTTTCAGCTGGCATTTTTCGTATCTGCCCTTATTTTCGGACGTATGGCCGGTCTTTCACAGTGGTCGCCATCCGCCTTTTCGCATTTCCTTTTTACCTACACGATGGTGAGCCTGCTTTCGATCCTTCTCTGCACCCCGGTGGCCTTCATCACGTGTTACGGCGGCGGAATCCTTCTGCCTTTCGGGCTCATCATCCTGACCATGATCATGGCCAATTTTTCCGGCCTCGTCGGCCTGGGCCCATACTTTCCCTGGTCGATCCCCGGGCTTTTCGGCGTTTCCTCTGTTTCGGGCATCGATCAGCTGAACCCGGCCAGTTTCATCATCCTCTTCGGAACGAGCCTGGCCGGATTGGCGGGTACCGTGCTGTACCTGCGCTAATGCCGACCATAAATAGTGCTTGCAAGAAAACGCCAATAGCTGCGTTATGCTCGACTTCAAAAAACAGTCATTTACGAATAGTAAACTCCTGTTTTTCAGTCATCGCAAGCCTTGCTCTTGACGTTTTCTTATCAAGCACGGCTAAAAAACATGAGTTTTCTTTCTGACTCTAAATAGAGAACACTTCACCTTATTTCGTGTTACCTAATCAGGCAGGGGGTGATCGTGAACCAGGTTAACCATCATCATGAAGAATAGTGCCATGATTGGTGCCGGACTCTCGCGGACTCTGCTGACAATGAACCTGTTGAAACAGAGGCCCGATATCCCCGTCCAGATTTCATGGATCGACCGGAATGACGGGAACGATCTGGGGCCGGCCTATTCTGCTATCGAAGATTACCTGCTCTATGTCCCCATCGACATCATGGGCATTTTCTCAGATAATCCTGCCCATTTTTTGCAATAGGCAAACCGTTGCGACCCTAAAGTCACCAATGGCGATTACCTTCAGCAGAAGGTTTACCGGGAATATGCAGGCCGTGAAGGGTAAACAAAATCCTCGCGAATGACTTATTAGTATGTTACTTCAGGAGTCAAATAAAAAGATACCATGGAAAAAAATCTGAACAAATACAGCCGCCTGATCACCCAGGATGAGAGTCTGCCGGCAGCGCAGGCGATGCTCTACGCCATCGGAATGAATGAAGACGACCTGAAGAAGGCGCAGGTCGGCATTGTCAGCACAGGCTTCCAGGGAAATCCCTGCAACATGCACCTGAACGGACTTGCCAGCCGGGTGAAAAAAAACGTGGACGCCGAGAAAGGCCTCTACGGACTCATTTTTCACACCATCGGGGTGAGCGACGGCATCACCAACGGGACGGAAGGGATGAAATATTCCCTGCCTTCGCGCGAGATCATCGCCGATTCCATTGAAACCGTGGTGAATGCCCAGTTTTATGATGCCGTCATTCCCATCGTGGGTTGCGATAAGAACATGCCCGGGGCCATGATGGCGCTGGGCAGACTGAACAGGCCGTCCCTGCTGATTTACGGCGGGACGGTCAGGAAGGGGCGGTGGAAGGATGAAGATCTGAATATCGTCTCAGCCTTCGAAGCCTATGGGGAAAAAATACGGGGAGGCATATCCGAAATGGATTACCAGGGCATTATTAAAAACTGCATCCCGGGAGCCGGAGCCTGTGGCGGGATGTATACGGCCAATACCATGGCCTCGGCCATTGAATGCATGGGCATGAGCCTGCCTTTTTCATCGTCAAATCCAGCAGTAAGCAAGGATAAGGAACTGGAATGCAGTCAGATTGGACCGGCGATCAAAAATCTTCTCGAATCCGATCTCAAGCCGAGGGATATCATGACGCTCCCTGCTTTTGAGAATGCCATCACACTGATCATGGCCCTGGGAGGGTCGACCAACGCCGTGATCCACCTGATCGCCATGGCCAGGACCATCGGGGTGGACCTGGGTATGGATGACTTCCAGCGTATCAGCGACAGAACACCGTACCTGGCCGATCTTAAACCGAGCGGGCGGTACCTGATGGAGGACCTGCATGATGCGGGGGGAATTCCCTCTGTCATGAAACTCCTCCTCAGGGAAGGACTCCTCGATGGGAACTGCATCACCGTCACCGGAAAGACCGTGGGGGAGAACCTGGAAGAAGTATCTGACCTGGAAAAAGGACAGAAGATTATCCGGCCGTTCAGCGATCCCATCAAACCCACGGGGCACATCCAGATCCTTTATGGTAACCTGGCGGAAAAGGGTGCCGTGGCAAAGATCACCGGAAAAGAAGGCGAGGTCTTCACCGGACCGGCCCGGGTTTTTGATGATGAATATGAAGCGATTGAAGGTATACAGAAGACAGTCCGCAAAGGTGACGTGATCGTAATCCGGAATTCGGGTCCCAAAGGTGCGCCGGGGATGCCCGAAATGCTCAAACCCACTGGCGCCGTCGTGGGGGCAGGGCTGGGAAAGGATGTTGCCCTGATCACCGACGGGAGGTTCTCGGGAGGATCGCATGGATTCGTGGTGGGTCACATCACCCCGGAAGCCTATGAGGGCGGACTGATCGGTTTGCTGAAGGACGGTGACATGATCACCATCGACGCCGTGAACAACCGGCTGGAAGCCAGTCTTGAGCCCGGAGAAATCGAGACCCGTAGAAAGCAATGGCAGAAGCCGCCGGATAAAGCCACCTCCACGGTTCTGAAGAAATACATCCGTCAGGTATCGAGCGCTGCCGATGGTTGCATGACGATGTAGAAAGGTAGAAAATTCACGGTAAATCCATTTTAAGACCTGAACGAGGATACCCTCCTGCCTGCTCTCCTTTAACCAGGAGCGGAAGCCTCCACAAAAAATCCTCCGGCGGGTTGAATGTCACAGACCCTTACTCCAACGGCAGATAAAAACAGGATTTTCATGGAATAACCATGCCGTGGAAGTCCTTCCCGTCAGGTAGTTATGAAAATCATTTCAAATTCTTTAAAAAAAATCCGGTTTCACAGGCTGATTTTTTCCTCCTTTTTTCAATTAAGGAGCAGAACGACCCCGTAATTTAAACCTTATGAAGCCGATTTCAACCGTTAAACCTGATTTTCCCGGCACAGTCCCCGGCATTTACGACCGGTGTGACCATTGGTGTCAGCGTTGCCATGCCAAAAAAAAATGTGTGCTGTATCTCAGTAACATAGTACAATCATTTCAGAATGATCCTCTCGCGGAAAATGAACATTCGATGAGCATCGATTTCCAATGCCTGAGTTTGCCTGATGATCTGCTCGATCGCCTCGGTATCGAAAGTGACGAATTGATCGATGAAGAGAAAATGCCCGAAATTGATATCCGTTTTCAGAAGATCAACGAGTTGGCAACCACCCTGGGCGATCTGTCAGTCGGATGGCTGAAAACAACAGACCTGGACGATTATACCGATGAATTGATCATTGAGGCCATTGAAACCATTGTCTTTTATGGGTGGATCATCCCGGTGAAGGTCCTGATAGCTTCTCTGCAATTTACCGTAAGCGATGGCAAGGATACCGAATTCAATGGATCGGCCAAAGTGGCGCTTTTGTCGCTCAACAAAGCTTTCGAATCGTGCATGTATCTTTACGAGAAGTTGTCCAAATACCAGGATGCTTATTTGCAGATCATGAAAGTTCAGACCTCCCTTCGACAGGAGATTGAAAGAGAATTTCCTCATGCCATGGCCTATATTCGGCTCGGCCTTGACGACTGATGCCGGGAACGAGGCTGCAAATGCTGAAAGTCAGACTCCTGATTGCAGCTCCTGGCATTTCGATGCCGGGCGTTGAGCCTCTGCAAAGGACCAGCTCATGATTCCCGGAGGATCCGGCAATACTTTTGGGTATAAGACCAAAAATTTTAATCCAATGAAGTGTCCGGATAAGAATTCGCTTTCTTCTGGATGATACCGGTTCTGAAATCTTGTTCAAAGAAAAATCTTTTTTATCTTTATAATATTAAAGACCTGTAACCAAATCCTGAGACTTATCATGACTAGATTTTTACTTTCGGTATCAACCATATTCATCCTGCTGATCGTAAATATGTCCGGGTTGAATGCTCAAAATCCCGAAAGGGATATCAATGGCCGTGAAGTAACCGGCAGTTCCGGTGAAAAAATAAACTACCCGGAACCGGGAAAATCCATCACCCCTGCCTCAAAGCAGCCGGCGCAGTTCATTTCGAATTTACGCGTTTCATCGGGGGATTCCAACATATCAAAGGATACCATCAATCTGAAGTATGACATCCTTTATTCGGTCATGGGAACATCGATAGGACGTCATTCCATGCATTCCGTGGATATTGACGGTGACGGAATACAGGAACTCATCTGTACTGCTTCATCAACTACCTTTGGATCAGGTAATTTCTGGTACATAATGAAGTATAATCCCGATGATCAAAATTATCACCAGGTATTTACGAGTAACTTGTACGAAACCGGCATTACTTCGTTGGAGGTCGCCAATCCCAAGGGAGACGATCATTACAGGATATTCCTCGGAATGTCAGACGGAAGTCTTCAGGTTTATGATGCAGTTTCCGGAATGCTGCTCAGCACAAATCGACCTTCAACCAGGCAGATCAATTCCATTGTATGTGCTGACGCAAATAATGACGGTAAAAAAGATATCGTCATTTCAGGACCGGAGAATTGTTACATACTGAATGCCGATGTCCTGAATGTGGTTTATACGATTGATAAAGGCGCCAATGATATCAGGGTCGGAAATGTCGATGCCCTGCCGGGAAATGAGATCGTTCTGTCTTCCGGTTCGGTTTTGTTCCTTAATGACTCCACATTGAATAATGTTTGGAATTTCAGCTCTTCTCATGAAGGAACTATCGAATTGTCGGATATTGACAACGATTCCATTGAGGAAATCATTTATGCAGAAGCGTGGTATTACATCCATGCTTATGATGTTGATGCAGGCACAACAAAATTTACCATCACAACCGATCTTGACATCAATTCCCTTTTGCTCGCTGATGTGAACGCAGACGGGAGAGACGAGATCATCTACGGTGATGGACAATGGGGCAGTATTCATTGCCATGATGCCGTTACACAGCAGGAGTTATGGTCGGTAGATAACCCTGAACACGGAGTGGCTGCCATAAATTTCGCCGACCTTGATCAGGATGGCGTTAAGGAATTGATCTGGTCGGCCGGATTCACATCCACCGGACCCGACTATCTCTATATTTACAATGTCGGTAATTCCGTTCTCAAATGGAGGAGTGATGATGTGGTCGGACCGTTTTATGCTATTGAAAGCGGAGATGTTGATGGCGACGGTAAGGCTGAAGTTGTGGCGGTTTCCTTTGAAAGTGAAAGCGGATATGGGAGCGGGATAATCTTTATTATTGATCCGGTAACTCAACGTATTAAATGGAGGAGCGGAAGTAACTTCCTGGAGCAGATATGGACCGGCGTTTACAATGTGGATATTTACGATATCGACAAAGATGGATTGAATGAGATCATCATTGCTGCCGGGAGGACCTATACAGGCGAAATCTGGATCATTGACGGGAAGAATCACTCAATAAAGTCATCACACGTTTTCTCTACGGAAGGCATCAGTGAATTTTATGAAATGAGGGTTTCGGATGTGGATGATGACGGAACAGCAGAAATTGTGGCAATCTCGGATAATCATATATACGTCATCGACCCGGTGACCTGGGTGGTGGAATGGGATGTTGAAGTCAGGGGAGGCAGTTCCCAACCGGTCATCCGGATAGCCGATATCAACGATGACGGTAAAAAGGAGATCATCACATGCAAAGGAACTCTGAATATCATTAATTCATCCGACCATTCGGTTTGGAATTCTAATGAAAACGATTATCTCAACATTGATATCTTTGACTGCAACAGGGATGACATCCCGGATATTGTCGCCTCAACCTCTTCAGGGAAGATCAGGATCATCGACGGCAAAACCCGGACAATCCGGAATGAGATCAATGCTGAACCATCGCCCATTTCTTCCGTGAGGGTTATACGATTTGCCGATTCACTGCTGTTTATTTACAGTTCATCCGGACGTATCAATTATTATCAAAATGATGAAAACCGTCTGGTAAGTCAGAATTTTGGAAACAGTGCGGCTAAAGTTGAAGGTTTAAAACTCATGGATCTTCAGGATACTAGCGATCTCCTCTTCGGCACCGGCATCTCGGTTTTCAGAATTCCGGGAAATACCTATTCCTGTATAGGAATGAGAATAGGGATTGAAACAAATGAAGTATCCTGTGATAAGAATGACGGTTTCATTCGATTTAATGTAACAGGGGGATCTCCACCCTATTCCTTTCAATGGCCGGACAATTTACAACCCGATTCATTAACCTGGCTACAACCGGGAAAATACCGGGTAACCATATCGGATACCAATGGATGTATAAAAGAGAGAACCATAAGTCTGGAAAGAGCGTACATTGATGCTGGTATTCAGACAAGTATGGAGGGATGTTCGACAAAGGGAGCAGTTCATATTAACCTCAATCATATAAATTCACCCTATACTATCGAATGGTCTGACGGTTTTAACGGTACGGAGAATACAGGCCTTGATGCCGGGATATACCATGTGGTGATCAGGGATTCCCTGGGTTGCGTATTTGAGGCGAATCCGGAAGTTGAAAAAGACACCCTCATTCTCGCGGCGAGCGTTATTAATCCGCGCTGTTACGGAAGTGAAGACGGGGAGATTCGCCTGTTCAACGTTTCGGGAGCCGCACCTTTATCTGTTGTATGGCAGGATGGTAGTTCAGAATTTAACAGAAACTACCTGCAACAGGGAAATTATTCGGTTGAGGCTACCGATAACCTTGGATGCCGGGCTGAAGCATCATTTGAGCTGACGCAACCTGATTCGATCACGTATCATGCGTTGGAATCTCCTGATCTTGAAAATACTCCGAACTGGGAAGGCAAAATTATGATCAATGATATTGCAGGAGGTACTCCTCCATACCGGGTTTACTGGCCGCGGTTTTATAAAGAAGCCGATTTTCTGGAGATATTGCCGGAAGGTAAATATGTCTTCACGATCACCGATGCCCATTATTGCCAGGTTACGGATACCGCCGAAGTATCTTTACTGCTCAGCCGTTTTGAATCGGATGGCTACTTCAGTGGCCGGATCTATCCCAATCCCGTTTCCGGTATACTTCACATCTGTCCTTCTTTTCCCGCAGTGGACTATGCTGTCGGGATCTATGATCTTAACGGTGAAATGATCATTTCAGGCAGGAGTCTTTCCGGCGAATCGGCCTTTGATCTTTCGGATGTGCCCAACGGCATGTATTTTATCAAGGTGGCATGGGATGACATGGAGTTTGTAACAAAGGTGATAAAGACGGGGAGATGAGGCAATGACATGATCTCCGGATGGCCTCTGTCTGCTTATCGAAATTCATTTGGCATTTCACAACATGAGTTTTGTGCAAAAAAATTACCTTTATTTCCCAAACAAAGAATCTTCATGGCCAAAACCACCAATAACACCCTCGAGCGCAGCCTCTTCGCCGCCGTTTCACTCAATCATGAAACGGCGGTAAGAAAACCGGAATCAAACACCGGACTTTGATCAGTACCTTCCCTCAACATGTGCCATCATATCATTGGCAACGCTCTGGTCTAGGATCTTGGCATAATGCCGCGTCATTGATATTTTCGTATGCCCCATCATTTTCGATACGTGTTCGATTCTGATCCCGTTTGCCAGCATTACCGTGGTGCCAAAGGTATGTCTGGCAATATGCGTTGTCAGGGTTTTGTTTATCCCGCACAGGGCTGCGATCTCCTTCAGGTACTCGTTCATCTTCTGGTTCTATTTTACAGGCAGGAGGTAACCGGTAACCAATGCATAGGTATAATACTTCATCAGGATTTCCCTGGCTTTGGGCAGGAGAGGGATCCGGCTCATTATTTTCGTTTTTTGCCTTGGTTTATGTATCCACTGATCCTGCACATGATGGGGGCCTCTCCGTTACCTAATAACTTCATTCCTTTGATGTAGAACAAAACCGAAAACGTCGTGCGCTTCATAAATCCTCCTTTTTATAAGTTAAAAACTCTGGTTGTAAAGGTACCGGGAGGACCTGTTTTCGTAAAATGCAAAACATTACATATCAGCGAAAAGCATCCTAAATCGGTGGACTTACTTCGGCGGACTTCGCAAGTCCACCGATTAACTCACCTAAAGGTTTCGTTTAAATGTAAAACTTTGCTGAGGGGTAAAATGAAAAAAGCCTGAAAATCAGACTGATTTCAGGCTTTTGCAAAATACTGCTAAGTATTCAAGCGGAGAGAGGGGGATTCGAACCCCCGGTACCCCTTGCAGAGTACGCCGGTTTAGCAAACCGGTGGTTTCAGCCACTCACCCATCTCTCCTTGAAATTTTTTTTGGGTGCAACTGAATTGATGAGCTTTCGATATCAAGTGTACGATTGCCCGGTCAAAGCTCAGCAAAAGTAAAAAAACAAAACATATCTGCAAAACAAAAAAATCATGTCGTGAAACAAAAATCATGATGGGAAGACTACGGCTTATTTTTCTTTTCTTCCGCGTACTTTCCGAAATTGAACAGGTAAATTCCGCACCCCACACCTGCATCGGTGCCGGCGCGGGATGCCTGGAAGACCATATATTTTCCGTCATCGCTGCAGACCGGATTGGAAGAACGGTAACCCTTCGTGTCGCTGAAGCGGGTGAGCCGTTCCACGTTCCTGCCTGTCCCGTCGAGCCTGAGCTTATAGATATCGATAAACGACGTGCCTTCGGGATGATGCCGGTCCGATTCGACAAGGGTATATTCCCCATCCGGGCACATGCCCTCGGGCTCATCGTACTGGTTGGGAGCCTTACTGTAATTGGTGATTTGACCCGTGGTCAGATCGTAACCCATCACCTCACTGGTAAACCGGCCATGATCATCTTCCCCGTATTGCGACCAGATCAGCTCGTTCTCCCCCGGTGGCCTGAAACTCTGAGGCTCAATCATCCCTTCGTATTTTATGCTGTCTGCCACAATATTCGAATTGTCGATGATCATCCTTTTGTTTTCAATTTTCGGTATCCCGTCAATGTACTCGATTTCGCCCAGCCATATCTTCTTCTGCCGCGGTGTCCAGGCGATCTTCATATCATGACGGGAGATGGCAGGACCTTCGTTGATGGGCTCGTCCAATGTCCGGGGTTTTTCGCTGAAATCCCCCTTGACGATCTGCATCACGGTTTCCCGGCGGCCCGGACCGCAAGTGAGCAGGTAATCGCCATTCGAAAGAGCCATGATGCGGTAGTAACCCCATCCGGCCGGACGCCAGGTGCTGTCAGATATCTGGCGGGTCCTTTTCGTTCGCGTATCCACCATCCATATTTCTCCACCTGCTTTGTCGACAAAAAAGACCTTCTTCCCGTCCAGTGAAAATTCAGCTCGCTGACCGAAGGAGGTCAGCGGTGTGATGTATCCGGGCAGTTTACCGGCAGGAAAACATCCTTCCACTTGTGGCCCTCTGCAACCTGCGATCAGGGCAGGAACAACGAGCATGTAGAAAATGAGTTTTTTCATAGGGTGGTGTTAGTTATGAGGTTATGGGGTTATGAAGTTATGGGTTTCCGAAGTCATATCCAATTCCTCCCGTTCCCACGTAACTTCACTCTTCCCCCAATAACTTCCTGTATGAACCGGCGTTGCTTCGGCTGCGCTCAGCAACCGACGCGCTCTGCCTTAATGGTGGATTGCTTCGACTTCGCTCAGCAGCCGTGGGCCCCTGAGGACCCTGCCGTACCAACGTACCCACGTTACCATGATGGGCCGGAAGGTGGAAGCCGGAAGTTGGAAGGAGCGGAAAGACTTCCACAGAAACAGAGATGTAAAAGTTTATGGGGAAATCGGCCTGACAGTGAACGATGTCCTCACGTCCTTCATCACCCCATCACCTGGCCTTCTCACTTCTCACTTTCTCACTTTCTCACTTTCTTCATCACACCATCACCCATCACTTCTTGTTTTCTTTACTTTCTTTTCAAGGGCAAAAGAAAGTAACAAAGAAACCCTCCGCGATTGACAACCCTCTCTCGCCCTTGTCGCACAGGCCAACATCACTGGGGCCGGGCTCGTTCAGGTTCGCACCAATCGCGGGTTGCCATCGCGCTCTGCTAAGGTTTTTTTTCGTGGAGAACGGAGAATGAATTTTAAATGGCGTTGGTGGAGGAGTGTTCCTCCGGGATGATCGTATGCACGATTTCATTCTCATTAGGCTGTCAAGGGACTGACGACTGTCCTTTTCTTCCCGTACCCAAGTCACTCCACGTAATCCTTATACACCAAGACGGGCGGGACACGACCCGCCCATTGGTGGCCTCAAAAAAACCTTATAAAAATATCGGTATGACTGACTGTCCCATCACCCATCACCCATCACCCATCACTCATCACCTTCATCACTTCAATCACGCAAAATCCGTCGTTTATCCATTTTGCCATCCTTCTCACTTCTCACTTTCTCACTTTCTCACTTTCTTCATCACACCATCACCCATCACTTCTTGTTTTCTTTACTTTCTTTTCAAGGGCAAAAGAAAGTAACAAAGAAACCCTCCGCGATTGACAACCCTCTCTCGCCCTTGTCGCACAGGCCCACATCACTGGGGCCGGGCTCGTTCAGGTTCGCACCAATCGCGGGTTGCCATCGCGCTCTGCTAAGGTTTTTTTTCGTGGAGAACGGAGAATGAATTTTAAATGGCGTTGGTGAAGAGACGCTGGAAAATCGTCTTCCCGATTTCTTTCCATTTCGTCTTAGGGAGCTTTCAAGAATCGGCGACGGTGATCCGGATGCTTGGCTTCATCAGTTTGGTCCTGAACACCGTTCTCACGTCCTTCATCACCCCATAACCTCATAACCTCATAACCTCATAACTCCATCACCCATCACTCCATCACCCATCACCCATCACCCATCACCCATCACCTTCATCACTTCAATCACGCAGAATCCGTCGTTTATCCAGTTTGCCATCCTTCTCACTTCTCACTTTCTCACTTTCTCACTTTCTTCATCACACCATCACCCATCACTTCTTGTTTTCTTTACTTTCTTTTCAAGGGCAAAAGAAAGTAACAAAGAAACCCTCCGCGATTGACAACCCTCTCTCGCCCTTGTCGCACAGGCCCACATCACTGGGGCCGGGCTCGTTCAGGTTCGCACCAATCGCGGGTTGCCATCGCGCTCTGCTAAGGTTTTTTTCGTGGAGAACGGAGAATGAATTTTAAATGGCGTTGGTGCAGGAACGTTCTGCATGGAAGATCGTATGCACGATCTCAATTTGATTCGTGATACGGAACTGACAACGAACCTTGTCCTTACTCTTATCGTACCCACGTATTCACGTTTCCACGTACTTCCGTCATTTCCGTACCTAAGTACCCACGTTTCCACCAAGACGGGCGGGTCGCGACCCGCCCATTGGCGGCCTCAATAGACCTCATAAAGATATCGGTATGACTGACTGTCCCATCACCCATCACCCATCACCCATCACCCATCACCTTCATCACTTCAATCACGCAAAATCCGTCGTTTATCCAGTTTGCCATCCTTCTCACTTTCTCACTTTCTCACTTTCTCACTTTCTTCATCACACCATCACCCATCACTTCTTGTTTTCTTTACTTTCTTTTCAAGGGCAAAAGAAAGTAACAAAGAAACCCTCCGCGATTGACAACCCTCTCTCGCCCTTGTCGCACAGGCCCACATCACTGGGGCCGGGCTCGTTCAGGTTCGCACCAATCGCGGGTTGCCATCGCACTCTGCTAAATTTTTTTTCGTGGAGAACGGAGAACGTATTACAAATGGTGTTGGTGGAGAAGCATTCCATGGTATGATCGTACGCACGATTTCAATCGGATTCCCCTGTCAAAGGACTGATGATAATCTTCGTCTAAAACATGACGTTGACTTTCTCACTTCTCACTTTCTCACTTTCTCACTTTCTTCATAACACCATCACCCCATCACTCCATCACCCATAACTTTCTTTACTTTCTTTTCAAGGGCAAAAGAAAGTAACAAAGAAACCCTCCGCGATTGACAACCCTCTCTCGCCCTTGTCGCACAGGCCCACATCACTGGGGCCGGGCTCGTTCAGGTTCGCACCAATCGCGGGTTGCCATCGCACTCTGCTAAGGTTTTTTTTCGTGGAGAACGGAGAACGTATTACAAACGGTGTTGGTGGAGAAGCATTCCCCCGGTATGATCGTATGCACGTTTTCAATCGGATTCCCCTGTCAAAGGACTGATGTTAATCTTCGTCTAAAACATGACGTTGACTTTCTCACTTCTCACTTTCTCACTTTCTCACTTTCTTCATAACCCCATCACCCCATCACTCCATCACCCCATAACTTCTTTTTACTTTCTTTTCAAGGGCAAAAGAAAGTAACAAAGAAACCCTCCGCGATTGACAACCCTCTCTCGCCCTTGTCGCACAGGCCCACATCACTGGGGCCGGGCTCATTCAGGTTCGCACCAATCGCGGGTTGCCATCGCGCTCTGCTAATATTTTTTTCGTAAAGTACGGCGAATATATTTTAAATGGCGTTGGTGAAGAGACGCTGGAAAATCGTCTTCCCGATTTCTTTCCATTTCGTCTTAGGGAGCTTTCAAGAATCGGCGACGGTGATCCGGATGCTTGGCTTCATCAGTTTGGTCCTGAACACCGTTCTCACGTCCTTCATCACCCCATAACCTCATAACCTCATAACCTCATAACTCCATCACCCATCACCCATCACCCATCACCCATCACCTTCATCACTTCAATCACGCAAAATCCGTCGTTTATCCAGTTTGCCATCCTTCTCACTTTCTCACTTTCTCACTTTCTCACTTTCCCTGACATCCGGGCATAGCTCTGGCAATATCCTTTCTAACAACGTCTTAGATGTAATAGGGACCCACCCCCACCTTACACCTTCCGGCCCTTAATCGTTCCAGCTCCCCAAATCTCAGCGTCCGTTTCCGTACATTTTGATGAATAGTTATTAACAGGCTGTTTTTATGAAGGTTTCAGAAGGAATGGAATTATTGGTATATCACCTGTTCGGGCACGGAAAATGTCGAAAAAACAGACCTTTCTTCGTGTGGATTTTATCGCCTATTTCCTTCCCGGACTTCCTCCCCTATTTCTTTGTGCCTTTGCGCCTTGTGTTTATGAATTCTTCGCTCTCTTCTTTTTTCTGGCTACATTCTGATTCGCCCGGTAAGGACCTGACATCGTTCCACGATCTCTCGTCCTCCCGTACCCACCTATCCACGTCATTGTTTGTCCGGGAATAAAACACCTTTAGAAACCCGTTTCCCTATTTTAGATATCAAAAAAACATCTCTAGCAACTCAAAAGACTACTTTTTTAATAAAAAAATCTTCTCTACCCCTTCGAAAAACATCTCTACCCCTTCAAAAGTCTTCTCTACCCCGGCATTGACATTGTTTGTCCGGAAAAAAGTCACCTTTAGATCGCCGTTTCCCTATTTTAGATTTAAAAAGTCAGCTTTAGATTGCCGTTTTCCTATTTTAGATTTAATAAAGTCACTTTAGATTGCCGTTTTCCTATTTTAGATTTAAAAGTCTTCTCTACCCCTTAAAAGTCTTCTCTACCCCTACGTCGGACTTATTTGTCCCGAAAAAAGACAGCTCTACCCCGGCACCGACATGCTCTACCCCGGCGACGACATTGTCTACCCTGGCAACGACATTATCTACCCGGGGTACAAAAGGTGTTGTCCGGGGAAAAAGTCAGCATATGTTTTAATTCGACGTTGACGGAATAATCAGGAAATTGAAAAAACTGCTCAGACTCAATTCAACCCCTTCAGGGTTGAGGTGCAACGCGTTATCCTACCCGGGGTTTCACCCCGGGCTACTGTTTGTTGGCACCCCTTCAGGGTGCTGTTTATTCCTTTAAATTGTTCTTCTTTTCAGGGTAAAAGTGCTCCAAACCTTGGAAAGTACCTGGGATGAATAAGCTACAAGATTGATGCACGATTTCATACTGATTCGCCTGTCAAAAGACTGACGACGATCTGCGTCCATACGTCGTCCGTACCCACGTACCCACGTACCCACGTACCCACGTACCCACGTACCCACGTACCCACGTACCCACGTACCCACGTACCCACGTACCCACGTACCCACGTACCCACGTACCCACGTACCTACTTCTTCTCCGGTCCTTGTCCCGTACCCCTCGGTCTATCCTCCGGTTTTGAGAAGCGTTCCCTCATCTGGGTGTCGGCCTGGATATTCTTGAATTTGTAGTAATCCATAATCCCCAGGTTGCCAGAACGGAAGGCTTCGGCCATGGCAAGTGGTATTTCGACTTCCGCTTCGATCACTTTGGCACGGGCTTCCTGGGCTTTGGCTTTCATTTCCTGTTCAACAGCCACAGCCATGGCGCGTCTTTCCTCGGCCCGGGCCTGTGCAATGTTCTTGTCGGCATTGGCCTGGTCCATCTGCAGAACGGCCCCGATGTTTTTCCCGATGTCGATATCGGCGATATCGATCGACAGGATTTCAAATGCCGTTCCGGCGTCGAGTCCTTTTTCGAGCACCACCCGGGAGATCGAATCGGGATTCTCGAGCACCGCCTTGTGGTTTACCGAAGAGCCGATGGAAGAGACAATCCCTTCTCCGACCCTGGCCAGTACGGTTTCTTCTCCCGCGCCTCCAACCAGTTGTTTGATATTGGCCCTGACCGTCACCCGTGCTTTGGCGATAAGCTGAATGCCGTCTTTGGCCACGGCGGTGACAGGTGGCGTATTGATCACCTTGGGATTGACCGACATCTGTACGGCTTCGAAAACATCGCGGCCGGCGAGGTCAATTGCCGTGGCCATCTTGAAATGCAGGTCAATATTGGCCTTGTTGGCCGAAACCAGGGCGTGGACGACCCGCTCCACGTGTCCGCCGGCCAGGTAATGTGCTTCCAGATCATTGCGGTACAGGTCGAGACCGGCTTTCGAACCTTCGATCATGGCCCTGACGATGATACCGGGGGGTACTTTCCTCCAGCGCATGAAGACGAGCTGCAGAAGTGAAATCCTGACGCCTGATACGATCGCCTGGAACCATAGGCCGATGGGAATAAAGTAGAAGAGGATCCATAGACCGATGATGGAGGCGACGATTATGATAATCAATTGAATTTCCATAGGTGATTTATTTTACGGGTTTAACAATGGCCTGAGATCCGACCAGTTTTATGATTTCAATTTCCGTTTTCGGCGTGAGATATCCTGCGACGGATTTTCCCTCCAGAATGATGCCGTTGATCCTGACCTTACCCATGGGGGCGAGCCGGGTGACGGTGATTCCTTTATCGCCGGGGTTAATGAGCCCTGCTTCCGGGTTTTCGTTTACCTTCCCTTCGATATTCGTGTGCAGGACTGCCCTTTTCCAGGTTTTGGCACGGAGGGAAAAACCGAGGATAATGACAGAGACGATGAGGGTCCCCAACAGGAAATAAAACCCCGTTTGAGGTCCGAAATTGCTGTAGGCGAGATAAATCCCTGCAGCGGTCAGGATCATCCCCCCGATACCGGCAATGGTGATACCGGGGATGATCAGAAATTCGATCAGAAAAAGGAGAATCCCAAGCACGATGAGCAATATTACCCCTGTCATGTGTGGCGAAGTTAATCAATGCCGGCCTTGAGGCCTTTTTTTATAAGGTTTAACTGCATCTCCTGAAGCTCTTCCCGCATTCCTTTTTTGACGTCACATTGTCCCTTGTAATGGGTGATGATGGTACATTGTTCGGCCTGTACGGAAGAATGGCCGCAGACCTCGATGAGACTCTCCATAACGTAATCGAAGGTGTGGATTTCGTCATTGTAGAGGATCAGGAGGTAATCCGGGGTGCTTTCTGAATCCTTCCTCGCCCTTGTCACGGGCTTATCCTGCAATCTGTCTGTCATATGAGTCACCGTTTATATCCCAATCAAATTTAGAAAATTAATTCAGATATTCAAATCTAATTTCGGGTTTGGGTGGAATCGCGTTTTTCAAGTTCCAGGATCCGGCTAACCGGCATTTTCTGCCTGTCGTACCAACCCACGATGAAGGCATCTTTGAACCCGGCCTGCCTGACTTTCTCGAGGGCCTGTCGGGCCTCGTCATACCTGGTGAATTTTCCGGCATAATAGCGGGTGAGGCTCTTACCCGGCACGGTTTCAGCAGTGATCGGGGAGAGGCCGCCGAAATGATCATCGCTGACCGTTGAACCGAACACGCCAAGCTGGATCCTGTAAAATGTCCCCCGGGGGATTTCCATGTCAAGGGGGAACGGGTTCCCGGCATTGTAGGGCGATTTGTCCAGAACGACAAAACGGTTCTCCGGAGCCTCATTCTTTTCCGGCGGAGTAACACGATGTCCCGGTTCGCCGGAGGCCTGCAAGGCATCCGGTTTTATGGCAGCAGGTTCATCCGACGGCTGTGCCTTCACCTCCCGGCCAGATGCGGGGTCTTTTTTCGTGTATGTGTAGAGCGTGATGGCATTGATCACCGTGTCTTTTTGGATGGCCGGGGGAATGGACTCAGTGGTTCCTCCCTGTTCCATCTTCTTGACCTGGGCATAAAGGTCATTGGCCATATTCTGATTGTCATCGGCTTCTTTCTCCCAGGCAATGATCTTCCGCTGCCAGGCCCAGCGTTCATCAGGGTTGGGCATCTCCCTGACCCGTATTCTCGCTTCTCGTGCCAGCCTTGACAGAGAGTCGGCCGTGACCTGGTATTTCAGGGCCATCCGGATATTATCCTGGTAATGGTCGGGCATGCCGGAGATCTCCTTTTTGGAGGGAAGAGTGCCGGTGTTCTTTTCATTGGCTGGTGTGGCAGCGGTGACGGGCTCTTTTCGCACGTCAATGATGGAGCTGAGCGACTCGATGCCGCCGAGCTTGCCGATGCGCCTGATCTCTTCGGGTGAAGCACTGGCCAGGGATTGCTTGGGTTCCTTCATCTGAAGGATATAGACGAGCATCATGGAATCCAGGCCCTGGCGGTCGGTGATCAGCAGCAGCGTTCCGAGCCCCGGACCCGGCATGGCAAGGTACTCATTGTCGGGGGAATTCACCGGGAAGCCCAGCGAAACGGGGGCGCTCCAGGCATCCCGGTCCACATCGTAATGCGATTTGAAGACATCGAAGCCGCCGATGCTCTTATGCCCCGTAGAGGCAAAATACAGGTCATTGCTCACCGGGTCAAAGTACGGCATGATCTCATCGTAAGGCGTATTGACGGCCTCCAGTGCCTCGGGTTCGCCCCACCCGTTGCGCAAGTGTCCGCCTGACCCGAAAGATGTCGGCGCCCTTTTTTTTCGAACGGCCGTACCCCGAAAAGTAAATGTAGTCGCCCTTGCTCAGATTTTTCGGCCGGAAATAAAAGTTGGTGAGCTCTCCCCGCTTCTCGTTTTTAGAGAACAAATCCTCCGGTTTAACGGACAAAATACCCCCCTTGTTCTTGATCCCCCTGGTGTAGTTGGTGTCGGCGAAGGTAAACAGTGACGACTCGTAAACCTCGAAGGGATTATAATTGAGCGTCAGTTCCATGGCATTTCCCGACATCTCCGACTGGTGGGCCGGATCCAGTTCCTTCAGCGATGTCCTGTCGGCCGATTCAGCGAATTTCCGGAAATTATTGACCGATGGCGTGAACTGGTAATCTTCACGGTAGGCCTGTCCAAGGTAATAGAAAACGTCGGACGGCACCATGCTTTTTCCGGAGGCAAATTCGAGATAACCGATGGCATCAGGAAGATTCCGGTGTTGTTTCAGCAGACTGACGCCGGCATAATAGCTGAACAGCCCGTCTTTCGGGTATCTTTTTAAAAGGGTCATGTAATCCTCATAGGCTGAAGGGTAGTTGCCGCTCTCAAACGCTTTCATGGCCCGGGCTTTGAGCTCAGGTGTGCCGATCGTCTGTCCCCCTGCATCACGCGGTCCGGCGAATAAAGAAAAGGAGGATGACCAGCATCCATCCACAGTGTAAAGCTCTAAACATATTGATTCCTCCCTTGTTTATTCATGTTGGCAGTAACGGATATTCCGGCTAAAAGTAGCAATTTAAATTCTTCAATGATTGTTGATAAACATTGAAGTTACTAACCGTTTTTTTCATGTCGAATTCGTACTTTTACACTTAACATTTACCATCATGACTCATTTGAAAACCGGGGACAAAGCCCCTGATTTCGAGGCGAAAGATCAGAATGGAAACACCATCAGCCTCAATCAGTTCAGGGGAAAGAAAGTTGTTCTTTATTTTTATCCGAAGGACAATACGCCGGGATGTACGGCGGAAGCCTGTAACCTGAGGGATAATTACCAGGAATTTCTGGACAGGGGTTTCGAAGTGATCGGCGTCAGCGCCGACAGCGAAAAGTCACACCAGAATTTCATCCGGAAATACGATCTTCCCTTTCACCTGATTTCCGATCCGGATAAGGAAGTGATCAAAAAATATGGGGCCTGGGGTAAAAAATCATTGTACGGAAAAATTTTTGACGGTATCATACGGATGACGTTCATCATCTCTGAGGATGGTTTCATCAATGAAATCATTGAGAAGGTCAAAACGAGTGACCATGCAGGGCAGATTTTTGGGACGTTCTCCAATTAATAAGAAAAAAGCGAATATGACAAAGGAAAAAAACGAAACTGCCAACATCGACAAAGAAAAACTGAAAGCCCTTCAACTTACCCTCGACAAGATTGAGAAAGGGTACGGCAAGGGGGCCATCATGAAAATGGGCGGCACCGCCATCGAAAATGTGCCGGTCATTCATTCGGGTTCCATCGGGCTGGATGTGGCCATGGGAATCGGCGGCTATCCCCGGGGAAGGGTCATCGAGATTTACGGACCGGAATCTTCGGGAAAAACCACCCTGGCCATCCATGCGATCGCCGAGGCCCAGAAAGCCGGCGGCATTGCCGCATTTATCGATGCCGAACATGCCTTTGACCGGTTTTATGCCCAAAAACTCGGCGTCGACATCGAAAACCTCCTGATCTCTCAACCCGATAACGGTGAACAGGCCCTGGAGATCACCGATCACCTCATCCGTTCCGGAGCCATCGATATTATCGTCATTGACTCGGTGGCGGCCCTGACCCCCAAGGCGGAAATCGAAGGGGAAATGGGTGATTCCAAGATGGGCCTCCAGGCCAGGCTGATGTCACAGGCCCTGCGCAAGCTTACGGCCAACATCAACCGGACGAATACATGCTGCATCTTCATCAACCAGCTCAGGGAAAAGATCGGCGTGATGTTCGGAAATCCCGAAACCACCACCGGGGGGAATGCCCTGAAATTCTACGCTTCCATGCGCCTCGATATCCGTCGTACCGGACAGATCAAGGAAGGTGAAGAAATACAGGGGAACCGGGCAAAGGTAAAAATCGTCAAGAACAAACTCGCCCCGCCCTTCCGTAAGGCTGAATTTGATATCATGTACGGAGAAGGCATCTCCAGGACAGGTGAACTCATCGATCTCGGCGTGGATCTCAACATCATGAAAAAAGCCGGTTCATGGTTCAGCTATGGCGATACCAAGCTCGGACAGGGCCGTGATGCCGTGAAATCCCTTCTCCTCGACAATCCGGAACTGGCCGATGAGATCGAATCCCGTATCCGGGAAGAACTGAAAAAGAAACCGGTCTGACACGAATGCCCGGATGACGTATTGATCGGACACCTGGTTCACCGGAAAGAGACCCGATCCGGATCCACGGGTGTCCGTTCTGTTGATACCCCTGTCATGCACCTTAGCATAATGAACCTGGACACCCAATCTTTCAAAACATGAAAAAATTCATCATTCTGGTGTTCTTCACCGGAACCCTGATCTTCACGTCGTGTCATCAGACACCGGTCACGACAACCCAGAAAGCGGACTTTTCCGGGAAACTGACCGGTGAAGAGATCGATGGCGGACGTCTTACCCCGGAGATTCTGTGGAAATTCGGGAGAATCTCCGAAGATCACCTGTCGCCCGACGGCTCCGCCGTGCTTTTCGATATGACCCGCTATGATTACAAAACCGAAGGGAAAGTGACCGACATCGCCCTCGTCCCCTCGTCGGGTGGAGAAACCAAAGTCCTCACCGGATCGGACGGCGTTTACCACAACCTTCGCTGGCGGCCTGATGGCAGGAAAATTGGCTATATCTACAACGGCAGCGGAAGTGACCAGTTATGGGAAATGAACCCCGACGGAACAGGCAGAAGCCAGGTTACCACCATCGAGGGAGGAATCACCGGTTTTGAATATTCACCCGATACCACACACATCCTATTTCTCAAGGAAGTCAAGGTGGGGGAGACGACCCGGGATCTTTACCCCGACCTGCCCCGTGCCAATGTCCATATCATCACCGACCTGATGTACAGGCACTGGGATACCTGGGAGGATTATTTCTACAGTCATATTTTTATTGCCGACTATGGAAAAGGAATGATCACCGGCGGCACCGATATCATGAAGGACGAGCCGTGGGATTCACCCCTGGCGCCGTATTTCGATCAGGCCGAGATCACCTGGAGCCCCGACGGCAGGTACGTCGCGTACACCTGTAAGAAAATGACAGGAAAGGAATACGCGCTGAGTACCAACAGTGACATCTATCTTTATAACCTTGAAAAAAAGTCGACAGAAAACCTGACCGCCGGAATGAACGGGTATGATAAATATCCGTCCTTTTCATCCGACGGAACGAAGATCGCCTGGCAGAGCATGGAAACACCGGGTTATGAGTCGGATAAGGACCGTCTTTTCATCATGGATCTTCAAAGCCGGCAGAAACAATATCTCACCGAGAACTTCGACCAGAGCGTTGAACACCTGGTGTGGGACAGGAACAATACCGGGATTTATTTCCTGAGCGTTCACCACGGAACCTACCAGATCTACCATGTCGACACGCAGTCGGGGAGGGTCGAACAAGTCACCCGGGGTGTCCACGATTACCAGTCGTTTTCGCTGGGTGATGGCTTTCTCACCGGCGAACGAATGTCCATGTCGATGGCCACGGAAATCTTCCGGGTTGATCTGCCCGGGGGAGAGGAAACCCAGTTGAGCTTCGTCAATAAAAATATCTACGACCATATTAAGTTCGGGAACGTGGAGGACCGCTGGGTTAAGACCACCGACAACAAGGAAATGCAGGTCTGGGTGATCTATCCGCCGGATTTCGATCCCCGGAAGACATACCCGGCTTTGCTTTACTGCCAGGGAGGGCCGCAGGATGCCGTGAGCCAGTTCTTTTCCTACCGGTGGAACTTCCAGATCATGGCGGCC
Organism: uncultured Bacteroidales bacterium; assembly: GCA_963763215.1. Classification (GTDB taxonomy): domain Bacteria; phylum Bacteroidota; class Bacteroidia; order Bacteroidales; genus DASQZK01. The sequence goes on from CAVXNX010000014.1 coordinate 200,442, forward strand.
AACGGTTATATCATTGTTGCCCCGAACCGGCGCGGCCTGCCGGGTTACGGCCAGGCCTGGAATGCCCAGATCTCAGGGGATTACGGCGGACAAAACATGAAGGATTACCTGAGCGCCATCGACAATGTCAAGGCTGAACCCTACGTCGATGCCGAACAGGCTCGGGGCCGTGGGTGCCAGCTATGGCGGCTACTCCGTATTCTACCTGGCCGGTCATCATGCCAAACGGTTTAAAGCCTTCATCGCCCACTGCGGGATCTATAATTTCGAAAGCATGTATACGGCAACCGAAGAAACCTTTTTCGTCAACCATGATATCGGCGGCCCGTATTGGGAAAAACCACAGCCGCCAAGTTACCGGTTCTCACCCCATCTCTACGTCGATAAATGGGACACTCCCATCATGATCATCACCGGTGAGAAGGATTTCAGGATCCCCTATACCCAGAGCCTGGAAGCCTTCGATGCTGCCCAGCTGCGCGGAATACCGAGCAAACTTCTCGTCTTTCCCAATGAGACGCATTTTGTGTCCAAGCCGCAGGATGCCATTCTCTGGCAGCGCGAGTTCTTCAAATGGCTGGACAAATACCTGAAATGAGAAGTGAAGTCGGAGGCATTGTATTTTATCTGTAAAAGATCAGCAGATGATATCCTGCTGGAGCAAATGTTTGAGAATTATAACGGATTACTGGATCAATTTTCAATGGGCCTTGACGCCATTCCTGAAAAGGACAGTGAGTTATGAGAAGATTTCTGAGCCTAATCGCAAATACCATCAGACTTCAAAAGAATGAGGATTAAGAAATTTTTACTTTAGGGATGATGGGCATTTAAATCGTCATATTTATTTTGTAGGATTCAGTTCTCCTACAGAAACTGTCATAGAAGTACCGGCTATTTTTCGAATAAAGCACTGATGGATCTAATCAGTGCGTTTTTTCGCAAGTTCGTTTCTCAGGTATTCAATTTCAGCTTTGGTTTTATAAATTTTACGTAGCTCGGAGGGAAATTTGTTCGATTCAATGTTGATATATCTTAGTGTTTTGATATCGAATAATTCATCCGGCAGGTCTGTCAAATCATTTGATTTTAAGTATATTTCTTCTAAATTTTGTATTTGCGATATCGAAGCTGGAATAGATCTCAAATCACAATTGATAAGTGCGAGCGTTCTTAATTTTTTTAATTCCAAAAGTTGTTTTGGGAATGTATAAAATTTATAATCCGTGAGAATCAATTCTTCTAAGTCTGACAGATTGCTGAATTCATCAGGCAGTTCTTCTCCTTTTCCAGATATATTAAGATATTTCAGACCTTGTAGTTCCAAAATCATAGTCGGAAATTCTTTGAATCTGCTACCTCCCAGATTCAATTTTTGTAGATTTTTTAGCTTCCCGAAACATGGCGGTAATTCCGTGAGGTCATTCGAGGGCATTTGAAGGTCCTGCAACGTAGTAATATGACAAATTTCTTTCATCATTTGCATAGATACTTTATTAGTCAAAAATAATCTGTAAACAGGTTTACCTTTATTAAAGTTCTTAAGAGCACTTTCGATGCCAATGTATATGAATTGATTACCAAGCTGATTCGACTCAAGAAATGTATTTTGTTTTCCAAAAGTAATAGGGATTGTCATTAAAACATTACGTGGCAAATTTCTTTGCCTACCGGGAATCCAATCTGGTGAATTAGATATGACCCTGAATGCTTCGAGATCAAGATCTTTATTGACTCCTCTAAAATTTCGGGAAAAACAACCTCTCCATGGTAATTAACCAGGAATCGTATAATAACAGTACCGGAAATACCATTGATAAGTGCACTTATTGGGTATTTAATGTTTTGTTTAATATATTGCTCGAAAAGATCCATATTTGAATCGTACTGAATTGAGGCATATCTTCAACAAGTAAAATAGATTTCATCGTGATTAGAGGATCTTTCTCGTCTTTTGACATATACATGTTTGGAAATTACAAATTGTTCATGAGCTAGAATATTTTAGTTTTCTCCTTAAATCCTCAATATTCAATCGTATCATACTCATTGTTTTGCCTGTAAATCCAGGTTCCTGCTAAATAGCCTTCCCAGATAGTTCCCCTTGTGCTATCCATTGTCCATTTTCATAATAGATGAAGTGCCCGTTTTCAATTAATGGTCTTATTTTGGAATATTCGCCGTAAAATACAGGGGTATTATCTTTATACCATCTCTTCAATTACATAAAGGCTGTCATTTATATATAATTGACTATAGGTCGAGCATTTAGAATAATCAACTTTTTGATAATTTTCATCAAAATACACAAATGTTGTATCCTGATTATAGGCATTCGAAATGAAAATAAAACATATCATGAGAATCATTACTTGCTTTTTTTCGAGGAGAATTTTAATTGTCATAGTTCATTATATTCATATTGAAAAATGTATCATTATTATTGACGTGACTTTCCGAAGACGTTTCATTTATAACTTATTGATATGATTACAAAGACTTTGACAGCCTTACCGTGTTGAATCCCACGTAACCAATCCGGAATAAATCTTATAACTCTGACGGCTTCTAGTCATATTTTAATCTACCTCCCAAACAGCTTCAATATATTTATTGAGCCGTCAACGTCAATCATGTTCCTTTGAACTTATTTCTGATTGCTTATTCCGGATATTTAATAAATTGAATTAGAACGCACCTTTCTTATCCTTTAATGGGTTCCTGTTTATCAAGGAGTTATTTTTAACAATATACACAAATTTTGTATATTAAATTATTATATGTAAGGAACTCGAATATAGCACACGGGAATTTTTCTATTCGATTTTTTGCCTAAAAAGAGGCTGATTTTTGAGACAGCTGCTGCATTTTAGCCGCCGTAAGGACTTGATTAATCCGGAAATATCGGTATCTTCGATATTGAAAACAGCCCTGTCATGAACGGATTTTTGAATTTCCTCCTTCACCTGATATTCATCGGAACATTCGTCTTTCTGTTTATCGTTTCCATCATCATCATCCGTCCGTTCAGGATTCACCGTCGACGACCAGTTTCCACCATCACCTTTAAGATCAGCTATTTGCTTTACCTCGCCGTCTTCCTGGTCCTCGCCTATCTTGTGCTTTTTCATGCCGGGGAACCGCCGGAAACGGAAGATCCGGCCACGGCAAGGTATCTCAATTTTTATTATGCCGTGGTGATCGTGGCCTTTTTAATCCCGAATCTCGCCATCATGGTCAGGCGCCGGATCACGCGTTTCAGGATGCAGTACAACGTCCTTTTCACCTCAGTTAACATCCTGATCACCCTCTCGCTGGTCTACATCATCTATTCGCTTTCGTGGAATTTCTGATCACCCGGAATCCTCTTCGATCATTCTGAGGCTCTGCCGGATCTTTTCCTCCATGGGAAGCTGGCCGTCGAGCCAGTGGATCCGGATTCCTTCCCGTTCCATCTTCCTGAACCAGGTCATCTGGCGTTTGGCAAAACGGTGGATGGCCGTATTCAATCCGGCAAACATCTCATCGTACGAGATTTTTCCGGTAACATACCAGGTGAGGAATTTGTATTCCAGGCCGTAATATTCGAGTTTCTCCGGAGCGATGCCCGAAGCGATGAGTTTTTCAACTTCACCGGCCATCCCGGCATCGAGCCGCTGCCGGAGCCGCATGGTGATCCTTTCCCGGCGCAGCTCGCGGTCGAAGCGAATGCCGATGATCAGGGGCCTGAGATCCGGGAAGAGGGGACCGGTAAACCGGTGTTCCTGTTCGTAAATTTCGATCTCGATCGCGCGGGTGATCCGTTTGCGGTTAACCGTGTCGGTGGTGTTGTGGAGTTTTTTTAAGGAGGAAAGCCAGGCTTCCAGCTCCGCCATGGTCATGTTTTCCATTTGGCGGCGGAGTTCCTGGTTTACCGGGACGCTTGTCAGCCGGTAACCCTGCATGGCCGCCTGGAGGTACAAACCGGTTCCGCCGCAGAGGACAGGCATCTTTCCGCGTGAATCGATATCGTGAAAAGCGGTGATAAAGTCTTTCTGGAATTCGTAGACATTATACTCACCACCCGGATCGGCGATGTCGATGAGATGGCAGGGGACGGTTTTCCCGTCGACGATGTAATCGCCGTAATCTTTCCCGGTCCCCAGGTCCATGCCCCGGTATACCTGGCGCGAATCGGCCGAAATGATTTCTCCGTCCACGCAGCTGGCCAGCCGGGCGGCAAACGATGTCTTCCCGGCAGCCGTATGTCCGAGAACGGTGATCAGGTTCACGTGTTGGTTTTCTGACATTGTCGAATGTAAATGATCGGAAAGATCGTTTTTCTCAAAATTATCTTAATTTTGTCGGATATGCTATCCATGAATTTAAGAAACATCTATATCAGGACAAGAAGCTTGTTGGTCCGCCCTCACCAGGCATGGCGGGATATCACTTTTGAGAACCGTAACAAGCATGACGTTGTCATCCAATACCTGCTGCCCATGTCGGTTGTCATTGGGGTGAGCACGATGCTGGGTTCCCTGTTTTTTGCCGATATTGAGGATTCCATTTCGATCGGCTACATCTTCATTAACGGCCTGATTTCCTTCCTCATCGTTTTTCTTGAGGTTCTTTTTGCCGGGTGGCTGATCTCGGAGATGACAGAAAGTTTCGATCCCGGCGTCAATTCCGATTCCATTTTCAGCCTGGTGATCTATTCCCATGCCCCGTTCTTTCTCGCCCTCGCCATCTCCCGGCTTTTTCCGCAGCTGATGTTTCTGATGATCTCCGGCATCTATTCGTTTTTCGTATTCTGGCTGGGAATCAGTCATCTGCTCAGGATCGAAGAAGATAAGAAGGTCATTTTCCTTTTTCTCTCCTCCCTTATCATGATCCTGTTATTTTTGTTGCTGACCGTGATCTTCAACAGTATGTACGGGATGTTGCTCAATCAGTTTTCCGTACTGGGAAACTGAGCTACCCTTTGAACGCATGGAAAACCGGATTAATATAAAAAATAAGAGGGCTTATTTCGATTACGAGATCATCGAAAAGTACACGGCCGGGATGGTTCTCACCGGAACAGAGATCAAATCGGTGCGCTCCGGAAAGGTCAGCCTGTCCGATTCCTTCTGTTACATCCGCGACGGGGAAATTTTCGTGAAGAATTTGAATATTGCCGAATATAAGTTCGGCGGGCATTACAACCATGATCCTGCCAGGGATAAAAAACTCCTTCTCGAAAAGTCGGAGATCCGAAAATTGTCACGGAAGACCCGTGAATCAGGGCTGACCCTCATTGCCCTCCGTGTTTTTATTGCCGCGAACGGATATGCCAAGATGGATATCGCCCTGGCGAAAGGTAAAAAGCTCTACGACAAGCGTGAAACGCTGAAACAAAAAGACACCCGCCGCCAGCTCGACCGGATTCAAAAGAACAGATAGACCACGGCGGTCATTCACTAATTCAATCCCTTGCTATTTCTGCTCACTGTTCGAAGAAGAAATTATTCAGCTCATAGAGATCCTGAACGGTGAAATTCAGCTTGTAGTCGAAATACTCGTCGATGCTTTGGAGAAGTTCTTCGAATGAAATGTATCCGTCCTTGTCGGTATCGAGCGGCTTGAATTTTTCCGGGATTTCCGTCACGGCCTTTCTGACGTAGCCTTTCCCGATGGTAGTGAAATAGGCTTTGACATCCTCACGGCTCATGGCATCTTTACGGGCGAGCAGGGAAGCGAGGTATTCCTCTTCGCTGATGGTTCGACCCTGGTCGTCAACCCATGCCCCGGACACTGTGCCGGGTTCTTTATCCTTGTAATCCGGGATACCGTCGGCATCGGTGTCGAGGGGGCAGCCGGTGCTGTCAACAGCCACGCCGTATGGAGTGCCGGGGCACTTGTCTTCCGCATCCAGAACGAAGTCACCGTCTTCATCGCCGTACATGACAGGGTCGAATTCGAGTTCGGCAAAGAGTTTTTCCACGATCTTGGTTTTGGGTTCGGAGAAGAGATCGAATTTCAGCGAAAAATAGTTATAGCTGAAATGGTCATTGCCTTTCTTTCCTTTCACCGAAGTGCCTTCCGGGGCAATATTGTCCATGTAGTCGGTAAAGGCGAAGTGGTACGATGTCCCCAGCCTGCATGACACCCGGTCCGATATTTTGAAATCAAGGCCGGCTTCCACAGGTACCGAGAAGGCGGAATTGCTGTAGGTTCCCAGGCCGTAAAGCTTTCGCTCCCTCGATCTCAGGTCGGTTTCAAAACTGTAATTACGGTGAAGGATCTGGCCGGTACTGACATCCGTCCCGGCATAGGGGACATCCCGGATCGTTCCGTCTTTCCAGTAATAATAGGTCTTTCCGTCGGCATCGAGGAGATCGCTTTTGGGATTGAACTGGATGTTTTCGATCCCGGCAGAGATGTAGGGGTGGATAAATTTACCCGCTGGCAGAAAATGGTTGAAATCATACTCTGCGGTAATACCGAAATCAGCTATGTCGGTCCGGAAATTCAGGTTCCTGGAAAGATCGGTGAGCGACTGGTGATTGACGGAAAGGCTCCCGTAGAGAAAGAACAGGTTCAGTTTATAGTACCGTTTGGGATCAAGGAAGGTGGTGATGGAGACTCTGTAGCCGAAATCGCCGAGAGCAGGCGTGAAGTAGTTATTCTGAATATCACCGTAGAATCCGAAGACACCCGAAGCCACCCCAATGACAGGCTTATAGACGGGATCGTCGAGGACGATCTTCTCATTCAGGAGTGAATCCACATCCTGCCCCTGGGCAAATGTCTGCAGCGAAATGACAAACAACAGAAAAAATCCTGTAAGTAATTGGTTCATACTCCCTTTCCGGATAAAGGGCTCTTTCAGCGATACCATTTCTGGCTGGTGATCATCAGGGCCTCCTGGACGGTGATCCGGTTTCCGTTGTTATAGGCGCAAACAAAGGCTCCCCCGATGGGTGTGGTCTTCCATATTTTCACCCTGTAATCCCTGGCATCATGGTATATGTCGAAAGAACCCGCGGTGTATTTTCTCCACCCTTTTTGGAACTCCATCATGACGGGATCGGAGACCCTACGCTTTTTAAAGTAGTTTTCAATATTGATCTTATTGTGTCCGGCAGCCAGCTGGACCCTGTAATAGATGCCCGGTGAGGGTTGCAGGACATGAGATTCACTCGTTTGTTGAAGGGTCGGTGTTTCTCTGACCTGTTTCAGTGTGTCTGTCCTGGTGATCTCCGATGTCGGCTCTTTTATCCCGGTTTCAGGCTGTGTTTGCTGCTGTTGCTTTCCCTGGCGTATTGTCGTCGTATCTTCTCCCGTCTCCGTTTCTGCAAGGTTAAAATTTTTCTCAACAACGGCAAGAGTTTTTGATTGATTTCCGGTTATATACGAGAAGGTCCCTGAAATGTTCAGGTCTGCCAGTGATTTTCCGGGCTCGGGGATGATTTTGTAGGTGACCGTGAACTGCTCTTCCGGCGGGAGGTTCATCCAAAGGAGCTTCACTGTATTCTGGCTGAAGCTGAACATGCCGCCATCCGATTGGCCTTCGACAGCCCGGAATCCCTGGGGGAGATATTCTTCGATCTTGGCGAATTTATCGAGGTGGTTTTTCTTCACCAGCAGTTCGACGGTGATCTCATGCGGGCCGGTTTGCCTGGGTTCTTTCCGCAGGACGGCCAGTTGTTGGGCCTGTGCGTTCTTTTCGAGCTGCGGGGCCAGTGTACCGAAATCCTTGATGTCGACCAGTAGACTGTCGGCGACGGTAGGGTCGGGGATGATCCTGATCTCATGTCCTCCCACAACATTGATGCTCTTGCGTTCATTCTCCTCAATAAACGAAAATTCCCCCGAAAGCCTGAAGGACCCCTTCAACCGTTTGTCCACACTGATATCATAGGTTACCGTAACCTGCGGTGCCGGTGGCAGTTTCAGCCAGATCAGCCGGATACGCTGGTCCTCGAAGGTGAAATCCGCGTTGGCCGTCGAAACACGCCGGGCCGTCAATCCGTAAGGAAGCTCCTGGGTGAATCTCGAAAAATTCTCCAGGTCCCCCTTATCGATCGTCAGGGTCACCTGAAAATCCTGACCTCCCTGCACTTCATCGGGAACCTGCATGCTGACGATGATTTCCTGGGCTGTGAACCACGAAAACAGGAAGATGATCAGGAAGTTCACGGGCAGGAGGATATACTTTATCATAAGTCAACCGGTTTTGGTCGAAAAGTAAAAAGATAAACAAGACGATCCGGTACCAATCCTTTCAAGATATCAACAATCCCAGGTTATTACGAACATGAAGCCTTAGAAGTTCGGGCTGAGAAGGTATTTGCTGTAAAACTGATTGATGTGATCAACCGCTTCTTCTGCCGTGTCAACGACGCTGAACAGATCCATGTCCGCCTCGCTGATGTTGATTTCCCGTTCCAGCATGACCTCCCGGATCCATTTCATCAGTCCGCTCCAGTAGTCCGTGCCGACGAGGACAAGGGGAAACCTTCCCACTTTCCCGGTCTGCATCAGTGTAATGGCTTCGAAAAGCTCGTCGAACGTCCCGAATCCGCCGGGAAGGACCACAAAACCCTGGGCGTATTTGAGAAACATGACTTTCCTGACGAAGAAATGCTTGAAGGTGATCAGCTTGTCGGGATCAATAAAGAGATTGGCACTTTGTTCGTGCGGGAGGTCGATGTTGATGCCGACACTTTTTCCATTGCCCTTTTTGGCACCCATATTGGCCGCTTCCATAATGCCGGGTCCGCCTCCCGTGATGATCCCGTACCCGTGAAGCGTGAGCTGGTAGGCGATTTCTTCGGCAAGCTTGAAATACTTATGGTCGGGGGTGGTCCGGGCCGATCCGAAGATGGAGACGCACGGACCGATGCTGGCGAGTTTTTCGAAACCTTCCACAAATTCGGCCATGATCTTGAAAATCTGCCAGGAGTCGGAGCTCATTATTTCATTCCAGTCTTTTTGCTTGAACGCGTTGATGATTTTTTCTTCACTTGATGACATAGACGATACGATTTAAGGGTTCTTTCAAATTTAAGATTTATTTTGTATTTAATCAGTCAGAAGTCGGTAATCGGTTCGGTAATCGGTAACCGGTAGTCGGAAGTTGGAAGCAAGGGAGTCGGATACGATGATGCCATATAAATTTGTAAAACGCATTATTTAGTGTCAGAAAGAAAACTCATGTTTTTTAGCCGTGCTTGATAAGAAAACGTCAAGAGCAAGGCTTGCGATGACTGAAAAACAGGAGTTTACTATTCGTAAATGACTGTTTTGAAGTCGAGCATAACGCAGCTATTGGCGTTTTCTTGCAAGCACTATTTAGTAAATGGCGATGGACAATGGCGAAAGTATATTGTGAGTCGGAAGTCCAACTTACCAACTTCCAACTTCCAACTTCCAACTTCCGACTTCCGACTTCCGATTACCGATTACCGTTTACCGATTACCGATTACCGTTTACCGACTCTCAACCCTGAATTTACTTTTCGGCGACCTGGGGCTGCTGCCGCTCATAGCTGGATCTCAGCTCTTTCTTGAGGAACTGCCCGGTATACGACCCGTCAACCTGTGCCACCTCTTCGGGTGTCCCCGTGGCAATGATCTCTCCTCCGGCCGTGCCGCCTTCCTTTCCGATATCGATGATGTAATCGGCTGTTTTGATCACATCCATGTTATGCTCGATCATGATCACGGTATTGCCTTTGTCGACCAGCTTGCCTACCACTTCAAGGAGAACGCGCACGTCTTCGAAATGCAGTCCGGTGGTGGGTTCATCGAGGATATAGAGCGTCCGGCCGGTATCCTTCTTCGCCAGTTCGGCTGATAGTTTCACCCGCTGCGATTCACCGCCCGAAAGCGTTGTGGAGGGCTGTCCCAGGGTGATATAACCCAGTCCCACTTCCTTGAGGGTTTTAATTTTCCGCTTTATCGCGGGAATATTATTGAAGAACTCGAGAGCCTGGTTGATGGTCATATTCAGAACCTCGTTGATGTTCTTCCCTTTGTATTTAACTTCCAGGGTTTCCCGGTTATAGCGTTTTCCGTTACAGTCGCGGCAGGTCACGTAAACATCGGGAAGGAAATTCATCTCGATGGTTTCGACCCCGGCACCGCGGCAGGTCTCGCAGCGTCCCCCGGGTACGTTGAACGAAAATCGTCCGGCATTGTAGCCCCGGATTTTGGCCTCGGGGGTTTGTTCAAAGAGTTTGCGGATATCGCCGAAAACGCCGGTGTAGGTCGCCGGGTTGGAGCGGGGTGTTCTTCCGAGGGGTGACTGGTCCACCTCGATCACCTTATCGAGGTGATCCACGCCTTCGATGGACCCGTATTCCAGTGGTTCCTTATCGCTCCTGTAAAAATGCTGGCTCAGGATCGGGTGCAGGGTTTCGTTGATCAGTGTGGATTTGCCGCTGCCCGATACGCCGGTGACACAGATGAATTTCCCCAGGGGGAAGGAAACCGTAACATTCCGGAGATTATTACCTTTTGCCCCGGAAAGCACGAGGTTTTTGCCATTTCCTTCCCGTCGCCGGGCAGGCAGGGGGATCAGTTTGCGGAAATGAAGGTAGTCGGTTGTCAGTGTCTGACTGGCCATGATGGCGTCCGGGTTCCCTTCGGCAACAACATGTCCGCCGTGACGGCCGGCAAAAGGCCCCATATCCACGATGAAATCGGCCGATTCGATCATCTCACGGTCATGTTCCACCACGATGATGGAATTGCCGTTATCGCGAAGCTGGCGAAGGGAATGGATCAGTTTGAGGTTATCCTTCTGGTGCAGCCCGATGCTGGGTTCATCGAGGATATAAAGGACGTTGACCAGCTGGGAACCGATCTGGGTGGCCAGCCTGATCCGCTGGCTCTCACCACCGGAGAGGCTCCGCGAAGGGCGGTTGAGGGCAAGGTAGTCGAGGCCCACATCGAGCAGAAATTTCAGCCGGTTGCGGATCTCTTTGAGGACGTCGCGGGCAATGGCATTTTGTTTGTCGCTGAGCCGTTCCTCAATGTTGAGGAACCAGTCGTACAGTGACGAGATGTCCATGCCGGCAATCTGGGCGATGTTTTTACCGTCGATCCGGAAATAGAGGGATTCCTTCTTCAGTCGTGCCCCATCACATTCGGGGCAGGTGATCTTGCGGATGAACTGGTTGGCCCATTTTTGCTGGCTCCGGGTGCTGCTCTCCCCGTTATGGTTCTGGATATAGCTGATGACCCCTTCGAAGGTGAGGAAATAGTTCGACGAGGATCCCAGAGGGGTGTTGGAGAGCTTGAGGGGTTCTTCCGTCCCGTAGAGGATCCTGTTAAGGGCTTCTTCCGGGATATCGCTTACCGGGTCGGAGAGGGAAAAATCAAACTTTTTGGCCAGCGATTCCAGCTGCCAGAAGATCAGTGAATTTTTGTAAGGCTCCCAGGGGTTTGATGGCGCCTTTCCGGATGCTCAGCGTGGGGTCGGGGATGATCCTGCTGATGTCGATCTCACTGATGATCCCCAGTCCGTTACACCTGGGACAGGCTCCCTGAGGGGAGTTGAAGGAGAAGGAGTGGGGAGCCGGTTCATTGTAGGAGATGCCCGAAGTGGGACACATCAGCTGACGGCTGAAAAACCGTGGTGTCTCCGTGTCTTTTTCCAGCACCATCATGATTCCCTTGCCCTGGTCCATGGCCGTCTTGACCGATTCGCGCAGGCGCTTCCGGTCCTGCTCGTTCACTTCGACCTTATCGATCAGGATCTCAATATTATGGGTCTTGTAGCGGTCGAGACGCATCCCGTGGCGGAGTTCCTTGATCTCCCCGTCAATCCTGGCGGAAATAAAACCTTTTTTCAGGATCTGTTCGAAAAGTTCCTTGTAGTGCCCCTTGCGTCCTTTCACCACCGGCGCCAGAAGATAAAGTTTCCTGCCCTGGTATTTTTCAAGGATGAGACCGATGATCTGATCATCGGTGTAATGCACCATCTTTTCACCGGTGACATAGGAAAAGGCTTCCGAGGCTCTGGCATAAGAGCAGCCGGAGGAAATCATAGATTTCGGTGATGGTCCCGACCGTCGACCGGGGATTCTTGTTGGTGGTCTTCTGTTCGATGGAGATCACCGGGCTCAGCCCCGTGATCTTATCCACATCGGGACGTTCCATATTACCCAGAAACTGGCGGGCATAGGCCGACATGGTTTCAATATACCTCCTTTGGCCTTCGGCATAAATGGTATCGAAAGCCAGTGAGGATTTCCCGCTTCCGCTGAGGCCGGTGATCACGGTCAGCGTATTGCGGGGTATTTCAACATCAATGTTTTTCAGATTATGGACGCGTGCTCCGAGTACGCTGATCTTTCTTTCTCCGTGGTCCCCGCACGTAATTCGTTATTTTTCGTTTTCAATTCGCCTCCTCTTGCCCTTTAGTTTCATCAACCCTGGAGGGATCAAAATATCCTTCCCGCGGGATCTTCACATAATATGTTTTTTTTGCGCTGTTGGTGAGGATAATCCTCACGCAGCCATGGATTCAGCCATTTCAGGATCTTGTAATTGATCCCGTACTGCCTGGCGAAATCCGAAAAATCCTTTACCGGTCCGTCCACACTCACCTCATAGCACGGGATCTGGGGATAAAGATCTTTTTCTCCCACATAGAACCCGAACCTTGAGGGATTCGACAGGATGAGCTTATAAGCCAGGATCCTGTAGACGTACCGGGAAGTCTCCTCGTATAACAACAGATCGTAGTATTGTGTTTCATTCTGCCGGTCAATCTGCCTGTCGATGCCCTTCCTTCCGGCATTATAGGAGGCGGCGGCCAGGGTCCAGCTGCCATATTTTTCATAGGACGATTCTTAAAATATTTACAGGCGGCTTCGGTAGACTTTTCGAGGTTATACCGTTCATCGATCTCGTTGTCGACCTCCAGGCCGTTCTCTTTTGCGGTGGCGGAGAGGAGCTGCCAGAATCCCACGGCCCCTGCCGGGGAAACAACATTGGTCAGACCGCTTTCGGCAACGGACAGGTATTTGAAGTCATCGGGGATCCCGTATTTTTTGAGGATCTTTTCAATGACCGGGAAAAACCTGTTGGCCCGTTTGATGAAAAGAAGAGTCTGCGATTGCCAGTAGGTATTCACCAGCACCTCACGGTCGAGACTTTCCCGGATGTCGACCTGGTCGAGAGGGACTTTCTCACCGGCAAATTCCAGCTGCTCCGGAAGGTCGACCGAGAAGATGGCGTAGTTGTTCGCCGGTTCATCGGGGAGGGGCCGGGTTTCTTCAGCCGAGGTTTCTGTTCCCTTGTTCATAAATACCATTCCCGCAGCCAGGATAAGGGCTGCCACAATCATCATCCATGACTGTCTCGCAGAGTTCATCATCATAAAACTGAGTTTTTAACTGAATGAATTTTTCTGGGCTGGTTATCCGGGAATGCTAAGGCACAAAACTAACAAAAAAAATCAGGAAATTATTGCCGAACATTCCCCAAATCAAAACCTTAAGGATCCTGTTTAGAACGAAAATGAATAAGGATCAGAATTCGAACCGGACACCCGTGTATAACCCAATGTAATACGGTTTGGAGGTAATAAGGTTATGATTATTAAGGGAATTCAGATAATATTTAAACTGCGGTTCAAAAGTGAAATTCAGACTCCTGCTCAGGTCGACATCCATGCCCAGTCCGATATTGCCGCTGTAATTGAGTTTCCTGACATCACCGGTGGTTCCGAAATGCACTTTGTCGCCTCCGTGTCGTTCATGATGACATCGTTGGCCAGGAGGATGTTGGTGCTCAGTCCTCCCGAGAAGATTGAAATCAACGGTCCGGTCAATGATCTTGTATTTCACCATCACCGGGACTTCCACAAAATGGAACCACTGGTCCAGGCTGACCCCGGCGGAACGGTAGGCGGATTGATCCTTGATCAGGTTGCTTCCCGGGGTGTTGGCATACTCGGCCCGGAGATCCGCTGAAGCGGTGTTGGGGCTGAGCAGGACACGGTTACTCATGGAGGTGCTGACGCGTCCGATTGAATTTCCGATGAAAAGGATCTCGGGAGATCCTGAATTGGCAGAGCCTGGAGAATTGTAATCGGCCGAGGCGGATGAAAGGGATTCGACCGAGCTGACCTGGATGCCGAGCCGCGAATAGACAAGGCCTGTCTGAATGCTGAGACGTTTGGATGCCTGGTAGCCGACGTTCACTCCTCCGGAGTAGCTGATCTGTGCGTTTTCAGACTTGTTGTAATAACCCGAGAGCGACGTTTCCCCCGAACCCAGGCTGCGATAGGAATACACCGGGCTGAAAGCGGCGGCAAGGTAGATTTTATCGCTTTTCGCGACCTCTTCGGGCGTGATGTCGGCATTGGCCGTCAGCATGTCCCAGGAAGCGGCTGCCTGTTGATGCCTGACCGGCGGAAGGGCGTCGTTGTGGGATGTCGCTTCATAGGTGGGAAGAGGGATGCCTGAAAGCGTCGCGGGGTAAATCATTGACCTGGTACAGCGGCTTTTCTCCGGGTTGTTCCGGGGAGGCGATCCCGGTCCCGGGCGTTCCGGCAGCGTGGCTTAAATGGGGTGTGGATCCCGCATTTTTTAGGTGACCGGCAGGCTGTTGGGATTTGGAAATTCGGGAAGGTTCTGCCTGTTGACCCTTCTTCTGCCCCGGCGCCGGCCCCTGGAGATAATCCTGTCCTGCGGCTTTTGTTTGCCGGTCTGAGGTGGACGGGGTCGAGGCGGATTGCCGCATCTGTTCTTTCTGGCTGGCCAGCGGCACCGTCGTGTGCGTTGGGCCATGATGACCGAGGTAATGATAACCCAGTCCCGTTGCCAGGATAAGCGCAACACCGGCCGCTGCACGCATGAAAAGGAGGAGAATGCGTTTCTTCTTCTCTGCAGCCATATTTTCACGGATACTCATCCAGAGATCTTCCGGCGGTTCTCTCCGGAAATCTTTCAGCTTGTTCCTGAAAATATCATCCATATGGTGTCTTTTCTCTTCCATCATTATCTGACTTTCCCCGATTCCTTAAAAAGTATTCTCATCTTTTCCTGCAGTATGGTTCGTGCCCTCGACAGGTTCGACTTTGAAGTGCCTTCCGAAATCCCCATCATCTCCGCGATCTCCTTATGACTGTAACCTTCGATGGCATAAAGGTTAAAAACCATCCGGTACCTTGGCGTCAGGGTCCCGATCAGGCCGATGATCTCTCCGGCGGTGATGTTTTCCAGGGTTTCAGCGGTCGTCAGTTCAGAATGTCCTGCCGTCCGCTCATCAATTGTCTCCAGTTTGATCTGACCCCTGAATCGTTCGAGGGCCGTATTGATCATGATCCGCCGGATCCACCCTTCAAGTGAGCCTTTCCCGCTGTACTGCCCGATCTTCCCGAACACCTTGATGAACCCGTCCTGCATGATATCCCTGGCATCATCTTCGTTCCCGGCATATCTCAGGCAGAGCCCGTACATCACCGGAGCGACCAGGCGGTACAATGCCTCCTGGCTCCTGCCGTCACCCTTCCTGCAACCCTGTAATATCGTTTCGGGGATAGTTGTCACTCCGCTTATTTTACCGTAAATTTATTCACTCTTCTCCGGACGGACAAATATCCTTCTAAAACTGATCGCGGTTTCATCTTTGCATCAGATGGAAATGGATGAGGAAACGTTGCGTCAAAATCACATTTCTCACGCAACCATTCGACACCCCTTGTCATCCTGTATCAAAACCAAGAAGCCGGAACGCTGGCTCAAATCCCCCGGGGGTAATTCCCCCGAACCAAAAAAAGGACACCATGAATAAAATTCTTTTCACCGGCCTCGTGGCCCTTCTCTCAATCGCCTTTCTTTCATCATGTGAAAAAAAGGACCCGGTCCCCGTCGGACCCGGCTACCTCAGCTCCGACAGGAAAGCCGCTCAGCTCATCCAGGCTGACAATGCCTTTGCCTTCGACCTCCTGACCGAAACGGACAGGGTAAATACGGAGGATAATTTCATGATCTCACCTCTCAGTGTATCCATGGCTCTCGGGATGGCTTACAATGGCGCGGAGGGTGAGACAAAACAGGCCTTTGAAACGACCCTGGAGATGGACGGATTGGACCGGTATGATCTAAACCGGATTCACGGTGATTTGAGGAATTATCTCATCAAGGCCGACCCGAAAGTGACTTTGGCCATCGCCAATTCCATCTGGGTTCGTAATCCCTATACCATCCTGAAGTCCTTTGCCGATACCAACGCCCTGTATTACCATGCCGAGGTGGCCAATATCGATTTTTCAGCAAATGATGCCGCCCGGATCATCAACAACTGGGTTTCCGGCAATACCAACGGAAAGATCACCTCCATCATCGATGACATTCCTGTGGATGCCGTGATGTACCTTATCAATGCCATTTATTTTAACGGAAGCTGGAAGACGGCCTTCGACAGGGACAAAACGGGTGAGATGACTTTTCACTACAGCGACGGGACCACGGGACAGGTCACCGCGATGCAGATGAAGGCCGGGATGGATTACCTGAGGAAAGACCTGTTCAGCGCTGTGGAACTCCCTTATGGTAACGGCAGTTTTGTGATGGACGTCTTTCTCCCGGCCGAAGGGAAAAGCGTGACGGACGTTATCGGCTGGCTGGCCGACAATCCCGACAGTTCATGGGTTAACGATTTCAATAAGGCGGGCGAATTGCTGATCAAACTGCCGAAGTTCAGGTTCGGGTATAAAACGCTCCTGAATGAACCGTTGAAAGACATGGGCCTTACAGTCGCTTTTACCCCTGCGGCCGATTTTTCAGGCATGCTCGAAGAAACGCAGGATCTGGAGATATCGAGGGTGATCCATAAGACATGGATCGATGTCAACGAAAAAGGCACGGAAGCTGCCGCGGTGACCGCTGTTGAAATTTCATCCACTTCGGTGGCAGAGCCCCTGGCTTTCATTGCCGATCATCCGTTCCTTTTTGTCATCAGGGAGAAGAAGACGGGAGCTGTACTTTTTACGGGGAAGGTTGGAAGACCGGTGTATGAGGAGGGAAGAGAGTGAGAGAGTGAGAGAGTGAGAGAGTGAGAAGAAGTTAAGAAGTTAAGAGGTAAAGAGGTAATACGTTAAAAGGAGCCAATAGTACGCATAATGGTTCAACGTTCGCTTTCTCTACATTGCTGCGCAGCTCTATGACTTTTTGGTTCCCGTTTTTTTCTGATTGGAAAGTTCAGTTTTCTCTCTGCCACTTTGATCATTGTATCCAAGACATGAGACCGCAACTTCTCATTTTCAAGAGCCATCTCCAGTTCCTTGCCTTTTGCTTCCAGAGCACGTTCTTCGGGAGTTTTCTATCTTTCTTTACTCATGGACAATAATTTCGGTTTATGTGATTCATGTCCTTTTTTCAGAATAAATTTAAGCATTCAATTGGCCCTTCGGCTGCTCAACACCCACCTCATTCCTCACTTCCTCCATCACTCTTCACCTCCTCACCTCCATCACCTCCTCACCTCCTCATATATGAATAACCTCGCCATAGGCAGCAGCTGCAGCTTCCATAATGGCTTCCGACATGGTCGGATGGGGATGCACGGATTTGATGATTTCATGCCCGGTGGTCTCCAGCTTGCGGGCCACGACCAGTTCGGCGATCAGTTCGGTGACATTGGCTCCGATCATGTGAGCGCCGAGTAGTTCCCCGTATTTCGCATCAAAAATGAGCTTCACGAACCCGTCCTTCTGACCTGCAGCGGCGGCCTTGCCGGATGCGGTATAGGGGAATTTTCCCACCCTGATCTCGTAGCCGGCTTCCCTGGCGGCATGTTCTGTGTATCCCACCGAGGAGACTTCGGGATTGGTATAGGTACATGCGGGGATGTTGGTAAAATCGATGGGTTCCGGATTCATCCCGGCGATTTTCTCCACGCAGCAGATGCCTTCGGCAGAAGCCGCATGAGCCAGGGCAGGTCCGGCGATGATATCCCCGATGGCATAGAAGCCCTTCACCGAGGTGCGGAAATATTCATCCACCTTCACTTTGCCTTTCTCCACCACGATACCGAGCTCTTCGAGTCCGATGTTTTCAAGGTTCGGCGTGATGCCGACAGCCGACAGCACGATCTCGGCTTCCGTTTCCACCATGCCCTTGGGGGTTTTGATGCTGACCTTGCAGAGCTTTCCGGATGTTTCGACCGACTCCACCGACGATGAGGTCATGACGGTAATGCCCGCTTTTTTGAATGAACGTTCGAGTTGTTTGGACACTTCAACATCCTCCAGCGGAACGATGTTGGGCAGGAATTCAACCAGGGTGACCTTCGTTCCCATGCTGTTGTAGAAACCGGCAAATTCACTGCCGATGGCTCCCGATCCGACCACAACCATCGATTCAGGCAGCCGGGGGAGCGTCATGGCCTGCCGGTACCCGATGATCTTTTTCCCGTCCTGTTTCAGGTTAGGCAGCTCTCTCGACCGCGCACCGGTAGCCAGCATGATGTGTGAGGCTTCGACCGCGGTTTTCTTTCCGTCTTTTTCGACTTCGACTTTTCCCGGGGCGACAAGTCGCGCAAAGCCCTCGATGAGATCGATCTTGTTTTTTTTGAATAAAAACTGAACACCCTTGCTCATCCCTTCGGCAACGGTTCTGCTGCGTTTGATGACTTTTTCGAAATCGGGCCTGACCTGACCTTCGATGGTCAGCCCGTATTCTTCGGCATGGTGAAAATAGTCGAGGACCTGGGCGCTTTTCAACAACGATTTGGTGGGGATACATCCCCAGTTGAGGCAGATGCCGCCGACATTTTCACGTTCGACAACGCCGACTTTCATCTTGAGCTGAGCAGCACGGATGGCAGCAACATATCCCCCGGGGCCACTGCCGATAACCAGTAAGTCATATTTCATAGGTTTCAAAATTTAGGATGTTTATGATGAACTCCTCTTCCCCCTGCCCGCTGACCGTCAGAGCAATCTCATCGGAAAAAGGAGAAGGATCATCGAAAAGTTTTATGATGGCGTTAAATTGTTTTATTTCTGGAAATTCCGGACAAAACATCATGGTATGGAAAAAATGACCGTTAACGTACGGAAAGATTTTATGGGTGTAATCATCTGCATTTCCGTATTAGAACAAATTTAGGGCTTTTTAGTTTACCTTAAAAATTCCCGGGAGAACGGCGTTGACGCAGGGCTTCGAAAACCAGGACGGCAGCCGAAACCGATACGTTCAGCGAGTCGGCGGCGCCTTTCATCGGGATGCGGATGACCCGTTCGGCGTGGTCGCGCCATATGCTGCTCAGTCCGCCGGCTTCCGATCCCAGGACGATCGCGCAGCCTTCCCTGAAGCTGACTCCCAGGTAGTCCTCACTGTCCTGGAGAGCGGCGGAATAGATACGGACGCCCCGCCCCCTGAAGAAGGCAACGGCTTCCTCCGAAGAGGTCACGATCACCCGGGTGGTGAACACGCAACCCAGACTGGCCCGGATCACATTCGGATTATACAGATCGGTCTGGTTATCGCAGACAATCACCGCATCCACGCCCGCTCCGTCGGCAGTTCGCAGGATAGCCCCGAGGTTACCTGGTTTTTCAACGGTTTCCAGGACCAGGTACAAAGGATCCGTCACCTGCGGCAGCTCTTCGAGGCCCGTAAAGCGCATCTCCGCGGTGGCCAGGAGTCCGTCGCGGTTATCCCGGTAGGCAATACGGGAAAAAACATGCGCGGAGACTTCGGTCTTTTCCACGGCGGCAAGGTCACGGACGAATTGCTTCAGCCGTTCATCCTGGATGGCGGGACAATGGTAAAGTGTTTTCAGGACGAATCCACTGTCGACGGCCTTCCTGATTTCACGGTAACCTTCCACGACAAAAAGTCCGCTTTCCTTCCTGGCCCCTGCCTTTTCCAGTTTGAGCAGTTCCTTTATCCCCGGGTTCTGTGTACTGGTGATCTGGGTCATGACTGGAATATCAGGTGGACCGTGTATCCGGCATAGATCAGCAGGAAGATCAATCCCTCCCACCGGTCGAGCGTTCGCTTCTTACCCGTAAGCATGGCCAACAGGATGAGGAGGCTGGCCAGGAGATAAAGGAGAATGTCGGAGTTGAAAGACGGAAGGAAGGCAATGGGGGTGATCAGCCCGCTGATACCCAGGATAAACAGGATGTTGAAAATATTGGATCCGATGATATTTCCCACGGCCAGATCGCTGTTTCCCCGGTAAGCCGCCACGGCCGATGTTGCCAGTTCGGGAAGCGACGTGCCTGCCGCGACGATCGTGAGACCGATGAGGCGCTGGGAAAGGCCGAATTGTTCGGCGATGTTCACGGCCCGGTCCACAACAAGTTTGCCTCCCAGGATAAGGCCGGCGAGACCGGCGATGACAAGGAAAACGAGAAAGAGCGTTTTTTCTTTTCCCTCGTAGGGAACCCGCATTCCCTTGTCCTGTTTTATGGTTTGAAAGATCATGTAGATGAACAGCAGGAAGAAGACGAGCAGGATGGCGCTGTCAAACCTGTTGATGATATCGGGGATCGGGTGCAAAGAAACTGTCGTTGGCCATGATGAAAAGAATCGCTCCGGCCAGGATGGAATACGGGATCTCCCGTTTGATCGTACTCAGGCTCACGCTGACCGGTCGTACCAGGGCCGTCACCCCGAGGATCACCAGGATATTGAAAATGTTGCTTCCCAGGACATTTCCCAGGACCATCTGATTCAGGTTTTTGACGGCACCGATGGTACTGACCACCAGCTCCGGCATCGATGTCCCAAAGGCGACGATGGTCAGCCCGATCACCAGCTCCGAAACCCCCAGTTTAAGGGCAATGGAGGCTGAACCCTTCACCAGCCAGTCGGCCCCCTTGAGCAATAACAGAAAACCGAGGAGAAGTAAAAGAATATCCGTGATCATGGTACAGGTCTGAAATTTGAAAATCAGCACAAAGTAAAGGGAATTTTCAGGTTTTTTAAAATATAATATGGATTCTGCCCGCCATTTCATAAATTGACCGGTCCAATTCCTTTGCGTGCAAAAAATGGTGATGCGATCATGAAACGACGACATTTTCTTTTCAGCTCGGCCCTTGGTTTTTCTGTTCTGCCTCTGGGAGGGTTCAGCATGGGCGGCCGCGGGTTCCGGGATCCGGGTCCCACCGGGACCGGGAAGGTGAAAACGGCTCTTCTGGCCATGCAGAGGGCATCCTGGGAACAGGGAGTGGCCGCCCAGGCTTTCCTGGAAAGCGGCGAGGAAGAGTTGACTATCCTGATGGCTGCCGACAGCGTGCTTCGGCAGAACAATGAGGGACAACTTTCGGTGCTTTACCAGGAAAACGGCGTCACCGATCCGGCGGCTGCGGGCCAGGCCGTACTTTTTGCCTGGGAGAAGACCGGAGAGGTGAAGTTTAAAAACGCCGCCGACCGGATGCTCGATTACCTGGTTAACCGGGCACCCCGGACCGACGGGATCATTCATCATATCAAAACCAAGCCGGAGATCTGGATCGACTCGATGTACATGGCGCCGCCTTTTCTGGCTGCTGCGGGCCGGCATGAAGAAGCGATCCGGCAGATCCGCGGCTGGAAGTCCTTCCTCTGGAATGAACATGACCACCTGTTCAGCCATATCTATGACCTGGAACAAAAAAAATTCGTGCGCGAGGCTTACTGGGGCGTCGGAAACGGATGGGCTGCTGCCGGGATGGCAAGGGTGATCGATCTTCTTCCTCCCGAATTTCATGATGCCCGGCAGGAACTGATCGATACGGAAAAAGCCCTCATCGGAAGCTGCCTGACCTACATGCGTTCCGACGGCTTTTTCCATAATGTGATCAACGATCCGGGAACCTTCGTGGAGACGAACCTCTCACAAATGCTGGCTTATACCATTTTCAGCGGCATCGCCTCGGGATGGCTCCCGAAAGGGTGGAAGGAAAAGGCCACACACATGCGCACGGCTGCAAATGGGAAAGTCGACCGAATGGGCCTGGTTCACGATGTTTGCGGAGCCCCGTATTTTGACAGTCCCGGAACGGCCCCGGAAGGACAGGCGTTCTTTATCCTGATGGAAGCTCTGGCAGGAAAGGCGGGACTGGAAGACTTTCCAACTGAAAATCCAAAACCGATATCCTCCTCCACATGACCGTAAAAAAGAACTTTGGCACGGCTCCCGTCTTCTTTACCGCCATCGCCACTATTCTGGGTGCCATCCTCTTCCTTCGCTTCGGGTTCGCCGTTGGCATGCTTGGCTTCTGGGGAACTCTTCTGGCTATTTTTGTCGGTCATATGGTGACGATACCTACCGCACTGGCGATTTCGGAGATTGCCACCAACCGGAGAGTTGAAGGTGGCGGGGAATACTTCATCATCTCACGTTCCTTTGGGCTTAATATCGGGGCCACCATCGGCTTTGCCCTGTTCATGTCGCAGGCGATCTCGGTGGCTTTTTATGTCATTGCCTTCACCGAAGCCTTTTCGCCTTTTTTCGATTTTATGAAAAACGCTGTGGGAATAAACCTTCCCCGGCAGGTGATCAGTATACCTGCTATGTTTGCCCTTTCGGCTTTGATTCTCCGGAAAGGGGCGAATATAGGAGTGAAAACCCTGTATGTTGTCGTCGGTTTGCTTTTCGTGTCGCTGATCCTCTTTTTCCTCGGAAAAACGGAATATTCGCAGTCCACCGAATTTTACCTTCGCCAATGCCACCTTTAAAAATAAAGACCAGTTCTTCTATGTTTTTGCCATTATCTTTCCTGCCTTTACAGGGATGACGGCAGGCGTAGGTCTTTCGGGCGATCTCAGGAAGCCTTCAAAGTCCATTCCAATCGGGACGATCCTGGCAACGGTCAGCGGGATGATCCTTTATATCTTCATCTCCTTGAAATTCAAGAATTCAGCGAGTTCCGAAGATCTGGTCAATAACCAGCTCATCATGAGTCAGATCGCCATCTTTGGAAAGTACATCATTCCTGTGGGACTGGCCGCATCTACCCTCTCATCGGCCATCGGTTCGGTGATGGTAGCTCCGCGCACTCTCCAGGCACTGGCATCCGACAAATCCTTCCCATCGGGGAAGATCAACGCCCGGCTTGCCTTTGTAAACCACAAAACCGGCGAACCCTACAATGCCACCCTGGTCACCTGCATCATCGCTTTTATTTTTGTCGCCCTGGGGAACGTGAATGTTGTGGCACAAATCATTTCCATGTTTTTCATGGTCACCTATGGTTCGCTGTGCCTGATTTCCTTTCTCAGTCATTTTGGAGGCTCCCCCTCATACCGACCATCCTTCCGGTCAAAATGGTTTCTCTCGCTCATCGGCTTTGTCACTGCGATATGGCTGATGTTTAAGATGAATTTTTTCTATGCCCTCCTGGCTGTTTTTCTGATGATCCTGCTGTATCTTTTTACCAATTCATACCATAAGAACCGCAAGGGCCTCGAAGCGATCTTTGCCAATTCCCTGTTCCAGATCAACAGGAATCTTCAGGTCTACCTTCAGCGGAGATCGAAAGGCCGCTCTTCGGGTGAGTGGAGACCCAGTGCCATTTGCATCAGCAAATCCTCTTTCGTCAGTGACAGCGCTTTCTGCCTGCTGAACTGGATCTCCTATAAGTATGGCTTCGGAACGTATATTCATCTCATCGAGGGATACTTTTCAAAGGCCATGTACAATCGCTCCGTCGAAGAACATGCGGCCCTCATCAAACGCTATGAGAAGTACCGGAACCAGGTTTATCTCGACACCCTGATATCACCGTCCTATACTTCAGCTATCGCCCAGTCCATACAGCTTCCGGGAATCTCGGGCATGGAAAATAACATGGTCATCTTTGAATTCGACAGGACCCGGCCCGAAGAAATCGACAATATCATTGATAATTTCGCCCTCGTCCGGTCCGGCGATTTTGATGTTTGCATCCTGGATACCTCGCCGACGGAAATCAATTTCAGGAAAGATATTCATGTATGGATCCGCAGTATCGACCAGGAAAATGCCCACCTTCTGATCCTGCTGAGTTTTGTCATCCTGGCTCACCCCGACTGGAAGAAGAGCAATATACGGATCTTTGATGTTTGCAAGCAAGGAATGGAAGATGAAACACGGCAGGTACTCGGCGAGCTGGTCACCAGCGGCCGGCTGTCGATCAATACCAGGAACATCCGGATCATCTCCGAAGATCCGGATAAGGGCATCAAGAACTGGTCAATGAGAAGAGCGCCGATTCAGCCTTGTGCCTCATCGGGTTCCATCCCGAGACCATCAAGCATGAGGGACGGAAGACGTTTGAAGGTTACCGGACGGAAGGGCATATCCTGTTCGTGAATTCGAGATCACACAAAGAAATCCACCTGGAATAAACAATTTCGCAAGTCGTAACTTTTAACGGGTATGATTGATCTTCTTTTTCATTCGATGAAAATCACCGATAATCTGATCGTTTCGGGGGCGATCTTTTTAGCGGGTGTCAGCATCGTCTGGTATACCGTGAACCGGATCAGGCATGAGATCAAAGGAACGCCGGGTTTTCAGAAGGGAGGTAAGATCCTCCGGAAAGCCGTCATACCGGTCACCGTGCTCACCATCCTGGTGGCCCTGAAACTGAACCTGAAATTGATCCTCGTCGGCGAGGATTACATCAAAACGGGCGAGGATATGACATCCATCCTCATCATCCTCACTACCGCATGGATCTCCATCAATTTTATCCAGATCATCCGGATCCTTCTCCTGCACCGCTATGACCTGAACCTGAAAGACAACCTGCACGCCCGGAAAGTCTATACCCAGTTCAAGATCCTGGAACGCATCGTGATTTTTGTCATCATCTTCCTGGCCATTGCCTTTTCGCTGATGACCTTCGATTCCATCCGGAAGATCGGGCTCAGCCTTTTCGCCTCCGCCGGCGTGGCGGGAATTATCCTCGGACTTGCCGCCCAGTCGATGATCGGGACCATCCTGGCCGGATTCCAGATCGCCATCACCCAGCCCATCCGGATCGAGGATGTGGTCATTGTTGAAGGTGAATGGGGATGGATCGAGGAAATCACCCTCACTTACGTGGTTGTCCGGATATGGGACAAACGCCGGCTGGTGGTACCCACGACCTATTTCATCCAGAAACCTTTTCAGAACTGGACCCGGACTTCGGCCGAGATCCTGGGCACGGTCTTTTTGTATACCGACTATACGATGAATGTCGATGCCGTAAGAACCGAGTTCGAACGCCTGCTGAAAGCCTCCGGTAAATGGGACGGCCAGGTGGGCAATGTCCAGGTGACCGATACCAACGCCCATACCATGGAGATCAGGATGCTCATGAGCGCCGTTGATTCACCCACCGCATGGGATCTGCGGGTTTATGTCCGGGAAAATATCCTAGCCTGGATGCAGAAAAATCATCCCGAAAAACTCCCGGCCACACGCGTCCTCTTCCCGGAAGAGAGAAACCTTGAAAAGCAAAAACCGGACAAAGCCTGAATTCACCAGGTTTAGCTGCCCTTGCCCCGGTGAAACGGCCTGTTTGGGCAACAATCACTGTCCGGTATTGTACTCCAATGTTCATAATCGGACAATTTTCCTGTTAAAGCTGAACGGATTGAAAATGGCATTATGCTAATATTCAGTATTATGCATACCCGGGTATGTTTTTTGTGCAGGTTCAGCATCCATTTAATCCTGTCATTGATGATTGAAATTAAAGGGCTGCATAAATCCTATGTCACGGGAACGAATTCCCTCCATGTTCTGAAGGGAATCGATCTGCACATCGGCAAGGGTGAACTCGTTTCCGTCATGGGATCCTCCGGATCGGGCAAGTCGACTCTGTTGAACATCATTGGCATCCTCGATGCCTATGACAAGGGGGATTATTTACTCGACGGGAACCTGATCAGGGATCTCAGTGAGACTAAAGCCGCCTGGTACAGGAACCAGATGATCGGGTTTGTATTCCAGTCTTTCAATCTCATTCCCTTCAAAAATGCCATGGAAAATGTGGCTCTTCCCCTTTATTACCAGAAGGTCAGCAGGAAGAAGCGTAACCGGATCGCGATGAGTTACCTGGAACGCATGGGTCTTCTCGACTGGGCGGATCACCTGCCTTCGGAACTTTCCGGGGGGCAGAAGCAGCGGATTGCCATCGCCAGGGCCATGATCACAAAGCCAAAGATCATCCTGGCCGATGAGCCTACCGGAGCTCTTGATTCCCATACCTCCATGGAGGTGATGCAGCTGTTCCGGGAGATCCACAGCGAAGGCATCACCATCGTCATCGTGACCCATGAAAAGGACATCTCGGATATGACCCAGCGGATTATTCATCTGAAAGATGGTGACATTGAGAGTATTACGGTGAATCAAATTCTTAAAAGGGCTGTAAATGTTTGATCTGGACAAATGGCAGGAGATTTTCAGCACGATCGGCAAAAACCGGTTGCGGACCTTTTTGACGGGCTTCAGTGTGGCCTGGGGGATCTTCATGCTGATCATCCTGCTCGGTTCAGGTTACGGACTTGAAAACGGGGTGAGGCAGGAATTCAAGGGCGGGGCGGTGAATGGCATCTGGATCACCAGCGGCATGACAAGCAAGCCTTACAAGGGGCTTCAGTCCGGCCGGGAAGTGAAGTTCACCAACCGGGATTATGACCTCGTCAAACAGTCGGCCGAGGGCATCGATCTGATTTCCGGCCAGTTCTGGATCTGGCAGAACAATACCTTCTCCTATAAAAACAATTACGGCAACTTCACCATCAACCCGGTGCATCCCGATTACGGGAAGATCAAGGAGCTGACCCTGCTCGAAGGCCGGTTCATCAATAACATCGACCTGAACCAGTTCCGTAAGGTGGCGGTCATCGGTGAAAAGGTCAGGGATGCCCTTTTCAAACCCCCGGACACCCTGGCCCTGGGAAAATACATCACCATCAGCGGGGTGCCTTTCAAGGTCATCGGCATCTTCCATGATGAGAGAAGCGACGATGAACAACGGCGGGCCTATATTCCGATATACACGGCCCAGCGGATCTTCTCGGGAAACAGCCGGATCAACCAGGTAGCCTTCACCACCGGCCTCGCCACCCTCGAAGAGAGTGAACAGATGCTCGAAACGATCAAGAAACAGCTGGCCACTTTTCATACCTTCGATGTCAATGACACCCGTGCGCTGAATATCTTCGACAAAGGCAAGGAATTCGAACGGACCATGAAACTTTTCCGTTCCATCCGGATGTTTATCTGGGTCATCGGGATCGGCACCATCATCGCCGGTGTGGTCGGGGTCAGCAACATCATGCTCATCGTGGTCAGGGAACGGACGAAAGAGATCGGGATCCGGAAGGCCATCGGGGCCACCCCGTGGTCGATCGTCAGCCTGATCCTCCAGGAATCGGTCCTGATCACGTCGGTGGCCGGTTATTTCGGCCTCGTCCTGGGCGTTTTCCTTCTCGAAACTGTGTCGAAAGTGATGCCGCCCAATCCCTTTTTCCTCCACCCGGAAGCGGATTTCAGCATTGCCCTGGGGGCCACCGTCCTCCTGGTGGTGTCGGGTGCCCTGGCCGGGCTGGTTCCGGCGATGAAAGCCGCTTCCATACGTCCCATTGTCGCACTCAGAGACGAATAAATAAAGGCTGATGTTTTTTAGGATCATGATCGATATCGACAAATGGCAGGAGATCTTCCATTCCCTCCGGCAGAATAAGTGGAGAACGCTCCTGACGGCTTTCGGGGTCTTCTGGGGAATCTTCATGCTTCTCGTCATGCTCGGCTCGGGAAAGGGATTGGAGAACGGGATCATCGCAGGGATTTGCCGACTTTGCCACCAATTCGGTATTTATCTGGCCCCAGCGCACCAGTATGCCCTATAAGGGATTCAACCGCGGCCGGTGGTTTACCTTCGACGATGATGACGTGAAAGCCCTTCAGAACACCATCCCCGAGATCAGGCTGATCGCTCCGCGCCTTCAGGGCGGCGGATTCCAGAACGGCGACAATGTCGTCAGGGGTGACAAGACAGGCGCCTACAGCATCTACGGCGATTCCCCGGCGTATTTCCGCATCGACCCCGTGAACCTCGTCACGGGGAGATTGTTCAACCAGCTCGACATCAGCGAGAAACGCAAGGTGGTGATCATTGGTAAACGGGTGTACGAAGAACTTTTTGCGAAGAATGAAGAATGCCTGGGGGAATACATTAAAATACAGGGGATCTATTTCAAGGTGATCGGACTGTTCACTTCCAAAAAGACCGGTGAGCAGGCCAACGGTGAGCAGTCGTCGATTTTCATGCCCTTCACCACCATGCAGCGGGCTTATAACTATGGGAACAGGGTATTCTGGTTTTCGATGACCTCGCAGGATAATGTTCCGGTCTCCGTGGTCCAGGAAAAAGCCATCCGGCTGCTCAAAAAAAATCACAAGATCCACCCCGATGACGATGTGGCCATTGGCTCCTTCAATGTTGAGAAGCAGTTTCAGCAGATGCGCGGACTTTTCGGCGGGATCAGCCTCCTCATCTGGATCGTGGGTATCGGGACCCTCCTGGCCGGTGTCATCGGCGTCAGCAACATCATGCTGGTCATCGTGCGGGAACGGACCCGTGAAATAGGGATTCAGCGGGCCCTCGGCGCAACGCCCCTTCACATCATCATGGAGATCATCAGTGAATCGGTTTTCCTCACCACCGTTGCCGGGTATACCGGACTGGTGGCCGGGGTGATGGTGATTGAAGCCGTCAACTACCTGATCGAGAAGGCCGGCGGAGAAAGTTCCTTCTTCCGGCATCCCGAAATCGATTTCCGTGTCGCCGTCATATCCCTGGTCATCCTGGTGATCTCGGGCGTCCTCGCCGGCCTCATCCCAGCCCGGCGGGCACTGACCATCAAACCTATCGAAGCATTAAGAACAGAATAAATACGACTGACCATGAAAAAGTTTTTCAGAGTTTTAACCCTTATCATTGTCCTGGGAATTTTTGGATGGACGATTTTCTACCTCTACGGGAAGTCAAAGGACAAGCCGGTGTTCTACGATACGCAGGTTCCCACCATCGACAATGTGATCCGGAAAACCGTGGCCACAGGCAAGGTTGTTCCCAGGAAGGAAGTGGAGATCAAGCCTCAGATCTCAGGCATCATTCAGAAAATTTACGTTGAGGAGGGGGATATGGTAAAGGAAGGGGACCTTATCGCCAGGGTGAAGATCATCCCCAACATGATTAACCTCAATGAAGCGGAATACCGGCTGAAAACTTCGGAAAACAATTTCAGCGATGCGAAGCAGAATTTTCAGCGGCAGAAGCTCATGTTCGACCAGGGGGTGATCCCGGAAGCTGAATTTCAGAAATACCAGCTCGAATATTCGAATGCCCGGGAGGAACTCGATGCCGCCAGGAACAACCTGACGCTCATCCGGGAAGGGGTCACGTCGAAATCGGACGAAGCCACCAATACCCTCATCCGGTCAACCATCAAAGGCATGATCCTGGATATCCCTGTTGAGGAAGGAAAATCCGTGATCGAAACCAATACCTTCAGCGAGGGAACCACCATCGCCACGATCGCCGATATGGGGGAAATGATTTTCGAGGGAAAGGTTGATGAGACGGAAGTTGGCAAGATCAAACCCGGGATGAACCTGTTGCTGTCGATCGGTGCCATCGATGAAGAGAAATTCAATGCGAACCTGGAGTTCATCGCTCCCAAGGGGGTCGAGGAAAACGGGGCCATCCAGTTTGAGATCAAGGCGGCTGTCGAACTCATGCGATAACTTTTTCATCCGTTCGGGCTACAGTGCAACGGCCGACATCATCCTGGAACGGCGCGACAGCGTCATGGTCATCCCCGAAAGCCTGATCCAGTTTGAAGGAGACTCCGCTTTTGTTGAGGTGGAAAAATCCGACCAGGTCTTCGAAAAACGCTATATCCAGACAGGGCTTTCCGACGGCATCAATATCGAGATGGTGTCGGGCCTGTCGATTGACGATAAGATCAAGGGAACGGAAAAGAAAGAGATCTGATCCTCTTTCATTCCGCATGGCTGGCTGCCCCGGCATGGTTCCACTCATGAACCGTGCCCGGCGGCATTTTTTTTGGACCCCGGTCCCGTTTCTTTCCGCCTCGTCAACCATCAGCTTTATCTGGCATGTCATGTGATTTTTGTTATATTTGTCCCTTTACCATCCAAAATCCTCTCGAATCATGCAAAAGATAAATGCGTTTCTTTTGGAGTTGAACAAGTATATCGGCGGAAATGAATGGTTCGTGTTCTTTTTGCTGGGTACAGGGTTATTCTTCACCATCTATCTTGGTTTTCCCCAGATCCGTTATTTCCGGCACGCCCTGAGAATTGTCCGTGGTAAATATGACAAAGCCGGCGACGTGGGCGACACGTCGCATTTTCAGGCCCTGTCGACAGCCCTTTCCGGCACTGTGGGAACGGGAAACATCGCCGGTGTTGCCCTTGCCATTCATCTGGGCGGACCGGCGGCGCTCTTCTGGATGCTGGTTACTGCCATGCTCGGGATGTGTACGAAATTCGTCGAAGTGACCATTTCGCATAAGTACCGGGATGTACTCCCTGACGGGACGATCTCCGGCGGGCCGATGTATTATATGAAGAAGAAGCTCAACATCACCACCCGTTCCGGCAAGCTGATCCGCACAGGAGCCATTCTGGGCGCTTTTTTTGCTTTTGCCACCATCCTCTCATCTTTCGGTACGGGAAGTTTACCGCAGGTCAACAGTATCGCCGATTCCCTCTTCGACACGTTTCACCTGAACAGGATCCTTTCCGGCGGTGTGCTGGCGGTGCTGCTCGGTCTTGTCATCATCGGCGGCATCAAGAGGATCGCCAAAGTGACCTCAACTCTCGTCCCGGTGATGGCCATCTTCTATTTCCTGGGGGCGATGTTCGTGATCGCGACGAACTATCAGAATATCCTTCCCTCGCTGGCTTCCATTTTCGAGGACGCTTTCACCGGAAGTGCTGCCGTGGGCGGCTTTCTCGGCGCAGGTTTCGCCTTTACCTTTAACATGGGGGTTAACCGGGGGCTGTTTTCGAATGAAGCAGGACAGGGATCCGCACCCATCGCCCACTCGGCGGCCAAAGCCCATGAACCGGTCTCTGAAGGGATGGTTGCCATCCTCGAACCTTTTATCGACACCATCATCATCTGTTCCCTCACCGGACTGGTCCTGCTCTCATCGGGCGTATGGAATGAGAAAATCTATAACCGGTTTGAAGAAGCCGATCTCCGCATACTTTCCGGAACCTACCATCGAAAATGCCCAGCCCGACAGGAAAGAACTCCGGAATTACCTCACCCATAAAAGGGACCTTCCATTGTATACCGGAACCCTGAATGTGGACGACGGAACGATCACCAGTGATGTGACGCTCATCCATGCCCAGTCGGTAGCTGACGATGTGACCGTGAAAAAGGGCGAAAAACCTTATACGGGCAAACTGGAAGTCAAAAACGGAAGACTGGAAGAAAGTGAGTTTTCAAAGGTGAAGATATGGGGTAAATCACTCATCCACAGTGCGCCCCTGACCACCGAAGCTTTTAACAGGAGCTTTCTGGGCGATTACGGGCAGTATATCGTGGCCATCGGGCTGCTGCTTTTTGCCTTCTCCACCGCGATTTCCTGGTCGTATTACGGCAGCCGTGCCGTGACCTATCTCTTCGGGACCCAATGGGTCACGCTCTACAAGCTTTTCTATGTTGTGGCCTTCTTCTTTGCGGCGTTCACCGATACCACCATCGTCTGGAACCTTTCGTACATCACCATTGCCGTGATGACGATTCCCAACCTCCTGGGGCTGTGGATCCTTCACCGCGATATCAAGTCCACGATCAAACAGTACTGGGTTGATTTCGTGAACGAATGGCCGGATGACAGGCTGCCCAAACGCCTCAGGGGACGAAAGTGACGACTGACTGAAGGGCTCTAACGCCTCTCCAGCCGGGCCACATTTTCAACATGATGGGTCTGGGGGAACATATCCACCGGCTGCAGTGCGGTGACGCGGTAACTTCTGCTAAGGAGTCCGATATCCCTGGCCTGTGTTGCGGGATTGCAACTGACATAGACGATCCGTTCGGGGGCAATATTCAACAGTTGCTCCACCACGTTCGCATGCATCCCCGCCCGGGGCGGATCGGTGATGATGACCTCCGGCCGGCCATGCGCCCGGACAAACTCTTCACTGAGGAGATCTTTCATGTCTCCGGCAAAAAATTCCGTATTCCCGATCCCGTTGATGGTCGGCATTAACGTGCGCGTCGGCGATGGCTTCGGGAACCGATTCGATGCCGATTACCCTTCCTGCATCCCGGGCGATGAAATTGGCAATCGTCCCCGTTCCGGTATAAAGGTCGTAAACCGTTTCATTCCCCTTGAGTGCAGCAAAGTCCTTCGCCACCTTATACAATGCATAGGCCTGGCGGGTATTGGTCTGGAAAAAAGACTTCGGACCGATCTTGAATTTCAGATCGCCCAGTTCCTCAAAAATATGATCCCGGCCGTGATACACTTCGATGTTCTGATCGTACAGGGTATCATTTCCCTTGCCATTGATGACATACATCAGGGAGGTGATGTCCGGCACCTTTTTCAGAAGGTGGTCCAGGAGAAGGATCCGTTTCTCCCTGTCCTCATGGAAAAACGACAGGATGACCATCACTTCCCCGGCGGCGGCCGTCCGGATGATGAGGTTTCGGAGAAATCCGTTCTGTTCCTTCTGGCTGTAAAAACGGTAGCCGTTCTCCATGGCAAAATGCCTGACCGTGTCGCGGATGGTGTTGCTGGGTTCATCCTGCAGCCAGCATTTGCGGATATCGACCACTTTATCGAACAGTCCCGGCACATGGAAGCCCAAAGCCCGGGTATCGGTGATGACCTCATCGCTGGCAACCTCATCATCGCTCAGCCAGCGATGGTCAGAAAAGGTATATTCCAGCTTGTTGCGGTAGAACCGGTCATCGGGGGATCCAAGGATCGGGTTGACCGCCGGGATATCGATATGCCCGATACGCCGCATCGCATCTTCCACCTGTTTTTGTTTATATTTCAGCTGCAGGGGGTAGGGCAGGTGCTGCCATTTACATCCCCCGCATACCCCAAAATGCGAGCAGAAAGGGTCCTGCCTGATGGGAGAATATTTCCGGATGGCCGTCACCCTGCCTTCCATGTAATGACTGCGTTTCCGGGTGACCTGCAAATCCACGATGTCGCCCGGGACCACCATGTTCACAAAACACACCATATTGTCGATCCGTGCGATGGCTTTCCCTTCAGCGCCAACATCCGTGATCTCCACATTCTCGAAGAAGGGTAATTTTTTCCTTGCCAATTTGAACAGATTTGAAAATGGTATTTAAGTTAGTCGGAAGTTGGAAGTTGGAAGTTGGAAGTTGGAAGTTCGACTGAAGGCTGGATTATACATTTCTTCTTGAGGGACATTTGAAGTGGCATCATCGAATTTTATTTTCTTCCGACTTCAACTTCCGACTTCTGACTTCCAACTTCGACTTCCAACTTCGTTTTTCACATTCTAAATTCCGGCATCACTTCCGTTTTTTACTTTTAACTTCCAACTTCCAACTTCCGACTTCCGACTTCCGACTTCCGACTCCATTACTTTTAACACTGATCAGTTACGAATACGCTAAACATCTTTTTTTGCGTTACAAAGATAATCAATACTGTGAACAAGCCTCGCGATGGCCCTTTTATCAAGGCCGTCGGTTTCGCATCGGGATCCTGAAAAAACCATAATGTTTATTTCTTTGTTACACCTTATTAAGCTTACTTTGCACATTCATAAACGAAAAACCCGGATCATTCCGGGTGTTATGTATAATCAATTATTCATTTCGGATGATTTCTGTTGACAATATCACGGTCAGGTTCGGTGGTTTCACCCTGCTGGAAAATGTGTCGTTGATGATCGGTGACCGTGACCGCATCGGCCTTGTGGGTCGGAACGGGGCCGGAAAAACGACGTTGATGCGGATCATGTCCGGGAAACAGGATCCGACACTCGGAAGGGTGGTTTGTTCCGCCTCGCAGTCGGCAGGATATCTTCCCCAGCAGATGTCACACCACGATGGCAAAACGGTGTACGGGGAAGCCATGACCGCTTTTGATGAGGTTTTGAAACTGGAAGGGCAGATCCAACAGATCACGGAGGAGCTGGGAAACAGGGACGATTACGAATCGGAGGCCTACCTGAAGCTCATCGAAGATCTGACCACCAAGAGCGAGCGTTTTGAAATGATGGGCGGAAGCTCCGTGCATGGTGATGTGGAGAAGACCCTGACAGGCCTGGGTTTTGAACGGAGTGACCTGGAAAGGCCGACCTCCGAATTCAGCGGCGGCTGGAGAATGCGGATCGAGCTCGCCAAGATCCTGCTGAAAAAGCCCGATTTCATCCTCCTCGATGAGCCGACCAACCACCTCGATATCGAATCGATCCAGTGGCTCGAAGATTTTCTGATCGGCTACCCGGGAGGCGTCGTCCTGATCTCGCACGACCGGGCGTTCCTGGACAATATCACCAATCGCACCGTGGAGATCAGCCTGGGAAAATTAACGGACTACAAAGTTTCTTATTCCAAATATGTCGTCCTTCGCAAGGAGAGGAGGGAGCAGCAGCTGGCCGCTTACCAGAACCAGCAGAAAATGATCCGGGAAACCGAAGATTTCATCGAGCGCTTCAGATACAAAGCCACCAAGGCCGTTCAGGTCCAGTCGCGGATCAAGCAGCTTGGCAAACTCGATCGGATCGAGATGGAAGATGAGGAAAATTCAGGGATGAACCTGAAATTCCCCCCGGCTCCCCGGTCGGGAAAGGTCGTGGCGGAAGCCCGGTCGCTGGGTAAAAAATACGGCGACAGGGTCGTGCTGGAAAACGTCGATCTTGTCATCGAACGCGGAGAGAAAGTGGCCTTTGTCGGGAAAAACGGTGAAGGGAAAACGACATTGTCGAAAATCCTGCTGGGCAAGCTTGATCATACCGGCGAACTCAAAACCGGGCACAATGTTTCGGTCGGATACTTTGCACAGAACCAGGATGAACTGCTCGATGAAGAACAAGACGGTATTCGAGACCATCGATGCCGTGGCCGTTGGGGATATCCGGACGAAAATACGGGATATCCTCGGCGCCTTTCTCTTTGGCGGCGACGAGATCGATAAAAAAGTGAAGGTCCTGTCCGGGGGGGAGAGATCCCGGTTGTCACTGGCCAGCATGTTGCTTGCAGACCAATAATTTCCTGGTCATGGACGAGCCGACCAACCATCTTGATATGCGTTCGAAAGATATCCTGAAATCTGCCCTCAGGGACTATAACGGCACGTTGCTTGTGGTGTCGCACGACAGGGAATTTCTCGACGGGCTGGTCGATAAGGTTTACGAATTCAGGAACCACCGCATCTATGAACATCTCGGCGGCATCTATGAATTCCTGAAACGCCGGAAACTCGATTCGCTCCGGGAGCTGGAACGGGCCGGGAAAAGCCTTCAGCAGGAGCCTGTTCCGCCGGCTGAAAACATCGACAATAAGGCGCTCTACCAACAACGCCGGGAAAAGGACAAGGTTATCCGGAAAGTCGCCGGCCAGCTGGAGAAAACGGAAAATGAGATCACCATGCTGGAGAAAACCCTGGAGGAAATGAATCGTCAGCTCACCAGCCCGGAGGGCGTCAGCAACGCCGGTCTTTTTGCCGGTTATGAGGAGGTCAAAAGGAAACTCGATGCCCGGATGATGCGGTGGGAGGACCTTCACCATGAACTCGAAAAATTGAAAGATGAAAGATTTTAATTAAATTGGGGTATTAATTTTCAGGAATGACCAGGCGCATTACACTTTCAATTCTCATCCTGCTGTTTGCAGGTATGCAGTCGTGCCGGCTGCCTCAACGGACCACCAGTCGCCCGGCTGGGAACCTGGCGGATATCTACAATCCGGGACGGGCAACCATTCATCCCGATTTTCTGGTCAACCACATCAATGATTCCACTACCGTCCTGTACATCCGGATCTTCCCGGCCGAGCTTCTCTTTAACCAGGCCAACGAAAAAGGACTTTTCCTGGCCAAACTGAAGGTGGGTTTCGTTCTCCTGGAATCGGGTAAAAATCCCGAAAAACCCAGTGAGATCGTCGATTCGGCATCGGTGCAAAGAACACTGAACCGCAGCGAGATGCGAAATAGCTTTTTCACGGCCCTGCCCGTGAAAGCCCTTTTCGGGAACCGGTATATGGCCAGGGTCGACGTGACGGATCTTTTGCGCGGATCCGTCAGTGTGAATTATCTGATCGTCGATAAGACCTCTCCCTTCAGTCCTCAGAATTTCAGGGTCATTTCTGCCGTCACCGGCTACCCCTCCTTCACGAACAATTTTACCTCGCAGGAGAAATTCAGGATCCTCTACAACCGCATGGGCTACGACAGCCTGTTTGTCGATTTTTATACCCCCGATCAGAGCCTGCCCCGCCCGATCTTTTCCACCGCCCCTGAAATCCCGATGAAGATCTTATCCCGACAGTGTCTGGTCGGTTCCGTATAACGACACCCTGGTTTACCGGCTGGCCGAACAGGGTATGTATCATTTCAGGGTGACCCCTGACCATAAACAGGGACTGACTCTTTTCAATTTCGGTGAAAATTTCCCCAGGATCCAGACGCCCGATGATTTGCTTGGTCCGCTGATTTACCTTACCTCTTCGGTCGAATTCCGTGATCTGAGGATGGAGCCCAACCGCAAACTGGCCATCGATAATTTCTGGCTCAAACTTGCTGGAAATATGGATGCGGCCCGCGAACTGATCAGGGTCTATTACACCCGGGTCCTGTATTCGAACCTCTATTTCACTTCATACAAGGAAGGATGGAAAACGGACCGGGGCATGATCTACATTATTTTCGGCCCTCCCAACCTGCTTGGATAAATCCATTGCCACAGAAAAGTGGACCTATTTCGGGAAGCGGAACAGTGCGCCCGTGGAATTCGTCTTCGACCGTGTGGATAATCTGTTCACCTACCAGGATTTTACCCTTAACCGGACAATCAGTTCAACGGGTTACTGGTCCGACGCCGTCAGGTCATGGCGACGCGGTAAAATATATTCCCCCGAATATTAAAACGCACACTTTTGAAGAAACAGGAAGATTTTATTTTTGGCATCAGGGCGGTCATGGAAGCCATCAGCTCAGGCAGGGAAGTGGACCGGGTCCTGCTGACCACCAAACCGGAAAGCCAGGTAATGCAGGAACTTTTTCCGCTCATCAGGCTTCATGAGATCCCTTTTCAGTATGTTCCGTATGAGAAGCTGAACAAGATCACCCGCAAAAATCATCAGGGAGTTGTCGCCTTTATTTCGTCCATCACCTACAGTCCGCTGGAGGAGATTGTGACCCTGGCCTTTGAGAAAGGGAAGGATCCGCTGATCCTGATGCTCGACCAGGTGTCGGATGTCAGGAATTTCGGTGCGATCGCCAGGTCGGCCGAATGCATGGGCTTCTCGGGGGTTGCCATCCCATTCCGGGGGGCGGCGCGGATCAATGCCGACGCCGTCAAAACATCGGCAGGGGCGCTGATGAACCTGCCTGTTGCCCGCGTCCGTTCCATGGAACATGCCGCCAGATATCTCAGGGATTCGGGACTGAAGATCGTGAGTGTCACCGAAAAAGCGGACCATTTCTGCCAGACGCAAAATCTCACCGGACCGCTGGCACTGATCCTCGGAAGTGAAGAAAAAGGCATCTCCCCGGGCCTGCTGGATCTTTCGGACCTGCAGGTCAAAATTCCCATGTCGGGTCAGACCATGTCACTGAACGTTTCGGTGGCGGCGTCGATCCTCATGTACGAAGTCACCCGTCAGCGGCTGGCGGGAAGTCGTGATCAGTAAAGCGGGATCTGCCTGCTGAAGGATTCCTCGAGGGATATGAAAGTTTCCGTCCGGGCTATGCCGGGAATGGCCTGCAGCTTGTCGACCAGGACGTGCTTGAGATCTTCGTTGTTCTTGGTGTAAACCTTGATGAATATACTGTAGTTTCCGGTTGTGTAATGACACTGAACGATCTCGGGAATATCCTTAAGCTTCTTGACAACCTCGGGATACAGGCTCGCACTTTCCAGGAAAATCCCCATGTAAGCACAGGTATGATACCCTATTTTCTTCGGATTGATCATAAATTCGGAACCCGTGATCACACCCAGCCGGGTGAGCCGCTGAATGCGCTGATGAATGGCTGCCCCCGAAACATTGCATTCCCTGGCCACCTCGAGATACGGGATCCTGGCATTTTCCGTAATGAGTGTCAGGATCTTCCGATCCAGGCTGTCAATCTGTAAGTTCTCTTCCATTTTTTAGGGATTAGTATTTAAAAAATCGTGGTAAACTTCCGGTATATGGGTTTAATTTACTCATTTGCAGCGTACATTCCTGTCAGATTGTAAGTGAAATGGGAACATGAAAAATGATAACATATTTTTACACCATTTTTTGTCCGGGTGAACAAAGGAGTGATAAATCCATCGTGGATGTAAACGAACCGTTTCTCCCCGGGAATAAATGATTAATTACTCCGTTAATATTCAGATTAATTGAAAGCAATTGAATTAATCTGATTTCAAAATGTAAATTTATATATTATTGTCCTGATTTTTTTGCCCCATTTTAAAAAAGGGCCCCTGAATATTCAAAAAATGCTGCAAAGCATACCGGTCAGACACTGGGGGTTGAGAATGTGCAGAGGAAGGGACGCAGAACCACGACCGGGGTTTCTCAAGCGGGACGTTCATTTTAACCGGTGGGATGGGTTAAAACCGGGAAGGTCTGTGGGGAAGGGCAGGGGCTGGCCTGTTTACAATTCCGGCGTCGCGGGAGTTCCCGGAGCATTGACGCCGGAGAAGAGGTTCCTGAAATCCTCCCCGGTGGGATTCTGGAACACACGCA
Source organism: uncultured Bacteroidales bacterium (assembly GCA_963763215.1). Lineage (GTDB taxonomy): Bacteria > Bacteroidota > Bacteroidia > Bacteroidales > DASQZK01. The sequence continues at coordinate 239,359 of CAVXNX010000014.1, forward strand.
GTTCGAAGTAAGGGATGGCTGCCAGGATATGATCGAAGATATCGGCCTGGAGGGCTTCGTACTTCGCCCATTCCTGGTCGCGGCTGAATACATAGATCTCTATCGGGATACCGGTTTCCGAGGGTTGCAGGTGCCTGATCAGGAACGTCAGGTCGGTATTGATCTTTGGGTGCTGAAGAAGCCAGGCTTCAATATATTTCCTGAACACCCCGAGGTTTGTCATCCTTCTGCCGTTCACGGGAACCGAAGGGTCGATGTTCTTCCCGGCGTTATAGCGGTCAATTTCCGCCTCCCGTTCGGCAATGTAATCTCTGACGAGCTGTATTTTCCGCAGCTTTTCCTTAAGCTCCGGGTCCATGAATTTCACACTCCGCATATCGATGTTGATGGATCGCTTTATTCTCCGGCCCCCGGATTCCTCCATTCCTTTCCAGTTGTTGAATGCCTCGGTGACCAGGGAATAGGTGGGAAAGGTGACAATGGTCTTGTCCCAGTTCTGGACCTTCACGGTATTCAGGGTGATCTCGAGAACCGTCCCGTCGGCCTGGCGGCTGGGCATGGTGATCCAGTCGCCCGGCTTCACCATGTTGTTGGCCGAAACCTGGATGCTGGCCACAAGGCCGAGGATGGTATCTTTAAAGACCAGGAGAAGGACCGCGGCGAGCGCTCCCAGGCCGGCCAGGAGCTTCAGGGCAGGGGTGTGGGAGAGGATGGATATCATCAGGATGATCCCGATAAAGTACACCCCCAGCTTGATGACCTGGACATACCCTTTGATGGGTTTCTCCCTGGATACGGGAAAGGTCAGGTATATCGAATGAAGGGCGCTGAGGAAGGAGTCGATGACCAGGAGGCTGATCAGGATCATGTAAAGCACCGAACCCGTCCGGATCACCATTTCCAGCGTCGGCATGTCGAGGGCATAGCCGATGGTGTAATAAATGACCACGGCGGGAGCAATGTGGGCCAGCCTCTGGAAGAATTTGTATTCAAGCAGGGCATCATCCCACTTGTTCCGGCTCCGCCTGACATAGCTCTTCAGCGAAGTGATCAGGACTTTCCGGGCTACTTTGTCGGCCAGGTAGGCGAGAAGGATGATGATGAAGAGAATAATGACCGTCACCAGCGTATTTGCGTGTTTTTGAGAAAGCCCGCTTCGTTGCAGAAGATGGTTGAGTGAAGCAATCCAGTTTTCGATCATGACAGCCACTTGATTTGTTTTTCAGCGACGAAGTTATAATTTTACTACGTTTTCTGAAAATATTACCCTAACCGGTTTAATTATCCCCATCTATGAAACGCCTGATCATTCCATTTCTCGCACTGTCCCTTCAACTGAATGCCCGTCCCGTATTCTCCGACTGGTTCACTTCACATACCCTGCGGGTCGACTACATCATGGCGGGTGATAAAAATACCTGTGAGATGTACCTCTACAAGGTCTGTGAAGAACCTTACTGGGGCGGATCGCAAAAAAATCTGATCGATACACTGAGCTACGGAGACTATTTTTTCGAAGTCAGGGACAGCGCGACGGATGAGCTTCTTTATTCACGCGGCTTCAACAGCCTTTTCAGGGAATGGCAGACCACCGCTGAGGCGGGGGTCAAAAGGAAGGCCTTCAAGGAAACACTGACCTTCCCCTATCCGAAGAAAACCGTCATCCTCACGATTTACAAACATTTCTACATGGGTGACGCAGAACTGAAATTCACCACCTTTATCGATCCGGCCGATATTCTCATCGAGAAAAGAAAACCCGAAGCGTATGAGACCGAAGACATTCTCATCTCGGGCGACCCTGCCCGGCATGTCGATATCGTTTATATCGCCGAAGGCTACTCCGCATCCGAGAAAGAGAAATTTTTTAACGACGTGAAACATTATCAGGACTACATGTTCACGATGGCCCCGTACGACACCAGCAGGACCCGTTTCAATGTCCGGGCGGTCTTTTCCGTTTCGGAGGATTCCGGCACCGATAATCCCGGTGAGGACCAATGGAAGAATACGGCCCTGAACTCCCACTTTTTCACTTTTTACAGTGAACGGTACCTCACGACGCTGGATTACTGGAAGGTCAGGGATGTGGCTTCGGCGGTGCCTTACGACCAGATGATCGTCCTGGTCAATACGGATAAATACGGCGGCGGAGGGTTGTTCAATCATTATACCCTCTATTCTTCGGGTAATGCCCTTTCAGATGAGGTGTCCATCCATGAATTCGGCCATGCCTTCGCCGGGTTGGGAGACGAATACTACACCTCGAGTGTGGCTTATGTCGGGTTTTATGATCTGACCAAAGAACCCGTTGAGCCAAACCTGACCACCCTCGTCGATTTCAACAGGAAGTGGAAGTCGATGGTTAGTCGGAAAACACCCATTCCCACCCCGGCCGTGGAAAAATACAAGAATACCGTGGGCGCCTTCGAAGGAGGGGGCTATATCGCCAAAGGCATCTACCGTCCGCAGATCGATTGCCGGATGAAGAGCAATACGGCGGAAGGTTTCTGCGCCGTTTGCCGGAAAGCCATCCGGGACATGATCCTTTTTTATTCCGAATAGCGCTGCTTCACCGGCCAACAATGCCGGAACAGAGGGATAGGGTCCGGCACAAAACCAGGGTTGCCGGAAATCAGATTTGCTTCCTTTACCGGAAATACGAAAACGGAATGTTTTTTTTATTAGATTTGAGAACAAAGGATAACTCCGCCCGTGAACCGATATTCAGCAACTGAGATCATTGATGGCCTGAGACGTCGGGATAACCGGGTATTGAAATACGTTTACAAAGCCCATTATCCTTCGGTGGTCAAGCTCGTGCTGATGAACAGCGGCACGGAGGATGATGCCAAGGACATCTTCCAGGAAGCCCTGATCGTCGCTTTCCGTAATATCCGTGAAAAAGCAGATTTTAGTCTGGAGAGCAGTTTCCAGACTTACATTTACTCCATCGCCCGGTTACTTTGGCTGAAACATCTCCGGAACAGCCGGAACCAGGACAAAAACCTGAAGGAGAACCATCCCTATATCGAATTCGAGGAACCCAAGCCTTTCCGGGAAGAGGACATCCGTTATGCCATCTACCAGAGAGCGTTTGTGAAAATTCCCCCCGATTGTCAGAAAATCCTGAAAATGTCGGTGGATGGCATACCGCAGAAGGAGATCGCCGATACCCTGGGATTCAAAAGCGAAAACTACATCAAGAAGCGGAAGCATTTCTGTAAGGAATACCTGATCGGAAAAATCAAAGAGGATCCCGAATTCGGGCAGGAGGAAACCGGGTGAGTTCAGGTTCTGACCAGGGTGGCTTTCTTCTTGTAATTCCGGTATAACAGGATGGTGACCGGCACCGGGAGCATCAGGATGAAGATCCCGATGATGTATTCCCATGTCGTGTTGGGATAGACCGGTTCCGAATTTCCGATAATGACAAAGCTCGACCAGAAAAAGGGATTCGATTTCAGCAGGTCGGCATGCCGGAGGAAATCAAGCTTGGAGTTTCTCAACGCCTCCGATTTGGATTGGCCTTTTCCGAGATAGAAATAAAACCTGTCCATGACCGATACCGTCGACTGGTCGGCCACTTCCCACAGGGTCATCAGGATACTGGGGCAGCCGGCATAGGTGAATCCCCGGGCCAGGCTCTGCATTCCTTCACCTTCCTGGAATTTTCCGAAACCGCTCTTGCATGAACTCAGCACGGCGAGGCTGGCATTCAGTTTCATATCATAGATCTCGTAGGTATGCAGGAAATTATCATTGACGCTGTCGGGGACCTGGGTAAAAGCCAGTTTTGAAAACAGGGGGTTGTTGTCGTCGAGGATGGTATGCATCGCCAGGTGAAGGATCTTATAGTCGGAGGCATTCTTTTTAAAATTCGTTTCCGTGGCGGTAAGGTCCTCAAAAACTTTGCACTTCATCTCACTGGAAATTTTCCGGACTTCTTCTTTCACTCCGGGGATGCGCATAAGTTCTTCACGGTCCGACTGACGGAGCAGTTCGAAACCGGGACTGTAACTGGTCAGGTTTGAATAGGAAGGGGCAAAGGCCAGGATTTCCTTCAGGGCCTTTTTCTGGTGGGCCAATGCGCTGAAGTGAAGGGTGGAGGAATAGGACGTGCTGAAGGCATGGTCAAAGATCAGATAGGGAACGGTATAGTAGTCGGGGGTACCGCCGTCGATGAATGCTTTGGGCCTGGTGACGAGTGCTTCAAAGGGAACATAAAAGATGGATGCATCGGGAATGATGATCACGTCTCTACCCTCGACATATTCTTCCACCGGGGCGAAAAGCGCTTTGTAAAGCTTGTATCCCAGGCCGAGGTAATCATTGTAGGTCTGTTCAGCGGAGTAGGAAAAATTCTGACGGGTGATGACATCATAGAACCGGTTGCAATCCTGCGAAAGGGAGCTGTCGATTTTCTGCTCCAGGATGACGGTGTGGTCCTTCGAAATAATATAGGTGTATAAAAGGGTATCCATCATCGAATATTCCACGATGATGTCCTTGCGTCGTTCTTTTTCCTGGACTTCCCTGAGGCTGATCACGGAATTGTCGTATTTGAGCTGATAGTACTTTGGATAATTCTTCTCGATGAATTTGATCAGGTCGTCATACTGCCTGGAATAATCAAACAATTTCCCCTCCCATAACCGGATCTTGTTTTCATCGGGGTCCATTTTTTGTTTTTCATTGAGCACCATTTCATTGTAAGCCGAAATCTTCTTGTTGAGTTCCGTCTCCTTCTTGGTCAGTTCATAAGGCACGTCCCCATATTGCATGGCATTTTGCGACCTGATGCTCGAGAGAAGGCTGAAGGCCCGTCCCTGCTCATTGATCTGGAACGCCATCTCCTCATATTTCGTGTCACCGGTCACTTTGAACATCTCATGGGCGATCTGCTGGCCGATGAAGTAGATCTCCTTTTCATTCGAGCTGATGAGGAACTGGCTGTTCTCGGAATCGATTCTGAGTCTTATACTATTAAGTATTTTAATTCCGATCGTTACATGCATCCATACTACTATTAAGGTATTTAAGTTTCTCATTTTTCAAAAAAGTTTTATATAAAATTATTGATTTATATTTCAGCGCATGTATAAGCATAGTTTTCAATCAAATATTCTGATTATCAATAGGATTAGATGAAATAGAATTATTACAAATCCTTTAGAAGATAGGATTAATACTTTTTGAAAATTCTCCAAGGCAGCCGTAAAATTCTTTTTAATCTGATAAAAAGTTTGACCAATGTAATCGTATAAGCTTTATAAAAAAAGGATTTCCGGGATCAAATTCTTTTTTTGCAAGTTTTTCAGCTTTAGGTAAAATATTTAAATGCTTGTTCTGAGTGTTTCTAATTTTTTTGAAAGGAAATATCCCATATTCAAGATAAAATGATACTTTGGCAAGTGGGATTTGAAGATAGTCGGTGAATGATTCGATCAGTACTGATCGTCTTTTTGAAATAATATTGCGCGAGTTCTAAGTTATCCTTATAAACTGTCGTCGGATAGTAAAATGTTGATAAGCTGGCATACATTTCAAAGGGATATGAATTAATGCCTTGCACTCTTCTCGCCAATGCCATATATTTGTTTGATTCCTTCCATATCGTCGAAAAAAGCATATATAACACTTAAGTTTCCATAGACAACAACCTTAATTCCTGGAGTTACAGTTTGAATGTTGATAAAACTTTAATGCTTGTTTCAAATATATTAAGTGCCTTTCCATAGTCTCTTCTTGACATCAGAAGGGCAGCCTCATTATTAAGCAGACCAACAATTTTACCATTGTATTTATTTGACTTGCTTATAGAATTCTTCAGCTTTATCATAAGCTGTTAGGCTTCATCAAATTGAAAAAATTCTCTATATAAGACACCAAGGTTCAGATAGGTATTACCTAAGATTTAGATAATCCTCTGACCAATATCGCAATTTTAGATCCAATACATATTTAAGTTGTTTTTCTGCTTCTTCATATCGGCCTTCATTAAGCCAGGTTACAGCTTTTTGATTTTCAACAATAATTGAAGAATCAATATTTTCAGCCTTCAGAGTGAAACTTGAAGTTAAAGAGTAAGAATAGTGAATGACGAATAGAAGGAGGAAATTTTTTTAATCATCTGCTATGCAGTCGATAATATTAGTGTAAAAATGTAAAAAGTTTTCGGTTTATGAAAGATTTTTTTACTTTTATAATGATCAGGAATTCAGGAATTTGTATTTTTATTTCAAAATAATTTCAAAAAAACGGAAAATTCCGGGTAACGTTTCACTTCTCCGGGGAATTAATTAATGAGAACAAAAATTAACCCCAAAAATTCATCGAAATGAAAACTTCAAACGCTCTCTTCAACCGGAATTCAAATTTGGCTTCAATCGGTAATTTTCAAAAGTACGAATTAAAGAAAGAGATTTTAGATAATGTAAGAGGTGGTGCAGATGGTGGTGGTGATATTATTTATGACGATGATCCTCACACACCACCACAAAACCCTGAAATATCACATTGAGGTTTCAGAACAGAAAACATTAACCCAAAAATTTTACGGCCTTTTTTGCTAACCTGTCCTGGTGAAGGATATGACAGGCAGTGGAGGCACCATAAGGCCGGTGTATTGGATCTGGCTTAGAACAGCTTTACACAGTTGCAGGGATGCGGACGTGTGGCTCAGGAGAATCGGGTATGGGTTCAGACTCTATCCGGGATTTTCCATCACACCTCACTGCATGCGGCTGTCATGAAATGGCAAATACTCACATAACCGTTTGGTTATGAGCATAATAGATATTATGAATATTAATAAACACACATAGTGATGGACAAAAACAGGCATTTAATCTCGAAATACCTGGAGGGCGAGCTGGATTCCGGCGAAGTCGCCAGGTTCGAGGAAGCTCTGCTGGAAGATCATGAGCTTCGCGAGGAACTGGAACTCTACAGGGAGGTGGATGAAGCTCTTGCAGATACAGAAGTTATGGAGTTAAGGGCCCAGCTGGATGAGTTGCATGAAGAACTGGTACCTCAGCTGGAGAAGGCAAAAATCCACCAAACGGGTACTCCGTTACGCGGTTGCTGCATCGGTGGCCGTTGTCATCAGCCTGGGAACGTACAGCCTGTTCTTTAAAAAGGTCTCGGACAACAAGATTGTCAGCCAGTTCTACAAGCCTTACGATGTAACCCTGGTCAATCGTTCTGCAAACGGCGATCTTGACATGACCCTGAGAACAGCCCTCCTCAAGTATGAAAACAAGGAGTATTCCGAAGCCATCAGGTATTTCCAGAAAGCACTGGAAATCAATCCAAAGATGATCGCATCGGAGTTGTACACCGGGATTTCATATTTCGAAATCAAGGAGTACCGGAAAGCCGACAAGTCACTCTCCAAGGTGATCGAACAGAACGATAACCTGTACATTGAACAGGCCGAATGGTATCTCGGGTTCTGCTACCTGAAACTCAAAGAGAACGACAAAGCGCGGGAACAGTTTGGCAGACTCGCCAGCAGACACGGGTATTACCAGAAGGAAGCCAGGAAAATCCTGAGAAAGATCGGAAAATAAGAAGTTGTTTTCTGATGGATCAATGAAGAATTGTTATTGTGAATAATCAGCTCTGTGAGAATGAGAGGAAAGCCGACATATGATGAGCTCAGGGAGTACGTCAGCGAGCTTGAGGCCAGGATCGAGGATCTCGAAAGTAAGCTCGAAGACAACCGGGAGAAGACCGAAAGGCTGAAAAGCCGTTTTTTGTCAAGTATTTCCCATGAACTGCGTACCCCCATGAATGCCATCCTGGGTTTTTCCAATCTCATGGTCGACAAGAACCTTCCGCACGACAAGAAGGAGGAATACATGGAGCACATCAACATGAACAGTAACAGTCTTTTGAGTCTGGTCGATGCAATGATCGACGTTTCGTTACTTGAAATCGGTGAGCTGAAGGTGAAGAAGGAGAGATGCAACCTGGATATGCTTATGCAGCAGATCTATCATTATTTCAGCATCGACAAGCATAAAATGGGAAAGGACCACATCGCCCTCCTGCTAAATAAATACAGGAGTGAAGGAAATTTCATGATCTACACCGATCCCTACAGATTAACACAGGTTCTTTCAAATCTTTTGCATAATGCCTTGAAATTTACCAATAAAGGCATCATCGAGTTTGGATATTTCACACGGGATGACGATAAACTTGAGTTTTTCGTCAAGGACAGCGGAAAAGGGATCCTGGCAGAAAAAGCCAGGTTGGTGTTCAATAAGTTCGAAAAGCTCGATGATGATGAGACAGGCCGGCCGGAAAGCGGGTTGGGACTGGGCCTGACACTGGCCAATGGAATCATTCAGATACTGGGTGGGGAGATATGGATCGAATCCAATATTTTTAAAGGCTCAACATTCAGTTTTACGATCGAATACAAGGAAAAAGCCGAATACAAAACCGAACAGGCAAAAATATTTCAGTCGCTTTTCGTTTGAAACGGCAACCGGTTCTTTGGGAAGGGTAAAAAAATACAGCGGATTCTCCGGGTTTTAAGGGGTTAGAACCCGGCGGATCCTGTCAGAAAACCTGGCTTGCCGTCCAGGGCGACAGATTCCAACTGCGTTTGAAGGTTTCCCGAAAGGTTAATTTTTAGTTCTCAAGTTCTTTACAGCATTAACATAAGCCAAAGCAGCCAGATGATTTTAAGGGGTTAGAATCATTTGCGCTCACAATTTGTTGTTTGCATTGAGTGCAAGGGACTTTCGTGAAAGTCCGCTTCACTGGTTTTTAGCAGTTCGTGTTCTTTTTTTACTGAGACAATGTCAGAATGGCAAATCATCAAATTCCTGGTCGGGTGAGGAAAAATCTTCCTCTCCCGGTAAAGGGATATCCTCACCGGGAATATTTGCCATATCCGGATTATCCCGGGAAGCAGTAAGGTGTTCGATCTTCCAGGCTTCAAGATTGGTGAAATAACTGACTTTACCGTCCTTTTCCCATTTCCGGCCGCGAAGATTGAAATTGACCTTGATCTCTTCACCCGGATTAAATGCATCAAGCAGTGAACATTTATCCTGGGTAAGCTGAAATTTGATGTAATCGGTGAATTCGAAATTGTTTGCGTTTTCTTTTTTCTCAATCACAAATTCTCTTTTTTTGAATTTGCTGCTGATTTCACTGACGTCATATTTCTCAACCAGTGTTCCGGTGATTTCAAAGCTCATGAATGTAGTTTTTAACGATGATTAATTTAATATCCTTTATTACTTTTTTGCAACAATTATCCTCGACAGAAAAAGGTTAGAAGTGATTCTAACCTTTTTCTTTTTTCTCTTAATGGCAAAACGCCGAAAAAATCAGCGTCGGATTTCAACTTTTTTACAAAATTTCTTCCTTATTTGATATCGAGAAGCTCAACTTCAAAGATCAGGACGGAGTTGGCAGGGATTTTTTCACCGCGTTTGCGGCTTCCATAGGCCAGTTCACTGGGAATGTAAATTTCCCATTTTGAACCGACTTTCATCATCTGGAGGGCTTCCGTCCAGCCGGGGATCACGCCGCCTACCTGGAAAGTGGCCGGCTCACCGCGTTCAATCGAACTGTCGAAGACAGTGCCGTCGATCAGTTTACCGGTATACTGGACAACCACGGTGTCATTGGGACCCGGGCTCGGTCCGTCACCTTCGGTCAGGATTTTGTACTGCAGTCCCGATTCGGTGGTTTTCACGCCTTCTTTTCCTTTGTTTTCTTCGAGGAATTTCTGACCGGCTGCGAGATTCTCTTCAGCAACCTGGCTTTCCCTGGCCTGAATTTCCTGTGATTTCTTCATCAGAAAACTCTGGATATGCATCCCTGTTTCTGAAGACGGCATGACGGATTCATCCTGGTCCAGGCCGGCTTTCACGCCGTTGATAAAAAGAGCATGATTGAAATCGGTGGTCTCACCATTTTTTCAATATTGCCTTTAACGAATCCCCCCATGTCGTAGCCATAGCTATAGGCGAAGGTATCAACTTCAGAGTTCATACTGACAGAGCCTGTTCCGCCGGTAACAGGAAGGAACAAGCCAAGAACATATCCAATTGCAAGAAAGACAACTCCTACAACTATGATAACTCCATTTTTTTTCATATTCAGATTTTTGATTATTAATAGATCAGCGAAGTTACTACAATTAATTTAAAGCGAAAAAGATTTTTTATTTCGTGGCCCTCAGCATTTCACGCTTACCGGGCGGTCCCTTGATCTTACCGGTCTTGAACCCGCAGGCCGTGAGTGTGCGTCGCACACTTCCCTTAACCGAATACGTGGTGAGAATCCCTCCCGGCTTAAGCGCCCGGTATATTTCCGAAAAGACTTCAGCTGTCCACAGGTCTGGTTGCACGTCGGGTGAAAAGGCATCAAAATAGACCAGGTCGGGCCGGAACGGAAACCGGAAGTTCACCAGGTCCTGTTTTAACTTATACAGGGTGAATCGTGGATGCATGGCGCAGGGGATCTCCCACGGACTCTCATGCAAGAGGGTGTACCACTGCAGCATCCCGTCACCCGACAATTGTCCGTGATTCAGGGACTTCCATTCTGTCCTCCGAAAGCGGGTATTTTTCAATGCTATGGTATTCGACGGTCACGCCGTGTGTTATCGCCGCCTGCAAGGTGAGCAGCGCGTTCAGCCCGGTACCGAAACCGGCTTCAAAAATCACGGCCTTCTTCAATCCGCTGTAAAGAAAACACTCGCGGATGAAGACATGCTCCGCTTCCCGGACGGCTCCATGAACCGAATGGTAATGTTCCCCCAGGGCCGGGACATAAAGGGTATGAGAACCATCTGCCGAAATGACGGGGTGCCTGTCCATCCTTTTGATTTTGCCTCACAAAAATAGACCAGTCATTCCAATAATGAGGTTAAGAAATGTTAATATTTCAAGGGTGTCCGGTTAAAAAATGGATAATAACGATTTATCCCTTGATTTCATCAGCACTGCGGTTCTGCTTTGACGGAGTAAAATGGCGACACCAACACCAACAGATGCCTTAAGGGCCCTGGTAAAGCTACAGGATTCGCAGGGTTGGTGAAAATCGGTTCGGGTACGGAAAGAAAATCGGCCGATGTATTTACAATTTCATCCGCATATCATACTTTTACGGCAAACTGCATCAGGCCGGGTAATACGTCCCGCTCTGGTCAGCATGGGCCGGGAAGGGGGCGGATGGGCACGGTCCAGAAGGTCCGGCGCCACCCGGCCGGGGCAGAGAAAAAAGAAGTCAATAAAACAACCCTTGAATGAAAAAACATCATCATGATGTTTTGGGCCTTGCTCTCAGCGACTACCTGGTAAAACAGGAAGACAGGAAGATTATCGTGCATTCTCCTGATTTTGAGGATGATATCATCCCTGTTTCGTATTATTTCCGGAACAGGCCGCACCTTCCGAAGCTCGAACGGGAGGCCATCCTGAGATGCCGGGGACGTGTCCTCGATGCCGGTGCCGGTGCCGGTTCACATGCCCTGATCCTCCAGAACGAGGGTCATGAGGTGACGGCCCTTGACCTTTCGGAAGGGGCCTGTGAGGTCATGCGGAAGCGCGGCATATCGAACGTGGTCTGTGATGATCTTTTCAACTATTCGGAAAAAAGATTCGATACCATCCTGATGATGATGAACGGGATCGGACTGACCAAATCCATTGAAGGGCTCAAGCGTTTCCTGCACCGGGTTCCCTCCTTACTGAATGCGGGAGGGCAGGTCATCTTCGATTCGACGAACCTGATTTATCTGCTGGAACATGAGGATGGCTCTGTACTGCTTAACCTCAATGATGTTTACTATGGGGAGATCGAATTCCAGCTCGAATATGCCGGCTACATTTCGGAATCGTTCAACTGGCTTTACATTGATTACGACACCTTCGAATGGCTGGCCGATGATGCCGGTCTGAAGGCGGAACTGGTCAGCGAGGGTGAAAATCTGAGCTACCTGGCCACACTCAACCTTTGATTTTTCCCGGCAGGTATTCATCGTAGCGGTTCCCCAATGCCCTGAACATATTGATTTTCGCCTTCGGGTAGTGTCCCTGGAGCTGTTCGATCACTTCACGGGTATACGCTCTTTTTGTCTTATTGTCGAACGGGCACTGCTTCTCTTCTCCACGGAATCCGCGAAGAAGGGCATAGGCTTCGAGGTCCTGCTCCCACAAGTCCAGGAGTGGCCTGATCAGGTGAATCCGTCCTTCGAACATCGACAGGGAATAAGGTAATGCGCTGATGGAACCATGATAGAGCATATTCATCATGAAGGTTTCCAGGGCATCGTCGCGATGGTGGCCAAAGGCGAGTTTCGTGAAACCTTCTTCGCGGGTGGTGTTGAACATGGCTTTTCTTCGTTGCCATGAACAGATGAAGCACGGGGATTTATCGGTCCTGTCCGGATATACGGAGACAGTCCTGGTGATCAGCGGAATTCCCAGGTGGTGACAGAAATCTGCAAGATATTCCATATGAACCGTGTAACCGACGTCATCGACAAAAACATGCATGGCAGCCAGATCGACATGAAAAGGGAGGGACCTGATCCGGTTGGCCAGGATCTCCAGCATGATAAAGGAATCCTTCCCTCCCGACAATCCGGCCAGCACCCGGTCGCCTTCTTCCAGCATTTGATGCTCCAGCATCGTCTTTCCTGCTTTTTTACAAAGCTTTTTGAATTGTTTTTCCCGCAGGATGTCTTCCTCTGTTTTCATTTCAATATACCATTTATATAAGGTACCAACCGGGACCTGCCTCCAGTGCGGGGACATGGTCAGGGATGCAGATCTCGGATATCAAGGTCTTCCCACACGTTCCCTTTGGATTTCCGGTGGGTTCAAAGATCGCAAAAATTTCCGGTCACCGGGATGATCCGGGGGGTAAACGCTGTAGCCACATCCTAAAAATCCGTGAATACCGTCAAAGCGTTACGTTTTTATAAGAATCTCCGATCCGGCGCCGGAATTTTAGCATTTTTGTCCGGAAGGAAAGGAAAAGAAAAAAAATTCACTTTCTATTTGAAAAAAAACTATTAAGTTCAGGCAAAATTTTCAACCTATGCTTCTACATACTATTGACTGGGTAATACTCGGACTTTTCTTCGTCATTCTCCTGTCTCTCGGTTTCATTGCCTCGCGGAATGCCGGGCGGAGCACTGCCGATTTCTTCCTTTCGGGCAGGAACATGCCATGGTGGCTCCTTGGTGTTTCCATGGTGGCGACCACCTTCAGTTGCGATACGCCGAACCTGGTTACGGATATTGTCAGGCAGAATGGTGTTGCCGGAAACTGGGTATGGTGGGCTTTCGTTCTCACCGGTATGCTGACGGTTTTCGTGTATGCGAAATTATGGCGCCGTTCCGGTGTGCTGACCGACCTTACCTTTTATGAAATCAGGTACAGTGGTAAGACCGCCGCTTTCCTGCGTGCGTTCCGTGCATTGTACCTGGGAGCGTTCTTCAATATTGTGGTCATTGCCTCGGTCAGTCTCGCCCTGATCAAGATCGGCGGTGTCATGCTGGGATGGTCGGCGCAGCGCACATTGATCATAGCGGCGGTTGTTGTGGTGGTTTACAGTACCATTGGCGGCTTGAAGAGTATCCTTGTCACCGATTTTTTCCAGTTTTTCATTGCCATGATCGGTGTAATTGGCGCGGCGGTCATTATCGTGCACCTGCCGCAAATCGGCGGGATGAAAGGACTGATCAGCCATCCTGCTGTAACGCCGAAACTGAATATGATCCCGCACTTCAGCGACCGGGATCTGTTAATCACGGTCTTCATCATGCCCCTGGCCCTTCAGTGGTGGAGCGTATGGTATCCCGGTGCTGAGCCCGGCGGTGGGGGATATATTGCGCAGCGGATGTTGTCGGCAAAAAATGAGAACGGTGCCCGTTCGGCAACCTTGTTGTTCAATATTCTTCATTATGCATTGAGGCCATGGCCCTGGATTCTCGTCGGTCTGGCATCCATGATCGTTTTTCCCGATATCCAGTCAATCCGGGATGCTTTCCCCAATGTCGATCCTCAGTTCATCCAGAACGATTTCGCCTATCCCGCGATGTTATCTTACCTCCCGGCTGGTTTCCTCGGTCTGGTGGTCGCATCGCTGGTTGCTGCCTTCATGTCGACCACGGCCTCACAGATCAACTGGGGGTCATCCTATATCGTCAATGATTTTTACAGGCGGTTCCTGAACCCCGGTGCCACTGAGAAAAAACTGGTTCTCGTCGGACGAATCTCCACCGTTCTACTGATGACCTTGTCGGTTATGCTGGCGCTGCTGCTGAGCAATGCGTTGCAGGCCTTCCACATCATGCTGCAGATCGGGGCAGGTACCGGTCTGATCTATATCCTCCGGTGGTTCTGGTGGAGGATCAATGCGTTCACCGAGCTGACGGGGATGATCGTTTCGTTCCTGGTGGCTCTCTACCTGGAGATCTTCCATGTCAAACTGGGATTTCCCCCGATGAGTATCCCTGTCAAACTTGTGGTCGGTGTCGGGATGACCACCGTAAGCTGGCTGATCGTTACCCTGGTCACCAAGCCTGAGGACAAGGAAACCCTCCGGAACTTTTACCGACTGGTTTATCCCGGGGGTCCGGGATGGAAAAAGGTCATTGCCCAGGCTGAAAAGGAAGGCGTCGCCCTGGTTCCTGTTGAAAGGCAGGGATGGGATGTTCCGGCAGGTATTCTTTGCATGTTCCTTGGAAGTTTTGCGGTAATCACATCGCTCTTTGCCACGGGCTATGTCCTCTATGGCAAATATCCCCGGGCCGGGGCATTCATTCTGGTCGATTTAGTGTTTATCTACCTTCTTTCGAAGGCCTGGAAAAAACTGAGAAGAACGTAATTTAAAAGCGCATTTTCTGATGAAACCGACACTCCTGGTGCTGGCTGCCGGCCTTGGCAGCCGATATGGAAGTATGAAACAGATGGAAGGTTTTGGGCCTTCGGGAGAGACCATCATGGACTATTCGATCTATGATGCCATGAACGCCGGGTTCGGACGCGTCGTCTTCGTCATTTCCCCAGCAATGGAGGACGATTTCAGGACGGCCTACCTACCGGGGCTGCCTCACGAACTGGATGCCGGATATGTCATCCAGGGCATAGAAACCATACCCGGCGGTTTTACGATCAGCCCGGAACGGAAAAAACCATGGGGCACGGGGCATGCCGTCCTGATGGCAGCTCCCGGATCAATGAACCTTTTGCCGTGATCAACGCGGATGATTTCTACGGCAGGTCGGCTTTCATGCTCATTGCCGATTTCCTCGTGAACACCCGTGAGGAAAGCATGCTGGAATTCTGTATTGCCGGTTATCTCATCAATAATACGCTTTCCGACTTCGGAACCGTATCCAGGGGGATCTGCGAAACGGATGCAAACGGTTACCTCACCGATATCAATGAACGAACCCGCGTGCTGAGAAAGGACGGCGCCATCCTCTACCTCGATGAAGAGGACCGGGAACATCGAGTTCCTGAATCCACACTCGTTTCGATGAACCTTCTCGGGTTCACCCCCGGCATTTTCCATTATCTGGACCGGTATTTCAGGGAATTTCTCAGTGAAAAATCCGGTGACCGAGGGGCGGAATTTTACATTCCCTTTGCGGTAAGTCGTATGATGCGGGAGGGCATTGCCCGGACCCGCGTGCTTCCGACATCTGAAAAATGGTTCGGTGTCACCTACCAGGAAGACAGGCCCCATGTGAAGGAGATGATAAGCCGGCTGACACGTGACGGCGTTTACCCTAATAAACTGTGGAACTGAAAAATATGCAAAAAGAACGTGAACATATCTTTACGGCCTTTCGGACAGGTACAGGTTTCTTTTCCGCCCAACCTTTCGGCGATGGCCATATCCACCAGACTTACCTCGTGAAGTCGGACAAGCCGGGGAGAGCATTCATTCTTCAGAAGATCAACAATTATGTTTTCAGGGATACGCACGTCCTGATGGAGAATATGCAGCGGATCACCAGCCATCTTGCCGAAAAAATCCCGGTCACCGGCACCGGATGGGAGATTTTGGAATTTTTCAGGACCGGCGACGGAAAAATGTTTTTCACCGATGAAGAAGGCGCCGACTGGCGGCTGATGAATTTCATTCCCCACGATGCCGGTCAGCTCAGCCGGTGTGATGTTCACCTTACAGCCGGTGAAGCTTACGGAACATTTATCAACCTCCTGGGCGATATGCCCGGACCGGCCTTGAAAGAGACCATCCCGGATTTCCATAATCTTTTCAAACGGCTGAATGATTTCCGTGCCGCTGTCGATAATGCCCTCGCAGAACGAAAGAAAGAAGCTGCGGGAGACATTCTTTTCGCCATTGAAATGGCTGAAGAGATGACCTTCATTCCCAAAATTCTGGCCGAGGGCAAGGTCCGTCTTCGTCCGACCCATAATGACACGAAGCTCAACAATATCCTTTTTTCCAGGGATGGGGAGGTCAGAGCCGTCATCGACCTGGATACGGTCATGCCGGGTCTTCCTCACTATGATTTCGGCGATGCCATCCGGTCGTTTGGCAATTCCTGCCTGGAGGATGAGAAGGAACTGGAGCGTGTCTCCCTGAGGATGGATGTGTTTGAGTCTTTCGCCAAAGGATTCATCCGGAATCTTTCCGGCCAGATGAACGATGACGAAAAGATCTCACTCGTCTATGCACCACCCATGTTCGCTTATTCGCAGGGAATCAGGTTTCTGGGCGACTATCTCACCGGAGATCATTACTACAAAACCGCTTATCCGGAGCACAATCTCGTCAGGGCGAGGAACCAGTTCAGGTTGCTGGCCAGTATGGACGAACATTTCGGCCGGATGAAAGATGTCATTGAAAAACTGCTCATCTGATCCCGTATTTGTAAATTAAAGGTTATTTTTACAATTGATCCTATCCCGCCGGTTTCACGACGGGGATTCCTGAACAGGTAAAACGGGCACAAAAGGGCCTTTCTTTGCCTGTTTCGACTTAATATTTACGCCTATGCAATCATCCATAAATCGCGCACTGTTGATTTTTTTTGTCTCGCTTGGATCCATCGTTTCAGCCCAGGAAAGACCGGAATGGGACAATCCTGAAGTGGTGCAGGTCAACAGTGTTGAACCTCACGCCACCCTTTTCCCTTTTGAAAGTCATCGGGCCGCTTTGGCCGGAGATCGTTCAGCCTCGGACAATTATCTTCTGCTGAACGGAAAATGGAAATTCAACTGGGTGAGAAAGCCGGCTGACCGGCCGATTGATTTTTACAAGCCCGGATATGATGTTTCCGGCTGGGACGATATTGATGTTCCCTCAAACTGGGAACTGAAAGGGTACGGCGTACCCATTTATGTGAATATCCGTTATGAATGGACTGCGGATCCCGATCCGCCGGGCATTCCCCATGATTACAATCCAGTGGGTTCATACCGGCGCACGTTCAGCCTTCCGTCCGAATGGGAAGGAAAACAGATTTTCGTGCATTTCGGTGCGGTAAAATCGGCCTTCTATATCTGGGTGAACGGCGAAAAGGTGGGCTACAGCCAGGGGAGCAAGACACCGGCCGAGTTTGATCTGACGAAATACGTTCATCCCGGAGAAAATACCATCGCCCTGGAAGTTTACCGGTGGAGCGACGGTTCCTGGCTTGAATGCCAGGATTTCTGGCGGATCAGCGGCATCGAAAGGGATGTATGGCTGTATGCGGCCCCGAAAGTGCATCTCTTCGATTACTTTGTCAGGCCCGGCCTGACGCATGATTACCAGGACGGTGATTCCGGTTTGAAGGGAAGGTCGGATCGTTCTCCGGCAGAAAAGGAAAATACAGCCTGAAAGCCACTTTGCTCGACGGTGACAGCGCCGTTTTTACAGAGTCTCTTGTCAGGTTAAACGGGGACGATGATTCCGTTTCGTTCACCGGGAAGTTCCATATCCGAAAAAATGGACCGCTGAAACGCCAAACCTGTATACCCTCATTATCGAATTATCCGACAAAAAAGGAAATGCCCTTGAGTACATCAGTTCAAAAATCGGATTCAGGACGTCGGAGATCCGGTTTGGAAAGCTGCTGATCAACGGCGTGCCGGTGACGATCAAAGGTGTGGACCGTCATGAGCATGATGAATTTACCGGACATGTGATTCCAGTGAAGAGACGATGCTGAAGGATATCAGCCTGATGAAGCAAAATAACATCAATACGGTAAGGACCAGTCACTATCCCAACGACCCCTACTGGTATGAGCTATGCGATAAGTATGGTCTTTATGTCATTGATGAGGCAAATATCGAATCCCACGGCATGGGGTATGAGCCCGATCGCACACTGGGAAACAACCCGGTGTTCAAAAAATCGCATCTGGACCGGACAGAGCGGATGGTGGAACGGGACAAGAATCATCCGTGCGTCATTCTATGGTCGCTGGGCAACGAAGCCGGCAACGGGGTGAATTTCAACGCCACTTACGACTGGATAAAGTCACGTGACCTGACCCGGCCTGTCCATTATGAGCGGGCTGAGGGTGGAAGAAATACCGATGTATTATGTCCGATGTATCCCCCCATCTCCTCACTGGAAAATTA
The DNA here is from genome assembly GCA_963763215.1 of uncultured Bacteroidales bacterium. Taxonomy (GTDB): domain Bacteria; phylum Bacteroidota; class Bacteroidia; order Bacteroidales; genus DASQZK01. The sequence goes on from CAVXNX010000014.1 coordinate 257,955, forward strand.
TGCACGGGAGATCAGGCCGAAGCCGCTGATCATGTGCGAATATGCCCATGCAATGGGTAACAGCACGGGCAATTTCCAGGATTACTGGGATGTGATCGAAAAACATGACCAGCTGCAGGGCGGATGCATCTGGGACTGGGTGGACCAGGGCCTGGCGAAATTCACCAACGACGGAAGGAAATACTGGGCATATGGCGGGGATTTCGGTCCGGCCGATGTTCCCAGCGACGGGACCTTCTGCCTCAACGGCCTGGTTTTTCCCGACCGTACGCCGCATCCCGGTCTGATGGAAGTGAAGAAAGTGTACCAGAACATCGGTTTCAAACCGGTGAATTTCAGCTTTGATGAGATCGAGATCACCAATAAATATAATTTCATCAACCTGGACAAATTTATTATTTACTGGGAAATTGAAGCGGAAGGCGGGTCATCCAGGATGGGATGATCATGAACCCGGATATCCCGCCGGGCAGTCGAAGATATTTACCCTTGGGATGGTACCTTTCAAACCCGAACAGGGGTGGAATATTTCATGAATCTCACGGCCTTCACCCCCGAAGGGACGGATATATTCCTTCAGGGCATATTTTCGCCTTCGGACAGTTTCCCATTCCGGTTCCGGAGACCGTGGAAGCTCAAGACGGAGGATAAGGGTGCAAAGGCTGTTTTCGATGGATAACAATTGATCAGTGTTGATGCCGGCAAATGGTATTTTCCTTCAGTAAGACCAACGGATTCCTTGTTTCGGTGAAATCCGGCGACATACAGTTCCTGAACAGTCCCCTGACCATCAATTTCTGGAGGGCTCCAACGGAGAATGATTTCGGCAATAAAATGCCTGAAAGATGCAGAGTTTGGCGGAAAGCAGGGGAAAATGCCGAGTTCAGGGGGATCAGTCATTCCCAGGATGCACGGGGCTATTATGCGGTTACACCCGAGTACTGGCTGCCGGATGTTGAATCGATTACATCCTCACTTACCGGATCAACGGAACCGGGGAGATCGAGGTTACGGCAGCCTGATTCCCGGGGACCAAACTTATCCCGAACTGCCGCGATTCGGAATGACCTTCTCTGTGCCCGCCGGTTATGAAAATCTCTCCTGGTTCGGAAGAGGGCCGCATGAAAATTATATCGACAGGAATACTTCGGCTTTTGTCGGACTTTATAAGGGAAGCGTGGATGAACAGTATGTTCCCTATATTTCCCCGGAGGAGAACGGGTATAAGACCGATGTAAGATGGTTCTCCCTTCTCGACGGAAAGGGAAAGGGCTGATGATCGAGGGAGACTCCGCTGATAAGTTTCTCTGCCCTTCATTTTTCCAATGGTGATCTGACCCGGGAAAAACGCGACGGGTATCATACCACCGACCTCGTACGGCGGGACGAGATCTGGCTGAATGTCGATCTCAAACAGATGGGGGTCGGAGGTGACAACAGCTGGGGCGCAAAAACCCATGCCCGATACTCCCTGCCCTTCGGCTCTTATTCTTACAGCTTCATCATCAGGCCGGTGAAAGAGGGAGACGATATCTGGAAAAAATTTAAAACCGCTTTTTAAAAATTTAGATTATGGACAGAAGAGATTTTATTAGAAAATCGGCCATGGCCGGTGCCGTTTTATCCATGCCCGCGGGGATGTTTGCCCGCGGCATTGCGAAAGAAAAAGTCAGAATTGGATTCATCGGGGTGGGACTGAGGGGATGCAATCACCTGCGCAATGTCTTGATGCGTGATGATGTTGAAGTTCCTGCCATTTGTGACATCGACCCTGAACGTCTCGACGTGGCTGCCGGAATCATCGCCGAAGCCGGTGCCCCTAAAGCCAGGCATACACGGGCAGCGAATATGCCTACCGGGATCTGCTTTCGCGCAGCGATATCGACGGCGTCATCATTGCCACCCCCTGGCTCTGGCACACCAAAATGGCGGTCGATGCGATGAAAGCCGGTAAATATGCAGGGGTTGAAGTATCGGCTGCCACCTCCATGGCCGATTGCTGGGACCTTGTCGATACCCACGAAGCAACAGGGGTCCCCGTTATGATCCTGGAAAATGTATGTTACCGGCGCGATGTCATGGCCGTCCTGAATATGGTCAGAGACGGCCTCTTTGGAGAGCTTATCCATGCCCGTTGCGGTTACCAGCACGACCTCAGGGAGGTGAAATTCAACAATGGAAAACAGGCTTATGGTGGGGGTGTGGAATTCGGCGAAAAGGCCATTTCCGAAGCGCACTGGCGGACGCAACATTCCCTCAAACGAAATGCCGATCTTTATCCCACTCACGGCTGGGCCCCATTGCCACCATGCTGGATATCAACCGAGGAAACCGGTTTCTGACCATCTCCTCCTTTGCAACCAAATCGCGGGGATTGCATAATTACATTGTCAACAGTCCCAGGGCGGTCCCGATCATCCCAATGCAAAACTGAAATGGCAACTGGGCGATATCGTCACTTCAACGATTGAAACAGCGCTCGGGGAGACAATTATCGTCACCCATGACACCAATTCTCCGCGGCCTTACTCACTCGGATTCCGGGTTCAGGGCACGAAAGGTCTGACGCAGTTCGACCAGGGGATGCAGCGGATCTATGTTGAAGGTAAGAGCCCGCAACACGAATGGGAAGACATGGAAAGTTACCTGGAGAAATATGATCACCCACTGTGGAAGAAATTTGGGAAATTTGCCGAAGGTTCCGGGCATGGCGGTATGGATTTTTTCGTCGACCGTGCTTTTGTCGAAATGGTGAAGCGGCAGGATGAGGCTCCGCTGGATGCCTACGATTGTGCCGCCTGGAGTGCGGTGACTCCCTTATCGGAAGAATCCATTGCTGAAGGCGGAGAGCCCAAAGAGTTTCCCGATTTTACCCGCGGACGATGGATCAAGCGCAAACCCATATTCGGTCTGAACGATGCGTATTGATCAGGCAGACTGACGTCCCGCATCATCCGGCCCCGGAAGATAGGCTTTCTCAGCATATCCGTCGGGGCCGGATGCTTTTTGCCCGGTTGGTAAGGGGATTCGTCCGTCCTGCTTCAGCATTCTTTTTGTCCGGAGAAGGGATATCCCGGAAGAATTTCTCAATTTTGTGGCCTGAATTTCGAAAATCTTGAAAAACCACATCCTCAGCACGGCATTTCTGGCCATCGTGGCCTGTCTTCTGTGGTCCTCGGCTTTTGTCGGGATCAAAATCGGTCTGCCTTATACCAGTCCGCTTCAGTTTGCCGGCACCCGGTTTTTTATTTCGGGACTGATCATCCTGCCGTTTGCGGGATCTTTCAGCCGGTACTGGCAGACTGTCACCCGGAATTACCTCAAGGTCCTAGTCCTGGCCTTTCTCACCATGTTCGTCCAATACGGATTATTTTATATCGGCATCAGTCTTGTTCCCGCGGCACTTGCCGCCATCATTATCGGTTCGGGTCCGTTGTTCGTGGCGATGATCGCACATTTTTACATGCCGGGGGACCGGTTGACATGGGCCAGGCTGGCCATTTTCATGCTGGGTTTGGGCGGCATTGTGCTCGTCAGCCTGGGACGGAATCATTTTTCCACGGTCCATAGTGTCAGCATCCTTGGCATCATCCTGCTCATTCTCAACAACACGGTTTCGGGTGTGGGGAACATTATCGTGGCCAGGGATGGGCGGAACATTCCTCCCCTGGTATTGAGTTCCTCGACCATGATCATCGGGGGAGCCGCCTTGTTTCTTTTTTCCATCCCCGTCGAAGGTTTCCGACCTGGACCGCGGCCATTCGAATACTATGCCGCCCTGGTGTGGCTGAGTTTTCTTTCGGCCGCAGCCATCTCGATCTGGTATGTTCTCTTAAAACGTCCCGGGGTGAAGGTATCGGATCTGAATTTCTGGAAGTTTCTCATTCCCGTTGCCGGGGCCGCTTTGGCCTGGATCATTCTTCCTGACGAGCGGCCCACGCAGGTCGCCATTTCTGGGATGGTGATCATTGCCGCATCCCTGATTTCACTGAACATTTACAAACGAAGGACAAACCGCGTCAGATGAGAAGCTCCCGGGTATCGCCCAGGGTGATCAACTCGATTTTTCGACGATAATGTCGGGCTGGCCCTCTGCTGAATACCGGACCGTCTGGGCGGCAGTGAATCCGTAGGAGAGAAAGAGCTCAGCACCTCCGTCGATATAATCCCAAAGGTTTTCAGGGGTATAAAAGGATCTCTCTGAGATTTGCCAGGCCATATGCGTTCCCGGGAGGTCAGGGAATTTTAGCCGGTCAGTCACGGCAAGTGGTGGTTTTGACATCATGAAAAGATTAAGAGGGAAAATGCATTTATCCGTAAATCGATCCTTAGGAGATCAAGTTAAAAAATTTAAAGAAGGAAAACATGAGTTGATCAAAAATACGCTTTTTGATCCCCCGGGCTGATGCGCTTTTTTTATCTTTACACCAACCTGAATAACCATTTCACCATGAGCTTTATTCTCCCCGAATTACCTTTTGCCATGGATGCCCTTGAACCGGTCATCACCAAGAGGACCCTCGAATTTCATTACGGTCGTCATCATCAGACCTACGTCAACAACCTCAATAAACTTACGGAAGGGTCCGAATGGTCGAAGCGGTCGCTCGATGATCTGATCATGCGCACGGAAGGAGGAATTTACAATAATGCCGCACAGGTGTGGAATCATACCTTTTACTGGGAGAGTCTCATCCCTTCCGACGTGATCATGCCGGGGCATGCGCTTCATGAAGCCATCCGGAAGAGTTTCGGCAGCATGGATTCCTTCCGTGAACAGTTCATCCAGGCGTCGGTCACGCTTTTCGGATCGGGATGGGTATGGCTTGTCAAAGGAAAAAACAATGGTCTCAGCATCCTGCAGGGACCCAATGCCTGGAATCCCCTGAGGGAAGACTATATTCCGCTTCTGACCTGTGATGTATGGGAACATGCCTATTATCTCGACTTCCAGAACAGGCGGCCGGATTATGCAGAAGGATTCTGGAAACTCATTAACTGGGAGAAGGTGGAGGAAAGATACCTTCGTTAAACCTGTCCATTACGGATGGCAGGGCCGGGAAAGCGGGACCTGTTATCACCGGTGACCTGCCCCCGGACGGTCCTCACCTGACGACCGGATGCAAAATTTTCGGTCTTTTGATCCTGATGTTTGTAAGACGCTTAGTATTCCCCGGTTTTTCAGAATTCTTCCCCGTTGCGGCTGACCAGTTCGCGGGTGCTGAGCAATCCGCATGCGGCGTAGATATCCTGTCCCCTCGAGCGCCGGATGGTGGCGGTTATGCCCCGTGCGGTGAGGGCATCGCGGAAGGCCATGATCCGGTCATCGGGTGATCCTTTGAGGGGCGTGCCGGGTATGGGGTGGAAGCGGATGAGGTTTACCCTGCACCGGATCCCGCTGAGAAGACGGACCAGTTCCCGGATATGACGTTCCGTGTCGTTGACCCCGTCGAACATGATGTATTCAACCGACACCCTGCGCTGACCGCTCCAGTCGTAACTTTTAACAAAATCGAGGACTTCGGCCGCCGGGTAGACCGTCTGGACGGGCATGAGTTTCCGACGTTCATCGTCGAAAGGTGTATGAAGGCTGATGGCAAGGTGGCAGGCGCTGTTGTCGAGAAACTGCTTCAGGCCGGGCAGGATACCGATGGTTGAGACCGTGATTCTCCTCGGGCTCATGGCGAATCCCCATTCTGAAGTCAGGATCTCCAGGCTTTTAAGCACTTCCGATGTGTTATCAAGGGGTTCGCCCATTCCCATGTACACGATATTGGTGAGCTTTTCCCTCTCGGGGAGGCTGCCGATCTGGTTGACGATCTCTCCCGCAGTCAGGTTCCCCTGGAAACCCTGTTTCCCGGTCATACAGAACAAGCACCCCATTTTGCATCCGACCTGGGATGAAACGCACAACGTACTCCGGGATGTTTCCGGGATATAGGCGGTTTCGATGAATTTCCCCGGTTTGGCGGGGTACAGATATTTCTTTGTGCCATCGACCGACTCCTGAACCTTCACCGGCATAATACGGCCGGTTTCATATCTGGCGGCCAGTTTTTCCCGGTTCACCTTCGAAATATTGGTCATCTCATCGATACCGGATACACCTTTCCCATAGAGCCATCCGGCCATCTGCAACGAAGTGAAAGCGGGCATACCCAGCGAAACGGCCACGTCTTTCAATTCATCCAGTGTTTTCCCGTATAAGGTTTCCTTTTCCATTTGACTAAAAATATATTTCCGCGATGATCCTGTCGAACGGAACATTTTTCGAAAGCAGGATGTCCCGGGTCTCGACCACCATTTCGGCGCTGCCACAAAGGTAGTACTTTATGTCGACTGGAAGAAAAGGCCGTTCCCGGAGGTACGTGGTCAGCCTTCCTTCATAGACGCCATTGCCCTGCTCTGCAGAACAACAACGGATATACCGGTCATTTAGTACAGGCATGAAGTCTTCTTCAAAATAAAAGCTGCTCAGGGTCCGGCCGCCATGGATAAGGAACTTGTCTTCCCGGAGCCCGGAATAGAACATCGAAGCGAACGGCGCAATGCCGGTGCCCGATGCGATCCACCAGGCTGGTTCGTTGTCTCCGGTGAATTCACCCGTTGGTGGCGTGATGTAAAGGGTATCGCCCTTTCTGAGGGAAGCAAGCCGCGGAGTCAGGTATCCGCCGTCCCTGATATCGAAGAGGATCCGGATGAAGGGTTCATTTTCGCCGCTGGCAATGCTGTACAGCCGGGAAGGCACCTGAGGGTCGTCTGTTATGCCAATAACCTGGCCAGCCCGAAAGCTGAAGGGCCGGAGAAACCAGATGAAAAAAACGCCGGGGGAGATTTCACTTTTACCTTCAAGCCTGACCTTCCTTAACCGGGCATCCGGATCTGTGGTTCCGCTCATCATGATGGAAAGGGATTTTCGTTTTCCGGTTAACATTGCACAGGCGGACATGTTCGAATTACGTGGGTACGGGAAGACGGAGGTACGTGGGTACGTGGGTACTTGGATACGGTAGGACGTAGGTACAAGGATCGTGGTCAGTACCGTATCAGGAGAATCAGATTGAATTGGGGATACGATCCTCCCGGCAGAATGCTTCTCCACCAACACCGTTTGTAATAAGTTCTCCGTTCTCCACGAAAAAAACCTTAGCAGAGTGCGATGGCAACCCGCGATTGGTGCGAACCTGAACGAGCCCGGCCCCAGTGATGTTGGCTTGTGCGACAAGGGCGAGAGAGGGTTGTCAATCGCGGAGGGTTTCTTTTTTACTTTCTTTTAAAAAAAGTGATGAAGTGATGGAGTGATGGAGTGATGAAGTGATGAAGTTATGAGGTTATGAAGGGCGTGAGAACGGTGTTCAGGACCACACTGTGGATACGTGGATACGCAGGAACGGGAGGACCTATGGCGAGTGTTGTCGTCTTATCCTCTTCAAAGGTGGAAAGCCCGGGAAGGAAAGTCTGATTTTTAAGCATTTCATCGCCCCAAACGGGTGATACAACAAAAAATCGATTTCCTCTGAAACCCTTATTAAAACAGCCTGTTGAAAACTTTTCGTCAAAATGCCCGGAAACGGACGCTGAGAAGAGAGGGGGTCGGGCGATGAAGGGACGGACGGTGCGACGGCGGGGGAGGGGCCCCAATAGCATCTAAAACGTCCTTAGAAATACTGATTCCCATAGCTATGCCCGGTCGTCATGGAAAGTGAGAAGTGAAAGAGTGAGAAAGTGAGATCGCGCCGTGCAAGTCCGTGAGGAAGGGATTTATATAGGCGTATCAATATATATAATGAAATTCCTCGCAACTTCCCCGCAGGTAACCAATCCTGGATACGTGGATACGCGGGTATGGGAGGAAGTTACGTAGGTACGGCAAGGTTCTCAGGGGCCAAGGGTTGCTGAGCGAAGTCGAAGCAATCCACCATTAAGGCTGAGCGTGCCGGTTGCTGAGCGCAGCCGAAGCAACGCCGGATGATACAGAAAGTTAATGGGGAAGGATGTGACCCGGCTGGGAACTTCGGTAATGGACGGCAGCGTCCATGGGGACTGAGGCCTTATAGATGAACGACCACCAGTGGGAATGTGGATACGGGAGGACGGGGTTACATGGATGAACGACCTTCGGCCGCGCTGGGAATTGGGTTATTTAGCTTCAGGACCTCCCCTCGGGGATGACTGCCCATAGGCACGTCGACCGGATACGGCAGGACGTAAGCACGACTTCCATATAAAACGGGAAACCATGAAAAAAAATAAAATTTTCCCGGAGATATGTTTTAATTTTGAAAAATATATCGGACCTTTGCTTTCACATTGATAACAAAATGCGGCATATTTTCAACATATGGTGGTGGCTTGGATCAACGACGTTCTGCTGGAATGTAGGATAGCCCCGCTGTATACATAAAATATTCATCGGCCTGTCGGAATTCCGGCAGGCTTTTTTTGTGCCGTTAAGTCAAAATTTTTCGTCACATGAAAGAGACAACACTTTATCCCGAAGTTCAGCCCTCCCCCCGGGCATCGCCGACCTGGTGACGCCGGTCAGCATTTACCTGAAAATCAGGGACCGTTATCCCAATGCCATTCTGCTGGAAAGCTCCGATTACCATGGCAACCGCAACAGCATGACTTACATCTGCTTCGATGTGCTCTCCTCGTTCCGGGTGGAAAACGGACAGATCAAGATCAGTTTTGCCGGCGGAGAGGAGTTCTTTTCGGAGGTTAAGGATCCGTATACGGTCAGTGAGTTGCTGGATGAGTATATCCGTTCATTTAAACTGGAGCACAACGGCCTTCCTTCAGGAACACCGGCCAATGGACTTTTTGGGTATACGGCCTACGATGCCGTCCGGTATTTTGATACGATCAGTCTCCGGAATGCACCACCGGAAGAGTTGAGGATCCCGGATATCCATTATGCGGTCTACCGGTTCATCATCGCGATCAATCATTTCACCAACCAGCTGTACCTCCTGGAAAACAAGACGGACCCGGGGCAGGGGAGGTATGAGGAGGTCCGGACCCTGCTGGCTAACCGTTCAACCGGCACGTTCCGGTTTGTTACCATGGGTGCTGAATCATCGGCCATCACCGATGACGGCTACATGGAGATGGTGGCCAGGGGACGTGAACATTGTTTCCTGGGCGATGTTTTCCAGGTCGTGCTTTCCCGGCCGTACAGCCAGGAATTCAAAGGGGATGAATTCAACGTTTACCGGGCGTTGCGGAGCATCAATCCCTCACCCTATCTCTTCTTTTTCGATTATGGCGGCTATAAACTGTTCGGTTCATCTCCCGAAGCGCAGTTGGTGATCAGTGACGGGGTTGCCCGGATCAATCCCATTGCGGGCACATTCCGCCGCACGGGAAACGATGAACAGGACCGTCAGCTGGCCATCGACCTGACCAATGATACCAAGGAGAATGCCGAACACGTGATGCTGGTCGACCTGGCCAGAAATGATCTCAGCCGGAACTCGGATGAGGTCATGGTGAAGACCTACCGGGAAGTGCAGTTCTATTCGCATGTCATTCACCTGGTTTCGGAAGTGACGGGTGTGCTGAAAGAGGGGTATAATCCCGTCCGTGTATTTGCCGATTCGTTTCCGGCCGGAACACTTTCCGGTGCCCCGAAATTCAGGGCCATGGAGCTCATCGATGAGTTATGAGAAGACGAACCGGGGATTTTACGGCGGGGCCATCGGCTATTTCGGATTTGGCGGAGAGGTGAACCATGCCATCATGATCCGTTCGTTCATGAGTAAAAACAACACGCTTTTTTACCAGGCGGGAGCCGGAATCGTGGCCGCTTCGGTGGAAGAGAACGAGCTGAATGAAGTCGCCAACAAGCTCGGCGCCCTGAAGAAAGCCATTGAGCTGGCCAGGGAAATGTAAAAGGGGACGTCATCTGTACAGGATTTAATAACAGGAGGAAAGCAAGATGAAAATCATGGTACTCGATAATTACGATTCATTCACCTATAACCTGGTTCATTACCTGAAAGAACTGACCGGTGAACAGGTGGATGTTTTCCGGAACGACCGGATCACTCCGGAACAGGCAAGGGCATACGACAAGATCATCATTTCACCCGGCCCCGGATTGCCATCCGATGCCGGGATCACGCTTGATCTCATCCGGTACCTGGCACCGGAAAAAAGCATACTCGGCGTGTGCCTCGGTTGCCAGGCCATCGCCGAATCATACGGGGGCAGCCTGATCAATCTCCGGCAGGTCTTTCACGGTGTAGCCACCTTTATGAAGGTCACCGATGAGAACGAACGGCTTTTTTCCGGGATCCCGGAAAGTTTCACCGCCGGAAGATATCATTCCTGGGTCATCCGTGAAGACGACCTGCCTGCCGAATTGCACGTGACGGCCCGCGATGACGAGGGAATGATCATGGCTGTTTCACACAGCTCCTTCGATCTGAGGGGCGTCCAGTTTCATCCCGAGTCGGTACTGACACGTTACGGCAAGCAAATGATGGTAAACTGGCTGGAAGACTGAGTGCCGTTTTGAAAATGAAGTCACACATCAATGATCAATTCAACGAACATGAAAGAGATATTACAGAAGCTTACCGCTCACCTGACCCTGGATCGGGAAGAAGCCAGGGCGGTGCTCCTCGATGTCGGCACGGGGAAAATTCACGGAGTCGCAGGTTGCCGCTTTTCTCACTGTATTTATGATGCGTCTGATCACCGTCGATGAGCTGGCCGGTTTCCGGGATGCCTTCCTGGAGCTGTGTCTGAATACCGACCTGTCCGATTTCAATACCATCGACCTGTGCGGGACGGGAGGAGACGGAAAGAATACCTTCAATGTTTCCACCCTGTCGTCGCTCGTGGTTGCCGGGGCCGGCGCCAAGGTGGCCAAACACGGAAACTACGGGGTTTCCTCGGCCTGCGGTTCGAGCAATGTCATGGAATACTTCGGTTACCGATTCACCAACGACAGGGATGTGCTTCTCCGTCAGCTCGACCGCGCCGGCATCTGTTTTCTGCATGCCCCATTGTTTCATCCCGCGATGAAAAATGTGGCCCCAATCAGGAAGGCCCTCGGCGTGAAGACGTTTTTCAATATACTCGGACCGCTGGTAAATCCCGCGTTTCCGCCAAACCAGGTGTCGGGCGTCTTCAGCCTCGAGACCGCAAGGTTATACCATTATATTTTTCAGCAAACCGAGAAGAGGTATGCCGTTCTTTATTCGCTCGACGGCTACGATGAGATCTCCCTGACCGGCGAATTCAAGCTGATCACCAACGACGGGGAACGTCTGCTGGCACCTGAGGATATCGGCTTCAACAAGCTGAATCCCGCCGACATCGACGGGGGAGAGACCGTTGGAGAATCTGCCGCCATCTTTCATTCCATCCTGGAAGGTCATGGGACGGAAGCCCAGAACGATGCGGTCATCGCCAATTCGGGGATGGCCCTGGAATGTTACTACCCGGGCAAATCTCATGAAGAATGTTTTGAAATGGCACGCGGGTCACTTTACAGCGGCAAAGCCCTGAACGTATTGAGAACCCTTATCGAACAGAACTGATATGAATTTCCTGGAACGCATTATCGCCGATAAAAGGACGGAGGTGGCCCGGGCAAAGGCCATCAGGCCGCTGCGGGACCTGGAGCATTCGGCACTCTTCAATGTTCCGAGGCCTTCAATGCGGGAGGCCCTGGCTCAACCGGGGCCCTCGATCATTGCCGAATTCAAGCGGAAATCCCCTTCAAAGGGCGATATCAACAGGGACGCCTCGCCGCAGATGGTCGTTCCCGGTTACCGTCGGGCGGGGGCAGCCGCCGTATCCGTACTGACCGATGCCTATTTTAACGGCAGCCTCCAGGATCTTTCCGATGCCTTCGGTTGTACCGACATTCCTTTGCTACGAAAAGATTTTATCATCGATGAGTACCAACTCGTTGAGGCCAGGAGCGCCGGGGCATCTGCCATCCTGCTCATTGCCGCGGCACTCGGCAGCACTGAGCTGAGAGATCTTGCTGCCATGGCTTCCTCCCTTGAACTGGATGTGCTTTTCGAGGTACACTGCGAGGAAGAACTGGAAAAGTGCCCGCAAAACATATCGATTATCGGGGTAAATAACCGGAATCTTGAGACCTTTGCCGTGGATGTGGCAACATCGCTTGAACTGGCGGGGAAGATTCCCGGGGGCATCTCTGAAAGTTTCCGAGAGCGGGATCAGTGATGCGGACAGGATCATGGAATTATCCCGGGCCGGATTTGATGCCTTCCTGATCGGGGAGATGTTCATGCGGGAAAAGGATCCGGGGAGGCGGGCGGAGAAATTCATTCATGAAATTTTACAACAAAAGCCCACAGAGAAATGAAAATCAAAGTATGCGGGCTGAGGGAACGGGAGAATATCCGTGCGGTGGCCGGCCTTGGGCCCGACCTGATGGGGTTTATTTTTTACCCCGCTTCACCGCGTTATGCCGGTGACCTGCTGAGGGCGGAAGACCTGCAAGGTTTACCTTCCACGACCCTCAAGACGGGAGTTTTTGTTAATGCCGGCCTCAGCGATATCGAAAGCATCTTCCGGAAGTATGACCTGGATTTTGTCCAGCTCCACGGGGATGAGTCGCCGTCATACTGTGAACAGCTCTCCGGCCTCGGCATTCCCCTGATCAAGGCTTTTCGTCTCACCGGGAGTTTTGATTTCGATTTGACTGCCCGTTATCACGCCTTTTGCCGGTATTTTCTTTTCGATGCCCCGACGGTGAAATACGGGGGAAGCGGCCGGCGTTTCGACTGGGAACTCCTTGACCGGTACACGCTCGGTCACCCGTTTTTTCTCAGCGGGGGCATCGGTCCGGAGGATGCTGAAGAGATCCTGTCTCTCCGTCATCCCGCTCTGGCCGGTGTGGATGTCAACAGCAGGTTTGAACAAAGCCCCGGGGTAAAGGACACCCGCAAACTGGAAGACTTTATAAACACCATAAACAAAAGATGCTGATGAAAACGTTCCTTTCCGGTGAAGACGGTTACTACGGGGAATACGGCGGCAGCTACATTCCCGAGATGCTCAGGCACAATGTTGAAGAACTCAGATCGGTCTATTATGATATCATCGTCTCGGGGGCTTTCCAGGATGAATTCAACTCCCTGCTGAAGAATTATGCCGGGAGGCCATCGCCGCTGACGTATGCCGGAAGGCTTAGCGAGCATTACGGAACCCATATTTATCTCAAGCGGGAAGACCTCAATCATACCGGTTCGCACAAGATCAACAATACGATCGGGCAGATCCTTCTTGCCAGGCATATGGGAAAGAGCCGGATCATCGCGGAAACCGGTGCCGGGCAGCACGGTGTGGCCACGGCGACGGTGTGTGCACTGCTGGGGCTGAAATGCGTGGTATACATGGGTGAACTCGACATGCAGCGGCAGGAGCCCAATGTCAGGAGGATGGAGATGCTGGGAGCAGAGGTGATCCCGGCCCTGAGCGGAAACCGGACGCTGAAGGATGCCACCAATGAGGCCATGCGCGACTGGATCCGGAATCCCGAAGACACCTATTACCTCATCGGTTCGGTTGTCGGACCCCATCCCTATCCCGACATGGTCGCAAAATTCCAGTCGGTGATCAGCGAAGAACTGAAGTGGCAGCTGGATGAACAGACCGGCCGGAACTATCCCGACTATATCCTGGCCTGTGTCGGAGGGGGGAGCAATGCGGCCGGCATTTTTTACCATTATATCGATCACACGGGATGCCGGCTGATCGGCGTGGAAGCTGCCGGCAAAGGCACCGGCACGGGGATGACAGCCGCCACTATCGCAGAAGGGGAGACCGGCATCCTCCATGGCAGCCGCACCCTCCTGATGCAGGATGATGACGGCCAGGTGACCGAACCGTATTCCATCTCGGCCGGGTTGGATTATCCCGGTGTCGGTCCGCTTCATGCCTACCTGGCCCGTTCGGGGAAGGCAGAATACCTGAATGTCACCGACAAAAAGGCCCTGGAGGCCGCTTATCTTCTCACGCGGAAGGAAGGCATTATCCCGGCCCTTGAAAGTGCTCATGCCGTGGCCGCCCTGAACCAGATTTCGTTTCCGGAAAGAGGAAACCGTGGTGGTTTGCATCTCCGGTCGCGGCGATAAAGATATGGGCGCTTATGTTGAATTACTGAAACTGAAACTCTGACCCCAACATGAACAGAATACAGGAACTTTTTTCCAGAAAGAACAACAACGTGCTTTCTGTATACCTGACCGCCGGGTATCCCGGACTGGATGACACGACCCGGATCATCTGTGCCCTCCAGGAAAGTGGTGCCGACATGATCGAAATCGGAATGCCTTTTTCCGATCCCGTTGCCGACGGCCCGGTCATCCAGGGAAGCAGCCAGAAAGCTCTGAAAAACGGCATGTCACTCAACGTGCTCTTCGAACAGCTGAAAACCATCCGGCTGAAGGTGCACATTCCCCTGCTGCTGATGGGATATCTTAACCCGGTACACAAAATGGGCATTGAGGTCTTCGCCGGTAAATGCCAGGAAACCGGGATCGACGGGGTGATCATCCCCGACCTGCCCATGGAATACTACCGCGACCAGTACCGTGAACTTTTTGCCCGCCACGACCTGATCAACATCCTGCTGATCACGCCGCAAACCCCCGAGACACGGATCCGGGAGATCGATCGCCTCACCCGGGGATTTATCTACATGGTGTCTTCGTTTTCCACCACGGGTTCGCAGAAAAGATTCGGCCTGGCCCAGGAATCGTATTTCAACCGGATCGTCTCCATGAACCTGGCATCGCCCACCCTGATCGGCTTTGGGGTCGGAGACCGCGAGACATTCCGCACCGCCTCCAGCCACGCCAGCGGTGCCATCATCGGGAGTGCCTTCATCAAAGCCCTCGAAGGCCCCGGTAACATTGAGGACAAAGTGAAACAGTTCGTCAGCAGCGTGATCCCTCCCGATAAGCCATGATTTTTTAAAAGAAATCCTGTCTTTGAAGAAACCCTCCCTGTAATTCTCATTGGCGGAGGGAAAAATCGTCTATTCCTCCCTTGACTTCCAGGGCGCTTTGGGATGTGACCGGGACATTTCTTCGGTGGCTAAAAGACTTTTGTATAACCTTATTACCGAAGGGACAGGGAAATAAGAGAATAAGACTTTTTTCCGGAATGCCGAAATATGTTATAAAAAAGGTTCTTATCTGTGCTGTTTTTCCGCCAAATGGCTTAACTTGTTGAAAGATTAACACTTTTTTTAGGATTCTGACGAATTGTCATGAGTCTGTTAGTTGGTTAGTTGGTTGATGAACGGCATTCAAACGCTGTTAAACCGGAGAGCCATCGGTCAGTGACCGGTGACTCTCTTTTCGTTTGGGAAGCATCGTTTTTCAGCCAACGGCATGAAACGAAACGTTCCGTCATTTTGTGACAGGCATGAGGATTTCCGTTTTCCAGCTGGTGACGATGGGCTCAACTTCAGGGTCGGTAAGATAGAATTCCCAGACTTCGCCTGTAGCCTTCAGGTGGTTGGAATGGATATAATCCGTCATTTTGTTGTACGACTGTGGGAGTTCATCATAAGGACCGGTATGGATTGCCCTGGCTGCCCTGAAAGCCGGGAAGGAGACGGCCAGGACCTCAAAGGCTGGGGTGCCGGGTGTTCTGACGGGGATCCCGCAGTAGACCGTTGCGGTATTCGTTTCCTCCTTGAAGTCGAAAACGTAGCTGAAGGGTACGCCGGTCACTTCGAGATCCTGGTCGGTAACTGCTTTGACGGCTTTAGCAAAAAGGGCGGTATAGCCGGAGGTCAGTTCATCCCTCTTTCCACTAGCTGAAGCCACCATGGCATTCATTTCGGGCATATTGACCAGTGTGATCGGGGAAAGGCTGCTGAGCGAGGCGCCATAGCGTTCGAGATGTTGTTTCAGGTTTTCAAGTCCCCTTTCATACTGTTGCCTGAGGGGTTTCCTCATGAACAGGATGGCGAGCCTCCCGAGAGGATAATGGGCAGCGGACCGGAACGTCCAGACAACATGCGTTTTCCCGTTATTTTCTGAAAATTTCCAGGAAACTTTTGCCGGTGTTTTTTGCCCGCCGAAATGCACAGTCGACCCGATGTATCTCCCGAATTTTGTGGAATCGACCGTGATATCCCCGGTGCCGGTAAGATGCCCGGTCCATGAGAACCGCGTCCCGGTATAAAGTTCCTGGAAGTTCACGGAAGTTTTTGCCGTCGAGTCGACCGATATCCAGGGGTCCCACAGGGGACGGCCACTGAAGGTAGCCACGGCATGGAAGACTTTTGCCGGTGGGAGGTTGATGTCTTTTTCGGCCCGGATGATGACCTCAGCAGGCAGAAAGGCGGCAATGATGAGGGTGGCTGCGATCAGACAGGCAAGAATGATAAAAATCCATTTGATGAGTTTCATTTCCCGGGTGTTAGATCGTGGTCTTAAGGATAAAGACAGCGATTGCCGCTATCCGGCAGCTTTCAGGCGCTGTCTTTGTCGTTTTGCGGATATGAATTGAGGATTTTCAGTTCATCACCGGTGTATTCCGGGCAGGGGAAAACATTTTCCCCGCTGATCCACCGGTTGGCGATGGCGGGATCCTGCAGGGCCAGGAGGAGTCCTTCCTCGAGGGTCAGTTCCGATATCATGAGACCCAACTCCCGGAAGCGTGCCGCTACTCCTTCATTCATCATTCTTCCGGCACGCAGCGGAAATTCGAGCAGACGGGCGAATGCCGAGGAATCATCCGGCTGACTGAATTCCCGGATGCACGAATCGATATCCGTGGAGAGGTAAATCCTGCAAGCCATAGGCCTGGCTGCGTAGGCTGAACAGATCCTCTCGTCGAGCAGAGGACAGAAGTGGGCCAGGGAGAGTTTTTCTTCGAGGCTCTTTTTCGAGGTGATGTCATGCTTAATCCTGAGGGATTCGATGAGACGGTCCACCTTCTCCCGCGAAAATATTGTCCGGATGTATCCCGCCAGGAAGATCACCTCCCAGGGATTGGCGAAGATTTGCTTGGAACAGCACCAGTGGCATCCCTTTCCGCAATGCAGAGGATTCCCTTCGCGGCATACGCGGGCCGAAAGGGTATCGATCAGGGAGTCGATGGCATGGTAAATTCCCTGGCTGAGCTGGTTGAGATTTTCGCTGTCGGCACCTTTGCTGAGAACGGTGGTCGCCAGCCGGTAGCCATCGGAATAAAAAACCTGGTCGATGTTATTGTAGGATAGGTCCATAGGCCGTGAATATTCGTCTAAATGTAACTGATATTCGAGACATAATCAAGAAAAGTTTTTGGTAAGTCATTTGTGTAAAAAGCAAGGGAGTCGGAAGTCGGTGGTCGGTAATCGGTAATCGGTGGTCGGTAGTCGGTGGTCGGAAATCGGACTTTCAACTGGTTAAATACGAAGTAGTTACTTGTTATACAAAGCGGGAATGTTCATAAAAGTGTGTCAAAATAAAAATGTTTAAATTGACACCATTATGAAAGAAAACGAACTCAATTTTGAGAACCGAAAAAAAACTGAAGTTCAACTTTGCATCATACATCAGGTACGCAATACGATGAAATATATTTCCTGGCGGAATTATCGGGAATTCATGAAGGATCTTAAGGAAGTCTATAAGGCAAGTACCCTTGAGCTCGCTGAACATAACCTGGATAAACTTGAAGAAAAAAGGGGAAAACAATAGGCAACACCAATTAAAAGCTGGCGTACAAATTGGGCTCATCTATCAAATTATTTTAAATATCCTGAACCGATTAGAAGGCTGATCTACACGACAAATACTGTTGAAGGTTATCATCGCATGGTCAGAAAGGTCACCAAATCAATGGGGGCTTTTACCTCAGAAACGGCTGCCTTAAAACTGGTCTACTTAGCGACGATGAACTTCCAGAAAAAATGGAAGTCCGGAACAAGGGAATGGCCAACAATCCTAAATCAGTTAACTATGTATTTTGAAGATTGAATTTTTGACGATGACACACTTAATTGAACATTTCCGTTGGAAGTTCTTAGTATTATTCACTGATTACCGATTACTGATTACCGTTTACCGATTACCGACCACCGACCACCGACCACCGACTTATTAACTACGTTTTTTGAAATACGTAGTGAATATCATGGATTAATGTTATAACTTGCCTTAAGCTAAACCTCTAAAAAACAATGCGTATGAGAATTCTCACGATTGGGATCGTTGCCTTCCTGATCTGGACCGGGCTTTCCGGCTGGTTTTATGTATGCCAGGTAAAAGGTCTGTGTTCCACGTCAGCAGAGACTGAGGTCAGACCCGCACCGGAACCTGCGGCAGCGGAAGCTGCTGCTGTGGCCAGTACCCGGGCCGGGGAAGAGGCGCCTGCGCCCGCTACCCTGGTGATCCACTTCAGCACAAACCAGTGGGCATTCACCCCTGGTGCTGATATTGACAAAGGCTGTAATCAGTTCAAAGCCTGGACCGCCGCCAATCCCTCCGGTGTGATCTCCATCACCGGCTATACCGACGCTAACGGCTCCGAGGCCTACAATCTCGCACTGGGAAGCCGGAGGGCTTCGGCCGTAAAGGATTATCTCATGAAAAAAGGAATTCCCGGGGAACAGTTGGTGATCAACTCCAGGGGAGAAGCCGACCCCCTTGGCGATAACCGGACCGAGGAAGGAAGGGCCGGGAACAGGAGGGCAGAAGTCTCACTAAAACACTAATCACTATGGGAACATTCATGATGGTGGCACAGACAAAGACCACCGCAACCATCGAAATTGTCATCATGCTCGTGGTGGCAGCACTCATCGGGTATCTGACTTCGTATTTCTACCACAAGGCTATCTATACCCGGAAAATTCAGGTTCTTGAAAAGGAAAAAGAAAACCTGAATGCGAGAATCGTCAGACTCAACGCCGACAAGGGCGATCTTGAAAAACGCCTCAAGCTCCTGGAAGATGAACTGGCCGGGATGAAAGAAAAGGATTCCAAAAAGCCGCAGAAGACCTGAGGAGACGATCAGGACCGGCAGAATATAAGATCCGGCATTCCATCAGCCGTGAATCGGATAGAGGAGAGCGTGAGAAACCTGCAGAAAATCCCGACGCATTTTGAACGGAACGGCGCCTGAGATGTTTATTTGAAGTCCTTAGGCGATTTCGACGAAAATGATGTCAGAATTTTACGATTCACAGCCCGAATGTCGCTTCTGTCATACAAAGCTGAAGCATACATTCATTGATCTGGGCATGCAGCCCCTATGCGAGAGTTACGTTAAGCAGGGACAACTTGGTCAGATGGAACCCCATTATCCTCTTCATGTGTACATATGTGAGCGGTGTTTTCTCGTTCAGGTTCCTGAACTGGTATCTCCTTTGGAGATCTATGATGAATATGCTTATTTTTCTTCATACTCCGACAGCTGGCTCGACCATGCCAGGAGATACTCCAATGAAATGACGGGGAAATTCCACCTGGGAAGTGACAGCCTGGTGGCTGAGATTGCGAGCAACGACGGTTACCTTTTACAATATTTCATAGAAAAAAGAATTCCCGTTGTGGGTATTGAACCCTCCAAAAATGTCGCTACGTTCGCGATAAACGAGAAAAAGATCCCCACGGAGGTTATGTTTTTCAATCGTGAAACAGCCTTGTACCTGAGAGAGAAATACGGCCAGCCCGACCTGCTGGTAGGGAACAATGTCCTCGCTCATGTGCCTGAAATCAATGACTTCGTTGAA
Organism: uncultured Bacteroidales bacterium; assembly: GCA_963763215.1. Lineage (GTDB taxonomy): Bacteria > Bacteroidota > Bacteroidia > Bacteroidales > DASQZK01. The sequence goes on from CAVXNX010000014.1 coordinate 277,687, forward strand.
GGAATGAAGATCTTTCTCAAGCCGGGCGGTATCATCACCATGGAATTTCCGCATTTACTCAAACTCATCGAGGGAAATCAATTTGACACGATTTACCATGAACATTTCTCGTATCTTTCGTTTTCAACTGCTTCGGCAATTTTCAGAGACCATAACCTTGAAATATGGGATGTTGAGGAACTCCCGACGCACGGCGGCTCATTGAGAATCTATGCCAAACATGCCGAGGATAAAACCAAATCCCTGACGTCAAGAGCCATTGAGTTGTCTGAGCGGGAAAGGCAGATGGGGCTGATGGACCTGGCTTATTATTCGAAGTTTGAAGAGAATGTCAAGGAGACCAAGCGTAAGATCCTTGAATTTCTCATCGGGGCGAAACGCGAGCATAAGAGCGTGGCGGGCTACGGGGCTCCAGGCAAAGGGAACACCCTTCTGAATTACTGCGGTGTCAGAACAGATTTTATCGATTACACGGTCGACAGGAATCCGGTCAAGCAGGAGGAATACCTTCCCGGAACCCTCATCCCGATATTCCATCCCGACCGCATCAGGGAAACCAGGCCGGATTATATTTTCATCCTGCCGTGGAATCTGAAAGATGAGATTATGGATCAGCTTCATTACGTGCGGGAATGGGGGGGGAAGTTTGTTGTACCGATTCCTGAACTTACCATTTACTAATACTTACAAATGCTGTTATGAAAGTTGTTTTATTCTGTGGAGGGTTGGGGATGAGACTCCGGGAATACTCGGAGGCCATCCCCAAGCCCATGGTCCCTATTGGCTACCGGCCTGTTTTATGGAATGTCATGAAATATTATGCCCATTTCGGTCACAAGGAATTTATCCTTTGCCTGGGCTATAAGGCCGACGTGATAAAGGACTATTTTGTCAATTATCATGAATACGTCTCGAACGATTTCGTTCTTCAGAAAGGCGGAAAGAGGATTAAACTGCTCCATTCGGATATCAGCGACTGGGAGATCACGTTCGTCGATACGGGGATGACATCCAATATTGGCCAGCGACTCATGAAGGTCAGGGAGTTGCTCAAAAATGAGCCGATGTTCCTGGCTAACTACAGTGACGGGCTCACCGATCTGAATCTCAATACGATGATCGATGATTTTGAGAGCCAGCCTCAGATGGTCGCTTCATTCATGGTCTATCAGCCCACTCAGAGTTTTCATGTGGTGAAGCTCGACAACCATGGGGTTGTTCAAAGCATCAATCATATCGGCGAAAGTGGATTATACGTCAATGCCGGATATTTCATTTTCCGTTCCGAATTTTTCAACTATCTTCAGGATGGCGAAGAGATCGTCAATGAGCCTTTCAGCAGGCTCATCAGCGAGCACCGCCTTTTATCCTATCCATACGACGGATTCTGGGCCAGTATGGATACCTACAAGGAAAAACAAAACCTGGATGATTTGTACAGTAAGGGCAAAACATACTGGGAAGTATGGCGAAATTCTAACCACTGATATATGGTAAACCTGACCTTCGACTTTGCAGACAAAATCAATGTTCTTTGTCTGGGGGCCCATTGTGACGATATCGAGATCGGCCTCGGAGGAACGCTTCTCAACCTCAAACGTTCAGGACGGCTCGGCGCTGTAAAATGGGTCATCTTCTCTTCCACCCCGGTCAGGAAGCAGGAAGCCACGGCATCGGCCGGACTGTTTCTCAAGGGACTTGACCGCCGTGAGGTGGTGATCCATGAATTCCGTGACGGCTTTCTGCCCTTTCACGCCACCGAGGTGAAAGAACGGTTTGAAGAACTCAAAGGTGATAAGCCCGACCTCATCTTCACCCATTACCGGCACGACCGGCACCAGGATCATCGCACAGTCAGTGACCTGACCTGGAACACCTTCAGGAACCACCTGATCCTGGAGTATGAAATTCCCAAGTGGGACGGGGACCTCGGGGTTCCCAACCTGTTCGTCGGCCTGGACGAGGATGTCTCTTAACGAGAAAATCTCCTTTCTCCACGAGGCATATGCTTCACAGGCAGGGAAGCACTGGTTTGACGGTGAAACCTTCAGGGCGCTGCCGCGACTTCGCGGGATGGAATCATCCGCCAGGTACGCCGAAGCATTTTACGCCAGGAAAACAACCCTCAGCTTTTCATCTTTTCTCAAACACCACAAAACGACTAACGACTCATCACCCTCATCATGAAAAAATGTTCATTAATCTTTGCAATCATTATGGCAGGCTTCTCACAGTTTAACAACGCGCAGCAGACATTTGCTGGCATCGACATTCCTTACCAGAAATTCACCCTCGGCAACGGGCTGACGGTCATCATTCACGAGGATCACAAGGCTCCCGTGGTCGCCGTCAACATCTGGTATCACGTGGGTTCAAAAAATGAAATACCGGGCCGGACAGGGTTCGCCCACCTGTTTGAACACCTCATGTTCAATGGCAGTGAGCATTTCGATGACGACTACTTCAAGGCCCTCGACAAGATGGGTTCGACCGATCTCAACGGAACCACCAACAATGACCGGACGAATTACTTCGAGACCGTGCCGGTATCGGAATTTGAAAAAGTCTTGTGGCTTGAAAGCGACCGCATGGGCTACATGGTCAATGCGATTTCGCAGGATAAACTGGATGAACAAAGGGGAGTCGTCCAGAACGAAAAACGGCAGTATGAGAATGAACCCTTCGGGATGGTGGATGAATATATGACCAAAGCGGTATATCCCGCCAATCATCCCTATTCATGGACCGTTATCGGGTCAATGGAAGATCTCACGGCTGCTTCACTCGACGATGTCAAAGCCTGGTTCAAAACTTATTACGGACCCAACAATGCTGTCCTGGTCGTCGCCGGCGATGTACAGACCGGCGAGGCTCTCGGGAAGGTGAAGGAATATTTCGGGGGTCTTCCAGGCAATCCGCCGGTAGCCAGGATGCAAACATTCATCGCCAGGAGGTCGGGAACGATCAGGCAATCGCTTCAGGACCGGGTTCCCCAGGCACGGGTTTATAAGGTATGGAATGTACCCGAAGACGGATCTCCTGCATGTTACGATCTCGATGTGGTGTCACGCATCCTTTCCTCGGGCAAGAATTCACGTCTTTACAAAAGACTGGTTTATGATGACCAGATATCCACCATGGTCTATACCTATGTTGACGAACGGGAGATCGGGAGTTTGTTTACGATCGTGGCCGATGCAAAACCCGGCGTGGCCATATCCGATGTCGAGAAAGCCATCGATGAAGAGCTGGCCCGCTTTCTGAAAGAAGGTCCCACGGAGGCAGAGGTGCAACGGGTCACGACCAAACAGTATGCGTCTTTCGTCAGGGGGCTCGAACGGGTTGGCGGGTTTGGCGGCAAGTCCGACATCCTGGCGATGTCGGAAACCTATCATCACGATCCCGGCTATTATAAAACGTACCTGGAACATCTTTCCGACTGTCCGCGCGGGCGGACCTTCTGGCCACCTCCCGTGAATGGCTGAGTGACGGGGAATACGTTCTCACCGTGACACCTTTCACCGAACCGAAGACCGAAGTCGCCGATGTGGACAGGACCCGCATGCCCGACTCCGGGACGCCTCCCGGGTCTGACCTTCCCGCAGTTCGAACGTTCAAAACTCTCAAACGGTCTGGGGGTAATCCTGGTCAACCGGACCACCATCCCCGCCGTCAATATGCTCCTGACCTTCGACGCCGGATACGCTTCCGATCAGTTCGGCGTACCCGGTACGGCAAAGCTGGCCATGGAAATGCTGGATGAAGGCACGGCCACCAGGGATGCACTGGCCATCAGCGAGCAGATCGATGGTCTGGGAGCCAGGCTCAAGACAGGTTCCAATCTCGATCAATCCTATGTTGGTCTGAACACGCTGAAGCAGAATCTTGATCCCGCCCTCGATATTTTCGTCGACGTGATTCTCAATCCGACCTTTCCCGCTGCCGAACTGAACCGGTTAAAAAATGAGCAGATCATCTCCATTCAGAGGGAAAAATCCCAGCCTGCCGGGATCGCGTTCCGTATCCTTCCGAAGTTTCTTTACGGCGATGGTCATCCTTACGGGAATCCCCTTTCAGGATCAGGTTATGAATCGGGTATCCTGACCATTTCACGGGAACAACTGGTCGAATTTCATGATACATGGCTTAAGCCCAATAATGCCACCCTCATCGTGGCAGGCGATATCACTATGGAAGAGCTTAAACCCATGCTCGAAAAGAAATTCGCGGACTGGAAGAGCGGTGATCTCCCCCGCAAGAAAATGTCGGTGGTGAGCCAACCGGCTGAACCGGTTATCTACCTGATGAACAGACCCGGGTCCATCCAGTCGCTGATCATCGCAGGGAATCTTACCGAACCTTACGGCAGGCTCAGCGAGGCGTCGGTGACGATCGTGAACAGCATCATTGGCGGCGAATTCACGTCGAGGCTCAATATGAACATCAGGGAAGACAAGCACTGGAGTTATGGCGCGAGTTCCTTCATCATGGGCGCTACCGGTCAACGGCCGTTCATGGTCTTTACCTCGGTTCAATCGGATAAAACCTTCGAGAGCGCGTCGGAAATTGACCGGGAACTTAAGGAATATGAAAAATCACAACCGGCCACCGATGACGAGGTATCCCGGAATCGCGATAACCGGCTCCTGCAGATCCCCGGAAAATATGAAACGCTGGATGCCCTGACACAGGCGATCAGCGAGATCGTGCGCTACAACCTGAAGGAAACGTATTTCCAGGATTTTGCGTCGGATCTTAAAGCCCTCACCACTGCAGATGTCCGAAAAACGACGCCGAAGGTGATCTCGCCTCCGGCCATGACATGGGTTGTCGTGGGTGACCGTGAAACCATTGAAGAACCCCTAAAGAAGCTCGGTTACACGATAAAGCACATCGACGCCGACGGAAATCCGGTCGAGTGACAGGGGCAAACTCCGGAAAAAACAATTCCAGATTCTTCCCCCGTTCACACGAATTAAAAACCGGGAATGCGGAAATGCTCCGCTTCCCGGTTCGTTCTTTCCGGGTCAGGATTTCTCCGACGGATAGGTAAAAATGGGTTTGGTCGACAATCCCATGGTTTTCATCTGACGGATCTCGTCATCATTCATGGGGTGAAACCGGGCAGCCAGTTCAAGAGCCATTTTGAACAGGTTTTCATCTCCCGGCGGGATCGCGGCGGTGACAGGATGGGAGAGGGTAAACCGCAGTCCCTTTTCCGCTTCTGTGGGAAGACTCAACGGTTCATACCACGTTTTGCCGTTTGTCCGCTTTGACCCTTCCGGCCAGGGGCGCCTGGCCATGGCTTTGAGCGCAAGGATGCCCATCTTTTTCTGTTTCGCTTTTTCCAGGACCTGGGGGCCGAAATCCCCCGCATACCAGGTGGCAAAATTCACCGGGAACAGGATGGTGTCGAAATCAAACCGGTCCATGAGAGCCATGGCGGCTTCCACGGAATGCGCGGAAAAGCCGAGGTAACGGACCAGTCCTTCCTCTTTGGCTTTGAGAAAGGTTTCCATCGCGCCTCCGGGCGAAAATATCGTATCCACATCCTCCATTTTCGTGACGGCATGGTGCTGATAGAGATCCAGGTGATCGGTCTGCAGTCGCTCCAGAGAAGCCTCCAGTTCCTTCCGGGCGCCGTCCCGGGTTCGCTCCTCGGTTTTGCAGGCCAGGAAGACCTGATTGCGGATAAGGTTTCAGGGGCTCGCCAAGCTTAAGTTCGGCATCGCCATAACTCGGGGCGACATCGAAATAATTGACCCCATAGTGAATGGCCTGTTTTACTCTTTGGTCCGCTTCTTCCGGTGTGGCATTCATCACCACGATACCGCCGAAGCCGATGATGGAAAGTTTTTCACCGGTACGGCCGAGCATGCGTTTTTCGAGGGCGAAGGGCATGTTCTCCCTTTCCATTCCGGTGAGCGAGGCAGGGAATAAATGGATCGCAGGTACGGCAAAGGCACCTGTCCGGATAAAGTCTCTTCTGTTCATGGCGGAGGGGTTTGGGTTAGTACGAATATCATCGAAAACAAATTGTCAGTCAATGGTATACCGGCATCCATAACTTACTTCAAGACCCTGTCACAGTAGGACACCTTTGACGAGAAGTTGTTCATTTTGCGGCGAATATTTTGACGGCTGCTGAAAAGGATCCCCGGCCTTCCGGAGGGTGCACCGGCGGTGAAAAAGAAGATGCCGGTATGAAATCCTATGGCTTCAGCAGTCTGGCCACTTCGGGATGTTTATTGTTCCTGGCAAAGGTTGCGGCATCGTCGCCGTCTTTATCCTTTAGGGAAGGGTCGGCATGGTTTTGGAGCAGGATGCGCACCACTTCGGCCTGACCTTCGGAAGCGGCGTACATGAGGGCGGTAAACCGGTCGTTGGTGTCAGTCAGGTTGGGATCGGCATGATGGGAGAGCAGGAGCCGGACGGTTTCCGGGAAGGGGCCGCTCGACGCAAACATCAGAGCTGTCCGGCCATACTGGTCCTGGAGGTTCACCCCTGTTCCGGCTTCGAGAAGCAGGCGGACGATTTCGGTATGACCGTTATAGGCCGCGAGCATCAGGGCGTTACGGCCATCTTCGTCGGTGGCGCCGGCCGGCACCGATCCGGAGAGCAGATCTTTGACGGCGTCCGTATTGCCATTCAGTGCGGCATCCCGCAGGCGCTGATCATTGTCCTGTCCTGCGGCCTTGGCCTGTTCCTTTAGCTGACGCTGAATCTGCCCGGCGATATCATCGCTGGCCGGAGTGGTAACTTCCGTGGCGCTTTTACATGACCACAACAGAACCATCAGGGTGATCAGGAGAGAGAAAAAGATTTTCATACTAACGTCTTTTAATACTGATGTTTGCCTCCGTGCTTCAACCGGGATCCGCCTCCCCGGTCATAACGGATGATCCAAAAGTAATGATTTTCATCGGAATTTCCGGGGAATTCCCCGGGATCAACGCGGATAACCTGAACCGATCGTGCGGGGCGCCGGATTTTAAGCGAAGAACGCGCTTTGCTGAAAATCTGATCTAATTTAAGATAAAAAAGTGTTAAATTATAATAGTGACTTCTGGAAACGGGCGAGAAAGTAGAATAAGTTTGTTACCTTTGCAGATCGGTTCGGCCGGTGAAAGTTGAACGGCAGCGGGCCGGACAGGCCCTCAAAGGCATCCACCCTGAGCGGGGAAAGCAGGATGGGGGCGGTCATTTTCGCCCTTCATTGTGGGCCACGCAGAGGTTGATTATACGATCTCCGGATTCCAGCCGTTCATTTAGAGCGGATGCACCCGGCGGAAAAAGGACACAGATGGACCTTGGGGTGCATCGTATTTGTTGAATTTTAAATGGTATCAAATTGGCAGGAAAAACTCTTTTTGACAAAATATGGGATTCCCATGTTGTTGAAGAAATCGAAGGCGGACCCAGCGTCCTTTATATCGACAGGCATTTTATCCACGAAGTGACCAGTCCACAGGCATTTGCCGGAATTGACCGGAGGGGCATACCGGTTTTCCGCCCGGAGAATACGGTTGCGACGCCCGATCACAATGTCCCCACGGTGGATCAGCATCTTCCCATCCGGGACGAGCTTTCCCGGTTCCAGGTCAACAAGCTCACTGAGAACTGTGAGAAACACGGGATTACCCTTTACGGGTTGAATCATCCCTTCCAGGGCATTGTGCACGTCATTGGCCCCGAGTTGGGGATCACGCAGCCGGGGATGACCATTGTCTGCGGCGACAGTCACACTTCGACGCACGGGGCTTTCGGCAGCGTGGCCTTTGGAATTGGGACCAGCGAAGTGGAAATGGTTCTGGCCACCCAGTGTATTCTTCAGCCAAAACCCAAACGGATGCGGATCAATGTTGAAGGTGATCTCGGAAAGGGGGTCACGGCCAAGGATGTGATCCTGTACATCATCTCCAAAATTACAGCCAGCGGAGGGACGGGGTATTTTATTGAATACGCCGGTTCGGCCATCCGGAGTCTTTCCATGGAAGGACGGATGACGATCTGCAATATGAGCATTGAATGCGGCGCGCGAGGCGGGCTCATTGCTCCCGACCATAGTGACCTACGACTATATCCAGGGACGGAAATTTGCGCCCAAAGCGGAAGGATTCGCCAAGGCCATGGCGCATTGGGATACACTCAAAACCGATGATGACGCCGTTTTCGACAAGGAACTGCATTTTGACGCTGCCGACATCCGGCCCATGATCACCTATGGGACGAACCCGGGCATGGGCATCCGGATCAGCGATCATATCCCGGCGGAAAAGGATATCGATCCGGCCAATCTTCCTTCATTCAAAAAATCCCTGAAATACATGGGTTTTGAACCCGGTGAGGTCGTTGCTCGGCAAACCGGTGGATTATGTCTTTGTCGGGTCATGCACCAACGGCAGGATTGAAGATCTGCGGGAAGTGGCAGCTTTTATCAGGGGAAAGAAAAAGGCCGACAACATTACCGCCTGGATCGTTCCCGGCTCGAAACAGGTTGAGAAGCAGGCAAAGGAGGAAGGCATAACCACGATCCTGGAAGAGGCCGGTTTCAAGCTTCGGCAGCCCGGTTGTTCCGCCTGCCTGGCCATGAATGATGATAAGATCCCCGAGGGGAAACTGGCAGTTACCACATCCAACCGCAATTTCGAAGGGCGCCAGGGTCCTGGTGCCAGGTCCATGCTGGCCAGCCCCCTCACCGCAGCAGCCGTTGCCGTGACCGGCAAGATCGTTGATCCGGCCACCTTACTCTAATCTCTAACACAAAAAAGGAAAAGAATGTCATCCGAGAAATTTGTGACCATAGAATCCACGGCCGTACCTCTTCCGATAGAGAACGTCGATACCGACCAGATCATCCCGGCACGCTTCCTGAAAGCGACCACCCGCGAGGGATTTGGGGAAAACCTCTTCAGGGACTGGCGATATGACAAGAATAATCAGCCGAAACCGGACTTTGTCCTCAATGATGATACCTACAGCGGAAAAATTCTTGTCGCCGGCAAAAACTTTGGCAGCGGTTCCAGCCGCGAACACGCGGCATGGGCGATCCACGACTTATGGTTTCCGGGTTGTCGTTTCCAGCTTCTTTGCCGATATTTTCAAAAACAATGCACTGAACAACGGCGTGCTGCCTGTCCAGGTTTCGGACACTTTTCTTGAAAAATTATTCCGGGCGGTTGAACAGGATCCCCAAACCAAAATCCGTGTCGACCTGGAGAACCAGGAGATCATCATACGGACAACGGGTGAAAAGGAACATTTCGAGATCAACGCCTACAAAAAGGAATGCCTGCTGAACGGGTACGACGATATCGATTACCTCCTGAAAATGAAGGATAAGATCGAGGCCTTTGAGCGGGAGAGGATGTGATCGTCGAAGGCGCAGAATGGCGCTGCCTGCTCATGCAGAGTAACCTGGTTTACCGGATTTTATGAGGCGCCCCTGGTACCGGGTTCAAACCTAATTTCAGAAGTGATGAAAATAATGATAATGGATACGACTCTTCGTGATGGTGAACAGACCTCCGGAGTGTCATTCACGGCAAAGGAAAAGCTCAAGATCGCCAAGCTTTTGCTTGAAGATCTCAATGTCGACCGGGTTGAAGTGGCTTCCGCCCGCGTTTCGGAAGGCGAGTTCCAGGGAGCCAAAATGATCTTTGACTGGGCCCGTGAACATGGTTTTCTCGAGCGGGTGGAAGTGCTCGGATTTGTCGACGGCACGGTGTCGCTCGACTGGATTTCCAGCGCCGGCGGGAAGGTGATCAATCTTCTGACCAAGGGATCCCTGAAGCATTGTGAGCAGCAGCTGCGCAAAACCCCCGGGCAGCACATTGAAGATATCAGGGGCGTACTGGCCAGGGCCAGGGAGATGGGCATCCGGGTGAACATCTATTTTGAAGACTGGTCCAACGGCATGCGGAATTCGCCCGAATATGTTTATCATATGATCGACAGCCTGAAGGATGAAGGGGTGGACAGGTTCATGCTTCCCGATACCCTCGGGATCCTCAATCACCAGGAAACGTACGAGATGTGCCTCGATATGCGACAACGGTATCCCTGGCTGAATTTCGACTTTCATGCCCACAACGATTATGACCTGGCCACCGCCAATGTCTATTCAGCCATCAAGGCCGGCATTTCAGGCATCCACACCACCCTGAACGGATTAGGGGAAAGGGCCGGAAATGTTCCCCTTTCGAGCGTGATCGGCATTGTGAAGGACCACCTGAAGTTCGATCTTTCGGTGCGTGAAGAAAAATTATACCTGGTCAGCAAACTCATCGAGTCGTTTTCCGGCGTCAGGATTCCGGCCAACAAGCCGTTGATCGGTGAGAACGTCTTCACCCAGACGAGTGGCATCCATGCCGACGGCGACCAGAAAGACAACCTCTATTTCAACGATCTTCTTCCCGAGCGCTTCGGAAGGAAAAGACAATATGCCCTCGGGAAAATGTCGGGCAGGGCCAGTATCATGAAAAACCTTGAGGAACTGGGCATTAAGCTCGACCGCAATGAGATGAAAATGGTGGCCGAACGGGTCATCGAGCTTGGCGATAAAAAGGAAACGGTCACCAAGGAGGATCTGCCTTATATCATCTCCGACGTGCTTAAGAGCGAGCGGGTGGAGAACCGGATCAAGATCCATAACTATTCCCTCTCAGTGGCCGCCGGCCTCCGTTCGATGGCAACCGTCAGCATCGAGATCGATTCCGAGGTTTACGAGGAGACGGCTTCGGGCGACGGACAGTATGATGCTTTCATGAAAGCCCTGTGGAGGATCTATGCCCGGCTCGATAAGAGCAGGCCCGTTCTGAAAGATTACGTGGTGACCATCCCCCCCGGAGGCAAGACGGATGCCCTGGTGGAATGTATGATCACCTGGGACTATAACGGTAAAATGTTCAAAACCCGTGGCCTTGATTGTGATCAGACCATTGCAGCGATCAACGGGACACTCAGGATGCTCAACATCATGGAAGCATCTCGATGAGGGGGAGAAACTTCAAAAGCCCCTGCAGAAAGTGAATAACCGGCGGAAGGTGGGCAGTTGAGATCGTCCCCCGTGCCGGAACAGTTATACAGGCAGTGCCTGGCGGTCTGTGCGATCAATGCCTGCCGGAGACTGATCTGGTCTGTTTAATGTCAAAACCCTAAAACATTTTTTTCATGAATGCAAGAATTGCGGTATTGCCCGGTGACGGGATCGGCCCGGAGATCGTGGAACAGGCGGTCAAAGTTCTCGAAGCTGTCGGGAAAAAGTATCATCATCACTTCACCTTCACCGAAGCGGTGGTTGGGGCGAAAGCCATCGATGTCACCGGTAATCCTTTCCCCGATGAGACGTACCAGCTCTGTATGAATTCCGATGCCGTGCTCTTTGGAGCCATCGGGGATCCCAAATACGACAATGACCCCAAAGCCAGGGTCCGTCCCGAGCAGGGACTTCTTGCCATGCGAAAGAAGCTGGGTCTCTACGCCAATATCCGGCCTGTGAGCACCTTCCCGTCCTTCTTCATAAATCGCCCCTGCGCCGCGATCTCGTCGAAGGCGCCGATTTCGTGGTGATCAGGGAACTCACCGGTGGCATTTATTTCGGAGAACCCCGCGGGAGGTCTGAAGATCAGAATACCGCTTACGATACCCTCATATACACCCGTGAGGAGATCCAGCGGATCACACACCTGGCTTTTGAATACGCCGGGAAACGCCATAAGAGGCTCACCGTCGTCGACAAGGCCAATGTCTTGGCCAGCTCAAGGCTCTGGCGCGAGACCGTTCAGGATATGGCCCCCGATTATCCCGATATCCAGGTCGATTACATGTTCGTCGATAATGCCGCCATGCAGATCATCCAGTGGCCAAAGAAATTTGATGTGATGGTGACGGAAAACATGTTCGGCGATATCCTTTCCGATGAAGCGAGTGTCATCACCGGTTCGCTGGGTCTTCTCCCTTCAGCCTCGGTGGGCATTCATACGTCGGTGTTCGAACCCATCCACGGCTCCTATCCCCAGGCAGCCGGAAAAAACATCGCCAATCCCGTGGCTACGGTGCTTTCCGCGGCCATGTTGCTGGAACTTGCCCTTAACCTGACCGAGGAGGCGGAAGCCATCCGTCGGTAGTCGATCGTTCCATGCAGGCCGGTGTTGTGACCGAAGATATCGCTGAAGGTAAAGCCTACAAAACCTCCGAAGTGGGTGACTGGCTGGCAGAAAACATCTGAACGGACACCATGAAACCATTCAGCCGGATCCTGAGGACCCGGCTGAGCTAAGCTGAGGTATGAGGCTGAAGGGAGGACTATCCGGAGAACCTGCTATTGAAGCCCTCTTTTGATGAAGGAGATTACTTCAAGGCAATGGTCGCCCCCTGCCGGTACTGGTCAATTTTAAGCGCATTCCCCCTGTAGATTTTTTCCAGGACGTTATCGGGAAGGGCCAGGGCCGAGAGGGCCCAATGGTAATGATAGCGGGGAACATAGATGTGCTCATCGTCGGTTTCCAGCAGACGGAAGGTTGTGGGGTACACGTCAGCTTCTCTGCCCAGATCGGTGCCATAGACGATACGGTCCTGGTATTTTTCGAGAAACCGTTTTGCTGCCCGGGGTATCGCGCAGATCTCTCCAAAACGGGCCGCAATATCCATGTAGAGGTTCGGATATTTGTCCATGAGGGCCCCGGCTTTGTCGAGATCATATGAACAGTTTGCCAGGTGGCAGGCGATGAATAAGGTGTGGGGGTGTTTTTTGACCGTGCGCTCCAGGATATTGATCATCTCGGCGTGATCCGCGATATCGGGCTTGTTGTCCAGCCTCCAGTAGTAAGCATTGATCAGCCCGTCATTCGTTGAATCCATCTTTTCATACATCCATTTTGGATCGGCAACGTGGATACTGACCGGCATCCGGAGCTCGGCGCATTTTTCCCAGACCGGGTCCATCCTGGGGTCATCGGGATGCATGCCGAAAGCCGGGGGCTGGCAATAGTGAAGGCCTTTCCCCTTGTCTCCCAGTTCGCCAATGCCGACAGCTCCTTTATCGTGGCAGCGGGTCAGTTCGGCAATGGCTTTCCCGGCGAAACCAGGGTCCTTGTAGCCGGTGTAATCCAGTCCGCACCACAGTTCAAAATGTTCCGGGTAAGCGGAATAAACGGTTACCAGGGAGTCGAATTTTTTCCCATACGCCATGGTCAGCACGACGGTTTTTTCGACGCCGGTCTCATCCATCGTTTTCACCCATTCATCGAGTCCCTGTTTGCTCTCCGCATAGTCATGCGCATGCATATCGATGACGGGATACCTGGCTTTGATAACGCGGGTCACCGGGATCTGGTAAATGGATTGCGGCGCATAGTCTTTCAACAGGAGGGTCTCGGGCCCGGCCTCCGCCGTTCCGGATGTTTTTTCATGATGTTCCTGGCAGGCGGACAGGGCGAGGATCAGGAGGGTCATGAAGACCGGGAGGAACCGGAAAGAGGTGGATGCGGAACATTTTCGGGATGCACTGTTCCCGTTCATTTTCGCTTTTGGCAGTTGTGTTTTCATGATTTCGGGGTATTTGATACAGACATCCGCAGCCTGCACAACGGTATGACGGATGTCACGGACTTTTCACAAAGCAACCTGAGACAGGAGGTGCTTCACCGGCGATCCACTGCAAGATATACATTCCGGGCGACAAACCCTTCAGATCCACGGAAAAAGGCAGGGTTTCGATGTCCTGAACGCAGATGGCATTGCCGCGGAGGTCCCAGATTTTCACCCTTCCCGGACCACTGAAGTTTTCAGGGGATCCGGAGATTACCCCTTCAGCGGGGTTCGGCCATATGCGGATCCCGCCGGTGGTCGATGACAGGCGGATCCCTGTGGGAAGGCGTTGCAGGGTGATTTCGATGGTGGTGTCGGTGACAAGGTTGAAGAAGCCTTCCTTCGTGTCATACTCATCCCTTCTGACAAGGTAATGGTACCCCGAATCGACGGGCAGGCTTGTGAATTCTGCCTGCCCTGTCGCATCGGTCATCAGGCTGTCTCCCTCAAGACGCACCGTTGCGCCCCCGGGGAATGCCGTATCGCTCTTTACCCGAAAGATTACCATGGCAGCGGTACGGGTGAGGGAAAGGGTGAAAGCAGTATCGGAAACGATGATGAGGGTCCCTTCTTCCGGGCGGTAAGATCCTAAGCTGATGGAATAGGGATTGGGTCCCGCCCCGACGCGGAATTCTGCCGCGCCCAGGTCATCGGTCGTTGCCCGGTTTTGGCCAAGGTCGACCTCCAGACCGGCAAAAGGTTCGTGGGTGCGGGCATCGAGAACGGTGATCGTGGTGCGGAATTCCTGCCGTTTCAGGCGGACGGTCAGCATGGTATCGCCCGGAACGACAATCTGCTTTTGATCCACCGGCTCGTAATAATCTTTTTCGGCGGAAAGGATAAAACTTTCATATACGGCGGAGAAGGCCGCTTTGCCCTCTGCATCCGTCAGCAACGTGTCATTATAGATGATCACCCGGCTGCCCGGCAACACGGTGTCGGCGGCTTCGTCCATGACCATCACTGTGACGTCATGCCTTGCCGGTCCTTTTGGCCGGGCAAGACGCCTGGCAAGCTGGTCGTCGTAAAGGGACACCGGGCTGAGGCCTTCGCCCCGCCCTTCGCCTTCCAGCATATCTTCAGGCCAGGTATCAAAGCTATACCCATTGAGGGTGCCAGAAACGGGAGTGAGGTTCACCGCATCGGCGGGACCCGAGGTGCCGATCACATATCCCCAGCCGAACTGCCGGGAATCGACGATGCAATCATTCCCGGGATGATAGGCTTCGCCGACGGTATTGTAGAACACGGACTGGGTGGATGAATAGCCATGAATGGCATCCCCGCCGTAAGGACGGAAAACGGATTCGAGGAAATCGCCGTTCACGGTACAATGGTCGAAAAGATTGGCCATGCTGAGATACATGTGAAAGTCGCTGGCGTACTTTGAATGCTCGGCCCGGCAGTTCTGGATGACATTGCCGTTACTGTAGGGAAATTTGAAATCGAAGTTGTGACGTCCGTCATTTCCCCGGCTGTTCGTGATCAGGCAGTCGTTCCCTTCGAGGGTGTACATATACCCGTTTCCACCGCCTCCTTCATACTGGGGCTTCTCAAAATCGCATGAGTCCACGGTGATGAACCGGCTTTGAACCATTGAAAGGCCATTCGACAGGATATGGACATCCCGGGTGTTTCCGGCCGGTTTGTAGGTATGGACGTTTTTCACCCAGCAGTTCAGTCCGTACCGGAATTGGATGACATGCGAGAAGTGAACGTCCCATGCTCCTGTTCCTTCGGTATTGTAAGTTTCCTCATCCCAGCCTTCTTTGGGATTTTCACGGTTACCGACCGAAAGATCCTCGATTCCGCATTCGGTGATGTGTTTCCCGGCATGGGTGACGATGGCCGTATCGCGGGTTTTCAGGGTATATCGTGTCGGCGCGTCGATGATCAGAACGTTCTTTTCCACATCCACGGAATCGATGCGTCGCAGGAAAGCGAGGCCTTCAAAGGCATCCGGCGTCCAGATCCCGCCCATTCCGTGCTCTTCCATGAACGCTTCCGTGGGTGTTGCACGGACCACCACCAGGTCGCCAGGGGTGAAGCCTTCGACCGATTTGACCGGCAGGATGCGGGTCGGTTCTGTCAAGTCGGCGGTGATGGGGGATGTGACGCCTGTGGAATGGCGCCATCCGGCATATTGTCCGTAAACCTCGATGATGTTTTTCTGCCTGAGAAAGGTCTCGTCGTGGAACAGGAAGGTCGAATCCGGGCCGGCGCCGCGCAGGACAGTGCTGTCGTACCGGATCCTCAGCGCATAATCACCGGAAGCGGGAGCCTTTATGCGGTAAGTGCCTGCCGGAAGATAAACCACTCCGCCGCCCGATGATCCCACATCGTCGAGCGCCTGCTGGATGATGGCAGTAACATCGTCGGTACCACTGCGATCTGCCTGGTAGGGGGCTTTGGTAATGTCGACGACAGGACCGGAAATGCGCGGGATCGCTGTTTCGCCGGCCTTGTAGCCTGCAAAGGAGAAATCATGGAGAAACCGGCCCTGTTTATCCGTGTAGCCGGGTTTCCAGTCTTCGGGGTAGAGTGAGCTGCGCCATTCATACACCGCCGGAAGGTCGGCCGATTCAAGCGTGATGACCATTGTATCGTCGTAAACGTCCTGGAGATGTCCGGCCGAATTCTGTTCGTTCACCAGGTTGCTCCATGACATGAACCATGACCAGGGAGCGTCGGCAGCAAAACAGGCGGCAGGGTCGGGGATGGGCCCGTTTTCCGTCATGGCGATCAGCTTTTTTCCACCGGTGAGGTTATACAAGACATCGAAAAAATACTTTTGCGGTCCGTAATTGTAATTCCGGGGTAAGAATCATAGCCGGCCACATCGATCTTATGCGTTTCCGGGGTACCAGTTGGCCTCGGGAGTTGACCACACCCAGATCAGGTTATGGAGCTGGTGCACGTTCTTCAGCCTGTCGAAGATGATGTCATAGAGGGCTTTACAGGCAGCCGGGCCTTTGGCTCCCCACCAGAACCAGCCGCCGCCGGCCTCGTGCAGCGGCCTCCAGAGAACAGGGACGCCTGCATCCTGGAATTTTTTCAGCTGGACCGCGATGTCATCAATATCCCTGAGGATATCACTGTATTCCTGTGTCCCGGGGATCACGGCCCTGGTCACATCAAAGGTGGTCTGGGTGGTGTAGAAGGTATTCGTCCCCGGCGACCCTCCGGAAGGGGAGTGCCAGTGCCACTGGAGAGCCACGATGCCGCGCTTGCCAGTGCTGTTATACCAGTTGATCAGCTGGTCGGTCGTTCCATTGTCAAACCAGCCGAAGGTATGCCCGCCGTTCTTCCAGAGATAAGGGTATCCCTCGGTATAGGATTGCATATCGCCGTTTCGGATCAGCGGTGTTTTTCCGGTCTGGTTCTTCAGGTTGTCGAAATAATCATGTGTCTGGCCGGAAATGATCTCCCTCCCGAACCTGGAGAGCAGGAAATGGTAAAGGGCCTTTGTTTCGGGTGTGGCATTCCGGATCGACAGGATCGCGCACGATCGCATAGGTGTTCCGTTGTGCTGGATAAACCCTGAACTGATCGATATCGCTCCATCCCCAGTTTTTGACGACCGTAAAAGGTGTTCTGTCCCTTGTGGAGGGCATAGCTTCCTGCCACAGCATCGGCGAATCCCTGGGTAGCTGGGAAACTGACGGTTGCTGCAAAGCCGTCGTTGACAACGACATCCTGGTATTTCGCTCCGGCCGACCCGTTGTAGCGGATGATGAGTTTGTAAAAGCCCGAATCTGGGATATCCATGCTCACGGTCACCTTGTCGCCGGTATTATCAAAGCCGGTCACGTAACCCGTTCCCGAATAGCCTGTGCGGGCCGTGGTGACATTGACTCCCGTTAACAGGCCGTCTTCAGCTTCAGCTGTCGCAACAGGTTCTGTTTGCCCATGCAGAGGGACGGTGAATGCCATTGCCAGAAGAAGCGGGAGGCTTAAAAAGAACCTGCATTGTGGAGAAGATTTCATGGTCCGATCCTGTTTAATGATCGCCGGGCCGGTTAAAGCCGGCGGCTACCGTGTGGTTATTTCATTCGCCGTTCAGCGACCTGCAATATTCCCGGGTTTTGATGCCCGATTCCTTCAGATCGGATTCCTTCCATTTTCCCTTTGAGGAGGCCGAAGGCTTTAGCATGGAGCAGGTCTCATCCTTGTCGGCGATCGACCAGGTGACCCAGCTGATCTTATTGGATTCCATCCAGTCGATCCATTTCTGCCAGGCTTCACCGTTGATGGGGCCGTTGCCGCTGGCTTCCATGCCGGCCGATTCCGACACGAACAGGGGGATCCCTTTCCCCAGGGCATAATTGGCCCTGTCGAGAAGCGACTGGCCATGGGTTGCCGCATAAAAATGCAGGGTGTACATGAGGTTATCGAAACCCGTGACAGGGTCATCGGCCACCAGGTGGACGTCCTGGTCCCAGTGGGGCGAGCCCACCAGGATGATATTATCCGGGTCATATTCCCTGATGGTTTTGATCACATCAACGGAGTAGGCTTTGATATCGGCCCAGGAATCATGCACCGGTTCATTGAAGATCTCGTAGATCACATTCGGGTAGCCGCCGTATTTTTTGGCCATCACGGCGAAGAAGGTTTTTGCGGCGTCTGTCTGGATGCCATGGCTGTGCCAGTCGATGATGACATAAATCCCGTTGTCGATGGCCCCCTGGACGACCGATTCGATTTTCTCCTGTGACCATTTCGGATCCTGGAGATATCCTTTGGCCGGTTCCACGCCCATGGCGGCTCTGACTACATTGCATTTCCAGTCGCGGGCAAGCCACTCAACTGTATTTTCATCGTAAAACCTGGGCCACCAGTTATGCCAGCCATAACTGACACCCCGCAACATGACCGGGTTTCCGTCCTGGTCGATGAGGTTTGTCCCGCGGACACTGAGTTTTCCGTGTTCTTTGACCGGCTGTGCCTGGGCCAGGCTCACAGCCAGAAAGAAGAACATGCCGAGAATTGCTGATTTTTTAAGAGGGTTCATTTGCTGAAAAGGTTAAGTCATGGGTTATGGATTGTCCTGTCATTTGGTGCCGTTCACCTCACCGGTCATGGTTCTCGCACGCACGCCGGTACGGGTTCACGGCCGGTTGTGAATAAAGGTTTTCCCGGTGTAAACGCCTTTAGCCGTCAGGGCACGGACGATGTACACGCCGGAAGGTATCCCTGAAACCGGGATGGTGACTTCATGATTCGATGGTTTTTCCATTCGTATCAGCGTCCCGGTCAGGCTGTAGAGTTCGATGCGTTCCGGAGCGGGCCCGTTATCCATCCGCACGACCAGGTTGGATGAGGGGTCCTGGTAAACCGTCAGTACCGGCTGGTTTAACCGGTGGACGGAAACCGAAGTGGTATCCTCCAGGGTGTTGAGAATAAATTCAAAGTTGTCGATATGAAAATCCGGCTGGGCCAGGATGGAAAACCGCATGATCTGCGTACCGGCCTGGAGATTCATGACCGCGGGGACCGATGCATTCACGAACCAGCTTCCGCTTTTGGGAACCATGAGCGTGTCGGGTTCCCCGTCGCCAATCCGGATACTGAAACTTCCCCCCGCCTGGAGGGAAGCCACCTGGGTATTGACTGTATACTCCCCGGGCTGTGTGACATTCAGCGTATATTCGAGCCATTCGCCCGGATAGGCATACCCCACCTCGTAGCCCACGTCCTTGATCAGGAAGATGTCTACGGCTTCAGAGCTCCGGTACTCAGCCGGGAGGTTCCGGTCGTCGGTGTCGTGGTAGGTGAGGCCTTCACCGCCAACGTCGAAATTTTCAGCCTCCACAATGCCGGGCACCGCGGCAGGTTCGCCCAGGTAATATGAGCGCACCTTCGGGATATACACCGGGACCATGTTCCGCACGGGTTGCGAATATAGATCACCGGTCTGGGAATAATGACCGATGACACGGTAGTAGTAGTATTGTTTTTCCGTCAGGTTATGGTCGGTAAAAGAGGTGGTATCGCCGGGCAGTTCATCGATGTTGGTATAATTCGTGTATTCCGTCCTCCGCTGGATGAGGATGCTGTCGTAATCGGAAACCGGGTTGGACCAGGTCAGTCTGAGCAGGGTATCCTGGTAAACGGCCAGATTTTGGATGACGGGCGATTCGGGTGTGGTATGGACGAGGATATCCTTGAGTTCGTTCCACGTCCGTGCCTGGCGTTCCATGATCCTGAAGTCGCCCCCGTCATCCCAGGCGCAGGAGATAAAACCGTAAATTTGAGCGTACTCGACATATGCGCGGTAATGTCGCATTCTGGAATTGTAATCCGCTTTTTTTACAGCGCCGAACTCTCCCAGGAAAACGGGAATATGGTTGGCGTCCGACCAGTTTTTCACCGTGATGAATTTATTGCGGAGAATGGAATAGTCACCGGTTGATCCCCAGGTGCCCTGTCCTTCGAGTCCGAAGAGATACGGATCATAGGAGTGGAAGGACCCCATGATATAGTGATCATCGGGGATGGCTGCCGTGACCAGCTCATCGGAACCTCCCCAGTTATGTCCCTGGAAGATGACGATACGGGTCGGGTTGGTTTGCCGGATGATGGAAAGCACCCGTTGATGAAGGTCATCATTTTGTGCTTTGGTCAGTCCGTAAGGTTCATTGATGATCTCGAAGAACAACCGGTCGGATTTATCCCTGAACCTGACGGCGATCTGAGACCAGATGCTGTCGAACCGTGCACGATACCCCGCGTTGTCATAATTGGCCTTGATCCATTCTTCGTGATGGGCATTGATCACAATGAAGAGGCCGCGGCTGAGGCCCCAGTCGACGATCTGTTCAACGCGGTTCATCCAGGTGTCGTCGACATGATAAGGGGGAATGGTCTGGGTATGTTCATCCCAGCGTACCGGTATCCTGACCGTCTGAAATCCGGCAGCCTTGTACATATCAAAATAGTATTCCTGGGTCAGGGGATTTCCCCAATCGCCTTCATGCGGCGGTTCGAGTGTGTTGCCCAGGTTAATACCTTTCTGCATCAGCGGTACCGCTTCCCAGGGGGTGATCTGGGCATGCAGTGAAAGGGTGAAAACGGGAAGGAACAGTATGATCCATTTCAGATTCATTTTTTTCATCTCCATCATCCTGATTAAAAGTGAGGTTGTATGATCTATTCATGGCCCCTTCTCCCGGTTTCCCCCGAAAAAGGGGAGCAGGAGGGTCATAATTACCGGAAAGGCGCTTTTTCCCCGGCATGTCCGTCCACGGAGGGTTTGCGGGTTGTTGCCCTATGGCGGGGGGTGGCCTGAAAAAGCAAAAAAAATAAGAGCCTGAATGAACAGGCTCTTATTTCAATGTCAGAGAGTGAATTATTTCAGAACCAGCTTGTAGCGGCCGATAACCTTTTTGCTGTTGCTGACCACGACGAAGTACATCCCTGAAGGCTGACCTTCGAGAGAGATCTCGTGGGTCGATTCATGGACGATGATATCGCGCAGCTGCGTGCCGGAGAGGTTATAGACATGGACGCGGTTGCCCGGTTCCAGCCCTGTGATATTTACCCTGCCGGAAGTCGGGTTCGGGTACAGGGTGATATCCTGGTTGTTGATGTCAGGACGTGAAGTCAGGACGTTGATGGCGTAGAGGACCGTCAGCTGCTTGTTCCCGGAGGTGACTTTCAGCTGGCTTTCTTTCTTCATCATCGTTGAATACTCGGTACCGTTTTTATCCTGAAGCTTGAAGGTTGCGCCTGGAGCGGGAGTGATATGTCCGAGGAATTCAC
Organism: uncultured Bacteroidales bacterium; assembly: GCA_963763215.1. GTDB lineage: Bacteria > Bacteroidota > Bacteroidia > Bacteroidales > DASQZK01. The sequence continues at coordinate 299,041 of CAVXNX010000014.1, forward strand.
TGACCGGAGTGGTTTCGGAAATATCTCCGGAGATACTCATGCCGATCTGGTCAACCGAATACAAATCGGATACGACGTATGCAAGGTAACCGACATCTTCGAGCATGGACAGGAAGTACGTCCTGGTGGTGACACCATCCTGTGCGGTCACGACCACCTGGTCGTCTTTGTAAAGTCCGCCCATAGTCCGTTCCATACCGGCTTTGTCGAGGATCTGCATGGTTGCCCCATCACAAGGCATGACATTCCGCATAAGCATATCGACGGTTGTTCCTCTGGGAACGAACTGGATCAACCGATGCATCCTGGTCAACATTGTAGACGAAGGAAGTCACATAGGCGTCGGTAGCCAGGGTTTCCGGAAGGAGCCGGTAGGTGATCTGGGTAACGCCGTCTTCAGCGGTGACTTTCAGGTAGGTCTTGTTATTGGCCATGGCATCCACATAGGTGGTATCGTACCTGAGCCGTTTGACAGAGACGTATTCACCCTCGTCGCCGATGACGATCATCGAAGCAAACTGCGGGACGGTGACGCCATTGATGATCTCCCGGAGGGTTTTCCCGCTCTGGAATCCGCCTACGGTGCCTTCAGAGCCGCTGATGTCGATGGTATAGGTTGTGGAGGTCAGGACAGCATCGTTGCTGAGACCCTGATCCGTTACATTGAGAAGATAAGCCGAGGTATTGACGCTGTCTGCCGAAAGGACCATCAGGGAGTCGCCGTTGGAGAGAACTCCGTCTGCCGGTAAGTACAGCCCCCGAAGTAGCGCTCTTCAGCGTCAGGGTCTGACCGGGATCAGCTTTGGTGATATTGGCCAGGAAGTTGGTCACACTTGTTCCGGTTACCACGCCCCTGATCTCTTCACTCATGGAATAGCCTTCACTGACTTTATAGACACTCGACAGGACCGTTGACTTATAGACTGGTGATTTCATTCATGAAATGTTTACCGAGGTCGCTTCCAACGAAGAGGATATCATTGGGCCAGCCGGCATTACGTGCATCGTAATACGCCTGGTCTCTCATCAGCCATTCGCTGGATGCTGCATCGGTGCCCCAGGATTCGGCGAATCCCGGTTTGGGCTTGTAATACTGGGGTTTTCGGATGAAGGTGTTGATCATCTGGACTTCCGTCCCACCAACAACCCATGGACTACCGTCACTGTTCCCCCAGGTTTCGATAAGCTGGAAGTCGTTCGGATCGGTAGCGGGTTTCAGACCCAGTTTAATGGAGTCGTTGAGGATCTTGTAAAGATAGACGTCCACACCTTTCCACTGGTTGATACAGGTCTGGTTAACATCTTCTCCCCAGGGATTGCTAAGTCGGAATTCGACGTCGCAGGCCTGGCTGGCGAACCAGGGATAGTTGCTGCTTCCAGTGGTCACGATGTCTCCGAGGACGAAGACATCTCCGGGATCAACAATGGGATTCACGTTGGGGTCCTGGACGGCGATAGCCGGCTGAACTTTCCAGCTGGTGCTATCCTGCCATTTATAACCGGGGATATATCTGACGTAGCGGTCCATCCAGGCACTGCCTGTATTTTCTGCATTCCAGGTCAGGACCGTAGCCGGGTCGGTTGACCACTGGCCCATGATCATGTAGTTACTCAGGTCGAGGGGCCGGGTGCCGGGGTTGCAGATCTCGAGGAAGTTGTTAGCCCACTGTTCCCACCAGCAATATTCCGAGATAAACGGATCGGGAGAGAAGGGCTGGATATTCTGGATTTCCTTTTGCTTGTCGATCTGAACATTGTAGACCAAAACGGTGGTATCATCTTCCGCTGTCGAGGTGAAGGAGATGACCCTGTCACTGGCCGATCCGTTGAGGTTGGTCATCCGGTCGACTTTGATCTTGGTGTTCAGCTGTTCAGCCTTGGCAATGAGTGCCGGTTCTGAGCTTTCTCCCGGAGGAAGGGTAATGGTATAGTCGAACAGGTTCCTGTTAAACCCGGGGATGGTATCGCTGTCCCATACCGTACCCTTGAACATGTCGGGAATATCGGGCCAGGTGATGGCACCGAGGAAGGCGCTGTGGTTCGGTATATAGGGTGTGAGCTTGAGATAGTAATCCTTGGTACTGCCGTTTTCAGCCTTAACCCGGAGGATATCGCCCGTTTTCAGGTCAACCCTTTCGGTGCCGTCGACCCAGATCACTTCCCAGGTGGCGTTGGGGGCTTTTTCAAGGTATTTATATAAGGTATCGACCCTGTCGGCAAAGGGGATATCCCGGATCGTATCCATACCGGGAACTTTATCGGTCACGTCGAAAAGAGGTCCGACATACATGCCGTAGTAACCGTTACTGCCTTTGGCAGCTTTGGGGACAACGCGGTTTTCGCCGGTTCCCGGAGGGCTGACCTTGAGGCTGAACTCTGCCATATCGCGGTCAGTACCGCAGGCATAGACGGTCAGTATATCACCTTCGCGAACGGAGGTGAAGGCCGAATCTTCCGTTGTGGGGGCCAGGTCATAATGCCAGGCGAATCCGGGATGATAGTTGAACTGCATCATCAGGGAATCTTCATTTCTTACGCCCCATGGGACGGTAAGAACCTTATTGGTCCAGTCGATCCCGAGGGTGGATGAGGTGAGGGTGGTCTCGTCGAGAATTGTAATCCCCGTGATTGCCAACGGTCCAGAATGCGCGACGGTCGGGTTCCCAGTTATCGAAGAGGATGGGAATCGGGATCCATTTGGAGTCGGCGAGGTCGACGCCCCTGTCATCTGCAAAGACTGTATCACCTTGGGTTACAGAGAATTTACGGATCAGGACGCAGTTATTGGTGGCATCCGTAACCCCGGCAACATCATATGCACCGTCGTGGTTATGGTTGTCGTTTTCCCAGTTTCCGTTGACCTGGTCAACGACCACCGAGTCGCCATTGGAAAGATGCTGTTCGATATACCAGCAGCTCCTTCCGCCATAAACGTCCATTGTCGGGTAATATGGAGTGACACTGTCGGTTGGATCGGGATAGGGAGCTTCCTTGGCATGGACTTTCACATCGGCAAGGTTCCACATTTCATCCTTTGTGATTCTTTCATTGTATTTGCCGGAATAGGGGTACTTTTTGTACATTTCCGGGCCCCAGTCATAAACCATGGCAATGACAAAGGATTTACCCGGCTGGAGAACGCTGTCGGGCAACATGAAATAGTGATTCGGGTCAGCGGTGTAGTGGTTCGTCCAGGGACCGATTTCACCGAATTCGAACTGGTTCAGGTGGAGAGCGGAGTCTCCCATGTTGGTTAACTCAGCATAGGCAGTGGCTGCATGTCCGAGTTTTGCCTCTGTAATGATCAATGATCGTATGATGGGCGGATCAGCCTGAGCAAAGATCACAACACCACACGACATCAATAAAGCAAGCAATAGTAGCTTTAGTTTCATAGTGCATGTATTTTAGTTAGTAAATGAGAAGAAGCTCGACCAATTTAATAAAAAAAAACAGAAATTATCCAAAAAAAATTCCATTCATTTTCGAATCCGGTAGATCAGGATGTCGGATAATTTTCAGATCCTCCGTCCCTCAAGACTTAAACACCCCTTACAGGCTGCGGGTTTTAGACGATCTGTACACGGAATCCTCCTTTAAAGGGAGGCTCTATATAATATAAGGTATACACTCAAAAGGAAAGGGAAGGCATGGACTCTCAATATATTGAAAAACAGAACAATATAATCCTGATGCTTTTCAATCCCCCAAAAAAACCGGCTATTATATAATCATTCTAAATTAAAAGGGGGGGCGTCCATATTAGGAATATTTTTTATATGTTTATTAGCGAAAACTGCCATCGTTTGCTGCGCTCGTCACTGGTATAGCACTATGGTATGTTGACCGGATCTTCACGAAGAAAGAAACGGTGAAGGGAAATTTCGGGAACTACTAACATACAAACTACTAACATGACAAGGACTAAACTGCTTGGTTTACTTGCGTTATCGTGCATTGTTTTTTCCAGTTGCAAGGATATTCTCAATAAGGAAGACCGGTACAAAAGACCTGAATGGCTTGCAGGGAAAGTCTACACCCAGGTAAAGGCTGATCCGGAACTTTCCACCTTTGCCCATTGCATCCAACTGACCGGGTACGATACCATCATTGATGTATCGGGTAGCTATACTGTTTTTGCTCCTGATAATGAAGCCTTTACCCTGTATCTTCAAAGCCATCCCGAATACAATACAGTTGATGACATCCCCCTCGATAAACTTTCCAGGCTCGTCAAATATCAAATAGTTCAGAATCCCTGGAGCAAAAATCAGCTCACCAGCCTCGACGTCTGGGGATGGATCGACTCCACGGATATCACCAACAACAAGCCCCGTGGGTATAAGCGGGCGACCCTGCTGCTTGAACCTGACCGGAAGTATGGGGTCAAGTATGTGAACAAGGAACTTCAGATCGTCGACTCGACGCAGAGCAACTGGACCCGGCGGGTGATCACCGACTCCCGTAAATATGCTCCTTTTTTCTATAAACAGTATTTTGATATTTACAACCTGAACACGGCGGATTACCAGTTTTATTTCGGCCGTCCCATCGACAGTCCCTCCGATATTTATTTTGCCGGGGCCAGGATCCTGGGGGATGAGATCTTTGCCGAAAACGGTTTTGTATACCACATCGACCGGGTAATCGACCCCTTGCAGAACGGATATGAGCTGATCAGCGAACCGGAGGGTAACTATTCCTACACGAAATTCAAAAACCTGATCAATAAATTTCCCAAATTTGCCTATAATGAAAAGAAAACCCTGGATCAGCCCGGAGCAGACCAGGGCATGGCAGTCGACTCCCTCTTTGACCTTACTTTTCCTGATCTGCCCTTTAACATCGCGGCTGAAGAAACTTCTCCCCCCCGGGTACCCATGGGCTTCCCGACAATGTGACCATCCGTTACCACCACGGGATGATCGCACCCACCGATGAAGCCTACGACGCTTTTAGCAGTACCTTCATGGAAGGGCCCAACCGGTGGGGAAGCATTGAAGAGGCGCCCTACAATATCCAGCGGATCATTGCCCGCAGCCAGCTATGTATCAATCCCATCTATCCGACCGATTTCACCAACGGGTTTTACAACGGGGAACTGGATTATATCACCATCGACCCGCAGACCATTGTCGAAAAGAAATACGGGAGCAACTGCTCTTTCATCGGTGTCAACCAGATGGTCGTCCCCAGGGCTTTCAAAGCCGTGACCGGACCGGTATACCTGCAACGGGGATACAATAAGATCATGTTAGCCATCGAGGCCACGGGCCTCCTTCCTGCCCTGAAAAAGCCCGATGCCGACTACCAGCTCTATGTTGAGTCGGACCTGAACACCCGCCTCGATTCATCACTTCTCACCGAGAAGAAGAAGTGGTGAGGATGTGTTCTTTCTCTATACACGAGGGGCCCTCCGACGGCGGACGGATTTCACGATCGGTACACTCCGGAACCTGTTGATGAACCATATCGGAGTCAGGAGTCCCAAGGGCATTGCCCGCAAGGAATTCATCCGGAATCTGGCCGGAAATTACCTGATCGTCAACAACGAAACCGGGACCGTCTCCGGCCCTTCAAAAAGCACCGATGGCTTTCAGGGTCCCTCGGTCGGACCATCGGTTCCCATCCAGATCAGCACGAATGCCGATAACGGCGTGACCTGGGACATTCCCGACTGGTTTCTTTTCAGCCCGGCCACCCTGTACCAGACCCTGCAGGATAATTTCCCGGCATTCCAGAGCCTGCTCGATAAGGCAGGGCTTATTTTAAAGAATAACTTCACGTATACCTTCACCAATGATAATGAGATCTACACGGTGTTTGCACCGACAGCCGATGCCCTCAATGCCTACCGGGCCGATACCCTGAGCATAAACGATCTGCGGAAATTCCTGCTGATGCATTTTGTGAGGGGAAATATCATTTTTACCGACGGGGACAAATCCGACGGATACTACGAGACCATGCGCACGGGTGATAATTCGACTCCCTATGCCACCGTGTATACCCGTATTCATATCCGGCCCGGCATCGATCACATCGATTTTGCAGCCAGCAATGGCGGTACATATACGTCCATCGAAGAATCCCCGTCAACCAATATGATGGCCGGGAGGTCCCTTACGACGGGCCCATCGCCATACCCGTCGGTGATCTATAATTCGGTGATCCATCAGATCGACTCCGTTCTGATCTACAAACGGTTGGATACCCAGTAAATTTCCATTTACCAACGCATCTGATTTTAAACCTAAGGTTTTTTAAAAAATATGAAAAACATCAGAAAGACCATTCTCCTGCTGCTGGTTTTGTTCAGCTGTATGAACGTCTTTTCACAGCAGAAGGCCATTATCAGGGGACGCGTGATCGACAAGGACACCAGGGAGCCGGTCATCGGTGCCAACGTCATCGAATATGACAAGGAGAACCGGATCATCAACGGAACCATCTCCGACGTGAATGGCGACTTTGTTCTTGAAATGAAGGATAAAAGCCATATCCTCAAAGTGAGTGTGATCGGTTATGAAACCAAGGAAGTCGATGTGATCACCACAGGGGCCATGACCATCCAGCTGGCCACCAGCAGCACTGAAATCGAGGAAGTAACGGTGACCGCCTCCCAGAAATCCAATGTAAGCCTGACGAACATTGCCGACCGCGATATTGCTTCGTCAACGGTGAAGGTGGACCTGTCGGAAATGAAAGATATCGGTGTCCTGTCTGCTTCAGACGCCCTCCAGGGGAAGGTTTCGCGGCCTCGATATCATCAGCGCTTCGGGTGACCCCGGCTCCGGCTCTCAGCTGGTTATCAGGGGTCTGAGTTCCATGGGGAACAACAAGCCGCTGATCGTTATCGACGGGATCCCGCAGACGAAGGTTTCCGACAATTTCGACCTGAGCTCGGCCGACAGTGAAGATATCAGTAACCTGGTCAATATCGCCCTGCAGGATATCAAGTCCATCGAAGTCCTGAAGGATGCCGCTTCAACGGCAGTCTACGGATCACAGGGTGCCGACGGTGTGCTTCTCATCGAGACCCACAAGGGGAAAATGGGAAAGGTGAAGTTCGATTACCAGTACAAAAACAGCATCAACTTCCAGCCACCGCCCATACCGATGCTGAACGGCAATGAGTATATCATGCTCCAGCTCGAAGAATGGCACAACAGCAAGGGTGTTTTTGATGTTCCCTCAGAAATTGCCTACGACCGCGATTTTCCCGGGTTCTACAATTATTCGGCCAACACCGACTGGCTGGGAGCCATCACCCAGAATTCCGTGACCAATGACCATTACTTCAATATATCCGGGGGGGGGCAGAAAACGCGGTATTTTACCTCATTCAGTTACATCGATGAAGGAGGAACCACCATCAGTACCGATTCAAAAAGGTTTTCCACCCGGGTCAACCTCGACTATTTCCTCTCAAAAAAACTGGTTTTTTCCATCCAGTTCAACTATGTCAACAACAATACCGACGGGAATCTGAAGGTGGGGGACCGGAATATCCGCGAAATGGCCTATATCAAAGCTCCCAACATGAGCATCTGGGAACATGATGCCTTACGGGAATCCCACGGGTGAATATTTCACGCCCATCAACAGTTACCAGGGTGACGGCAGCACCTATTTCAACCCGGTGGCCGTGGCAAGACTCGGCAGGCATGATGTCAGCGACAACAGCCTGGAAAACACCTTCCGTTTGAACTATAAATTTTACGACTGGCTCCAGTTCCGGGAAACGGTTTCCTACCAGTACGGGGGAAGCAAAACATCGAACTTTTTACCTTACAATGCGATCGGTGCCGACTGGCTGGCCTGGAATGTCAATAATGCTGAAGAAGCCAATAACCTGAATTCCTCAATCCGGACCGAGTCACAGCTGGCTTTCGAAATTCCCTTTAAAAACAAGGACCACTATGTTTCGGGGACGGCAAACTGGATCACCAGTCAGTCCAGTTATGAGTGGATGAACATTCAGAGTAACAAGACCCCGAGCACCGACATCCAGGATCCGGCCATCGATGCACAGATCAACTGGATGGGTAACGGTTCGGGTGAATCGCGATCGCTCGGAGCCCTGATTAACCTGAACTATAAATACAAAGACCGCTATATCATCAATTCCAACCTGAGGGCGGACGCTTTTTCCGGTTTCGGTTCGAATAACAAATGGGGTCTTTTCAAAGGACTGGCTGCGGCATGGCGGTTCTCCAGCGAACCTTTCCTGTCCAATATCAGACTGGCTCGGCGAGAGTAAACTGAGGGCCAGCTGGGGAGTATCCGGACGGCAGCCCGGCGATGCCTATGCCCGGTTTGCCACCTTCACTTCAACCTTTACCGGGAGCTATCTCCAGTACCCGTCGATCGTTCCCACCCAGATCCAGCTGAATAATCTTCAGTGGGAAACCATCAACTCCACGGATATCGGGCTTGATCTGAATATGTTCAAGGACCGGCTCTACCTTGAAGCCGATATCTATACAAAAAATACCTCGAACATCCTGTTCAAGGGCTATGACGTTCCGCTCTCCTCCGGATTCGACACCCTGAAATTTTTTAACGGTGGCCAACTGGATAACAAAGGCTGGGAGCTGATGCTCGATTATAAGATCATCCGCAAAGACAAGATCGTCTGGTCGGTCTATTTCAATACATCTCAAAACATTAATGCCTTCACAACACTTCCCGATAATTTCAACACCGAACAATCCACTTCTATTGGAAATGGTGATTACCCGCTGCGTGTCATCGCTGGTGAGCCCATTGGTTCATTCTTCGGCTTCCGATACCTGGGGGTATATCCCACCGATGCCGATGCCATGGCCAGGAATGCGGAGGGCAATCTCATCCTCGACAGCAAAGGGAATCCCATCCCGATGACCTACCTGGACACCTATACCTTCCACGGCGGGGATGCCAGGTATGAAGACATCAATCATGACGGGAAGATCGACCTGAATGATGTGGTTTACATCGGTGACTCGAATCCAAATTACATCGGTGGATTCGGCACCAGCTTCCGGTATAAGGACTTTGATATCGGGTTAGGGTTTCATTACCGGCTGGGCTTTGACATCATCAACGGGGTAGCCATACAGACAGAGGGGATGGACAATCGCAACAACCAGAGCAAAGCGGTGCTTGCCCGTTGGAGAGTCCAGGGGCAGAACGAACCCGGGATGCTTCCCCGTGCCTTCCTGAACCACCCGGCCAACAACCTCGGATCGGACAGGTACGTGGAGAAAGGAGACTTCTTCAGGCTGAGCAACGTGAAGATCGGCTACCGCCTTCCCAACCGGTTATGCGACCGCATGCATATCCGGACGATGAACCTCACCTTCAGTGCCCGTAAGCTGTTGACCTTCACCCAGTATACCGGTCAGGACCCCGAGGTCGGCCAGGATGCCAGCAATCCTTTCTGGATCGGGGTTGACAATGCCAAGACACCGCCCCCGAAGATCGTCACCATGAGTGTGGCTATTGGTTTCTGAAAAAAACTGAAAAAACAAGAACGATGAAAATAAAAGCAAGACATTTCCTGATCATACTGCTGCTTTTCGTGCAGGTTTCATGCAACGACTGGATGGATCTCATCCCGCCCGAAGGACTGATCAGGCAGGAATTCTGGAAAACCAAGGAGGATGTCAGATCGGTTGTCATGGGCGCTTATGAGACCTTTTCCCACATGGATGTCCAGTTGTTCAAGTACGGAGAGATCCGCGGGGATATGCTCAAAGGGGATGTCAACCAGTCGGATGATGAACGAAAGATCATGGAGGGCAATATTTACCCGGATAATTCCATGTGCAACTGGAGCCAGTTCTATACCGTGATCGATTATTGCAATGAGGTCATCAGGAGTGCCCCGAAGGTCCAGGAAAAAGATCATACATTCACCGACTACCAGCTGAAAGGTTACCTTTCGGAAGCCCATTATCTGAGGGGTCTGGCCTACTTTTACCTGGTGCGCATCTTCCGCGACGTTCCCCTGGTCCTGGATCCCACCGAGAGCGACGATGCCGAATTCTATCCGGCCAAGACCGACGGGAATGAGATCCTCGATTTCCTGATCCAGGATCTCGAAAGTTACCGGGATTATGCTACCACCGACGGTTATCCCACGCTGAAGGAAATCAAGGGACGGGCGACCAAGGGTGGCCTATGATGCCCTCCTTGCCGACATTTCACTGTGGAAATTTGATTATCAGGCCGTGATCAATTACACCAACAGGATCATTACCAATAAGGATTATGTCATGGTACCTGCCACCAGCTGGTTCTCCATTTATTATCCCGGCAATTCACTGGAAGGGATCTTTGAGTTCCAGTTTGACGATGCCCGGGACCAGAAGAACGGGATGTACGGGCTGACCCAGGAAAACAGTCTCAATTACATCGGCGAGTGAGACGGCTCTCGACCTGTTCAGCGGAAAAACCCGCGCCTACATCGAGACCGTCCGCGGCGTCGGCGGATCCCTGGCCAAACGTTCCGATAAATATCTCATTTGGAAGTATATCGGCAGAAGCAATGACGGGACATCCGTCCGCACAGGGATCAGTCAGAACAGCTGTAATTTTATCGTCTACCGCCTGGCCGACATTTACCTGATGAAAGCCGAAGCATTGTCACAGATGGAAGACTTTACCGGGGCTCTTGAGTTGATCAATGTTGTTCGCCGGAACCGGAATGTGCCCGATGTCGCCTTTATCCCGCCATCAGCGGCCGCCTATGAAGATTTCATCATGGAGGAACGGGCCGTTGAACTGGCCTACGAGGGCAAACGCTGGTTCGACCTCATGCGGATGGGCACGGCGGGATGATTTCAAAGGAAAAGTAAACTGATCGAGATCCTGGTCAGGAAAGTCCCATCGACGCAGAAAAGGATCCTGGCTACAAAACTGGCCAACCCTCTCGGATGGTACCTGCCAATTTCCCAAACCGAAATTGAGCGTAATAAAAACCTGGTTCAGAACCCTTATTATAATTTTTAGCCGATGAAAAGCAGCGCGATCCTATTCAGTATTTTTCTCATCCTGATGACGATGTTCTCGTGTAAGCCGGAGCCTGTTGCACCGAATTTCAAGGACCAGGAGAAAATGACCATCCTCGATTACATCGTCGCCAATAAACAGTTTTCCGATTTTCTGAAGATCCTGAAAGCCGGGAAGCTGGATGAAACCCTCAGTGCGTATAATCCTGAGGGCCTGGGTTACACCCTTTTCCTGCCAGACAATGATGCCATTCAGAAATTTATTGATGAAGATGGCATTTATTCCTCAGTCGACGATATGCTGAAAGATTCAGCTTTTGTCTATGCCTTCTGCCGGTATCATGTTGTGAATTCGGCTATTGATGCCAACGATTTCCCGTTCGGGGCACTTCCTGATTACACCCTCTCCGGCGACTTGCTGACCGTGAGTTTCGTTATCGAAACCGATACGGCCTATTACAAGATCAACAATCAGGCACCGGTGATCCGGGAAAATATTGAAGTTTCCAATGGTTTTATCCACCTTCTTGGTATTGCTCTCATCCCGGTCACCCATACAACCTACGGATGGCTCGAGTCCCACCCCCAGTATTCCATTTTCAGGGATGCCGTGGATGCCACCGGAATGAAGGATGTCCTCGATGTCAACCTGAAAGATGAGAACAATACCCAGAGGCCCGTCACCCTCTTCGTGGAAGCCGATTCGGTTTTCAACCGCAAGGGGATCTATTCGCTGAATGATCTGATTGCCAAGGTCAGCCCGGGAAGTACCAATTATACGGATATGTCCAATCCGCTTCACAATTTCGTCGGGTACCATATTCTCCAGGAAGCGTGGTTCCTGGATAATTTCACCGGAAATACCACCAATTACATCACCTATTCTTCAACTCCGATGAATATCAACGGGGAAGGGATCGATATCGCCATTGACAAGGGTAAACAGATCTACGACACCATCGTCCAAAACCTCGATACCACCATCATCGACTATATCACCTTCTATTATGATGAAAGTAACGTGATCACGCAGAGTGGGGCCATTCAGTTCATTAACCGGGTCATGACCCCCAAGGAAGCCTCGCGGGCAAACGTGAATTTTGAATTTTACGGAGAACCCCTCCTCGACGAATACCGCCAGGTTATCGGGACATACCTTATTGAAGACACGTCGGCCCTGAATAATATCAAATGGACGGGGGCGGACCTGAATTATGTGATCGGGGGTGTCGATGATAACAATGCCTGGGGTCATGATTATCTTCAGCTCGACGGAACCTTTTCGATATCCTATCATATTTCGAAAATCGTCCCGGGGAAATACCTGGTGGTGCTCCGTGCCCAGAGGAATGATCCGGCCAGTGCCACCGTTGAAATCTATATCGACGGGAAAAAATTCGGTGACCTCATCGACCTGTCGGGTACCCGGAAGGAGGCCGATATCACCTTTTCGGACATAAATCTGGGAGAATTGACATTTTCAGTTTACGAAGAGCATAACATCGAGATCAGAACATTTATTCCGGGTCTCTTCCTCTGGGATAATATCCGGTTCAATATACCAAAAATTAACTGACATGAGGATGAAGAACACGATCATCAACGCCGTCCTGCTTTTTATGATCCTTTTTGCCGGATGTAAAGAAGACTGGGATAAACACTATGGCAATCTTCCGGATACCATTGATAAAAATGTATGGGAAGCGGTCCAGGAAAACGAAGATATGAGTCTTTTCGTCCAGTATGTCAAAGAATTGCAATTTGATACCCTCTTTCAGAAAGATGATACCTGGACGCTATTCATCCCGGATAATACGGCTTTTACCGCTTTTCTCGACACCGCGGAAGTGACCACTGCCCTCCTGGACTACCTGATTTCACCAGCCTTCATTCAGACAGTCACCATCAACGGTAAACGGAAGATCCAGACCCTGGGTGAAAAGTTCGCCCTTTTCCAACGCGACGGGGATCATGTGAGCTTCGACGGGATCGGGCTTCCGTTCGAAAGCCCGCTTTACAAGAATGGCAAGTATTTTATCATGAGCCAGGTTGGCTATCCCAGACCGAACCTCTATGAATATTTCACCATTAACAACCCCGCTCTGAAACAGTATATCGACAGCAAGGACTCTGTTATCCTCGATAAAGAGAAAAGCCGGCCCATCGGTTTCGACCCGAACGGGAACACGATCTATGACTCTGTCGCGGTGATCTTCAACAAGTTCGAATACCAGTACTTCCCCGTGAGCAAGGAATTCCGCAACCAGACAGCGACCATCGTGTTTCCCAGGAAGGAGGATTACGACAATGCCCTCACCGAGATGGCCCAGAGCATGAGCACTGTTTATCATGATTACCAGGACATCCCGATGAACTGGCAGCAGAATATCCTCATTCCTTATCTCCTGAAACGGGGCGTTTTCGAAAACATGATGGAACCCCAGGAATTTATCCCCGATTACACCATAAACGATACTTTTAAACTGAAAAATATTCTTGGTGACAGTATTGTGATCGACTATGGCGTTACCGACCGGGTCATCTGCAGTAACGGTTATGCCTACAATTACGACCATTTCAGTGTTCCCGATTCCCTCTACAAGGGATCAACCCGTTTTGAAGGGGAATGGCTTCTCACCCGGACAGGGATCAATCGGTATAGCTGGAGCGACAGTGTGCTTTATTCAAGCGATGTGCCTTTTCCCCCTATGATGGTCAATGTCCCGACGGCGTCAGAGGACTCCATCATGAGTGTGAACTTCTCACCAGGCTATGCCGGCCATTTCTCCATCACCTTCAAGGTCAAAAACCTGTTCCCCCGGAGGTATCTCATGGTGGTCAGGACCCTGATCCGTACAGGGGGTATTTATGACATCTACGTCAATGGTGAGCTGGCAAGAACCTTTAACTATGCGGATTATTACAAATATCCCAAGGCGAAGAACCTCCTGTTGAGCGTGGTTTCGGGAAAATCCTACGTCGCCGATGCCCAGGGATACAGCCACTTCGACCTCTGGGCCCAGGATGATGTCCCTTATGGGGAAACGACCATCCGGTTCGATTACAAGGGACCGAGTATCAATCCGCTGGTAACCCCGGTTATACAACCCGGTTTACTGATCGATTACATTGATTTCATCCCTTACTGAAAGGGACCATAGATAAACGAAATTCAGGATGAACGGATATCATGCCACAATACGCCTTGCCCATTGTCTCCACCCCGGCGGATGGATGACCGGGATCTGTTTTGCGGCTGGTTTATGAAGATAACAATGTGCAAATCAATACAATGATGAATAAGAAAACACCTAATGCTGGTTTGAAAAGAATACTGCTCCTGGCGGCTGTTCTGATATTTAGCGTGTCTTTGGCCCATTCACAGGACAGCTTGCAGGTCAGGGGTATCATCCTCTCCGGTTCGTCCGACCCTGTTCCGGATGTTTCGGTGAGCGTTGAGGGATCGAGTCAGTTGCCTGTTGTCAGCGACACTGAAGGCGAATTCACCCTGGAAGCGCCATCAGGTGATGTCTGGATCATCGTTTCCCCGACCGGAAGGTTCAAGAGTAAGCGGGTATTCCTGAACAACAGGACCCACCTGACCATTTACCTCACTTCCGATGATATGGCTTCGGGAAGTGACATGGTGAATATCCTTTCGCAACCCATGCGGAAGCGCAATCTCGTCGGGGCATTCACGGATCTCAATGTCAAGGACATCGATCAGACCAGTGCACTGACCATTGATCAATACCTGCAGGGCCGGGTATCGGGAATGCTCGTGGTCGACAGATCCGGGATGCCGGGAAGTGGCGCGGTAACGACGATACGTGGGGTAAACTCCATTTATGCCGGCAATGCACCACTTTACATCGTTGACGGGATCCCGCTGATCAGGCACGGGATCTTCGGTTCCAATCTTCAGGGTTATGCGTATAACCCCCTGACCTCCATAAACAATTTCGATATTTCGAAGGCGACCGTTCTCAAAGACCCGGCATCGACTGCCGCCTACGGATCCCAGGGTTCCAACGGGGTGATCGTCATCGAAACCCTCGATCCCAGTGTGACCCAGACGACCATCGAACTCGACCTCCGATCGGGTTATTCCCTGGCTCCTTCAAACCTCATCCCGCAGCTTAATGGCGGGCAGCACAAAACACTCGTCAATGAGGAATTGTTTTCTGCCGGCTTGTATGAAGAAGATGTCCAGAAATATTTTCCGAATCTCTTCCTGACCAAAGATGACCCCCGTTATATCGACTATCAGCATAACACCAACTGGCAAAAGCTGATCTTTAACGATGCCTATATGACCAACCTGAACCTGAATGTCAAAGGGGGTGACGAGATTGCGCGGTACGGCCTTTCGTTCGGGTACATCAATAGTAACGGTATCATCCGGAAAACGGGATTGCAGGGCTATGACCTGCGGTTTGTCAGCCGGCTGAATGTTTTCACCTGGCTGAAAATGAATGCCGGTGTTTCCCTGAATTACAGCAATGCCAACCTTAAGGAGGCAGGCACATCGGCCGGAAACCAGCCCCATTATGGCCAGCCTTGCCAAGAGTCCTCTCCTTAATCCGTACCAGTATGATGAGGATGGCAATGAGATCAAAACACTTTCCGAAGTGGATGAACTGGGCGTCAGTAACCCCCTGGCCATCATTGAGAATTATGAAGCCCGGAACACCAATTACAACTTCATCGCCACGCTCGGACTGGAAGGGAACATTAACCGCAATCTCCAGCTTAACAGTAATTTCAGCCTCAATTATGATGTACTGAAAGAAGAGATCTTCATGCCGAACCACGGGATGCAGACCTATTACAATTCGGAAGCCATCAACGTGGCGAAATCGACCAATAACGACCTAAAATCATTCTACAACAATACCTACCTGATCTATAATAAGTCGTTCGGGGCGAACCACCAGTTTTCGGCCAACACCGGGATGCATGTCTACACCAATTCCTACCAGCTGGACTGGGGGCTGACGAAAAATGCGCATGAAAATGACCAGTACCGGACCATTGCCGATGGCCAGAATGACCAAAGGGAGATCGGCGGACAGAACCGCGACTGGTCCTGGCTCTCCTTCTATGAATACCTGAACTATGCCTATAAAGCCAAATACATGGTGACGGCCACCGTTTCACTCGACGGATCCTCCCGGGTAGGCGACAATGCCATCAATACGGTCAGCATGGGCGGTCAGCCTTTCGGCCTGTTCTATTCCGGAGGTCTTGGATGGAGGCTTTCCAATGAGAATTTCCTGAAAAATATCGCCTGGCTCGAAGATTTGAAGCTGAGGGTCAGTGCCGGAAGGACAGGTAATGACGATATTGGAGAATCCAGCGCCACGAATTATTACCAGGCCGTCAAGTTCAGGGAAACAGTGGGCCTTTATCCGGCTGTCATTCCCAACGACAGGCTGAGCTATGAAATGCTTAGCCAGGCCGATGCCGGTCTTGACCTTTCCCTGTGGGGGAACCGTTTCTCGGTTAAGGCCGATGTCTTTAAATCCACCACCGATAATATGCTGATCTATTCGCCCCTGGATGCCTTCCTTGGGTATGACCTGCGGGTTGAAAACGGGGGAAAGATGGAAAATACCGGCAAGGAACTCAGTGTCTTCATCCGGCTGATCAGTTCTCAGAATTTTTCCTGGGACATTCAGGCAAATGTGTCCAATGTCACCAACCAGGTGCTGCAGATCAAAGGGAATAAGATCACGACGGCAATCCCCGGCGGAGAGATCGTGAACATGGTCGGAGCCCCGGCGAACAGTTTTTATGGATTGATCTATGAAGGGGTATATACCACCCAGGCTGAAGCCAGTACAGCCGCTCTTGTCAATGCAAAGGGCATCGCCTACAGGGCCGGTGATGCCAGGTATGCCGACCTTTCAGGTCCCGACGGTGCGCCCGACGGGATCATCAATGAATATGACAAGACAAATATCGGAACCTCACTGCCTGAATATTTTGGAGGTTTCTCGACACAGATCTCTTACCGGCATTGGTCTCTTAGTGCCTTCATACAGGGTGTTTACGGAAACAAGGTTTTCAATTATGTCAGGTATCTCAATGAAGCCATGACAGGTCTTGAAAATCAGAGCGCCACCGTTCTGAACCGCTGGCAGTATGAAGGTCAGCAGACCGACATTCCCAGGGCCCTGGCCAATGACCCCATTGGAAATTCAGCCTTTTCGACCCGCTGGATCGAAGACGGGTCCTATGCGAGACTGAAGAACGTGACCCTGAGCTACACCATCCCCGACGAATTCATGACCTTTAAGAATGCTGAGTTTTATTTTTCCGTCAATAATGCATTTGTTTTTTCGAAATACCTGGGTTATGATCCTGAGTTCGCCTATTCATTTTCCAATATTCACCAGGGGATTGATTATGGTCTCATGCCGCAGGCGAGACAATTCATTGCAGGTATAAAAGTCGGACTATAACTTTAATTTGAACAAACGATGAGCACGATCAAGAAATACCCGGTCATACTAATCGATCCTGGCAGCCCTTTTCTTCTTTCCGTCATGTGAGAAATTCCTGAATCCGGAGCAGAAGCTCAACATCACGGAAGACCGCCTGTTTAATGACTGGTATGAATACCGGTCGGTGGAGATGGGGATGTACGCCCTGCAGCAGAAACTCGTGGAACAACTGGTGGTCCTCGGGGAACTCAGGGGTGACCTGCTGACCATAACCGACAATGCCACGGCCGATCTCAGGGATGTCTACAATTTTAATGTCTCCAGGGATAACAAGTATGCTTCTCCGACCAATTTTTTCAAGCTGATCTCGGCATGCAATAATTTCATCCGGGTGCTGGAACGGGAACACCCCGAAGTCCTCGATAAACAGAAGCCCGTATCCAATTATGACAAACTTTACGGTGAGGCTCTCTGTATGCGTGCATGGGCCTATTTCAATGCCGTCAGGATTTACGGGGAAGTGCCCTATATCCCTGAATCACTCGTCACCATCGATGAGATCGAGAATTTCGTGAATTCCCCCGGAACTTATATCGACAGTGTCTACATCAATTTTTCAACCGACGGATATTACAATGATACGGTCTACAACAATCAGCCCGTCACCCTGGAAAAACAGTTTTATGACACCGATAAAATCGTTGATGTTTTCAGCGATCAGCTCGAGAACAAAATTAAGGACGTCGGGGTCAATCACTACATCGACAACGGTGATGATTCCTGGCAGGTCACGATCTGGAATACGTATGCGCTTCATGCCCTCCTCGGCCAGATGTATCTCACCCGGGGCGACCTGATGAAGGCTAAAATTCATTTCGATGCCATCATGTTTAACACTGAAGCTGCCGCGACATATGCGGATAACGATGGATAACAACACGACCAATCCGCTTGCGTTACCAGCTCGATCAAAAGTTTTCCTATAGCAACTGGCAGAATATTTTCAAAACCATTGAAAACAACGAGCATATCTATACGATCTGGTTCAATAAGGCTAATTTTCAGAAAAATACGCTTCAGGATCTCTTTGATCCGCGTCCGCCGCATAAATATATGCTTCAGCCCAGCGGTCCGGCGATCTTTAAATGGGAGACGGTTTGGTACGGTCAGTCCATTGGACCCAAAGATCCTTTTGATCCCGCCAAGACAAAGATGACTTCGGTTGGGTACCCGGGCGATTTCTACCGGGGATTTGGTTCATCGTATCTCTACCTGAAGGGAAACGGCATACTCGATCCCATGCAGTTTTTAAAGATGCTCGATCTGAGGATGCATGGTGATGAAAGAGGTGTGGAAGCCATCATGGACGGCGTGGATACGGTCGTCTGGAAATATTGCATCGATAAGGGAATCTTCGACGAGGATGCCAATTTTATCGTTTACCGTGCCGGAGGCATTCACCTCTACCAGGCTGAGGTCCTGACTTATCTGGCGTATATGGATGGATCCGGATCAGTCAGTTCCCATGCCAGGGATGCCATTAATATTGTCAATAACGGAGCCTATTTCAATGATCAGACAAACCGGGCGCAAGAAGGGGTAAAAGGCCGTGCGGGGATCTATTTTACCAGCGATGACGGGATATTAACGGCTCTTGACGACCATTATATTCACGATCCTTATACCAATAAGATCATCGGGTACGAGAACCTGAGCAATAGTCTGACGGCCAAGCACTATCTTATCGAAAATGAGATCATGGATGAACGGGCCAGGGAACTTGCCTACGAGGGGGAACGATTTTATGACCTGATGCGTGTGGCTAAACGGCGAAATGATCCGGGCTACCTGGCCAAAGCCGTCTCCTCAAAATTCCCGGAAGGCCAGCGGAGCGCCATGTACAATTTGCTGCTGAATGAAGAAAACTGGTATATCCATTATTTTAATTAGTGCTTGCAAGAAAACGCCAATAGCTGCGTTATGCTCGACTTCAAAACAGTCATTTACGAATAGTAAACTCCTGTTTTTCAGTCATCGCAAGCCTTGCTCTTGACGTTTTCTTATCAAGCACGGCTAAAAAACATGAGTTTTCTTTCTGACACTAATTAATAATGCGGAATACGTCGTGTCCGGTTTAAAATTTAAAACCCATAGAATTCGCATTCTCACAGCATGTCAGGAGGGTTTTGATTTTTTTTGATTTGAAATGAAAAATATCCCAACGAGGATAATTCACTGTGGTGAAGTATGATGTAATTGTGGTATTGTCAATGATTTAAGAATTCAATAGAACGAAAACCAATCCGGGAATTCCATGATATTATATTAACCGGACAGTCGTAATCCGGATCAATTGTTTAGATTGAAAATTTTTCCGTTGACGCTATTCAACCCCTTCAGGATTGGTCCTCACCGCAGGTGAAATGACGCCATGCAAGGCAACCCAGAATCCCCATCCGGTCACAACCGGATCATCTTCATCCTGTAAATCCCGCTCTTCGACTCAATAACCACTTCATAATATCCCGGGGGCAGTGCGGAGGTATCGATGTCGGCATCCCCCTGCAATTTCCTGTCGGAAAGAATGTTTCCGCTCACTGAGAAGATGCGGAGACGGAATTCACCCGGTTTTTGGGAGGTAACGTGGATCGTGCCGTTGTTGGGATTGGGGTACACGGCGAACGGCCCGTTTGTGCTTTGTCCGGGAATAAAATCTTTGCAGGTCGCCGAATCGAGAACGGGAGTGATGCCGGTATTCCCGCCGGCGCAATTGCCGCATGAGTCGACAAAGGCGGATCCCCCCGGGTCACCATTACAATCGGGCACCGGGTTGCAGACGTCCGGATCGAGGACCGGATCGACACCGGTTGTCCCGCCGGCGCAGGTGCCGCAGGAATCGATAAAGGCTGTTCCGTTTTCCTCGCCATTGCAGTCCACGGGCGGGTTACAGGCTTCGGGATCGAGAATGGGCGTAATTCCCGTATTTCCTGCGGCACAGACACCGCAGGAATCGCTGAAAGCGCTTCCGTTTTCGTCTCCATTGCAGTCCACGGGCGGATTACAGGCCTCCGGATCCAGGACGGCTGTCCGGCCGGTATTGCCTTCGGAACATATGCCACAGGAGTCGATAAAGGCGGATCCTCCCAGGTCGCCATTGCAATCGGGCACCGGATTGACAAACCTCCGGATCGAGGACGGGTTCGACGCCTGTGGTCCCGCCTGCGCAGGTGCCGCAGGAATCGATAAATGCCGTACCGCCGGCGATGCCATAGCAATCGACCGGGGCACAGCCATCCGGATCCAGGGTCGGGGTGACGCCCGTATTCCCGCCGGCACATACGCCGCAGGAGTCGATGAAGGCGGTTCCGCCGGCATCACCGTGACAGTCGGTGCCATGGGTCACGAATTTCGACAGCAGGGTGATGTAATTCACCTGGTAACCGCAGCTGTTCTCGGTGACCGACCAGGAATTCAGCGGCCAGCTGGTGTTGAAGTCCTTGTAGGATTTCTGTGCCGGCTGACCTTTGGGGGGTGAAATCGATTCGGAGGTGCATTGGGCATTGTTGGATGACGAGCCGCAGCCGCCGGGACAGCAGCCGTCCCAGTCGTAGCCCGGATTCGCCCCTCCGGTGAGAAAGCCCGGCGGCGGACCGTAAGTCGATACGCCCACCCGGTCCCATAACGGACTTCCGTTACTGAACCAGCTGTGGTAAAACTCGTTCACGCCGTTTTCGGCTCCATGGTCGTACATATTCGACAGGTAAACAAAAGCCAGCGGATTGACGCCATGGATGTAGTTGATGTAGGTCAGGGCTGCATCCCGCATGGTATTTTCCGTTGCCGGATCGATGCCGAAGGTGATCATGTCGTAGTACATTCTTCCCTGCAGGGCTTTCACCCCGTTGCTGCCCCAGGTATAATCCTTCATGTACGCAGAGGTAGGGATCTTTCCGGGACGACCAGGCCGGCAGATTATCGCCACCGTTTTTCAGGGCGTTTTTATAGGTATTCAGGATATCGTCCCTGACACTTTGCGGTTGCCTCATCCAGTCCGGTATAGTACAGTACGATATCCTGGTTGTCGGCTTCGAAAGGGTAAGGCGTAATTCCACTGAAAAAGGTGAGCCTGGTGGTAGTTGGCAGTCGAAAAAGCTTCGATAAGACGGGTCTCCGGTCGCTTCCAGGAGGTAACAGGCTGTTTTCAGTTTGGCCATAAGCCGGCCGTAGTCATCGGTTTCCTGGTCACCGGCGGCAAGTCCGCTCGAATTATTCGAGGAAGTGTTGTTGTGAAAGATCACCGCCGGGTTGGCCACGGCCCAGTCCCAGGCTTTTTCGGCCCGGGCGAGCAATGTGTCGGCGTAAGCCGTCATTCCCTGTCCCCGGTAGACGACGGAGCTGATGGCGAAAGCCGCTGCCGTATTCAGGGTGGCCGAGGTGCTGGCGGGTCCGTAATAGCTGGGACCTGTGGCAGCAGAAGGCGGGCTGCCGTGTGATTCGCCCACGATACTCAGCACGCCGCCGTCACTTTCCTGCATCCGCAGCAGAAAGTCGATGCCCCATTTGGTCTCATCGAGGATGTCGGGTATGCCGTTGCCCGATTCGGGGATGTTGTAGTCATCGCCCCATGCATCAGGCTTTTCCTTGAAGGCTTTCACCAGCGCCACCACATAACTGGCCGTCCAGTTGGTGTACTTGTTGTAATCGCCGGCATCGTACCAGCCGCCGCTGAGATCCTTTTCGGTCGCCGGGTTGTTCTTATCGAAGAACGACCGGCAATTCTTATCCTGCAGCGGACCGATATGGCTGGCGCCGTCGGCCCAGCCCTGCCCGGCATACTGTGCCTCTTTGGGAAAACCCACCCGCTGGTAAAAGAACATGCGCATCGCCTGTTTCAGGACGTCATTGTACACATTTTCGGCAATATCGAATTCATACGACCGCAGGTTATTCTCTTCATCGAGGATATAGTAAGAACCCGATTGGGTCACCGAAGAAAAGTCGAAATGCCAGGCCTTATCGCCTGAAGAGGCGTCCGCATTTCCACTGTTCCATATCACCGGGCTGCCGGCGAAGATCTTTTCACCGGTGCGGGCGTTCACCACGAAAAATTTCGATCCCGGCGCATACGATTCCGAAGCATCGAAGCCGGTGACCGGATCTTTCAACACCGCGATTTTTTTGGCCTCCGGGGGATAGCCGAACTGGTCGGTGATGATGAACTTCGAGATTTCCTGTGACATGGCCGTCATCGACAAAGCCATAGCCATTAGCGTAAACAAGATTTTGCGGAACATAAGCATTGTTATTTTGTTATTCATTTTATTTCAACCGACCACCGACCACCGACCACCGACTACCAAACCCGAGGCCCTTCGACTTCGCTCAGGGACCGGATTACGGACTTCATATTTAAGAACGAAAAAGGTCGTTTCGACTCCGCTCAACGACCGGCGAAGAACGTTATTCCGGATAATGACACCGCCCACCGACTACCGCCCACCGATTACCGATTACCGACTACCGACCACCGCCCACCGACCACCGATTACCGATTACCGACTACCGACTACCGACCACCGACTTCCCCCCCAACAAACTTCGACAACAGCCTCACATACCTCACCTGGTAACCGCAACTGTTCTCCGTGATCTCCCAGGAGTTCAGGGGCCAGCTGGTGTTGAAATCCTTGTACGATTTCTGGTCGGGCTGGCCTCGCGGGGGATCGATGGATTCGGAAAAGCACTGGGCATTGTTTTCTTTGGTGTTGCAGTTCTCCGGACAGCACCGGTCCCAGTTGTAATGCGGATTGGCGCCACCCGTCAGGTAACCCGGGGGAGGACCGTAGGTTGAGACGCCTACACGGTCCCATTTTTCACTGCCGTTGCAGAACCAGGAATGGTAGAATTCGTTGGCGCAGTTATCGCCGCCGTAATGATACATGTTCGACAGGTAGACCATGTTCAGGGGGTTTACGCCGTGGATGTAATGCACATAGTTCAGGGCGGCTTCTTTGCATTCAGAATTCAAATCAGGATCGATGCCAAAATACACCACATCATAGAACAGGCTTCCCTGGGCCGATTTGGTGGCATTGCTTCCCCAGGTATAATCCTTGATGCAGGCGAAGTACGGATCCATAATGTTTTCCTGGGCCGGCAGGTTGTAGGCCCCGGTTGTCATTGCATCCCGGAAGGCTTTCCTGATCTCCTCCTGAACGGCGGGGGTACCGTTTTTCAGGGTGGTGTAGTCAAGCAGGGTTTCCGTATCGGTCGATTCGAAGGGAGAAGCATCGTGGTTGCGGATCAGCCTGGCTTCCCTGAAATGGCTGTCGAAGAAATCCCGGAAGGACACGTCACCGGTGGTTTCGAACAGGTACAATGCAGCTTCCAGCCTGACCATGCCACGCTCGTATTCGCCGATTTCCATTCTTCCGGCACCCAGGCCCTGGGAATGGTATCTGGGATCGTTGTTGTTGAAGAGTACGCGGGGGTTGGCTTCGGCCCATTTCCAGGCGCGGAGGGCGGCTTCGAGAAGTTTGCCTGCATAATCGGCCTGCCCCGTCTGTTTGTAGACCTTAGCGCTGATGGCGAAGGCTGCCGCCGTGTTTAAGGTGGCGGACGTATTGGCCGGTCCGTAATAGGAGGGACCTTTGGCAGCGGAAGGGGGGCTGGCGTGGGATTCGCCCACGATGCTCAGCACGCTTCCATCGTCAAGCTGGAGGCGCAGGAGGTGATCCGTTCCCCATTTCACTTCATCCAGGAGGTCGGGGATGCCGTTGCCCGATTCGGGGATGTTGTAATCGTCGGTCCAGACCTGTTGGGTTTTCGAGATAGGCTTTCATGAGGTCGACGACATAATTGGCCGTCCAGCTGGTATACTTGTTGTAATCGCCGGCATCGTACCATCCGCCGCTCACATCGTGTTCGGTGGCGGGGTTGTCCTTGTCGAAGAAGGACCGGCAGTTTTTATCCTGCAGCGGGCCGATATGGCTGGCTCCATCGCTCCAGCCAGGTCCGGTATATTTTTCTTCCTTTTTGAAGCCGGCCCGCTGGTAGAAGAAGGTGCGGACAGCCTGGCGGAGCACTTTATTGTAGACGTCTTCCCCGATGGTGAATTCGAAGGATTTTTTGTTGTTTTCTGTATCCAGTACATAGTACTCCCCCGGAGTGGTTACGGCCGAGAAGTCGAAGTGCCAGGCCTGGTCGCCCGAGGAGGGATCCGTTTCCCCGTTATTCCAGGGCGTTGACTCTCCTTCGAAGACCTTATTTCCATTGCTGATGTCGACGAGGGCATAGGTTTTTCCGGGGATGAATGTTTCCGTGGAGTCGAAGCCTGTCCGGGAATTTTTAATGACGGCGACTTTTTTTGAATCCGGGAGGTAGCCGAATTGGTCGACGATGATGGACCGGCATTCTTCCTGGGCGATGGCCACGGCAGATACAGACAGGGCCATGACCAAAGTCAGCAGTTTGGAGATCATGGTAGGCGTTTTAGTTAGTGAGTATTACAAGGATAGTGAAAAATTTTCGGATTTGGGAGAATTTAAGCTGGTTTTTCTCCGGTCCGGGCGCCTGTGCTAAAGCTTCAGCTATGGCATGTGAAAGATGATGTGGTTCAAAAAGCATGTGTTACGTTCGAATTTTCTTCACCCGCAAAGCGGGTGAAGTTTTTTTACCACGAAGCCACAAAGGTTCAAAGTACACGAAGGTTAACGAAACGGTATATAGCAGGACGTTGAAAAGACAGGATGCTTCACCGCTTTGCGGATGAAGGCGAGAGGATGCCTCAAAGGCCTTTGGAATTTGGCTACGCAAAACGCTGAAAGCGTTTAATAAACAGTAGCCCGGGGTGAAACCCCGGGTAAGGAATGGACGTTTACCACAACTCTGAAAGAGTTGAACAGGGAATACCGTATTTCAGGTTGTCCAGCCTTCGATCACCATCAAACCATCAGGGCTGCCTTCGTGTGCTAATATCTAAGGCACTGATTACCAGCCACTACCCGTTTGCCTCCGGCGAAACAGAATTTCTGACTTCCGGCTGTGCGAAACAGCAGCCCATCACCCCATCACCCCATCACCTCCATCACCCCATCACCCCATCACTCATCACCCATCACTCCATCACCCCATCACCTCATCACCCCATCACTCCATCACTCCATCACCTCATCACCCCATCACCTCATCACTCCGAAGCT
Organism: uncultured Bacteroidales bacterium; assembly: GCA_963763215.1. Taxonomy (GTDB): domain Bacteria; phylum Bacteroidota; class Bacteroidia; order Bacteroidales; genus DASQZK01. The sequence continues at coordinate 324,688 of CAVXNX010000014.1, forward strand.
CTATCACCTCCTCACCTCCCCATCACTCCCCAATTTATTCTCATTCCTAATAATACCAACCTCTTTGAAGAATACAGAATTTGAATTAGTTTTATTAAACAACCGGGAGGGTTCTGTGAATGCGTGTTTTGGGGGATGAAGGAATCCGTAATGAATAAAATGAATACTTAAAAAATGGAATTTGCAAACTATTTTGATTCAGCCGAGGCACAGCTGGCCATGTTCATGAAAATGGCGAAAGCCGACGGCGAGATCGTTCAGTCCGAAATGATTTTTCTGAAAATGCTGGCGCGGAAATTGGGAATTTCTGACACTGATTTTGAAAGCATCCTGACACATTGCGATCAGTATGCGTATATGCCACCGGCGAACCAAAAAGACCGGTATATTACCTTTTATGTTATCCTTCAGATGATGAAGGTCGATCTGACGATAAAAAATGAAGAAGTAGGATTCTGCCTGGAAGTCGGGAAGAGGTTGTATATCGATGAAAACACGATCATCGATATCCTTGAATTCTCGAAAAAGCAGGAAAAAAAGGTTGTGGGGTATGAGGAGATTGAAAAGATGATTTTGGATGGTATGTAGGAGATCAGGAATCCGTTTAGTCGGTTTATTGGGAGCAGGAGAGGTCATTCCCGGTGGTACGGAAAACGGGATACAAATAAACAGTATACTTTGATTCACCCTCAATGCCTGGTTGACTATTGTTTTTGAATGCCATCGGGGTGGATGACGGGTATCATGGATGGGAATCGATGGAGAAGATTGATTTAACGGCAGGATCGATAGTGAAGGAGAAAGGCATAGGAGGTTTGGCGGAATTGAAATATATACGTGGATCATATAAACATATTCGCCCGGATTGGCATGGTATGTTCATGTCATAAGTCCGACAAATGAAATATAAATTCAACAGGTTAACATACACAGATGTTGGCAGCAAGCATAAGAGACATCCTACTAACAATAAAACATTTGAGAAATGTTAAAATTATTTATTAGCTATTCACATAAGGACGAAACTTTAGTTTCAAAATTTATAAGTCACATTGCACCACTCAAAAGTAATGGGATAATTTCTGAATGGTATGACCGTAAAATTGAAACTGGAGAAGAATATCAAAATGACATTGACAATAATCTTGAAAATGCCGATATTATCTGCCAAATGATTTCAGATAATTTTCTGTCATCTAATGCTTGTATTCAGGAGAAAGATGTTTCATTATTACTTAGAGATAAAAAAGGCACCAGAGTTATCCCACTAATTTTAAGCCCTTGTGTATGGACAATACATAAAGAATTGAGTACTCTTTTAGCTATACCTACCGATGGAAAACCAATCACCTCATTCTCGGACCAAAATGAAGGTTGGGTTGATGCAATAAAGTGGATTAATCAAGTTTGCAGTTCAGTTACTCAAATTAAAAATCTAAAAATTAAAGAACAATTCAAGTCCTTTCTAAATAGTGCAGATATACTCACCAAATCCCATAAAAATAAAGAAATACTTAATCTCCAAGACATATTTGTATATCCAAAACTTAAGGTATATGATGAAGAAGAAGTTTCTCATAAATATGATTCAGAAAAATTGAAATATGAGATTTTGAAATATGGTAAAGTAATTATTTCTGGTGAAAATCAATCAGGTAAAACAACTTTATGTAAAGTCCTTTTCACAATTTACAGAGATTTAAATTTTATTCCAATCTTCCTTGAAGATGACAATAAATATTTTGGAAACCCACACTATAAGCTCGAAAAAGCTTTTTTAGACCAATATGAAGCCGACAATTTTAGTCTAATTGATTCAAAAAGAATAGTTCCAATTGTTGACAATTTTCATTATGCAAGGTATCAAGAAAAGTACATAGAAAGGTATGATGAATTTTCAAAACAGGTTTTAATTGTAGATGACATTTTCGGGTTAAATATCAGGAATCAAGCCCTTATTAAAGAATATAGCAAATTTAAAATTCGAGAATTTGCAGCTTTAGAAAGAAATGATTTAATAAAAAAATGGATTCAAATTAAAGAAGATTTACAAATACAAATTAATCCGAATCATCTTCAACAAAGCATTGATGAAAAAACTGAACTTATTGAGAACTCTTTAGGGATAATTTTTGGTAAAGGTATAATGCCTTCATATCCATTTTTTATACTTACTCTTTTAGCAGCACACGATACACAAAAACCATTAGATTCTGAAATCACCTCACAAGGTCATTGTTACCAAGCTTTAATTTACCTATTCCTAAGAAGAGAAGGGGTAAAAAATGACCAAATAGATATCTATTCAAATTTTCTAACAGAGTTGGCTTATTGGATTTATGATAAAGAAGGTACTAGCGTAGATAACGATAATTTTCAAAAGTTTTTAGAATATTACAAAGCAAACTTTAATTTACCAATCCCTATAAATGACATTATTAAAACCTTGGCGAATGTTAATATTTGTAAGTTTGACTCATTAAATCAATACAATTTCAGTTATACCTACATTTATTACTTTTTTGTTGCTAAATATCTCTCTGAACATATAAAAGATAAAAAAGAACTCATAAATAAGATATTATCTAATCTTCATAAAGATGAAAATGCTTATATAACGGTTTTTATAGCACACCATACTAAATCAAACTATCTACTTGATGAGTTATTATTAAATGCTGAAATACTATTTGAGAAATACAATCCTGCAACTCTTGATACTGAAGAACTTTCCTTCTTTGATAAGCACCAAGATAAAATAATAAAAGCAATTCTCCCTTCTTATAAACATAATGCTGATGAAGAAAGAACAAAACTATTGATAAAAAAATCAGAAATTGAAGAACAACAAATAGAGCATACAAATATAAATCAGCAGAATACTGCCAATGACCCAGATATACCAGAATTGCTAGCTAACTTAAGATTTAGTATTAAGACTGTAGAAGTTATGGGGCTAATAATAAAAAATAGGTCTGGTTCACTTGATTTAAAACGTCTTGAATATATATATGAGCAAGGTTTGAAAGTCCATCTGCGGATTCTTTCATCTTTTATAGAAATAATTAAGGATGAAAAAGCAGAACAAGACATTGTGGATTTATTAAAAGAAAGAGTTAATCAAATAATAGATGAAAGCGACGAAGAAAAAGCATTTAGCATAGATAAAATTGAGAAACTTGTAAGAGCTATATATTGGAATATTAATTTTGGAGTCTTACATGGTTTTATTACCAAAACTATTCATTCACTTGGTTCAAGTAATTTATTAAATATTTCTCAATCAGTCTATAATAATGAAAAAACGCCTTCTTCTTTTATAGTAAATCAAGGAATCAAAATGTGGTATGGTAAAAATTTAAAGATTGATGAAATTGCAGACAGGGTTTCTGAGAAAGATTTTTCAAAAACAGCCGAAAGACTTATGAAATATAAAATTGTTGAACATTGCAGACTTCATAATATTGATTATAAAGATTTGCAAAAAATAGAGACTAAATTACATATACCAACTAAACAAATGCTTGCAGAAAGAGCAAAAAACAAATAATGCCAGCTGCCAACACATGGTATAGTGCATGCGGGTTTCAGAGGTATGCGAGCGTTTGTAGCTCGTAAAAAAAGTCGGTGTAAATTGATACGTTTTCGCCCCGTAATCCCGCACGACACCATACCATCAACCGTTAGCAACCATACGATGAAAACATTCTTGCTAAAATTATTATTTCTGTTATGGAGTATCCCGATTCTCTCGCAATCATATTCTGATTGGAAAGATTTAGGGCTTAAAATGCAGCCAAAACATATAATTGAAGCTAGAATGTTTTCACTTGTTGGAATATCGGATACCCTTGCAAAAGATTTATTTCAAACGCCACAAATTCTTTTGATTGCAAGATTTGAAAAATACTTCGATCAAAATGGCTTATTGATTAAAAGTTATTTCAAAGAAGTAGATGATTCGCTTGGACAATGGTCTAATTTTAATGATTTAAATAAAAGAAGGATATATAAAGATTCCGTTCTATATGATCATTATTATAAGAAAGGTTTCAAAACAAGAACTGAGAAATACTTTTTAAATAAAGATGGTTATCCTATAGTGAAAATTAATGATTTTCCACGTGATACAACATTTTTATTAAGGAATGAAAAAAATCAAATATTTAGAGAAGACGAAATATATTATGGAATTGATGATTGGTTTCAATCCATTACAGAATACGAAATCGATTCGTGTGGTAATGTTTTAAAAGAATCTCATCATTTCACCGATGGATATCCTGGAGGGCCAGATCCTGATTTTTTTGAAAGGATAACCGAATATAAATATATTTTTGATGATAAGGGCAATTGGATAATAAAAGTAGAAATTAGCAATAGTAAGATTTTAAATATTACCGAAAGGGAAATAGAATATTATTAAGTACGGTTGCTAACACAAAATATAGCCAATAAGGGTTTCAGTGGTATGCGAAGGTTTGTAGCCCGCTTCAACTTTTCGTGTACCTTGATAGGAAATCGCCCGCAATCCCTTACTGGCCATATTGTCAAACGTTGGTAACAATTTTAAAAAACCTCGCAGAATGAGAATTTTGATATATTTAATAATAATTCTGACTTTGACTTCTTGTGCAACATTGATTAACAAAAATTATACAGAAGTTAATTTATATAGCAAACAAGATAAAGTGAAGGTATCTTTTAACGATTCTTCTGACTATACATTTACACCAACAAGAATAAAAGTTGAAAGGTCTCGAGAACCTTTGTTTTTAACACTTGAAAAAGATAGTATAAAGAAAACAATAATAATCCCAAGTAAGTTATCACCAGAGTTTTGGATTGGTAATGTTTTAAATGGGAGCCTATATGTTGGATACTTAGTTGATTTGACAAATGACAAGAGATTTAAATATCCAACAAATGTTTATTGTGATATAAACTCTCCCTATCAAATTGACTTAAAATATAAATCCATAGAAAAACCAACGAATATACTTGCTCAAATTGACCAACCACAAAAGAAGAAAAAATATTCAGGAGATAAAGGAACAATAAATTTAAAACTATCAATTCCGGAAGGAAACTCATTTATTATCAACAAGGAAACTCATATTGGTAACTCATTTGGATTTTTAGGTATTACAACAGAAGCTGATTATTATTACAAGGACAAGAAATATCTTGGAATTGGAGCTGGTACATTGACCGATTTTATAATTCCTGTTCCTGCACCATATGATGTTATGGGTGAATACGAGCGGTCGTTTGGTTCATATATTGATTTGATACATGGATTTGATATAAATAGATTTTCATTTAATTACGGATTAAGTCATTCAAAATACTCTTATTATAAAAGAATTACAGAAGAATTGTTTCCAAATTATGTTGATAGTTTACTTTACTCAAAAACTGAGAATAGGATTGGATTGTCAATTTCATCTAAGTTTAAAATAACAAACTACTTCAATTGTGGGGTAAAATATATTCCGTCATTATATACATTGAATTCAAACGAATTTAGATACGGACATTTTCTATTCCTTGATATTGCTATAAATTTTGAAATAAGAACTAAAAGAAGAAAATGAAAAACTGTTGCCAA
>CAVXNX010000015.1:0-65915 GCA_963763215.1 uncultured Bacteroidales bacterium
ACGGGGCATCCGCGGAAGAAGGTATCCCCGGAAATAGAGCTCTTCTGTTGCGGGGAGAAGGATGACGATAAAGATCAGGAAGAGACTGTATGTCACGACCAGTTTACCCGTCGTATATTCAGGGCCCAGTCCCATATTGAGCTGCAGATTGCCGGGTATCCAGGCAAAAAGCGGTTGAAGGAAACCAATGGTGAATTTCAACGCACCAAACAGGCCGGCGGTGACCAGCAGTATGGAGGGTATCCATATCAGGTACTGGCGTACCGGAAGTCTGTTGCAGTAACGGACGATCCCGCCACAAAACGGTTGTCCGGTCTTCCGCTTTACTATCCAAAGCGTTCCCAGTTCAAAAGGAGCCAATACGCCGATGCCGGCCAGGATCAGGGCCATCACGGAGGGAAAACCATGCGACCTCACGAGGGGTACCAGGAGAAAATACACGGCACCCGTCAGGATACCAGGCAGGAGATGGAGAATGACGGATTGGAGCAGTGAATGGCCGTCCAGTTCTTTTTTCATATATTGAAAGCGTTAGAGTGCCATTTTCCCGTGCAGCCTGTCAGGAGGGCATTTCCTCTCCGCCGGGTATCGGCGGCTCCATGCAGTCCCGCACGTGATCGCCGGATCATCTGCCCTGACCCGGCATATGAGACTTCTCTTCATTCCTTCATTTTCCCGCGGCGGATCCGCATACGGCATCAACATGACATTCACGGACCACCCCAAACCGGACCATGGCTTTTTTGCCGGGAAACACTGAAACAAAATTACATGAAAATTTATTCGCGGGAATGCCAGGCATCACGAAAATCTTTTCGAATGCAGGGTCATTTTTCCGTGAAGCCTCACGGACGGCAGCAGGACAGGTCAGTACATGGTATTCCCGTTCTCGGAATGTGGCGGGATTTTCTGAACGGCATCCCAGTGTTCAACGATCTTGCCACTTTGATCGAACCGGAAAAAATCCATGGTCACATATTCGCCGTCGCCGGGCCAGACCTGGTGGGTATGCACCGCTACGAGGTCACCTTCGGCCACTGACCGGACGAATTCGATGGTTTTTCCGGGATATTCGCGGGCCATCTTCTCAAAATAGGCGATAAAGGCCTCCTTGCCGTTACCCACCCCGGGGTTATGCTGGATATAATCGTCGCCTGTAAAGCGTTCCACAGCTTCACGCGGCTTTCCCTCGTATGCCGTTTTATAGTAGGCAACGGCATTCTGCTTGTTCATCCTGAGTCTATCATCCATGATTCAGTGAATTTTTGAAGTGACAAGGCGAAACGTCCGGCCCGGTTAACCTCTCATGGCCATCAGGGCAATGGCGACGGCAAGGAAGGCCTGAAGGAGAAAGGCCGTCACGCGGATCCAGTTTGTCGAATTGAGGATCTTGATTTTCTGTTCATCGTAACCTGTTGCCGCCATTTCTCCCTGCACCTTTCTCTGCCAGGTAAAGGTCGAAACCAGGGCAATGAGGTTGAGGGCCATCGAGGTTATGGCTTCCGTTTCTGACATAAACCGCGGCCTGGAAAACAAAAGGATGGTGTTCACCAGGAGCATCAGTAGCGCCGGGAGGACGGATGGAAAAAAGGCAGACCGGTTGTTCGCCTGCATATAGTGAACGAAACCTGTTCTGCCGGCAAACCGGTAGAGTCCGTAATGCTGCATCTGAAGGGTCAACATATTCCCGGCCAGGTATGCGGCCAGGAAAAGATAGATACCGAAAAGTAAGAGTTCCATAGTCAAATTTAAACAACGGTTAAAAAATGTGAGCTGATCCATTCACGGACCCCCCCTGAAGTCCGGGGAATTCCTTGCGGAAAGCTTCCAGGTCGCCGAGGAAAACAGCATCGTGGTGATTTACCCAGTCGAACATCCGGGACAGATTTTTTCCCATGATAAGACGGGTCAAAAGAGGATGAATTTTTTGGTATTTGATTTTGATCCCGAGGACTTCGGAGAAGGCCCCGGCCATCTGTAGCATGCTCATCTGTTCTCTTGCCATGGTAAGCGTCCTGCCGGCAAACATGTCAGGGTTCCTGAATATCTCCGCGCTGATGTCGCCGATATCTCCTGCACTCATAAACTGGCCTATGGAATCACCGTTCATGGGGGTCGCCAGTGTCCCCTTCAAAATCCGGCTTCTGACCTGCGGCAGTAGGAAATTTTCGTAGAAGGATGACGGACGGATGATGGTATAAGACAGGCCGGACTCCCGGATCCTGTTCTCGATGATGAATTTACTCTCGAACTGGGGAATCCCTGTTTTCCGGTCGGCGCCGGCTACCGATGAATACAGGAAATGGCGGATACCGCTTTGCCTGGCCATTTCAACGAGGCCGGTGCCCTGGCGGATCTCCTTCGCGACCCCGTTTGCGAAGGTCTGTACACTAAACACCCCGTCGGCAGATTCAAGGTCGCGGCCATACGAATTTGGATCATTCAGGTCCCCCCTCACGATCACGGCTTTCCGGGATGCCAGGTTCCTGATCCGCTCCGAATCAGCATTCCGGGTGAGAATCCTGACCCTGAATCCTCTGTCCAGCAAACACTGTGCAACCGCACCCCCCTGGTTTCCTGAACCTCCTGTCACGAAAATGGTTTTCAACGTTTCCATCACACTTTCCAAAAATGCCGTTAAGCTCCTTTGAATGACCCGGTCATGCCAGGGATATCGTGGGGAAAAGAAAGGTTCGTCAGACCCGGGTCATGGTCTTGCTCCCATTTATGGATGTATAATATCGCCGAAGACCGTTTTGTTCACTTTTTGGGCGGATATTTCTCTTCGAAGCGGCGCAAATCGTCTTTGGCTTTTTTGCGGTCGGCCGATTCACGGAAGATGGCTTCCATCGCCGCCACCACACCGATCATGGCCAGCAGGATCAGGAAAAGATAAAGGTACGACATGGCAACACGGTTATGAAAACATCACCATGGACAAAATCACAGTTTAAAACATCTGTCCGGGATCTGTCCGGCAGGTTTAACACGGGAAAAATCGAAAAGTTACGCTGTTTTACGGATTTCCTGCCGGAGAATGACCGGCTTTTTTTCACCTTCGGATTACTCGACGCGTTCGATGGGCTGATCCCGGGAAATCAGAAAGAATTGGATGCCTGTCTGTTCGTCGGAAACAGTGAGGATGACATCGGCAAGGGACTCCGGTTTCCATTCGGGGCCATGCGTGCTCACGAGGTCCCGTTTATACGCAGGGACATCCGGCTGTGTTCCGGAGGAAGGAACGGATATCCAGATGTGGGATCCCTGGATGATATAGACCTTCCCTACCCGAAGGTCACCGGAAACCGCTACATTGTCGGCATTGACCAGGTACATTCCGGCCGTCAGGTCACTCCTCCGGGGAAATGGCAGGCCGGGAAAGAAATCGCGATAGAGGTCACATTCGAGGAAGTAACGATGATCATGGAAGGTGATCGTGTCGGCCGATTGGGAGTACAACCGTTCTGCCAGGGCGGGATCGTCGACGATATCGCCCGAGAGAGGATCCCTGCCGCAGGAAACCGACAGCATCATCACGAGGAAAACGGAGATCAGAGGGATGGGTGGCGCATACTTCATCTTGTGCGGGGTTACATTTTCAAAGATCCCGTGGCACGGCATGGAACCGGTGATATGCGGGATCACTTTTTATGAGACGAAGCACGGGGATGGAAGGTTGCGCCGGCGAGGGGAAAATGATAGGTGATTTACCGGCCGGTTGCAAACTTCCCGCCATCACGCGTGTTTAACTCCTTAACATAAATTCACCCCTATCCTTCTCTCTATGTATAAGATAAATCCTCTGCAAAACTCTGAATTTGAATTCAGGAGACTGATCCGGGAGCAGGTTGAAAAGAGCATCGCCACACTGGATGATCCCACCTTGTCGCTCGATGAGCGGGTGCACGACTTTCGCACCGGACTTAAGAAAACACGGGCGGTCCTGCGTTTAATGCGCTTCAGTCTCGGCGAAGAGGCTTATGCCGCCGAAAATGCGTATTACCGTGAGCTCCAGCAAAAACTGGCGCCGCTGAGGGACGGTACAGTCAGACGAGTGACGATGGAAAAGCTTCTGGCTGAAGCCCGCGACGCATTCGACATTCGTCGTTTCGATTCCTATTACCGTGATCTTGACACGGAATACGAGCGTTTACGCGGTGCTTTCGGGACCACCAACAGCGACGGTCAGGCCCTGGAAAGTCTCAGGGAACACGCCGCGCTGATCCCTCCGATCACCGATGGCTCGCCGGCAACCGTGGTCCTGGGGCTGAAAAAGATCTACAAGCAGGGAAGAAAGGCCATGGCCAGGGCAAAAGCCGATCCTTCACCCGAAAACATGCATGAATGGCGGAAAAAAACCAAGTACCTGTGGTACCACTTCAAGCTTTTACGGGAAACCTGGAGACCGGTGATGGGAACACTCGCCAGGGCGCTTCACCAACTGTCGGATGACCTCGGCGATGAGCATGATCTCAGCGTTCTCGTCGGGGACCTGGAGAAATACCCGGCTGACGAGGTCTTCAGCGCCATCAGTACTTTTGCCGAAGACCGGAAAAAAAGTCTCCGGGCTGAGGCCTTCAGGCTGGGTGAAAAAGTTTTTCTCGAGTCTCCCACGGCGATTCGGCGAACGGATGACCGGTTACTGGGAGTCGGAACTCAGCAGGGAAAACCGGTAAAACAGAATCCCACGGCTCCCGCTTCAGCATCCCGGCGAAGAAAGGTGATCCGGGATGAAGGATGAAACGGGCCGTTGCGTTTTATCCGGTTTGCTCTCAACATCACGGAGATGGCAGAAGATATACCGCTTTCCGGCCAGGACAAAATGATGGCTGATGCCGGTTTAACGCTTCAGATCATGACTTCCACTCCCCAGGGTGGTACTGTTTCTCCGGTTGCAGGGGCGGGTTGCCTGCCCGGTGTGGGGTGGTGACCGGACGCACTGCCTCCCCCGATTTGTATTTTCAGCCGATCCTTTTATCTTTAAGCCCTCAACGATCCACTAAAACCGGCACAAATGGGCAGGGAATTTCAGAAACGCAGGATATCGGTTCCCGGCATCCTCACCGGCGTCATCCTTTTCACCGTTTTCCTGGTGATCCCGGCGCATCTCCTTCACCTGACAGCTGCATCGCAAAAGGCTATTGCGGTCGGGCTCCTGATGATCATTCTCTGGGTAACGGAAGCCATCCCCATCCCCATCACGTCGCTCCTGCCAGTGGTCCTTTTTCCCGTACTTGGTGTGGTGTCCCTGGAAGAAGCCCTCCAGCCCTATGCCAGTCCAGTGATCATGCTGTTCTTCGGCGGCTTTGTCATCGCGCTGGCCCTTGAAAAATACGACATCCACCGCCGGGTGGCCCTAAACCTGGTTCACCGGACGGGCACTTCCCCATCGCGTGTGATCGCCGGTTTCATGATCGCCACCGCTTTTCTGAGCATGTGGATCAGCAATACCTCGACAGCCGTGATCATGTTCCCGATCGGGATGTCGATCATTGGCATCGTTGAGAGGGAATATGGGGCGGAAAGTCCCATGCTTCGCCGCTTCGGGCTGGCCCTGATGCTGGGGATCGCCTATGCCGCCAACATCGGCGGTTCGGGAACGCTCGTCGGCACACCGTCCAACGCCATCCTGGTGGGGATGCTCCGCCAGTTGTACAATATTCGTCTCGACTTCGCCCACTGGCTCATCATCGGCATACCGCTGATCCTTGTCATGACTTTCCTGGCCTGGATAACGCTCACCCGGATTTTTTTCCGTTTCGGGAGTAAGCCGCTCACTGTGGTCGGTGAATATGTCTCCCGTGAGGTCCGGTTGCTGGGAAAGCCGGACAGCAGTGAAAAACGTGTTCTCCTGGTCTTCGGACTGACGGCATTCTTCTGGATCACCAGGGCGCAGATCAACAAGCTTCTTGGCACGCCGGTGCTCAGCGACTCCCTCATTGCCACGGCCTCTGCGATCCTGATGTTTGTCGTTCCTGCCTCCGGCAGCCGGAAAGGTGAAGGGCTCCTTTCCTGGCCCGATGCCACCAACCTGCCCTGGGGCATCCTGCTCCTGTTCGGCGGGGGACTCAGCCTGGCACACGGATTATCGGAATCGGGAGTGATCGGGCTGATCGGCGACAGCATCCTGGAATTCAGGGATGTCCCGCCCCTGATCATCATGGCCGTGACCGTGGCCATCATGCTGATCCTTACCGAGCTGATCAGCGGGACGGCACTGAGTTCCGTTCTTCTCCCCGTCATTTTCGGTGTGTCGCAGGGTCTTAACCTCAGCCCGCTGGAACTGGCCGTTCCGATGGTCCTGGTTGCCAACGGCGCCTTCATGATGCCCATGGGCACACCGCCCAACGCCATCGTCTTCGCGAGCGGCTATCTCAAAATAAAGGATATGGTGCGGACAGGCTGGCTGATGAATATCTTCAGCATCATCGTCACGGTGTTGCTGGCGCAGCTATTGCTGAGATTCCTGCTCTGACCATGAAAACGGTCATCTACCGGTTTTTTTCAAAGGCCTGAAGGTAAGCCGACGTGAATTCATCCATCCGCTTGCGGCGGTACTGAACCACCCAGCGCGGATGAGGAAGGGGAACGATCCGTCCGAAAAGTGAAAGCCGGTCGTTCAGCTTCGAGAGGTAATCGAAATTTTTTCCGTTCCCCAGGCAGAAACAGCAGGAGTTTTCAATGTTCCAACCGAGCATCGACCGGAGCGAGGAGATGATAAAGGGTTCGGTGAGGGAAATCAATTCCTTCGAATCGTAATAGTTGTAATTGAGCCCGTCTTTGAGGAACCCCAGCGGACAGACAGCGCTGACGAGGAAATCGCTGTAAAACCTGTCGACACCGCCATAGGCGGAGATCATCCCGTAGATAAACCCTGCTGAGGCTTCGGTGCTTTTGGGGAAGGGATTTTGAATCCCGCACTGTTCTTCAAGTTTGACCGGGTCGGTGAACGGAATACCGGTGATGCCGGCGCCAAAACGCCCGGGATTGATCCCCAGGATGAGCCGGCGGGGACGTGTATCCGCGTAAAATTTGCGGTAGAATGCGGCCGTCAGTTCCCTGACGGCGGGATCGGTGAAAGGATTCATCACCTCCACACCGGGGGGCAAAGGCCGGGTGAATTCCAGTTGTTCATTGAAGGCAATGATCCTGTCGGCGAGTGTCGTCAAAGCCATATCTCCGTTCGTGTGTTTTAAAGCCGGCATGTCGTCGTTATTATGGTGACCGGCGTTTATGTGGCGTTGATCCTATTCTTTGGCGGTCATCCTGGCCCACGTGTCTTTCAGGGGCACGGTCCGGTTAAAGACCGGCTTTTCCGGTGTGGAATCCGGGTCGACATTGAAATACCCGATTCGCTGGAACTGGAAATGGGTCAAAGGCTCCGCCCCTTTCAGTCCCGGTTCAACATAGCAGTCGCTGAGCACCTGGAGGGAACCGGCGTGGAGGAATTCTTTGAAATCGACATCTTTGTGTCCGTCGGGTTCAGGATCACTGAAAAGCCGGTCGTAAAGCCTGACTTCGGCCTTCAGGGCATGCCGGGCCGACACCCAGTGCAGGGTTCCCTTCACCTTCCGGTTGGCTTCCGGCGCACCGCTTTTCGTCTCAGGATCGTATGTGCACCGGATTTCGGTGATCTGTCCGTCCTCGTCCTTCACGACCTCTTCACACCTGATGATATAAGCCGATTTCAGCCGGACTTCCCGACCGGGAGCCAGTCTGAAGAATTTCCCCGGAGGATTTTCCATGAAGTCGTCCTGTTCGATAAAGATTTCCCGGCTGAAGGGAATGGTCCGGTAACCCATTGTCTCGTCTTCGGGGTTATTGACCGTTTCGAGATCCTCCTCCTGACCGGCCGGGTAATTGGTGATCACGAGTTTCAGGGGGCGGAGCACTGCCATGACACGGGCTGCCTTTTTGTTCAGGTCCTCCCTCACCGAGTGTTCGAGAAGGCCGATGTCGATGATGCCGTCGACCTTGGTGACCCCGATCCGTTCTGCAAAATCGCGGATGGATTCCGGGGTATAACCTCGCCGGCGCAACCCGGAGACCGTCGGCATGCGCGGATCGTCCCATCCCTTGACAAGCCCTGTCTGCACGAGTTCCAGGAGCTTACGTTTGCTCATGACGGTATAACTGAGGTTCAACCGGGCAAATTCGATCTGACGTGGCCTGATCTTTCCCGGTTCAACCACCTGGTCGAGGAACCAGTCGTAAAGCGGCCGGTGGACCTCAAATTCGAGGGTGCAGATCGAATGGGTGATGCCCTCGATATAATCGCTCTGCCCGTGGGCATAATCATACATGGGATAGATGCACCATTTATCGCCGGTGCGGTGATGGGCTTTTCGCATGATCCGGTACATGATGGGATCGCGCATGTGCATGTTCGGGGACGCCATGTCGATTTTTGCCCGGAGGACATAGGAACCTTCTGCAAACTCCCCGTTTTTCATCCTCTCGAAGAGATCGAGGCTTTCCTGCACCGGCCGGTTGCGGTTGGGACTGACCATGCCGGGAACCGTCGGGGAACCTTTCTGTTCGGCGATGGCCTCCGCGCTCTGGTCATCAACATAGGCCTTCCCCTCCGTGATCAGCTTTCTCGCCCACTGGTAAAGCTGCCCGAAATAATCGGAGGCGTAATACTCCCTGTCGTCCCATCCGAAGCCCAGCCACCGGATATCTTCACGGATGGAGTCGACATATTCCACATCTTCCTTCACAGGGTTCGTATCGTCGAAACGAAGATTGGTTTTCCCGCCGAATTTTTCAGCAATCCCGAAATTGATACAGATGGCCTTGGCATGACCGATGTGAAGATACCCGTTGGGCTCAGGGGGAAACCGGGTGTGAACGGTCTGTCCGTTTTTTTCCTGTTTCAGATCTTCCGCGACAATGGCTTCAATGAAATTCAAACCCTTTTTCTCGGGTTTTATGTCTTCTTCATGCATAATCACCTGTATATATGTATTTTACCAGACAACCTTTCCATTGGAAATTTTACCGGTCTTACCTACCGGGAAAATCATCTTCATGCGCGTGTCTGTTGTGCAAAAATAGGATGATTTGGAGAAAAAAACGATTTAAAAAATGGAATTAAATTTCAAAGCGCCGTAACTTTCGTGTTCGTGAAGGACATCACCATTATGAAAATCCTTATTCCGAGACATTTTCCTTAAACACCGATCTCATGAAAACACTGTACCATCTTGCCGCAACAGCCATAATGTTCATCTTCGCCACCGGTCTGAATGCCCAGGACAGGGCTGCTGAAAGGCTGGGAACCTTCGGTAAGGGCGTGAATATCTCCTGGCTCGAAAATTACTGGAACGGCACCAAAGCCAACCACTATTCCGATTACATCGACCTCACCGATCTTCCGGGTTATCGCGACGATATGGCCCTGATCGCAAAGCTGGGATTCTCGACGGTGAGGCTCCCGGTCAGTTTTGATAAATGGACCTCTCCGGATCCGCCGTATGCCATCATCAAACCGGAATACTTTGCCTGCACCGATTCGTTCGTCAGGTGGGCGAAAGAGTTTCACCTGAATCTGATCATCGACAATCATCATGGCAGCCTGGCCGATTCGAACGTTGTTGCCGAGACGGAACGTATCGGGGCCATCTGGAACCAGGTTGCTTCCAGGTATAAGGATACCGACCACGATCACGTGTTTTTTGAAGTCTACAATGAACCCACCGGCATCAGTGCTTCGAACTGGAAGCAAACTGCCACCTCCCTGGTCCGGATCATCAGGCAGGTCGATCCCGGCCGGACCATTGTGGTTGGCGGGGAAAACTGGAATTCCATCACAGGTCTGGAAGAAATGGGAACCCTCAATGCCGGGAACATCATTTACACCTTTCATTTTTATGACCCCTTTCTTTTCACCCATCAGGGAGCGTCCTGGGCCGGTGAAGGCGTATCGACCACGGGAATTCCGTACCCTTATGATGCCGCCACAATGCCGCCCCTGGCCCCGACCGCCAAAGGAACCTGGGGAGAACAACTGTATAAAGCCTACCGGAGTGCCGGCAGCCGGGAGGCCCTTGAGACCACGCTGGAAGGCGTCAGGAAGTGGGCCGACGACAATCACGCTCCCATCTTCTGCGGTGAATGGGGGTCTTACAATGCCTATGCCGATGAGCAGAGCCGTTGCCGGCATGCGGCCGATATCATCAGCCTGCTGGATGAATTCAACATCCCGTGGACATACTGGGAATGGGACCAGGGTTTCAGCTTCTTCAGGGGAAAGCCGGCTGAAGAGAACATCATCCCGTGCATGAAAGCCGCCTTTGGGCTGAAGGTGAAATGACAGCAAAGCCTTCTGCAGTGGGCTCATCCTGAACCCATGTTGGGCATGCCGGCTCAACGGGTGAAGCACCCGGCATGGCGGAAGATCATACTTTTCATTATCTTTGCGGTCAAATTGCCAGCCATGGGTAAGATTCACCTCGAAAGTATGGAATTTTATGCCTTTCACGGGCATTACGAAGAAGAACAGATCGTCGGGAACCGCTTCCTCGTCGACCTGGTCATTGAAACGGAAATGGACGCCGCCGCCTTGTCGGATGAGCTGGAAGATGCCGTCAATTACCAGGAAGCTTACCGATTGGTGAGCCGGGAGATGAAAAAGAAATCAAAGTTGCTGGAAAACATCGCCAGCCGTATTCTCAACTCTGTCTGTTCCGAATTGCCGGGTGTATTGAAAGCCACTGTGACGATCCGGAAGATGAATCCCCCCGTTGGCGGACAGATGAAAGCGGTCAGTGTCACGTTAAGCAGAGAGAATGATGCATGAAAAAACATGTCCCCGGTGCGGAGAGACCTTTGTCTGTGAAGGGGAGAAGGATTGCTGGTGTGAGAGTGCCCGGATCCACAAAAAAGAAATGATCGTGATCATGGACAGTTACGACGATTGTCTGTGTCCCGCTTGCCTTGCGCTGTATTCAGAAGACGGGATTGAAAAGTGACCGGATTGCCCCTCAAGGTTTGCGGATGACGATCACCGGGTAGGCGCCGTGCCGTCCAAACCATTCCGGGTGTTGATCCTCCCTTCTCCTGAGCCACCGGAGGAAGCTCTTCCCCTTCAGCCATCGATGGATGTAAATCTTCATGAAATATTTATTCGTGCTTCTCCAGCAATGGAAACTGAGCTGGTCCGAGAACGCGAAGGTTTTCCTGAACCATCTCGGGGGATGGACAAAAAAGTACAACCGGGGTTTTGAAGGAAACAGGCGCACCCAGGCCTTGCCTGCATAGTGTCTTAAAACCCGGTAAACCTGGACGGGAAACAGGGTGACATCCATCATCAGGCTATAAAAGAACCAGTTGTAGACAATGGCGATGGTCGCTCCCTTGCCGGCCACCCGGTACAATTCTTCCACCGCTGTTTTCTGCTCATTGCGTGGAATATGATAGAGCGTATGCTGGCAGAGAACGGCGTCACAGACCCCGTCCCCGAGTGGGATATTGGTGATATCCCCGCAGATAAAAAGAGCATCCCGGCCCTGCATATTCCGCTTAGCCTGGATAAGGGCATTGATGGAAATATCAACGCAGATCCGGGTCTGGTAACCGTCGGACAAATGAAGGTATTCCTTCAGCCCGATGGGTCCCGAAGCGATGTCGAGCAGGTATTTCCCCCGGGCAGGCAGATACTGCCTGGCACGCTTGAAGCAATGGGAGATGTATTCCGAAGAGATCTCACGGTAATCAACCCATTTCCCGGTATCCTCATAAACCGTGAGGTCTTCCTTGAGTTTGTAGTTGATCTCGTTGTAATAATCAAACACCCTTTTTTTATCGAAAACCATATGCTTCCTCCGATCGGCACCCTTGCCGGTAAACCAGGCATAATGGGGTAAAAGAAGGATGATTCCCTGAATTTCCGGGTAGAAATAACCGCCGGAGGCATTCTCGTAGCCTCCGTCCAGTTTCTCCCACGGTATTTCCGGGAGGTTTTGCCCTCCGGCGGGCAGATTCAAGTCGTCCTTTTCGACCTTCCGGAGAGATTCCCCCGTAACGGGGCAGCGAAGCAGGGATGCAGCAGATTCATTCATATCGGTTACGGCTTGAAAAAACAGGCATCAAAGATATATATATCCTGGCTGAACCACTGAAGGATAAAAAACCAGATGAACATTTTATTGGCAAAAACAGCATATTTAATCCCGATTTCATCGTATTTCTTTCTTTTTTTTATATTTTTATTCCGGGATATACCGTATGGCATTTCACTCGCGTTCTAAGCGTGACAAAACCGGGAAATTTCAGTAACACATTGTGAAGTGAACAGATACAGGGACGCCTTTAAATATCTTATCCCCACTCTCCTGGTCACAGGTGGTATTCTCGTGTTTTATTCCATCGAAAAAGTCAACTTTCTGCTTTTCCATACGCTCATCGAGTTTTTCGCCATCATCGTCGCCTTTTCCCTTTTCATTCTCACGCTGAACTCCCGACGGATGCTGGACAACAATTACCTTTTGTTTTTCGGCATTGCCTCACTGTTCATCGGTTTTCTCGACCTGATGCACGTGATCACCTACACCGGCATGAACATCATCGAATCGTCCGGTTTCTATGCCAACCAGTTCTGGGTGGCCACGCGGTTCCTGGAAAGTCTCACCCTGCTTACCGGGTTTCTTTTCCTCACGCCGGAACATCAAACCTTATTTCTGGACCATCTTCGGGATCTATTCCGTCATTTCCGTCTTCATTGTCCTGAGCATCATGTACTTTAAAATTTTTCCGGTATGTTATATTGAAGGTGTAGGACAGACCAGGTTCAAGATCTACAGTGAATACGTGATCATCCTGATCCTTCTGGCATCCTTGTTTATCCTGATCCGGCAAAGATCCTATTTTGAAAAGGATATTTTTTATTATATCGGGCTATCGATCGTTTTCACCATCATGAGTGAATACATGTTTACCCTGTATTTTTCCAATTTCGGACTTTTCAACCAGTTCGGGCATTATTTCAAGCTCTTTTCCTTCATCCTGATTTACAAGGCGAATGTGGAGACGGGTTTCATCCGGCCCACCAAGGTGATTTACCATTCGCTGGTGAAGAGCCAGGAAGATATTGACAATTTCAACAAGGCGCTCAGGGAGCAGATTGCGACGCGTGACAAGTTCTTTTCCATCATCGCCCATGATCTCCGGAGTCCGCTCGCCTCGATCATCATGGCCGCTGAGGTGATGCACGAAAAGGTGACCCAGTTCAGCACCGAAAACCTCATCAGGTACACCGACAATATTTACAATATTTCACGGAACACGTTTACCCTGCTTGAAAACCTCCTCGAATGGTCACGGTTCAAAACAGGTGCGATCCGAGTGAATCCCACCGTATTCAATCTCAAGACGAGCATTTCGCGTGTTTTGAGCCTTTATCCCAGACAGCCGACAACAAGGATATCACCCTGCATTCCCGGGTAAATGCTGATTTCATGGTTTATGCCGATGTGGATATGATCAATTCCGTTCTCCGGAATCTGGTATCGAATGCTCTCAAATTCACTCCGGCCGGCGGAACGGTAGCAGTCACCGCTGAAAATGCCGGATCTTTCATCCGTGTTATCGTTTCCGACACCGGAACCGGGATCAAACCGGAGAATCTCGATCACTTGTTCGACATCGGGCACGTCCATTCGGAGCGGGGAACGGCAAATGAGAAAGGAACAGGCCTCGGGCTGATCCTGTGCCGGGATTTCATCCATGAAAACGGCGGTGAAATCCTGGCTGAAAGTGAGATCGGCATGGGAAGCCGTTTTATTTTCACCCTGAAAAAGCACAGCTTAGCAGCGGATGGAGAGCATGACAGCACGGATGCACGGATTGAGGAAGATGCCAGGTAGGAGGAGCACGGGAAGTCAAAGATCAACCAACAAATTTTTCTTTTTTACCCCCGGGAATTTACAAAGTGAATTTTTATCCCTATTTTTGTTATGAAGATGTTAATAGTGGGACCCTGGCGGCAATAATCGATCAGCTCCAGGGGTTATTGAGCGGAGGAAAGATATCGCCAACGAAAGACGCCTGGAAATAACGGCCAGTGTAAACCTAAAACGGCAGGCATGGAAAAGATCGGTATCAAGGAGAGCATAACAGAGGAGTTATGCGGTAAAACAGTTCTTATTGTTGAAGATGACGAGTTTATTTTCAGTTTAATCGAACTGATGCTCGGGGGCACAGGCGTTGAGATCCTGTATGCCGGGAAGCGGAGAGGCCGCCCTCGAAATGCTGAAGGAAAGGCGTATCGACATGGTGTTACTCGATGTAAGGCTTCCCGGCCAGAACGGTTTTGAAATATTTGAACAGATTCACCGGACGAAAGGTCACGTCCCGGTTGTTGCCCATACGGCCAATTGCATACCCGAAGAAAGAGAGAAGTTTCTCGCTGCCGGTTTCGCCGGGTATATCGAAAAACCGATGAATACTGACACGATCCGCCAGTTATTGTTTGACCTGATCGGCAAAAACAATTGAGACATTGAGACGAGGCACATCCGGAGTACGGACCGGTGTTTCGCCACGTCGTAAGGTCAAATCATTGAATCCCGGTCTTATGAAATTACCCTTCAGAAAAGCCATCATTTTTATCCCGGGTCTCTTCGTCATTCTGGCGGGCATGGTTTCATGCTCATCCGACAGCAAGGAATACATGGTCGTCATCGGTGACCAGAACGCTTCCGGGGAAGGAAGCTGGGTCAGCCACCTTGGAGCAATGATGCCCGGCGACCGGATCCTGAATTTTTCGGTTCCCGGAAATACCTATGGTTTCGACAACCTCGACAATGAAAAGCTGAATACGGTCCACAACATCGATATTTATCTGGACAATGCCCTTGATTCGGTGGACGGACGAAAAATCGACTACCTGTTTATCTCACTGGGAACCAACGACTGCAAGCGTGCCTTTGATGATAAGCTCTCCGAGGTTCCCGGTCATTTGCGGGAACTGATCAGGAAGATCAACGGTTTCCCCGGCTTCAAAAACCGGCCGCCACACATCGTGGTCCTCTCTCCCCTGCCCTTCGGTCCCGATTCACTGCTCCCTGCCCGTTTCAGAGGCGCCGGAGAACGGGTGAAATATCTCCTTCCTTATTTCAGGGATATTACCCATGAGAACCGGTGCGGCTATATCGATGTGTATCATACCATGAACAACGATTTCATGACTTACAGCAACGACGGGATCCATCTGAATTCAAAGGACACCAGGCCGTTGCCCGGGAAGTCTTTAAATACATCTCTGAGAATCCATGATCTTCAACGCCAGGCAGTGCATAATCATCCATTCCCCGTCCCTGCTCACACACCGGTCATCAAAAAATAAAAAGCCGGTAAAGGAATTGACTCGCGGTCAATCCCTTTACCGGCTCAACCATTTTACATCTTTATATCAGAGATGTTCCCGGCTTTAAGCCTGTGCTGTCGAAACCTTCGGGTAGGCTGCGATGCTCCAGATGGCGAACACCATCGTCACAAAGCCTACAATCAGGAAATTCCACAGGGCACCTCCATTCATATTGAAGCCCAGTACCCAGGGTGAAATAAAGACCCAGATACCGATGATTAAATCAACCCATTCTTCCCAGAAACGTCTGTCACTGAGTGCCCAGATTGAAAAGATGAAAACGACTGCTCCAAAAAGAAAAGCGTCCCATGAATACGACATCCTGGCATAACCAAAGAGCCAGGGATTGATAAACAACCAGATCCCCGAAACAAGGGTGACCCAGTCTTGCCATCTCAATGAACGATTTTTCATAATAGTTCCCCCTTTCTTTTTTAATCGTACCCCCCTCTTAGCAAAAACCGTACGAAAAGGCCAAAAACGCCAAAATATCCACTGAAAATCAAGATATTGTGGCGCATTCTCCACGTTTTTCAACATATGAGGCTTGAAATCGGCGGAGTCATGCCCGAAAGGTTTCTGTTTGCCACAGTTAGGGGAGGGACGGAATTGGGCAGATTTCTCAACAATTCCACCAAACCATGGAAGGGGCTTCATTCCGCGGCTGTCACACCGTGATGAACGCCCTGACCCAGTCGTCGGCGGGATTCTTACGGATGTTTACCGGCGTATCGTACTGGCGGATTTTGCCGCCGTTCATGA
Source organism: uncultured Bacteroidales bacterium (assembly GCA_963763215.1). Taxonomy (GTDB): domain Bacteria; phylum Bacteroidota; class Bacteroidia; order Bacteroidales; genus DASQZK01. The sequence continues at coordinate 16,130 of CAVXNX010000015.1, forward strand.
TGACCGTGAGTGAACCAAGCCTGAAAGCCTCGTCGAGGTCATGGGTAACCATGATGAACGTGACGCCGAGCCGGCCATGCATGGATTGCATCTGTTAAACATTATTTTGGATCAGCCAGTTCAATGCCGCTTCCTGGGTCGAAAAAACCTTGTGGAAATAATTCGGAACGGTGTTTTTCTCCCCCGTAATAAGCGAAATAGCCGTTTCTCTGGGTTTTGTATGAATGTATGCCGCCTTAATATAGGTGAATGACTTCATCTGAAGATGGATATCTTCTAAAACCAGGGCGACATCCTTTTCGGTGATTTCATATTCTCCATCCCTGGCGTCAGTCAAAATTCTGAGCTCCCGGGGAATGTCCTGATCATGCGTCAGCCGGTCGTGAAAATTTTTCAGCTCGGTATACCCAAGCCGGCCCGTATACCTGACTTCCAGGATCCCAAGATCCGTGTTGTAATGACTGCTGATCATTGTACTCTGAATTGATCTTATCTATTAGAGTGAAATGAAATTCCTGGTCATAACAGGAAATACCGGGGTAAGTATATCAAAATGCGACAGGGAATTCAATACTTGAAGCGATAACTTATCCCCAATTTTATTAACCCCCTTTTCAAGGTGTCCAAACCCGGCAATTCAAGCGGTAAAAAAAGAAATCATCCAAAGGGATGAAAAACCGGAACTTTCCCACAAAACCGTTGTTTTTAGGGTAAAATTCCCTATTTTTATACGCTTTGTTAAAAATCATAAAAATATGAAAATGATTCTCCGGACACTGCCCGCGTTCACGGCAACGCTTCTGCTTTTATTGACCTTATCCCCTGTTTTTTCTCAATCCGACCCTGTTTCAACCGTAGATTCCCTGAATCAGGAATATCTCAACTGGTTCGACAAGAGTCCTTCCAAAAAAAATAAGGTAGAAGGTATCGGTGTCGATAAGACCTATGAAAAACTCATCGGAAATACCCCTGCCGCTAAGAAGGTGATCGTCGCGGTGATCGACGGAGGAGTCGATACCGCCCATGATGAATTGAAGGGGCGGATCTGGGTGAATGAAGATGAAATTCCCGGCAACGGGATCGATGACGATCAAAACGGATATATCGACGACATTCACGGGTGGAACTTCCTCGGCAACAAAAACGGCGAGAACGTCCAGTACGCCAATCTTGAGGAGGTGAGGATCATCCGCAGGCTGGGGCCAAAATTCAGTAATGTCGATTCCATCGACCAGGTCGCTCCCGGCGACAAGGACGAGTATAAACTCTATAAGGCCTGCGAGGCATCCTACGAGAAAAAGAAAGAAAAATGGCAAAAGATTCAGTCGAATATCGCCAACCTGGAAACCAATATCGCCTATGCCAAAAAGACCATTGAGGATTTCCTGGGTAAAGACACCTTTACGGTTGAAGAGCTCAAAAATCTCGAAACGGACCGCAATGATGTCAAAATGGTCAAGAATTTCCTGGTCAACCTCTACGACAACGGATTCACGCAAAGCGATCTCGACAAATTCAAGGACATGATCGACACCCGGCTGAACAAGCAGCTTAACCCGGATTTCAACTCGAGAACCATTATCGGAGACGATCCGGATAACATAAACGACCGGGATTACGGCAACAATGATGTTACCGGTCCCGATGCCTTTCACGGAACCTTTGTTTCGGGAATCATCGCTGCCATCCGGAACAACGGCATAGGCATCGACGGTATCGCCTCGAATGTTCAGATCATGAGTGTCAGGGCCGTTCCCGATGGTGATGAACGCGACAAGGACGTTGCCCTGGCGATCCGTTACGCGGTCGACAATGGGGCGAATGTCATCAACATGAGTTTCGGGAAGGATTTTTCACCGCATAAGGATTTTGTCGACGATGCCGTGAAATATGCAATGGCGCATAATGTCCTCCTGGTGCATGCGGCAGGGAACGATGCCAATGACATCGACACGGTGAACAGTTACCCGATGGACAGGCTGAATGACGGAACGCAACTGAACAACTGGATTTCCGTTGGTGCCTCGTCTAAAACTCCTGACCAGGACCTTCCGGGTGCTTTCTCAAATTACGGTCAGAAGAACGTGGATCTTTTTGCCCCCGGGGTGAATATCATTTCCCTCTATCCGGGAGACCAGTTTGAGATGGGAGACGGCACCAGCTTTGCCTCTCCCATGGTTGTCGGCGTGGCTGCCCTCGTCCTTTCCTACCATCCGGATCTGACCGCTGCAGACCTCAGGAAGGTCATCCTGTCTTCCACCGACAAACACCGCCGGCTGAAAGTGCAGCTTCCCTACGACCAATCGTCGGGTGAAGAACCGGCCAAAAAGCTTGTCCGCTTTGGTAAACTGTCGGTCACCGGCGGTATTGTCAATGTCTATAAAGCGTTTAAAAAAGCCGGTAAATAGCCTGCATCGGCAACAGCGGAGCTTCGTGGCGGATCGACAGGCAACAGCCCTGCAGGGGGGACCGTTGCACGGGATTTCGCAAGACTATGTCCCGCAGACACTGCCGGTAAAGGTTAAACGACTAAACGACAGAAATCTGAACGCATGAAAAACATTCTGGTATCCATAAATTTTGAGGAAAAGTATTCGCTCCTCATCGATAAGGCCACTGAACTGGCTGAGAAATTCGACGCAAAAATATGGCTTCTTCATGTGGCCGCCCCGGAACCCGACTTTGTCGGCTACGACGTCGGTCCGCAATACATCAGGGATTTCAGGGCCGAGGATTTGAAAAATGAACACAAGGCCCTGCAAAAGTGCGTCGTTCTGCTGGAAGAAAACGGCATCGAAGCCGATGCCCTTCTTATTCCCGGAGCCACCACCGAGATGGTCCTGGAAGAATGCAACCGCCTGTCTGTCGACCTGGTGATCATCGGTCACCAGGAGCACAGCCTTCTCTATGAGACCTTTGTCGGAAGTGAGTCGATCAATATCATCAATAAATCCAAAATCCCGGTTTTGATCATCCCTGTTGATTGAACCAGCCGGTGGTGCGAATGCCCTTTTGCCGGGAATTATTTTGAAATATTCCATATAACAGTCGCTTTCGTCAATTTTTCAATCCGGAATCCTGTTAACCTTCCGGATTGATTGTAAATTAGTGTGCCTAAACCTCAACGGAAAAATTCCCACACGGATGAAAACGACCGAAATGTTCCCAAAGCGGCAGAAAGCCCTGCTTTCCATATTGACCATCCTACGCATCGGCATCGGGTGGCATTTTCTTTACGAAGGACTGGTCAAGATTTTCGATCCCGCCTGGTCGGCGGCCGGTTTTCTCGGTAGCGCGACAGGACCTGTTTCAGGGTTGTTCCATGCCATGGGAGCAAATCCCCGGGTTGTGCCGTACGTCGATCTGTTGAACATTGCCGGGCTCGTCCTGATCGGTTTCGGACTGATACTCGGCCTGTTCACACGGTTTTCACAAATGGCCGGTATCGTGCTGCTCTTCCTTTATTATATCTCCCACCCACCCCTGTTCACCGATCCGGGTTTTTTCCGGGAAGGATCCTACTTCCTGGTCAGTAAGGACCTCCTGGAGATCCTCGCCCTGGTGGTACTCATGTTTTTCCCCACCGGCCGGTTTCTGGGCCTCGACGGGCTGTTTCATACATTGATCTCGCGGCCCGTGCACAAGATCGATGCCGGCCAGCCTGTAACGTCCTCTGTCAGCACCGATCCCAAGCACATACAGCGCCGTGAAGCCCTCAAACACCTGGCGACATTGCCGTTTCTCGGCGCCGTGATCTACGGTGCCATCCGGAAAACCCGCCTGGAGAGTGCGGAAGAACAGAATCTCGTCGATGCCGCTTCCGGACCCACCCAGCGGTTCGTTGACCAGATCCAGTCAGGCGGCGACAGGCTCTCACTGGCCAACCTCAAAGGGCAGAAGTTCGAGGAAGCCTCCAAAATCAAAGGAACGGTCGCCCGGGGAATGCTGGGCACCCTCGAAGCTTCGAAGATCATCCTGGGCGGCAACCTGCTCAGCGGGTATGTCCATTCCCGCGACCTGATCTATGTCTCCTCCCTCGTTTTGCACTATCACCAGAAGGACCGCATCTTCCGGACGCTGATGCTCGCCGAGCAGTGCGGCGTGAATACCCTGCTCTCGAATCCCGTGGTTATGCCCCTGATGCAGGAATACTGGAATGAAGGCTACGGTAAAATCCAGTTCATTTCCGACTGTGCCGGCCTCGATTACAGCGACGGGATCAAGCCCATGCCATTCGATAAATACACAGATATCGTCAAAAAAGCCATCGACGACGGTGCCAATGCCGGTTATATCCAGGGTGAAACAGCCGATTATTATATCGGGCATGGTGAAGTGGATAAGATCGTCAGCATCATGGATCTTCTCAGAAAGAACAATCTTCCGATCGGGATCGGGGCCCACCGGATCGAAACCATCAAAAAATGCGTTGAGCTGGGTCTGGAGACGGACTTCTGGATGAAAACCCTGCACACGCACGATTACTGGTCGGCCACTGCTCCAACATGGCATGACAACATGTATTGTTTCGACCCGCAGGAAACCATCCGGTATATGGAGACCCTGCCCCAGCCGTGGATTGCCTTCAAAACCCTGGCGGCAGGATCACTTCATCCCGGGCAGGCGTTCCCGTGGTGTTATCAAAATGGCGCCGATTTCCTCTGCGTGGGGATGTATGATTTCCAGGTCGTCGACGATGTCAACCTGGCCATTGACGCCCACAGCGGGGCCCGTGACAGGAAGAGGCCCTGGAGAGCTTAGGGATCCGGGGTGAATTCAACTTTTCACAGCAGGAAGTTGTTATGTCATTTTTAATCCGGAGCAATGAAGCTTCGCATGCATTCAAACCAGTGAGGACTGTTTCCGAAAAAAGGTTTATCCTGTTTTCTGCCGTGACCTGCCTTGTGGCCACGGTGGGCGATTTTACCGTCATGGGCATTGCGGGAAGTATTTACCCCAACTACCGCATGTTTCATGATACGGAGAGTATGCTGGGAGCCACAGCCAGTCCCGTAGCAACCCTGACATCCACCTGGTGGATCGTCCTGGGATTCCTTTTCGTCATCTATGGCGCCGGTTTCAGGACGGCCTACCGGAATGCCGGATCCACCGCCCTGGCCGCTTCATGGCTCATCATCCTTTACGGGGTGGGAGAAGGTATGGGGTCCGGAATCTTCCCTGCCAATTACGTGAACGGGAACCTGACCTTCACCGGGAAAATCCATGATGCCTTCGGCGGACTGGCCATCGCCGGGATGTTTATCCTCCCATTGCTCGTCAGGCGAATCATCCCGCGGGAAAAACATCCTGCACTTTATAAATCGGCCTGGCCGATCATCATCTTCGGCCTGATCGCCCTTATCCTTTTCAGCATTTCAAAACTGAAAAGCCACCCCGTGGAATTCATCACAACATGGAAGGGCTTGTGGCAACGACTTCTTACCTTCAACTTTTATGTTTACCTCGACTTCGTGGCCGTTGTCATGGGAATTGATGCCCTCAAAGACAGGGGATCGTAATCTTCAACAAGAATGACCCCGCCCCTGTTCCGCACGGATGGTTTACCGCCCATGAATCCGCCGGCATGTTAAAAAATCCTAAGACCTGCGATTAATCCTGTCATTGCCAAAACGATATGACATTCCGGATTGTTGATATGTCAGACCACCTGAAACAGACATGTCATATTCTTCCATAAAAACCTGTTATCATGGATTTCAACGACAAAGCCGCGGATTGGGACAATGATCCACAAAAAATCGAAAGAGCCGGGGCCTTTATGCATGAAGTGGATTCTTTTCTTTTGGGTGAAGAAATCAACGACGCCCTGGAATTCGGTTGTGGTACCGGGCTGCTGAGCTTTTTCTTCCGCGAACGCTTTAAACGGATCACCCTGGTGGACAGTTCTTCCGGCATGTTGAGAGTCGTCCGGGAGAAGATCAAAAAAAACCATCTCGATCATTTCAAACCCGTTCATATTGATCTCGAGAAACAGGAGCTGAATGAAAAGTTCGATATCATCTATACCCTCATGGCCCTTCATCATGTCCGGGACCTTGACCTGATCTTCCATCGTTTCAATGACATGCTCGCCGAAGGCGGGTACCTTTGCATCGGCGACCTGGAAAAGGAAGACGGCAGCTTCCACAGTCATCTGCCCGATTTTGACGGACACAATGGTTTTGAAGGCGACAAGCTGGAGAGGCTCCTGAAACTGCACGGTTTTTCGATCCTCGAATTCAAAGATTTTTATACCATCGAAAAGGGCAATGGCACGGATCAACAGACCTACCCCCTGTTTATGCTCATCGCCCAGAAACCTGAATTCAGGCCGCATGAAGCCTGACCTTCATCAAATCACACGTTATGGAAACCTTTGTGGCCATCCTGAGAGGGATCAATGTCAGTGGGCGTAAAAACATCAAAATGGAGGAACTCCGGACGGTCATGGAAGACGCCGGCTTCGGGGATGTGACGACATATATCCAGAGCGGAAATATCCTGTTTAGGGCCCTTGCCGACGATATGCAGAAACTGGCCGCGAAGGTGGAAAACGTGATCACTGAACATTTTGGCGAGGCAATTCCCGTTGTCATCCGCAGTGCCGGTCAGTTGCGACGGATCTTCACCGAAAATCCCTTCCTTTCCCGGCCGCTTATTGATGAAAAAAAACTGCATGTCACGTTTCTTTCTGCGGAACCCGACACTGCCCTGGCGGAAAAATTATCCACCCGCCAGTATCTTCCCGACGAATTCGTGCCGGCCGGAAAGGAGATCTACCTGTATTGCCCTGGCGGATACGGCCGGACGAAGCTGAACAACACATTTTTCGAGACAAAGCTGAAGGTTACGGCCACGACGCGGAACTGGAAAACTGTTGCGAAGCTTCTGGAATTGGGCGGGGAAAAGTCGAAAGTCCGGGATTCTAACGGAAAATGAAGGGAAAGTCGCCGCTCCGGCCTCCAACCGGCCATCGCTTCACTCTCTTCCTGACACTCCCCGGCATCCTGTGAACAAAATTTTTTTCCTCCTGAAAAACAGAAACTCCAGAGTTACAGGTTGATCGACAAGAAGATACACTGCACTCCCGGCCTTTGGGGCTAAATCCTGTGATCAAAGGCCGGCGACTTTCCCCGCCTGTTTGGATGAATTTCAGGAAAAAATAATAACTTCGAGATTCCATGAAACCTCAATACGTATGCTTTCATCCTTCAAACCAACGCCGAATAATTTGACCAAAATGAACCGTTCCCGAATCATCCCCGTTATCATGAGCCTATCACTGATCATGTCCTGCCATTCAACGATGAAAAATCAGAATGGCAAACCCGTAACCCTGATCACCCTGAATCCCGGTCATTTTCATGCATCGCTGGTTCAGAAGGTGATGTACCCTTCGGTCGACAGCAATGTCTATGTTTATGCGCCCAAGGGACCTGAGGTGCAAGACTACCTCAACAGGATCGATGCCTACAACACCCGAACCGATGATCCGACACACTGGGATGAACATATCTACCTCGGGCCGGACTACTTTGAAAAAATGCTTGAAGAGAAGAAAGGCAACGTCGTTGTACTTGCCGGGAACAACAAGATTAAGACCGATTACATCTATCATTCTGTGGAAAACGGTCTGAATGTCCTGGCCGACAAACCCATGGTCATCACCCCTGAAAAATTCCCGGAGATGGAGGAATCCTTTGCTCTCGCCGCAAAAGAAGGCGTTTTGTTATACGATATCATGACGGAACGTTTTGAGATTACCACGATCCTTCAAAAGAAACTTTCCGAAAAGGCTGGGCTTTTCGGCGAGCTCATCGATGGGACCGAGGATGAACCGGCCATTACCAAAGAAAGCGTCCATCATTTTTTCAAATACGTCTCGGGCATTCCGTTGGTGCGTCCGGCGTGGGCTTTCGATGTGGAACAGCAGGGTGAAGGCATTGTAGATGTCACGACCCACCTCGTTGATCTGGCCCAGTGGGAAGCCTTTCCCGGGGTGGCTCTCGATTATAAAAAGGATGTGGATATGCTCTCGGCACGTCACTGGACCACAGCCATCGCCCCTGACGAGTTTGAAGCGGTGACCGGTTTGAAGGAATATCCCGGCTACCTGGAGAAATATGTCAAAAATGACACGCTGAAGGTTTACTGCAACGGGGCCATGGATTACCGGCTGAAAGGCAAATACATCCACATCTCGGTCGAATGGCGCTACCGGGCGGTGGATGGCGCCGGTGACACGCATTTCTCAATTATGCGGGGAAGCAACGCCGACCTGATGATCAAACAGGGTATGGAACAAAATTACATTCCACAGGTATTCGTCAGTATGAAGCAGGGGGATGCCACCACTTTTGAGAAGCTGCTGAAGAAAACCGTCGAACAGGATTTCGCCACGGATTACCCCGGGCTGAGCATCAAAAAGGTGGATGAAAAAACGTGGAACGTGGTCATTCCCGATAAATACCGGCTTGGCCATGAGGCCCATTTCGGACAGGTAACGCGCAACTTCCTCGGGTACCTGGAGAAGGGGGATATGCCGGAATGGGAAGTTCCCGACATGATCACCAAGTATTACATTACCACTCAGGCTCTGAAAATGGCCAGGAGTGCAGATCCGGGAGAAAAACCATGATCATTTGGCGCCCTTTTTCGCACCGGCAAAAGGGATGACCGTTCCAGGAATTCAGGTGCCACGTCCGGCATGAGCATTTGTTTTTACATTAACCGGATCACTTTCAGGACGATACACCGTTCAGTAAGCCTTGCGGCTGCTGACAGATATAAATTTCTGTCTATGAAAAGATGTATTCCTGCTATATTACTGGCGGGACTGGCGTGGCATAGTGCCGCCGGCCAGACACCCGCCCGGAATGAAAGCGCCCCGTCCTGGAAAGCTGCCGTTTACATTACTGCACAAAACACCGGCGACCGGCTGACGAAAAAAGAACTGCCCGCTTTCGAAGCCGTGGTTCAACCCGAAGAATCCCACCCCTATATCATGATCGATCCGGGGAAGACCTTCCAGTCGGTTGAGGGTTTTGGCGGTGCCTTCACCGATGCAGCGGCTGAAACATTCTACAAGCTCCCCGAAAAACAGCGGGCGATGATCCTGGAGGCATATTTTTCACCGGAAAAAGGGATCGGCTATTCCCTGTGCCGCACAAACATCAACAGTTGCGATTTCTCCAGCGATAGCTATTCATACGATGAGACGGATGGGGACACCACCCTTTCCGATTTCAACATCGACCACGACCGGAAATATAAGATCCCATTCATCAAGGCGGCTCTGGAAGAAGCGGGAGGCACAGTCAGGATCCTGGCTTCACCGTGGAGCCCTCCGGCATGGATGAAAACGAACCGTTCGATGCTCCACGGGGGCAAGCTCAGGCCGGAGTGCTATTCGTCCTGGGCCAGGTATTTCGTCCGGTTCATGCAGGAATACCAGTCCGAAGGCATTCCCATCTGGGGTTTCACCGTCCAGAATGAACCCATGGCTTCCCAGACCTGGGAGTCATGCATCTTCACGGGGGAAGAAGAACGCGATTTCGTGAAAAACCACCTTGGTCCGGCGCTCGCCCGGTCGGAAACGCATCCGAAACTGATCATCTGGGACCACAACCGAGGCATCATGTACCAAAGGGCACAGACCGTTCTCGACGATCCCGGAGCCTCCCGGTTTGTCTGGGGCACAGGCTTTCACTGGTACGTCGGCGATCATTTCGACAATGTGAGACTGGTTCACGATGCCTGGCCCGACAAAAACCTCATCTTTACCGAAGCCACCGTGGCATCCTTCCACGCCGACCGGATCGGAAACTGGGGGTATGGTGAGAAATACGGCGAATCGATCATCTCCGACCTGAACAACTGGGCATCGGGATGGATCGACTGGAACCTGCTGCTCGATGAGAAAGGCGGACCGAATCACGTGGGAAATTTCTGTATGGCCACGATGATCGGGGACACGCGGACCGGCGAGGTGAAATTCATGAACGCCTACTATTACATCGGCCATTTCTCAAAATTTATCCGGCCGGGCGCCAGGCGCATCGTCAGCTCATCCGACGATGACCGGTTCCTGACCACCGCCTTCCTGAATCCCGACGGAAAAATCGAGGTGGTGGTGATGAACAAGACAACGGATGACATCGACTACCAGCTCTGGCTGGGGGGAGAGGCCACACGGCTTTCCAGCCCGGCCCATTCCATAGAAACCATTGAGTTGAACCCCGGTAATGAAGCCATGGTGGCCAATGTCATCGGGTTAATGAATGAAGGGGAACGAGGCCGGTGATCGCATCCCCAACCATAATGGCGGAGACCATGGGACTGAACGCGAAGAACACGGAGGAGGGACTGAATGAAGCGCCGGGAGTCCGGTTCCCGGCTGCAGGAGAGAGATGGATGAAGATGATCATCATCTTCCTTTTGCTGGTGCCCGGCATGACGGCTCATTCGCAAAACGCCGACATCGACCTGCTCAGGTCGATCAACCACCACAGGAACCCGCAACTCGACAACACCTTCCGCTTCGTCAGCGATGTGGCCGGGACGGTGGCTGTGGCAACGCCGGTGATCCTCTTTGGAACGAGCTACCTCCTTCACGATACCGTGATGCGATGCCAGTCGGTCTATATCGGTGCCTCCCTGGCCACGGCTGCGGTGGTGACCACCATCCTGAAGTACAGTGTCGACCGGACGAGGCCCTTTCAGAAATATCCCGATATCATCAAGCTTGCCGATGCCGGAAGCCCTTCATTTCCTTCCGGCCATACCTCCGATGCGTTTGCCCTGGCCACATCGCTGAGCCTCGCCTACCCGAAATGGTATGTGATCGTCCCGGCTTATGCCTGGAGCAGCACGGTCGCCTTCTCAAGGCTCGACCTCGGTGTCCATTACCCGAGCGATGTCCTGGCGGGAGCTATCATCGGGGCCGGCACGGCCTGGCTCTGCTTCAAGGGCCGCCAGTATCTTCAAAAAAAATACGGGAGACAGCCGTAACACTCCGGGAAATGCCGGTTGTGGTTCGAAGGTTTCAGCCTCCGTTCATCCTCCTGAAGATGTTCATCTGTTCCTCCGGACCCGCGGTAAGCAAGTTTCCGGTGAAGCCGGCGGTGATCGATATTCTTCCCTCCTTCAGCTGGCTGAAAACCATGTCGATGAATTCACCGACCGGCATCGCCGTGGAATGAGCACCTTTGCCGCCCAGGTCGGTGTTGACCGCCGGCGGAATGATCTCGATGACTTCAATGTGATCCGGCTTGACGATCTCGCGGAGCGACAGGGTGAATGAATGAAAAAATGCTTTGGTGGCAGAGTAAACGGCCACCCGGGTCATGGGAACAATGCCCAGCCCGGAAGTGACATTGATGATGGTATCCAGGGATTTCAGGCCAAGGAAAAGAGAAATCATATGGACCTGCGCTTCGGTATTGATGCGGATTTCCTCTTTGGCGCGGGCGAAAAAATGATCGTCGTGAAGGCTCATTCGCTGCTGGATGCCGGCATTGTTGATCAGGACGTTCGCATCCGGGTGTTCATCGGATATCCAGTTATAGAAGGCTTCCCTTTCGGAAGAGACGGCAAGGTCGCAGCGGCGTGTGACCAGGCCGGGGTACGAGGCAGAAGCCTCCGCCAGGGCCGGCTCGCGCCGTCCGCAGATGATGACTTCGTTGCCCGTTTCAGCGAATCTCCCGGCCAGTCCAAGGCCAATGCCCGAGGCTCCGCCGGTGATGATGATTTTATTTCCGGAAAGTTTCATGGTCGTGATGAATGTTCCTGTAAAAATACAACATCGTGGCGGAATTGCATCTTTTTTCGTAAAGGGAGTATCGAATATTCCGCCTCCCTATATCCAGGAATCGGGACAGAGAGGGCCGGCAGACAATGGATTGATAATCAGATCATTTATCGACAGATCATCCCGGATCCTCACAGATGAACACGAGGTGCCCTATATGGTGCATTCCGGCCCGGTTCTTCTCACTCATCCAGGAGGAAAGGGTTGTAGGCGATCTCCCAGAGGTTTCCGTCGGGGTCGGCAAAATAGCTGCTGTATCCTCCCCAGAACACCTTCTGCGGTTCCTTGACGATCCTGACGCCTTTGGCTTTGAGTGAGGCGATGAGATCGTCGACCTCCTTTTCACTGCCGAGATTGCAGGCCATGGTAAATCCCCGGAAACCTTCACCAGTGGGATCGACGGTGGCATCTTTGGCCAGTTCCTGCCGGGGAAAGAGGGATAGATGCATCCCTCCGACATCATAGAAATAAATGTCATCGTTGCTCATAGGAGAGCGTTTCCACCCCAGGGCGTCTTCATAAAAACGGGCGGAGGCGTCGAGGCTGTCCACGCCAAGGGTCAAAAGAGTCATTAGCTGTTTCATGACCGGGAATTTTGTTATTGGGTAAAAAAGAAAATATCCGTAAAGAGCCATCCCTCAGGATCATTTGGGGATTGAATTTGTTTATATCTTTATCCCAGGGAACCTGATGATTATTAATGTTCATGCGCATAAAAAATGAGTGATCCATTCCAAAAATACGCCTATTTTCGTCCTTTCGCAACATTCCGGAAGATCACCCGGTTCATCGTGCGTGGCCTGCTGGTCTTCATATCCGCCGTCATGCGGAATACGTCCATCAGTTTTTCGACAGACACCTGAAGAGATTTCCCGGCGAGGCTGAACGGCGTGACTAACGCCCCATGGTAAGACCGCAGGCACAACCAGCACTTAACGGGCATCGCGTAGCCGGACAAACCGCTTGATAGATTAAAAGCCGTTGCCGGTATCCTGAAATTTGAAATGGGCTGGGAATTCATCGATGGGCGACAGGGATCCACAGTTCTTCTTCCGAATCCGGATCTTCATTTTTGTACTTGTCCCCCATCAGCGCAAAGTGGGGACGGTCGTCAAGCACATAAGAAGACGACGGAAGCCAGGATGCAAAGATAGCCTGGTAAGTTCCGGCGGCTTCACTGGCTTTGCCATGGTAGACGAAGACGGCATAAAGTCCGTCAGGAATGGTGAGGGGATCCATGCCATCCGGTATATCCTGGAACCCGGTTACTCGTATGGCAGCCCATTTTTCAAATTCCCTGTCCGGACTGAAATGGCTGAAAAAACAGGTATCGTTGTAGATTTCAACAGAATAAAGATCAGAGCCGGTGGCACAGGCGATCTCATGGCGGAGGGGCATGAAATCCTGCCACAGTTGAGGGGTGGTATTGCGGGAAAACGACATTCGCCGGTGTCTTCCGACCAGCTTCAATTCCCCCGACATCTCAAACCTGGGGTTCAACTGCATGGCGTTGTCATTGAATGGTTTAGACAAAAAAGGGGCCTTTCCCCTCTTTTATTCATCGTCTCGTGAATTTACAATGAATTCCGGAATAAGATGAAAACGACCCGGAATTTTCAGAAAACAATGCATATCCCGTTCACCACGACGATTCCCGGCAGGCAGCCGGGATAAAACCCTTGACTTTAACCCACCCGGACGCAAGCCATGCTCAGGGAACCGGCCACAGCCTTGTCGTTGAACAATGCCACCGGTTCATGTTCCTGCCGGAGTGCCAGGACATAGAGCAGGGGAAGGTAATGTTCGGGCGTAGGTATGGCCAGGCTGAATGCCTTGCCCCGGGCGGTGTAATGGATCAGCGCGTCGTCGTCGCCGCCGAGGATATACTTCTTCATGTCCGATGCGGCCTCCACGGCCCAGTCGTAGCCATAATCGTCCAGTTGAAATTTATCCCATGCGACCAGCCGGAGGTTATGGACCATGTTGCCACTGCCAATGATCAGGATCCCTTTCCGGCGCAATGGCTCCAGCTCCCGGGCGAGATCATAATGAAACTGCGGCGTCCGGCTGTAATCCAGGCTCATTTCAATCACCGGCACATCGGCGGCGGGGTAGAGATGTTTGATGACCGACCAGGCTCCATGATCCAGTCCCCATTGATCATCCAACGCCACCGCCGTCTTCGTGATCAGACGCCGGGTTTCTTCAGCCAAAACCGGACTTCCGGAAGCCGGGTATTGCACCTGGAAAAGCGCCTCAGGAAATCCCCCGAAATCATGGATCGTCCTGGGCCTCTTCATGGCCGTGACGTATGTTCCGCGGGTTTCCCAATGCGCCGACACACATAGTATGGCGTTCGGCCTCGGGATCGTCTTTCCGGCTTCCCGCCATCCCCTCACGAATTCATTTTCTTCGATGGCATTCATCGGGCTTCCGTGACCGAGAAACAAAACAGGCATGGGCAGAGTGGCCCCGAATGACGAGGCCATTTTCTGAAGTTCGCTGATTTTCATGTTCGTTTCCATTGAAATGGTTAAAACTGTTAATCACCCGTGTTGAGATCCGGTCGACAAACCCGGGAATGCAACCACTTTCCTTCATCAGGCAACCTGCCTGACAAACTGGATCTCGCCACTGATCCGGACTTCATCGCTGACCAGAACGCCACCGGTTTCGAGGGCTGCATTCCAGTTCAACCCCCAGTCTTTCCGGTTCAGCTTCCCGTTGAGCGAAAAGCCGGCTTTCTCATTTCCCCATGGATCCGTGTTGATCCCGCCGAATTCAACATCGAGCACAACTTCATTTGTCCTGCCTTTCATGGTGAGGAGCCCACCCAGCTTGTAACCATCGTCACCGGCACGGGAAAAAGACGTTCCTTCGAAACGGATTTCCTTCTCATGCTCCGTATCAAAAAAATCGGCACTTTTCAAATGGGCGTCCCGGTTCTCATCATTGGTGGAGATGGAAGAAGCATCGATAACCGCTTTAACCGGGGCTTTGGTGAAGTCTTCACCATCGATCTCAGCGGTGAACCGGGTAAATTCACCCTTGACGTTGCTGATCATCATGTGTTTCACCCTGAACATCAGTTCACTGTGCGCAGGATCGGAGACCCATTTTGTTTTTGCCGTGGTTTCTGTTTTTGTATTCATAGCGTGTTCCTTTTTTTTGTGATTATTTCATCATTAAATCAATGATACAAAGGTACACTCATGGGGATGACGGATGGTTACACTTTCAGGAAAGGATGTTGTGATATCAGGAAATGATCTTCCGCATCTCTTCGCGAAACTCCGTCGGGGTGAGTCCTGACTTCTTTTTGAAGACATTGGAGAAATAGGATTTTTCATTATAGCCCAGTTCAAAGCCGATCTCGGAAACAGTTTTATCGGTCGTGATCAGGAGGTTTTTTGCCTCGGTGAGCTTTCGGGTCTCAATGATCTCCGAAACACTCTGCTGCAGGATATTTCTGCAGATCAGGTTCAGGTTCCTGGACGACATGAATAGTTTTTCGGCATAGTAATCCACGCCCTCGGGGCGGCGAAAATTTTCTTCGAGGATTTTCAGAAAATTCTTAAACGTGGTGTTTTGCGTTTTCTGAAGGGTATCTTCCGAAGGGTGAAGCTTTTTACGTCTCCGATTCGATCATGATAAACAGGGCATTCAGCAGGTGGCGGATCACAGCATAATCCGGTTCCGGCTGCCGGGTCTCCTTATCCATCATGTCACAGAGCACCGGCATCCGGTCGAAGCATTCACCGGGCTGAAGCGCGATATTGGCATAACCGTGAAAATAGGAATACAGCTGAAAAGTCGTTTCAGGGATGAACTCGCTTTTAAACCGGAGCACCCAAATTCTGCATTTTCCGTCCTTTATCTGAGGCCGGACGCGGTGCACTTTCCCCGGGTGACAAAACTGATGTAGGGGGCATCCACTTCCTCCGATGCAAAGTCGATGAAATGTTCAAGCGACCCCTCCATTCCGATGAGCAAGCTCCTCGAAATCGTGCTGATGAGGCTCATTTTCAGCCATTGCCAGTTTCCGGGCATCTTCTTCGGCAAATTCACGGATATGAAAAATCGTTCGCATCGCTTTTTAGGTATTGCTGGTCAACGGTTCCGGACAATGACGCCTCACCATTGTTTCCGGAGCCGTCCCCCGACGGATACGTCACACATGAACGAATAACAAACAGGAAGATCCCGCCAAAGTTCAAACGTGTCTGATCCGGTTTACTGACAGCTCATTCCATTTTCCAGCCGGGCTCTCCGGAACTCCAGTATGTGCGGCATCTTCATCCTCTTCCCTCTTTTTTCTTCACAATCGCATTTACGTCGGGATTTTACTTATCTTTGTATCCATATAATTATATATATTCATTTTTTATGAAATTTAAGGAACTTGAGATTAAAGAAGAAGGGACCTGGCTGAAGCGTTCCCTGAGCAAACCCCACACGAAGAAGACACTGTTATATGTTGCCCTGGGCATGGTAGCCGGCCTGGGGATTTTCTATTTTACAGAAGGAAGAAGCAAGGAAGTTATGGCTTTCGGTGATATCCTGCGGAGCATGCTGGTTGGCGGGCTCTTCGGATTTATCATCACCAACAGCCCGTGCGCCCGGAATAAATGTTAATGCCTGGACCGGATCCTTTTATTCCGGTATATTTCCATACCCGTCAGACCAGGTAAGGGGGTTCTGGGGTCATCCCTGTCGCATGAAGTTATGCCAGGCTGAGGTTGATATCCGCCATCAGGTCGTCTGCATCTTCGATCCCCACAGACAATCTCAGCAGGTTATCCCGGATGCCGTCCTCTTCCCGTTCATGCCCTGGTCATGTGCCTGTGGGACGTGAGAGCTGGTGAGCAGATCGTTGATTCGACCCCGCCCAGGCTCATGGCCGGCGTGATCAATCTGAGCCGTTTCTGGAAAGCGATGCCGTCGCTGTCCTTCAGCTCGAAAGAAACCATCCCCCCAAAACCCGTCATCTGGCTTTTTGCCACCTCATGTCCTTCGTGGTCGGGCAGACCGGGGTAATAAACCCTGTCGATCCGCGGATGATGAGAAAGAAATTCAGCAATCTTCATGGCATTTTCATTCTGTCTTACCACCCTCACCGCCAGCGTTTTGAGACTTCGTTCCAGTAAATGGCACATCTGGGGATTCAGGCTGCCGCCCAGGTTTTGTGCCGTTGAACGGATTTTATCGATCCATTCCTGATTACCCAGTACCGCCCCTGCCTGGATATCGCTATGACCGCCGAGGTATTTGGTGGCGCTGTGCACGATAATGTCGATGCCAAATACGGCCGGGTTTTGATTAATGGGTGAAGCAAACGTATTGTCAATCACCGAAATAATATTCCTTGACCGGCACAATGTCGCCACTTTTTTCAGGTCAATGACCGAGAGCAGCGGGTTTGAAGGGCTCTCGATGAAAAAAAGCCGGGTGTTCTCCCGGATGGCCTGGCCGGCGGTCGACAACCGGTTATCGGGAAGGATGGTGAAATCAATCCCGAAGCGTTCCAGTTCGTGCCGGATGAAATGGATCGATCCGCCATACAGTCCCTTCTGAAAAATGGCATGGTCGCCCTTGCCAAGGAGTCCCAGGAGGGTGGAACTAATGGCCGCCATCCCCGAGCCAAAGATCAGCCCGGCCGGCGTGTTTTCAAGTGCAGCAAGCTTTTCCGTCACGACATCCTGGTTGGGAATGTTAAAATACCGGGGGTACAACCGGTCGTCAGAATCCAGGTAACCGTACGCCGTGGATGTATACAATGGCGTATTGATCCCGCCTCCCGGATTGGGGCGTTCGCCTGCATGAACGCACAGGGTCGGTTTGGACTGTGGTTTTCATCGCCTTAACGTTTTAAGTCACTCCGGAGAAGGCTGAAGGAAGGCTTCAGCTTTGTTCCGTGACCATCTGTTGTATTTCAGAAATGAGCCGTCCGACGAACCGGGCCGGGCCGGTAACCACCGGGTAATTCTTCCCGGGGACAGCTTCATTCACCGTAAAATCGATATCGTGACCATGCAGGTCTTTCATCTGTCCGCCGGCCTCAGTGATGATCAGGTACGGGCGCCGCGATATCCCACATCCCGTTAAACATGATCACACATCCCCCGAAACGGCCCTCGGCAACATTCAACAGGTCGACCAGTGAATTGGTGGTCCTGACGTTCCGTGTATTCTGCACGAGGAAGCTGTAGATCTTCAGGGCAAGTTGTTGATAATCTATACGAGGTGTATAGTTGGTCGAGAACGACGAAAGGGAATCATGGAGTTCCAGGTCGGCAACGTTCAGTACATGCCCATTAACAGTTGCCCCCTGGTTATATTCGGCCAGGTAAAGCATATCCTGTACCGGCATGTAAGCTCCTGCGAGGACAGGCTGCCGGTCCTTGAGAGGGCAACCAGGGAGCCGAACCAGGGAAGGCCGGCGGCATAATTCGATGTTCCGTCGATGGGATCGATAACCCAGGTAAAAGCCGATTTGCGGTTGGTAAACCCTTTCTCTTCGGAAAGAATATTATGACCGGGACAATGCTTTTCAATCACTTCGATGATCCTCTTTTCACTCTCCAGGTCAGCTTCCGTGACAATGCTGGTAAAATTTTCCTTGATCTCGATGTGTTTCACCGCCTGGTAATGTCTGAGATGAATTTCTCCTGCGGAACGGAGGGCTTCAATGAGGATTTCTTTCATGACTTTTCGGGTTGAACGGACCGTGGCGTCCGGCGAAAATCGTCTGAAGGGCCCCTGGTCTGTATGGTGAACAAACAAATTTACCGTATTCCCGGATTATGCGACCAAAAATGTGAAAAATTCTCACAGGGAAAGGAGGACCTACTGTGGAAAAAATTTCCCCAAATGTACATGATTGAGGTCTGTTTCCACGACACATCAGCTTCAAGGGCCTTTCGTTCATTAAACACTTATAACGTTGTTTTACTGTGAATTATAAATTTTATCAAATTTCTTGGCACAGTTTTGACACGAGGTAAGATCATAAGATGCGTATCAGGTTGACAACACGCAAAACCTCGCACAACGCTGCGCATCCGAACCTAATCAAACGGAGCGCCGGAGAATGCATGAAAGGTTCCCCGAAGCGTTTCCGGTGAAATGAATCGGTCTGCCTACCCCACTTCCGATCTACCCATTACGGGTTAAAATTTTACGAACAGCTTAATCAGCAACATATAGACATGTTGACCGGATAGTTACAGAGTCAGCGAATCCGAATCGTCAAAACAACGCTACCCGGTCCATGATGAACGACTGTGCGATTCCGGCTGGTCCATGTCGGAAAAGGTCAATCGACATGCCGGTTTATTTGTATCATTAAAAACGAACGCCATTATGAAAGCACGACATTTGACAAAACACAATCTGATATCCGTTTTATTCGCTATCCTCCTCCTGTTTTCAGGATGCAGCGCTTCGAGGACCATGAAAGGCGGGGCCATCGGTTCCGGTGTCGGAGGCGCGGTGGGAGCTGCTATTGGCAGCAAATCCAACAACACTGCCGAAGGCGCCATCATCGGGGCGATGATTGGCGGAACGGCCGGTGCGTTGATCGGCCATTACATGGACAAGCAGGCGGAAGAACTCCAGAAGGACCTCAAGGATGCAAAGGTTGAGCGCGTCGGTGAAGGGATCAAGATCACATTTGATTCCGGGATCCTGTTCGACTTCGATTCTTATAACCTACGGAACGCTTCGGAAGATAACCTGACCGAACTGGCCGCAACCCTCAAGAAGTACCAGGATACGAATATCCTGATCGAGGGTCATACTGATAGTGTGGGCACGGCAGAATACAACCAGACACTTTCCATGGAACGCGCCACCTCGGTGGCCGATTACCTCGACAAGCAAGGGGTAAACAAGAACCGTTTCACTGTAAAAGGATACGGGGAATCACAGCCGGTTGCACCAAACGATACGGAAGCCGGTCGCCAGAAAAACCGAAGGGTTGAAATTGCCATCTATGCCGACAAGAAACTGAAAAGAGCCGCCAAACGCGGTGATATCGGATAATTACTTCATCACATTTAACCAAACAAAAAAAATCATCTTATGAAAATGATAAAAAGAAATACAATGAAGGTTTCTCTCCTGTCACTGCTCATCCTCCTGCTGGTGTTTCCCGGTGTCATGGCCCAGAAGTCGGGGGCAGGGATCATAGGGGGGCTGAACCTGTCCACCCTCACTATCGACAAATCCAATGACAGGAATCTCATTCCCGGCTTCCACGCGGGGGTATGGGGACGGCTGATGGTCAATGACAAATTCGCCATTCAGCCCGAGGTCCTCTATTCGGCGAAAGGGATGAAAGCCGTTTATAATAAGGACTTTCTGGGAATCAATGTGACCAACGGGACGACAAAGCTCAATCTCAATTACATTGACATTCCCCTGTACCTGCAATTTTACCTGGCGAAGGATTTCAATTTCCACATCGGACCTTATATCGGCTTCCTCATGAATGCACATATGACCACCGATTCCCAGATTCTCTCGATCATCAATGTCAACAGCAGCAATGACATCGACCGCAGTAAATTCAACACCGTGGATGCCGGGATCATCGGGGGACTCGGATTCAGCTTCGATCCCCTGATCTTTGGATTCAATTATGGTCTGGGGTTGAAGCAGGTCGCCAAAGCAGGCGGATCGATGGAGGATCTTTTGGGGAATGCGAAAAACAACACCATCCAGGTTTATGTCGGATTTGAATTTTAAACCATTTTTATTCATTAAATACATACAGCTATGTTACGATTAGTCATTATCTTTTTAGTCATTGCACTGATAGCGGCTTTATTTGGCTTCGGCGGAATAGCCGCAGGTGCGGCTTCGATTGCGAAGGTCTTGTTCTATATTTTCCTTGTTCTTTTTGTGATCAGCCTTATCTTCGGAATTTTCCGGGGGTTCTAACTGAAAAAACAGCTATTTCTCGATGAACGGATAGGTAAGGTTCCCGGGCATTCAGAAAGAGTGCGGATGTATTGAGGTGAGAGTGTTCTGATGCCCGGGAATTCTTTATTTTCAATGGAAACAACCGGCGCATGCATCCTTTTACCCCGGTGAAAGGATGAAACAGGACCTGGGGTCAATGTCATGCTTTTGGTTTTGGGCAATGAATAAAATGAGGACAACATGACGGAATAAACCAGTCTCCCGCCCCACTAATCAGCTTTCCTGAAATCATCCTACGAAAATACGGGAGATCCGCTCTTCTGAACTTTAAAGCAGCATCTCCCGTATCCGAGGATTGACCGACTTAAGTAGAACCGGACTTATTTACCGGCTTCCTTTTTCGGTGCAGGCTCGGTGGTATCCACCAGTTCCCATAGCTGGGCCTTTACGATTTTACGATATTTATCCGTATTCTGGAAAAAATCATTCATCCGGGAAATGTCGGAGTCGTTCTTCCCGGCACTGGCTTTTTTAAACCATGCCTGATAATCTGTTGCACCGAGTTGATCGGCTGAAGCGTAGGCATTAACAGTGATGGCGTTGTAGTCGTCATCATCGTGAAGGTAACGTTGCCATACACTCCACCCTACCATTTGACCATTGTCGATGGCGACCTGGTGCATCGGTTGGAAAGCGGTCTTCTCCATATTGAAATACGCAGTCCGGGTCATCCGCTTTCATAAAGCTGACCAGGAGATATTTTTCCTTGTTAACCGAGGGGATTCCCATCGCCAGCCCTACGGTTTCCGAATGAATGAGTTCCCGCGAATCCATTGTTTTTTTGAGGATGTCATCGGTTTTATCTCCCCAGATTTCCTTAAGAGCATCGTAGGAAAAGCTTTCGATGGCTGATGGAATATCCTTATAAATGTCGGCCGTGACGAAGTTGTAGTCACTCTCTGTTCCCGAGTTGTGGACGTAATACAAATTCCAGGCAAGCTTCTTGCCTTCGTTCACGAGATTCTGGTGGACTTTCTTCCATTGATTTTCAACACTGACATAACTTTCATTTCCACCTGCAGGCACTTTCATGTAGTTGAGAACAACCACCTGGGCAAATAACGTATGTGCCATTATGCCCAAAACCAATAACAACATCGTTTTTTTCATGATAGTTGGGTATTAATTAATGCAGGAACAACGGAGAATTGGATATGTTCATTTTCAATTATTTAGAGACAATGACGGTCTCACTGCACGCGTTTGAAAATGGATGAAAAGGCGGGAATATCTTGTCAATGCGACAAGGACGGGAAAGTCATCAAAGTAAGGGCCGGACATGCCGGGACACCTACCCGGAACATGTCACTAACCAGATCGGCAGTTGACCGCAAAGGTGGCTGGGCACCGGGTCTGAAACGTGGCACGATGATCATTCCGCACGTGAAAAGGTCCGATTGCGGCTTAGGAGGTCAGGTGATCATTTCGTCACCCCGGCACCGTCCGTTTGGTAAAATTCCGTCCTGCTGCTCCCGGGCATAACCCTGCAGGCGGGAAGTGATATCGGGGTATCTGGCCGAAATATCATCTTTTTCGAAGGGATCATTTTTCATGTCGAAGAGGGACAGCCCGATGGTTTTTTGTTCATATTCTCCCGGCATTCCGTCTTTCCCGGCCCTGACAAGGGTTCGGTACTCATGGGGAAGATGCAGTTTCCAGCGTCCGTCGCCGCTCATGACAGCTTCAAGGTTTTTACCTGTTGAGAAAGCGTAGTATTGATGCGGATTTTCAGCTCCGGGGGTGGACATGATGAGGTCCGTGACATCCATCCCGTCGATCTTGTTTTCCGGGAGCCGGGCACCGGTCAGATGGCAGATGGTCGGCATAAAATCGATCGTGCAGAACGCCTGGTCAGAGATCTTACCGGCGGGGATATGACCGGGATATTTCATAATGCAGGCCGACCGTGTGCCGCCGTCAAACGATGTTGCCTTGGCTTCGCGATAGGGCGTTTTCCCGGCATGGTTGCCGAAGGTGATCCAGGGACCGTTGTCCGAAGTGAAAATGACCAGTGTATTGTTTTCCACGCCGTTCTTTTTCAGCGCTTTCATGATCTCACCCACCGACCAGTCCAGTTCCATAATGACATCGGCATAGCGGCCTTTCCCCGATTTCCCCGCAAACTTATCACTGCAGAAAATCGGGACGTGGGGCATATTGTGGGGAACATACAAAAAGAAAGGATGATCCTTGTGCCGGTTTATAAAGCTAACGGCATGCTCGGTGTACCAGGTTGTCAGCATTTTCTGGTCGGCCGAGTCGACGTCGGGAATGCTCACCGAATCGCCCTCCCAGAACTGCAGCGGGAATTTCCCCCATTTCACCGGGTCAAGTGGATTATATTTCCACATGTCGTTGGAATACATCAGCCCGCAGGATTCGTCGAAGCCCCTGTTCCATGGACGCGTTTCCGGCTGGTCGCCGATGTGCCATTTACCAAAAACCGCCGTGGCATATCCATCCTTTTGAAGCACCTCACCCAGGGTGGCGAATCTCGGATCGAGACCGTGCGCATGAGGGCCATGGGCACCGACCACCCCCGTTCTTCCCGGATAGCATCCGCTCAGCAGGGCGGCACGGGAAGCCGAACAAATCGCCTGGGGCACATAAAACTGGTGAAAGCTCGTCCCTTCCCTCGCAAGCCTGTCGACATTGGGCGTCGGGTAATCATTTTTGGTGAAAGGGTTGAAATCGGACCACCCCGAATCGTCAAGGAAGATGATGACCACATTCGGTTTTCCCGGGTCTTTGACCTGGTTTTGACAACCGGTCATGGAAGCGGCAAAGCCCAGGGAAAGAAGGGTGAGGAATTGGCTGGAATGTTTCATGGGTGTTGAGTTTTCGTTTCAGACAGAGGCTGGAGGGTTTTCAGTGTTATTCTGTCTTGATCTTCGACTTCAATTTTTCGTCATGCAAAAAGGACTGAAATCTATAAAGGAAAAACCGGACTCGCAAGAAAATCCTTCTTAAATTCGGGGTACGGGGGTACGGGAAGACGTATGGACCAGGATCGTCGTCAGTTCCTGGTCAGGCAAATCGGAATAAAATCATAAATACGATTTTCCCATCGCCTCCTCCACCAAAATCATTTAATCCTCGTTTGACAGATTCATATGACAACTCCGAAATGTTTTTAAAAATGATAAGGAAAATCCTATTCAATGACCGCCCTTCGGCTGCGCTCAGGGACCGGAAACGAATCCGCGTTTTTTGAGGGTGTTTCAGCAGGAGGGATCAGCAGGCGGGTGAGGAGCCGCTCGCGGCTCCTCACCCGCCTGCTGATCCCTCCTGCTGAAACACAACGTAATACCGGTCCCTGAGCGGAGCCGAAGGGCGGGAGTTACGTGGATACGTGGGTATGGGGGTACGAGAATACGCATAGACTGGATCGTCGTCAGTTCCTGGTCAGGCAAATCGGAATAAAATCGTGCATACGATCATTCCGGCGGAACGTTCCTCCAACAACGCCATTTAAAATACATTCGCCGTTACCGACGAATTAAAACCTTAGCAGAGCGCGAAGAATTCATGAACACAAAGACCTAAGACACAAAAGAAAAGGGGTGCTTTCCAACAATTCCGTTCAAGGCTACCCGTAGGGGCGGGTCGCGACCCGCCCTTCTACGTGGGTACGTGGGTACGTGGGTAGTGTGGGAACGGGGGTACGTGCATATGCGGAGAAATAAACAGTTTGGATAGACGGTGAAAAGGATTTATTTGTAATTTGGTATGGCTGTAATTGGATAATTGACCTGATCTGCATATGAAGGCTTTTTTTATCACAATGACCCTGATTTGGACTCTGGGCTTCTTCAGTAATGCCGGAACCGGGGAATATTTATGGCACGCAGGGTACGGGCACGACAGTGAAACCCTATCCCCTGCCGCAAATGATCCGGCGATGAAGGAGGATTCCGCCGGTCGTGTCTTTACGGATACCGGCGTCTTCATCCCACACCAGCCGGGAGTCGACTGGAAAAACCCGGATGAGATCCGGAAATATTACGATAAAAAAGATGTGTACATCGCCATGCGCGACGGTGTGAAACTGTATACATCGATCTACAGTCCGAAAGACAGGACGCATTTTTACCCGGTCATCCTCACCCGCACCCCTTACGGTATCGAGTCATCGTGGGAAGAATTCTCAAAAATGCTTCCGGAATACTCCCATTTCCTGGAGAGCGGTTACATCATCGTCTTCCAGGATGTCCGCGGCCGGTTCATGAGCGAAGGTTCCTTCGTCGATGTCAGACCGTATATCGAAGTCAAAAAGAAGAAGGAGACCGATGAGAACAGCGATACCTGGGACACCGTCGACTGGTTGATCCATAACCTCCGGGGGTGTAACGGCAAGGTGGGGGTCATGGGAGTGTCCTACCCCGGTTTTTATTCCACCATGGCCCTTCCCAATGCCCATCCGGCCATCAAAGTCGTGTCTCCGCAAGCACCGGTCACCGATTGGTTTATGGGTGACGACTGGCATCATCATGGTGCATTTTTCCTTTCGGATGCCTTTTCTTTTTATGCCAATTTCGGCCGGCCAAGGCATGGTCTCACCCGGAAATGGCCTCCCTCCGTCGATTATGGCGATACGGACGATTATGAATTTTTTATGCGTCTCGGCCCCCTGCTCAACGCCAGAAAACGGTACTTCGACGATTCCATCCGGTTCTGGAATGATCTGATGGACCACCCCAACTACGATGATTTCTGGAAGGCCCGGAACCCCCTGCGGTACCTCAGCGATATCAGGCCGGCGGTACTCGTGGTCGGCGGGTGGTTCGATGCGGAGGACCTGTTTGGGACCCTGATGACCTATAAAACCATTGAAGCGCAAAACCCGGAAAACCAGAACCGCATCATCATGGGACCGTGGTCCCATCACCAGTGGTCAAAAGGCCCCGGTGACAAGCTGGGCGATATTTCCTGGGATGTTAATACCACAGATTATTTCAATACGCTCGAGCTCCGGTTTTTTAATTATTATCTCAAGGATGAAGGAGAGATGAACATCCCCGAAGCCAATGTCTTCATCGGCGGCGAAAACAGCTGGCACGGCTTCTCCGAATGGCCCCCTGAACAGGCGAAAGACACCGTGCTTTATCTGCTCGACGAAGGCAGACTTGCTTTTTCATCCCCTGGAAAGGACCTGAGCTTCGATGAATACGTTTCGGATCCGTCCAATCCCGTCCCCTATATTTCCGGGATCCATGCCAGAAGAACGGCCGAATACATGACCGCCGACCAGCGTTTCGCAGCCCGGAGACCGGATGTCATGACATACCAGACCGGAACGCTGAGCCACGATATCACCTTCACCGGCCCTCTGCAGGTCAACCTCTATGTCAGTACCACCGGCACCGATGCCGACTATGTGGTTAAACTGATCGATGTCCTTCCTCCCGGTGCAGGCACGGTGAACCCCGACGAGCCGGACGTTGTGCTTCCAGGATATCAGATGCTGGTCCGGGGAGATATCATGCGGGGCCGGTTCAGGAACAGTTATGAAAAACCTGAGGCCATGGTCCCCGGTGAAGTGACCCGGGTTGAATTTGAAATGCCCGATATCGCCTATTGTTTCAAAGCCGGGCACCAGATCATGGTACAGGTTCAGAATTCCTGGTTTCCGCTCGTGGACCGTAATCCGCAACAGTTTGTCGACATCTACCACTGCACGGAGGGCGATTTCGTAAAAGCGACCCAACGCATCTATCATGATGCGCAGCGACCTTCAGGTATTACGGTGAAAGTCCTGGAAAAGTAAGATGAAAAGAGCCACTGATCGTCTGGCGTACCATGAAAAATGAAATTCGTCCATTCCTGATTTTGACATACTAACCCTGTAAACACCAGTGAATAAATGAAATCATCCCTATTTTTCATTGCAGGCTTACTGGCTCTTTGTTTTCTGACCCCAAAACTCAAGGCACAGAACGAAACCCGGCTCACTGAAAAGGAAGTCATGGATCTGGCTGCCGCCAATGTCGAAAAATACCGTAAAGGTGATGTGACTGTGAAATTTACAGATGCCTCGGGCCGTCCCCTTAAAGACCTGGAGGTGACTGTAAACCAGGCCACTCAGGATTTTCTCTTCGGCGCCCTGGGGTTCGACCTGGTCTGGGACAAGACCATGACGCCTGAACAGGAAATTCTTTTTAAAAAGCGCTTCACAGACGTCTTCAACTTTGCCATCTTCCCCTTCTATTGGGGGGCCTATGAACCTGTGGCCGGGCATCCGCTCTGGCAAAAAATGGAACCTCAGCTGGCCTGGTGCAAGGAAAAGGGCATCACCTGCAAAGGTCATCCCCTGGCTTGGACCAATGATATCGGCCTTCCCCGTTATGTGCAGGATATGGGCCCGGACGAATCCCGGAAACTTCTCGAAGCGCGCATCATCAACAATGTGAAAGGCTTTAAGGATGAGATCGCCATCTGGGACGTTGTCAACGAACCTGTCAATACGGTGAGCTGGGAGATGGCTTACCGGGACACTTCCGGAGAGAACCGTTACCGGAGTGATGTTCCTCTGGAAGACATCGAACCCTGGGTGGAAAATGCCTTCAAGACAGCCGCTGAAGCCAATCCCGGTGCACATTTCATCCTCAATGAGTTCATGGAAATTGCCGATCCGGCTATCCGCCAAAGATTCCATGACCTTCTCAGTATGTTGCTCGACAATGGTGCCCCAGTCCGCGGAATCGGCATACAGGCCCATGAACCGCGCGAGGAATGGTTCAACCCGGTGGACGTCTGGGAAACCTTTAATGCCTATAAGGATCTGGGCCTCCCCATGCATATCACGGAATTCACCCCTCAATCGGGCGGAGCGGATATCACCGGCGGGTACAGGAAGGGCAAGTGGACACCGGAAACTCAGGCTGAATGTGCGGAAATGATGTACCGTCTGGCCTTTGGCTATCCGTCTGTGGTATCCATTAACTGGTGGGGATTCTCAGATAAAAATTCATGGCTCCCCGGTGGCGGTTTCCTGACGGAAAATTATGATCCCAAACCGGCATACGAAATCCTTAAAAAACTGATCAGGGATGAATGGATGACAAAGGATCTTCACGAAACGACAGACAAAAAGGGGCAGGCCACTTTCAGGGGATTCTTCGGCAACTATTCCGTGCAGGTCTTAACACGCGATGGCCGGAAACGTGAATTTGAGATGCATGTGAAAAAAAACGATCCGAATGCCTTCGTCTTTACGCTGGAAGATTAACGACGCAAGCCCCACGGCGCAACCGGTTCACGGCGCGGCATGGCTGAATCCCGCCTGAACCGGAGCCATCCTCCCCTATATCCCGCTCCGTCCGGGATCGAAATGTCCGTTTGACGGAACGATCTCCCCGAAAGGCCCGGCCGGCAGCAAAAGAAAAGAAGATGGGATGGCGGTCCGGAAGAAGGGTGCCTAAACAATTCCACCAGAACCTTGTTCTGTGTTAATCCTGCCCACCATCCCTGCCGGATGAAGTATTGCCCTTTTCGTGAGGATGGGGACCGGGAAAAAGAATTCAAAACCAAATTTCGTCGTTATGATCATCACCGGACTTCTTCACCTTCATTCCGCCATCCGTTACCTCAGCCTGATCTTTCTGATCATTTCCATTGTGACCGCAGTTTTTGGCCTGGCGAAAAAACTGAGATATACGGAATTCATCCGGAAATGGTACCTGTGGACCATCATCCTGCTTAACATCCAGTTTCTGACCGGCCTGGCCCTGTATATCTTAAAGGGCTATTATACGGCCTGGGCAAACCTGGGCAGCATCTCGGGCATGTTCGCTTTTTTCGGGATCGTGCACTTCCTGGGCATGCTGATTGCCGTGAGCCTTGTCAATATGGGCTATCACATAGCGGTAAAACAGGACACCGACCCTTCAAGATACAGGAAGATCTCCCTTTATTACGGCATTGGCTTTTTGCTGATCTTCCTGCTCATCCCATGGCCCTTTCTCCATTCGTGGGCCGGCTGGTTTTAACAGGATTCATCCCGCAGCGTAAACCGGGTGCTTCTCTGCATGGACAAAAAATCAACTTTTCAGACTCCGCAGGCGGAACTGGCAGTATGCCCATCAAAAATGCCACCTGGCATTCTCTTCCAGTGGTTCGACAAGTCTGCTGCGATAAACTCAGCTTCGTTTCGTATGACTGTATTTGATGATGGCCACAAAGACAATGCCCCCAACAGCGTTGCCTATGGTTGCCCAAAACTGGAAGTGCAGGTAATCGGCCAGGGTGATGCTTTTGCTGCTGAGCAAACCGGTGAAAACCTCGATGGAACCGACAATGGAATGATGCAATCCCCCAAGGCCGATGAGCACGGTCACGATAATGATGATGAAAATCCGGCTGATGGTATCCTGTGAGGAGGCCACGAGCCACGACAGGATGCCCATCAGCCATCCTGCGCCGATGCTGCTTCCCAGGATGACGGGCCAGCTGTAATCAATCCTGCTCCTTGCCAGAAAGGTGAACGTTTCTTTGCTGATGGAATTCATGACCGGAGCAAAGTTTCCCACCACAAACGCGAAGACATATCCCCCAAGGAGATTGCCGGCATAAATGATCCCCCACAAAGCCAGCATGTCTTTGACGCCGACCGATTTGTTCAGCACCGGCAAAACGGCCAGTGTGGTATGCTCGGTGAAGAGTTCCGATCGCCCGATGGTCACAAAGATAAATCCGACAGGATAAGCCAGGGCCATCACCAACTGAAGATTCGGTGCGGACAGGACGCCCGAATACAGGTGATGAAGCATACCCATCAGGTAAACACTGAAACCGATCTCCAGCCCCGCGGAAAATGCCGATAAAAGGAGTCCCACCCTCGACCTGTTATACTCTCTCAATCCCAGTTCGATCTCCTCACGCAAAATCTCGCCCTCAGTCTTTGGCTTTTGAATTTCTTCCCGTATGCCCGGCCTTTTCGCCTTCTTCTTCATATTCCGGAATGGACCCATATTCCATGTTTTGAACATTCGCTCCAGGGTGTCTTCCTTTTTGACCCGTAAAAAGTAAAACCCGCAACAGGTCATTAAGGTTCCGTTGCATCCCGGTTTTCCTATACGGACCATTCAAACCGCGTCAGGGCTATCAGTCAATTGGAACTTGGGGCGGCCGGTTCAGATCAACGATGAATCCTGCCGTGTTAATAGGTTTCCGGTGATGAGGGCTTTCAACGACCCTGGCATGGTCTTTTCATCAAAAGGAATGACAGAGCAGTTTTTCACTGTTCAGGCCTTGTCCCGGGTAAAGGAACCGGCATGACCGGCGTGTCCTTCAATCCTTTTTTGTCATACCGGATAAAAGCGGCACCGGGGCCGATGTAATAGGTGATGTAGGTCCCGAACCACATCCCGGTGTCGTGAAGGATGGGGGTGACCGTGAACCGCAGGTAATTGTTGCAGGTGCTGAGGTAAGGGGCGGTAAAATCGTCGAACCACAGCCGGCCGTAACCCAAGCCATTCAGGTCCGAATCAACAACCATGGCATTATCGGGAACGGCAGAGATCAGCTGTGTTTTCAGATCAATGGAAATCCTGTAATGACTTGTCTTGTTGCCGGTGAACAACCCGACGATATACAACACAAGTTTACCTTCGGTGGAAAGGACCGTGTTTTTGATCACCCTGACGGAATAATAGGAATTGCGGGAACCATCGTTCCAGTGCTCAAGGATAGTGATGTAATCACCGATGAATCGGGCCGGATTGAAGAGGCAGCTGTCTTTGACATACACATGGGTAACCTCGGAGAAAAGTGGATCACAGGTGCCTTCCGAAACCATGTAACGGTAATATCCGCAGGAATCCAGGCTGACCATGAGGCTGTCGGAGGCTTCACCCCTGATGTTCGTCCATGAATACTGGTCGCCTGAACCCTGCCAGTGAATCTGGCCCCTGTATCCGGCAGCCCTGAGCGTGAGGGTATCTTCCGCAAAATTCAATGTGTCCTTGTTCAGAACCGTCGTGTATTTCTCCTGGGCGGAGAGAAGGCCGCCGTGCAAACTGATGATGGCAGCGAATAAAAAGAGCTTTGGGTTTGTCATGGAAGAAACGTTAATAGAGGAATATTCGCCTGGAGAACGATTTTTCACCGGTGGTGATGATGAGGGTGTAGAGTCCGCGTCGGAGATGGTCCACCCGGAGGATATCTTCCCCCGCATACACCGGTTTACGCATGACCTCCAGAACAATGGTCCCGGCTTCATCGACCACGGTGTACCTGGCTTCTTCCGGGGAAGAGCCGGGAGGAAAGGCGATCCGGATGAGATCGTGAGCAGGGATGGGATAAATGGTGAATCCATCACCCTTCCCCGACCGGGTCTCTCTTCCATTAGGCTCCACATACACCACCTGGTGTGTCGACACGGAGCACCCGTTTCCATCGGTAACCAGAAGGGTAAATGTGGTGGTCTCGTAAACAATGGCTTCCGGGTGGAGGGCGAAGGTATTGTCGAGAAATTCCGCCGGTTGCCAAAGATAATGGTAGGTCCCGATGCCGCCACTCACCATATTGGGACTTCCCAGGATGACGCTTTCACCTGGCGGCACCGAAAGGTCATCAGGTTCAATGACTTCCAGCATGGGGGGTTGATCAACCGGAACGGTCAGGCTAACCTGACCGGACAGTTCGCACCCGGCCGACAGGAGAAGAAGAAGCAGAAAAAATGTTCTCATCTTCATGGTTTCATCGTTTTCGGGTGAAGGTGACGAAAGCCCTTAATTAGTGTCAGAAAGAAAACTCATGTTTTTTAGCCGTGCTTGATAAGAAAACGTCAAGAGCAAGGCTTGCGATGACTGAAAAACAGGAGTTTACTATTCGTAAATGACTGTTTTGAAGTCGAGCATAACGCAGCTATTGGCGTTTTCTTGCAAGCACTAATTAGTGTTTGCACGAAAACTCGATGACCCTTCGGCTTCGCTCAGGGACAGGTGACTTCATTCAAGAGGGTGAACTTTTCGGATGGTGGTAAGGCAGGCAAAAGGTCCCTACGTATAAATTTAATATTCAGCGACTTTCGCAAGAAGGGCCTTTTGCCTGCCTTACCACCATCCGAAAAGTTCTTCGTTCATCGAATTGACTGGTCCCTGAGAAGCCGAAGGGTCATCGAGTTTTCTTTCTGACACTAATTACGCATAAAACGGATCTTAAATCATGTATGTTCAAATCAGAGGATATGGAGGATTCCGGCGGATGCCAAATCACCAGCCAGGATCAAAGGCTGAATTTCCGATCTAAATTACAGTAAGAAAAGAACTTAATCAAGACATGTAAATGAAAAGAACAGGTTTCTGCAGCACCGGATTTCTGATTTACGGATTGCACCGGGAAGGCGTAACAACCCCGCTGGCGGAACAATTCGGATGGCGTTTCGTCAACGGTGTTCACGGCCGGAGATACGTCCCGCTTTCAGTACCTGACCACTTTTCGCCTTACACCCCGCTGTCTGTCGGTGATGCGGACCAGGTAAATGCCCCGTTCACCAAGGTCAAAACTTACGGAACTCCGCCCGGTATTTTCGGTCCCTTTACCCTGGAATTTCTGCACGATTCGTCCGCGGGCATCATAGACTTCGATGAGAAGATCCCGGGTAAGGGGTTCATTGAACTGTACTGTGATGCGGCCCGTTGTGGGATTGGGGAAGATTTTTACAAAGTCATCCAGCAGCGGCCTGACTCCGATCGGTTTCTCAATCCTGACGAGCACAACGTCATCTGTTTCACAGACCCCCCGTGTCACATGGACGGACCAGGAAAGCTCTCCGGGGTCATAGTCGCCGCCATTGATGATCAGGAAGGACCCCGTGGAGCCGTCATTCCACAGGTATTCGCAACCTTCGGGAAGCGGGCCGAGGATCAGGGTCTGATCCTGTGTAATGGCCGTGTCCGGTCCGAGATCGACCACCGGCATTTCATCGATCCGGAGTAGGCCAGCTGCAGCCTCACTCTCGCATCCACCGGAAGACTGGGTGGCATAAAACCGGTACACTCCCGGGCTGCTGTCGACCGGAACATAGTCGTTGCCGGAATCCACCAGGGTTGTCAGGCTTTCATCAGCATACCAGCGGATAAGGAGTCCTTCCGCATGCAGGCCCGGGACCGGGAGTCCTTCACATACCGCTACCGCGGAAGCGACGGGCGGTGAAGGGAGATCGCGGATCTCAAGGTGAACAGGCACCTTAGGGCTCTCGCACCCCCCTGATGTTTGGGAGGCATAAAACTGAAAGACGCCGGGGACCGTCATCCCGGATTCAAAAGTATTCCCCTCATGCACTGGGTTTATGAGGTCGGAGGCAACGTACCATCTTACCCCTTCACCTTCGACGTAGAGATCCGGCACGGGATCATACCGGCAAACAGATGTGTCCATCCCTTCCGGTGATGCCGGTGCAGAACGGATGATCAGGCTGGTGCCCCCTGCCGGACCTTCACATCCCTGGACGGTCTGGGTGACATACCAGGTATAGGTTCCCGGTTCTTCGATGACCGGTTGATAGGATTCACCGGAAAAGACCTTGTTTGAAAGAGCAGCATCTTCATACCATGTGATATGTTCACCGGACGCCCTCAGGGCCGGAATGGTATCGCCTTCGCACACACTTCCGTCTTCCACCTGAGGAGCTGGCGGTACGGGTTCGATTTGCAGAACCGCGATGGCCGGCGGGCTGGTGCATCCGTCTTTTTCCTGGGTGACAAAATAGCTATAGGTGCCCGCATCGGTATGCCCGGTGGCGAAGTGGGCCCCGGAACCTACCTGGAGCAAAAGCGATGCATCGCTATACCACAGGATATTTTCCCCCTTTGCTTCCAGGCCGGGAACGGGATTTCCCTCGCACACTGCAGTATCGCTGACCAACGGCGGGACCACGGCCGGTTTGATGACCATGTTGATTTCCGAGGGAAGACTTTCGCAACCGGCTGACGATTGCGTCACGTACCAGGTATAGGTCCCCGGGGCGGACAACCCTGAAGTGTAATGGCCACCAGAATGAACCCATTCGGTAAGATCTTTGGTTTTATACCATCGAATGTCCTCTCCAACAGCAACAAGATCGGGCACCGGTAATCCCTCACATACTGAGATATCCTCCACAAGGGGCAGATCGGGGACCTCCTTCAAGACAAGCTTTACGTCAGCGCGGTCGCTTTCACAACCGGCGATGGTTTGTGTTACGGCGTAATGATAGGTACCGGGAGAATTATCGGGTACCGGCAGATGGGTTCCGGAAAAGGTGTAGGCAGAATCATTCATGATGCATCGTACAGAAAATCCGTTATTTTCTTCGTCATCCCTGGAACTCCAGACCTTTGGATATACAGGTCCATATCTTAACGTCCTCGAATAACCCGAGGAATTCCAGAACGTGCCATAATCGTAGGCACTTACAAATTCACCATTTACGTCACGCTTCCCGGCAACAAGCGCATCAAACCCGGATCCGCCACCTCTTTTCAATAAAAGACCCTGGTTGGTTCCCCGCCAACCATAGACTGAGGCTTCCGCCTGATTCATCCCTAAGGTTATTTCAAGCTCCATCCAGTCCTTGTGTGAAGGAACTCTCCATCCATCAGGACAGATTCCCTGGCTGCCTTCCAGGGTAGAATAATTCATGAGTTCATCCCATTGGTAAAGACCATTAAAATTAACCTGGTACGATTCTTCATTGTTATAATGATATTTTTCAATGATGCCGTTATTGGTCTGGTCCAGTTTTCCATTGATCATCATTCCGATATCCAGATTCTCGCGCATCCACACCTGATTGCCGATCGTCAGGGTATTGTAGATTTTATTATCCCTTAAATCCCTGAAAGACGGGGGAATATCATCGAAGTACCATTTAACATTCTGACCGGAAGCATCCAGAATGGGACGTTCTCCTCCCAAACAGGTTTCCTGATCGGCGACCAGGGGAGGTTGAGGTTTTTCCCGAAGACTAAGGTGCACTGTGTCGGGAAGACTTTCACATTCTTTTAACGTATTGGTAACATAGAAGGTATATTCCCCAACCGGGAATCCATCCAGAGGCAGATCATAATCCCATCTGATATAGGCTGAATCGTCCATTAGGCATCGAACAGAGAACCCGTTGGTGTATTCATCGCCCCTTCCGGCATAGATCTGATCAAAAAAGCTGCTTAATGTACGAGTATAACCGTCTGATGTCCAAAATGTGGTATAGTAACCCTGATTTTCAAAAAATCCGGCTATGTTTCTTTTTCCGGAAAACAACGCGTTAAATCCAGAAGAACCTCCGCTTTGCAGTGCCAGGCCTTCGTTGTTGCCCCGAAATCCCAGCTTATTGGCTTCTTCCCTGCTCATGCCCAGGGTCATTTCCAGTTTTTTCCATTCTTCATTGGATGGCAAATGCCAGCCAAAAGGGCAGATATTCCAATCTTCGCCATATTGGATCATTTCCCGATATTGGTACAATGCCCCATAAATACTGCCATTTTCGGGATCATTATTATAATAATATTTTTCAGCCCTTTGATTATCCGCTTGTTCTAAAGAGCCATCGATCATATGTCCCATATCCAAATTCTCGGCCATCCAGACCTGTTCACCGATTGCGACAACATCATAATAACGGTTATATCTGGAATCGAATAACTTTTCCGGAACAAAAAAATCAGTACGCCACTTGATGTGGTTTCCGATTGCATTCATAAATAATCCATCTTCAGCGCAAAAGGTTTTGTCCTCAGCATAAACGGGGGGTGGTGCAGGTTTCACAAGACAGGTAGAAAGGGAGGAACCACTTTCAATGGAATCAAGAGTCTGGGTGACATAATAGGTATGAAGGCCGGATTCAGTCGTCGTCGGAGAATAACTGTTCCCTTCATGGAGAATCACTGAATGTGCGGCATCATTGTACCACTTAATGTTTTGACCTTTTGCATAAAGGATAGCCGTTTCTCCCTGGCAAACCGTATCACCGGTGACTTCAGGTCTTTTTATTCCCTCCAGGATGGTCAATAAGACAGTCTTTGGAGAGCTTTCACATTCGCCAATAGTTTGCGTGACATAGTAATCATATATCCCGATTTCATATTTCCCTGTTGTATATGAATCACCTGAATAGATAAGATTTGTCAGATTATAATCGCTGTACCATCTAATATTCGTACCGGATGCACTCAGTTCGGGAACCGGCAGACGCTCTTTAACCGTTACATCCGCAGGCGAGCGGACGAGGGATAACTGACTCCAGGTTGCCATACGCATCCACCGCTCCGAAACACGGATTGGAATCGTCACCGTCGGGTTCAGCGGGCGAAGGAGGACAGTGCGGAGGTTTTGGACCGGCCCCCCAGCAATAGTATCCATCGCCGTCCTGATCGGTACAGGCGATGTCACGGGTGGAAAAGAGATTACTTCTTACATCGCCGCTCAGGCCGTAAGTTAAAAACAGATCAGAATTATTGGTGATCAGGTAGGCATAGCCCTGATCTCCCCACCATGTCCCCCATGAATTCTTAATCAACCAGGCTACTCTGCCGATCAGTGGGCTTTTGTTATCAATGATGATCCATTTACTCTCCTCACTGGTCCGGATATAAACCTTATCGCCGGCAAAGATTTTTTTGTAACCCACCAGGGTGAGGGCATGGCTCCATGGGGCGACCCCAAGGGCAATAGGTCCTTTGACCAGCCATGATCTGAGTTCATCGTCGGAACATTCTGTCAGATACTGATAATTTCCGATATAAAATCTGTCTTCCGGTTCGTTGCATTTCAGATTGCATGATAAATCACTTGCGGAATAGGTAAAACAATTTTCAGTAACGATCCCGTTCATCTTGATATAATTCAATGCGACTCCTGTGTTGCCTCCTGCACAAGATCCCCATGAGGAACATGAAACCAGTTCCTGTTCAGAAATATCCGGATCGAGATGACGGTTGAAGAAAATATTTATTCTCGCTTCGGTAGCTCCAGCAGCCGCAAATGCCCAGCAGCTGCCACACATTCCCTGGTTCTTAACCGGGGTGACCCAGTTTTGTCCATGCCGGTCGCGCCAGTCAAATTCCTTCACAAAGAGCGGGGATCCGTCCACGGCCGAATCGCCGGTCCGATCATTGTCCGCCGTACTCTCCAATGCGCCGGGCATCACGTATATGCCCCCAACATAATAGTCGAATCCGTTCAGGTTGGGTAACCAGCCACCAAAGTAATCTTTCTTCTCCTGGTAGGTCATTTGTGAAAACGACGTTTCACCGGCCACCCAGGGTAGATTTTCCTTTTTTATATTCCGGTTGATCTTCTCTACACGTCCTGCAGACTGCCGTTGCAAAAGACCCGCCCTGGCCTGGACCGAAAAACCATCAGCCCGGCTGGTTTGGATATCCCTGAAGAAGAAAGTGGCATCAATGATCTGGATGATCATCTCCTCCGGGACGATGTTATTCAGGAGAGCTGTCTCCTCTCCTGTTGACACGATGGAAAAAGCATTCGTGTCAGCCAGCAGGGGATAGACTTCATAAACCAGGTATTCGTTGTTATTATGGTCTCTCAGGATCACCCTGACCAGACTGGAATCTGAATGCAGCTGAATATCGCCGGAAATAACCACCCCACTGACCGGACTGGCTGAGATAAAAGGTTTTCGTTGACTGTTCTCTGTAAATGTCTCATTGATCTCGATTCGCTGAGCAGGCTGTTTCTGAAGGCTGTAAACGCCAGCCTGAGGGTAAACGGGAACAAAAACGCAGGATAAGATCACCAGGAAAAGAACTTGGATTTTACCCTCAAGGACCAGCTCGATCAACGGGGTAGTTAACATGTGGTTTATTTATGGTATGCCCAATTTACGAATTTAACCGCATTACAGGCAAGTCTTTACCCCCGACTTCATGTTAAAGTTCTGAAGAAAAGTGCCGGAAGGGTGAAACGGCAGGGGAAATTTGGATCTGATTATTTTTTCGTTGTCCAGGGATGGTCTGCCAGATCAACCTCGACGTACAGAATGGTATCGGCCTTTTCCCCGTAAGGGCCCTGGACAACTTCCTTCCCTCCAGGGGCATAGGCCAGTGAGCAACCGATGCAGTCCCAGCCCTTCCATTCGCCATCTTCGACCTTTCCGACATTGCTCACACCGATAAACCAGGTCTTGTAAGCTTCACTGACAGGTCTGTAGGCATCCCGCCAGGTCCCTCCATAAGGTTTGGCGGTGTTGTCATAATCGGGCGGCACAGCCCAGGCGCAGGGCGACAGGATGATATTGGCCCCCATAGCGCCGAGGGAACGGGACAGGATCAGGTTATCGGCATTGGCGTCGGCGCAGATCAACAGACCCAATGTCCCGAGTTCCGTGTGAACGACATTCAGCCGGTCGCCCTGGTCGTAGAGATCACGGGCAAAGTCCAGCTCGTTGATCTTACGGTGCCGGATGAGCAATCGTCCCCGGGAATCGATAATGACTGCCGAATTAAAGATTTGGTCGCCGTCCTGTTCAGCTATTCCCGCACAAACGTAAATCGCGTTCTCCCTTGCCGCCTTGCTCAATGCCATAAAAGACATGCCGCCGGGGATGGGGCCGGCATGCTGCCTGGCGGAGGTATGGCACCACCCGAAATCGAGCACTTCGGGAAGAAGGGCCAGCTTAGCGCCGTGACCTGCCGCCTCACGGATGCGGTCAGAGGCGCGGCTGAGATTTCCCTGCTGATCGCCGCCCCTGACGTCCATCTGGATCATGGCAAGCTTGTAGTGGGACAATACAGGGGTCTTTTTCTTTTCTACAGTGTTCATCATGCAGGTTTCCAAAGTGAAGAAGGCCAGAACAAGGATCAGCGCAACGGATCGTGCAGTCATGTTTCTGAATTTGAAGTCACGTAAGTTACATAAACATCCTGTGCCTGTCAAGTTCGTCAGCGTTATTCCTGTTATACCGGGAACAGGGGATTTATGCCTGCCGGCGCGGTTTCGTTCGGGGTTTGCACCGCATGTCCTCCGGGATCTTCACGGCCTTAACCCAACGTTTTCCTATAGCCTTAACCCGTCTGAGGGATTTATCATTCCCCGGCAGGTGAACACCAGTATTCTTTTCTCCTCAAAAAAAACGCTGTTTGTTTGGTTTATTTTATAAACTATTTTATATTTGTGTCTTATTTATTGTTTAATCTCATTCTTTCATTATGAAAACACAGGAAAAGGATCTCACTGGTGAAGAAAGCATCCGGATCATCACCGACATGATCACCAAAACGAAATCCAACATCAGGCAGGGAAGTTTTCATCTTCTGTTCTGGGGTTGGTTGATTGTCTTCTGCAGTCTGGGTGAGTTTTTGCTCACAAGGTTTACCGGCTATGCACATCCCTACTTTATTTGGTTCCTGACGATACCGGGCGTATTGGTCTCTTTGGTATATGGTTTTACGAAGGGAAGAAAAGCGGAGATGCACACCTATGCCGGAAGGCTTTATATGTGGACGTGGCTCGGGTTTCTATTTACGGCGGTGACGCTATTTGTCCTGCTTAACAGTTCATTACAGGATGTCAGTCCGTTCATCCTGATGTTGGCCGGGTTTCCGACTTTTCTTTCAGGAATCATCGTAAAATTCAGGCCGCTGGTGATTGGTGGGGTCATTTTTTGGATCCTCGCCATCGTTTCGAATTTTTCCTCTCCGGCTGTTGAGCCGCTGATCATGGCTGTGGCCGTAAGTGCGGGCTACCTTGTTCCCGGTTACCTTCTCAAAAGGAAAGCAGATCATGAGCCCGTTTAAACCTCTGGATCCGATCCTTCATTCCCAGCTCCGCCTGGCCATTGTCAGCATTCTGATGAACACCGAGGAGGCGGAATTCACCTATATCCGGGACAAGACCGGATCGACAGCCGGAAACCTCAGTGTCCAGATCAACAAGTTGAAGGATTCGGGTTACATCGAGGTGAATAAACGCTTCAGAAACAATTACCCCCAGACCCTGTGCCGGATGACCGTCCTGGGCAGGAAACGGTTCGAAGAATACGTCGACGACCTGAAAGACTATCTCCGGAAGCCTTCATAATTTCCGGTTCTGCCTGTCTCAGGCGAAATGGGCCCACAGGCTGATGATCGTCCCGGCGATAAGAAGGCTCACGAGGATATTGACCATCTTCCACACCCGGTTTTGCGGTTCTTTTACGCGCATATCCAGGATCAGCTTTTGCCTGACCTCATCCATCTTTTCTTTGGCCGAGAGGGTGACGATCACCATGATCAACATACAGACGGCGAACAGGACGATGCAGAAGTTCAGGAAGGCCATATTGGCAATGTCGTTCAGGAAGGTCGCGTGGAATGGTCCCGATTTATACAGGATATCGATCATGAACCGGCCGGCTCCCAGAATCCCCCCGGAAATCAGGGTAACGATGGCGGCTTTGGAAGAAGCCCGTTTCCAGAAGATCCCCATGATGAAGACGGCGGCGATGGGTGGGCTGATGTAAGCCTGCACCGACTGCAGGTACTGGTAGATCTGATTGTTCATGTGCCGGATTACGGGGATCCACAGGATACCGATAATCACGATCACCAGGGTAAACAGGCGGCCGGCGAGGACCAGCCTTTTTTCAGAGCTCTCCGGCCTGATCTTCTTGTAAATATCCATGGTGATCAGGGTTGCACTGGCATTGAAGACGGAACTCAGCGAAGAGATCAGGGCCGCCAGCATGGCCGCGATCATGATGCCGGTCAGCCCCTGGGGCATCAGGCGGGTGATCATCAAGGGGAAAGCATTGTCGGGCGCTCCGGCCAGCTCAGCGGGCCATAAGGATCGGGCAATGAGACCCGGCATCACGAAGAGGAAGACGGGCAGGATTTTCAGAAGGGCCGTGAAATTGATCCCCGACTGTGCATGATCCAGGTTCCTGGCCGACAGCGCTTTCTGAACGATGAACTGGTCGGTCGACCAGTACCAGATCCCGAGGATGAAGATCCCGAATGTCGTGCCTGTCCAGGGATAAACACTGTCGCCCGCCGGCCTGATCATACTGAAAAAGTCTGAAGGAAGGCTCTCCCGCAAAGCCCCGAAGCCCCCCACTTTGTCCAGCCCGATAAAAACGATGATGGCCGATCCGGTGATCAGGATAGCCGACTGGATCACGTCGGCAAAGATCACCGCGGAAAGTCCCCCGAGCAGGGTATACAACCCGGTGATCACGACCAGGATGATGGCCGAAGTAATGAAATCCCAGCCGACAATGACATGCAGCAGGATACCACCGGCGAACAGGGAGACGGAGATCTTGGTGAAAATATAAGCCAGGATGGAGAGAGAAGACAGGTACCACCTGCTTGAAGCGCTGTAACGCTGTTCCAGGAATTCCGGCATGGTAAACACCTTACTCCGCAGATAGTGCGGGACAAAGATCCATGCCAGGGTGAAGAGACAAAATGCAGCCATCCATTCATAGGCCCCGACGGCCAGTCCGACAGCCGCACCCGAGCCGGCCAGCCCGATAAGATGCTCGCTGGAAATATTGGCGGCAAAAATGGATAAACCGATCTGGTACCATTTTGAATTCCGGTTTGCCAGAAAGTATTGTTCGGTGTTCTTACCCCTACCGGAGAAATAAATGGCAATCCCGAACAGGAGCGCGAAATACAGGGACAGGACGATCCAGTCCGACAGACCTATGACCATAGATGTGACTTAGCGTGTTTTTTCAATTTCCTCCCTGGCAATTTCACACCACCTGACGGCATTCAACGGGTTTTTTCCCAGGGTATGATTGTCTTTCATAATAATTTCAACGATACATCCCTTCGCCAGGGCCAGTTTATCCGACAGTTCCTTTCTCACGATGTCTTCATTCATCACTGGGCTGGCAAGATGTGAAGGGGAAGGTTTCAGGGAAAGGATGTACTTATCCTCAAGAAATCCGGCCATTTTCCCGACATCGGCCCAGGGGGAGACAGACACCCGTCTCAGACGGGGAAAGTTTTTCACGTAGTGCCAGCGGAGATCAAGTGGTTCGCAACATCCATAGCAGGTGAGACCGAATCGTTTCATGATGGTCATCTGGTATGGCAAAACAAATTCGGCGAACATTTCCGGAGAGACGCCCACCGTTTCCTGGCTCTCGGTAAATCCCCACATATCGTTCAGCCTGACATGATCCGGGTTGAATCCATCCGCCGGCAATGCGGTGGTCCAGCCAAAGCCGCCCGACCCGACGTAACTCCCGTCGGCATTCGGGGCAAGCAGACCGTTGCTTTCCAGGAAATCCAGCTTGTGATGAAAAGAACGGCAGAGAAAATCCATCATCCGGT
Organism: uncultured Bacteroidales bacterium; assembly: GCA_963763215.1. Classification (GTDB taxonomy): domain Bacteria; phylum Bacteroidota; class Bacteroidia; order Bacteroidales; genus DASQZK01. The sequence continues at coordinate 58,190 of CAVXNX010000015.1, forward strand.
GAACCCATTCGGGCTGGATCATCATATCGACCATAAAGTTCTCCAGGCCGCGGAGCTTAATGAATTCCCAGGTCATCCCGAGCGTCCACCACCACGATGTGCGAAGTCTGACAGGCAGAATGCCGTCGAAGATCCCACGGGCAAGCGACAAAACCTCTTCCGTCTTCCGGCGGTCGATGATGATCTCCGGGAATTTCAGCTTTTCAAAATCCTGATCATAATCTTTGATGGCGAAATTATAGATGAACGAGCCTCCGTCTTCGCCGCCGATTTTCTCTTCGGCAACACCAAAACCTGTGTCGGCGTAATGATAGGGTACATTGAAACACCCTTCAATCACCCTGTCGTCTTTCATCTCTACACCCCAGAAAATCTCTTTTCTCAGGCTCATTTCCCAAACCCGTGCCAGGGGATTCCGGCACATGAGCTGATCCTGGGTGATGATTTCGTTCCATCCGTTCTCCGGATCACAAAATATGAGAGGTTCTTTTGATTGAAGGTCATTGTGGTTGGTCCACTTTTTTCGTTTCTCCGCTTCAACAGGTCTGGATGCCAGTTCCGCCACCTGGTTTGCCAGGCCCCGCAGCACATCGATCTCGGCAGGCGAGAACACCAGATTATGATCGATCTCACTGATATTTACAATCCCCGACGCCGTCTGTTCCATGGAAGGATCACCCGTCATTTTTCAATACGATTTAAATGTGAATACAGAAATTCATAGGACTACGCAACAAAAATATTAAAATAAACAGGGGAACAATGGCCGGAAAGAATTATTTGATTTCCCGCAGGAGAAACCCCGTCACGGTTCGCCTGTCCGGATCGTACAGGGCGGCCGGAGCCTGTTTTTTCAAAAATAGCGCACCGGGCCCTGAAAAAGCAGGTCCAACGCCATGAAATTCCTGAAAAAAAATGTAGATTGGGCTGAACCACAAAATCAGGTGCCTTATGATGAACAGGTCTCCGCTCCTCATCTTCCTCGTTTGTGCAGGGATCATCTTCAGTTTTGCAAACCCGGTCCGGGCCTGCGAGCCAAAACAGGAAAAAACATCCGCTGATCCGCCGGAAAACCCCTTCCATGTTTATGTGTCGGTCAATGACCGGCACACGATTCTTCATTACACCGGAAACTATGAAAACGGAAACCTGAGCCTTGCCGATTCGGTCTATGTTGACGGAACCTGCGGAAGCCTGACCATCTCGCCCGACAAAAAATTTCTTTATGCCGCAGTGAGATCGGGAATGCGGATCACCACCTTCCGTATCGGACGTCCCACCGGCAGTCTGAGTTTTGTCTCCACAATCGACGCTGCCGGCAACCCGGTTTATTTGAGTACCGACAACCAGGGCAGGTATCTCCTCAGCGCCTATTACTCCGATAACAAAGTGGCGGTATACCGGCGCTATCCCTGGGGATCGCTTCAACCCGAAGCTTTGCAGGTCCTCGATGTTCCGCCGCATCCGCACTGCATCAGGACCGATCCCTCGGGCCGCTTCGTGTTTGTGCCCGTGCTCGGCGCCGACAGGATCCTCCAGTTTGTCCTCGATACGGCTTCCGGTCCCCTCCGGCCCAATGATCCGCCTTACATCAGTACGGCGCAGGGGTGCGGGACCCAGGCACCTGGCCTTTCACCCTTCCCTGCCCTTCTGTTACGGGGTGAATGAACTGAATTCCACGGTATCGGTCTACCGCCTCGACGTAAACAAGGGCGTTTTGAAAGAAGTCGGGACGATGTCAAACCTCCCGTCCGATTTTAAAGGCCGGAACACCTGTGCAGATGTCCATGTCTCCCCCGACGGCCTCCACGTCTTCACCAGCAACCGCGGCCATAACAGCATCGCCTCGTACTCAGTCAATCCGAAGAATGGCAATCTTACCCCGGTTGGATATTACGCAACGGAAAAAACCCCCAGGGCTTTCGCTCTCAGTCCGGCAGGAAGATACCTCTATGCCGCCGGCCAGGACTCCGGTGGTCTTGCGGCCTATAAAATAGAACCTTCAGGGGTTCTAATACCCCTAAAGCGTCTACCGGCCGGGAGGCAGTCTGACATGGGTCGAAGTTCTTGAATTTTAAGAAAAGGTGGCAGGGCATCTCAGAACGACGGGCATGGCACCGGCTTGTGTTTGACATGCCGGTGAGCCTTCTCGGCAAAGGAATAAATGAACGACACTTCATGTGCCCCGCCGGTTTGGGTGATCAGGCTCGAGGTCGTGAAGTCATAGCTGTAACCGGCCTGGATGGCATTGATCCTCACCCCGAACAGGAGGGTGATCGCTCCCAGGTTCGGATTACCGGGAAACACCGGCACGCCCCGGTACCATAAACCGAAAACCAGGGGTTCCTTGGTGTAATACGCACCCAGGTCCAGGTACCTGTACTTATCCTGGAAGAGGAGATTGAATGCTGCCGTGATATTTTCCTCGTAGCGTTTAAGCGTACGGCCGGAAATATTATATTTTCCTCCGCCATAGGCCGATAACCGGATTGGAAGATATTGCCCTTTTTCGGTGAGGACCCGGCTGAAAGACATGAGATGGTCGAGAGTGAACCCGAACCACATGCGATCTGAATAGACCAGGGAGGAGGTCGTGAAATCAGCGTGCCGTGTGGGTTCGGCGGTGAGCAAACGGCTCATCTCCACCGACATTCCCCCGTTGCCGCTACCCCCGTCGCGAAGGATCTGATCGCCGAACATCAGCGAATTGTAATCGATCCCCTTCATGTAGTAATAAGCCTGTAATCCCGGTCTGAACTGCCAGTTCTTGCTCAGATTAACGTTGAATGAATAATTCAGTCCGATGTTGGTTACGTTCATCAATCCCCTTCCGGCATCATCTCTTAACACCAGCAGACCGATGCCGCTGCGGTACCGGTCGAGATAGAAATCCCCCGAGAGGGCATAGGTCACAAAAGTCCCGCTGATCCTGGGCCACTGATCGCGGTAATTGGCGATGATCCTCGGTCCCTTCCCGGTTCCGGCAAAGGAAGGTCCCATGTAAAGCGGGGACGAATAGAACTGGGAGAATTGCGGATCCTGTGCCCCGGCAGAAAAAAGGCAACCGGTGAACAGAAAAAGCAGCAGGTATATGATTCTTCGTTCCATCATGTTTCACTATTCGTGTAAAAGGACAACACTCCCGATTTTACTGAACGTATCTCCATTGTTATACCGCCCGCTCACATGGTAGACATAAACCCCCTCCTCGGCAAGCTTGCCCTGAAAATAACCATCCCATCCCACGTTCACATCATCACTCTCAAAGAGTTTTATGCCGAGCCGGTTATAGATCGTCAAATGGTATTCAAGAATTCCCTTTGCATAACAATGGAAAACATCATTGCTGTAATCGTTGGGATTAATCGCCCCTCCCGGAGCGCCGTCGGGAGCAGGGGTAAAAGCATTCGGACAGGTGATGGTTCCCTTGAGATCGACCGTGACGGCACCGGGCATCAGTTTTGAGTCGGAGCACTGGTAGCCGGTGAACACCTGGAGACTGACATCATAAAGGCCGGTTTCGGCATAATGGTGAAGGGGATTGAGCGCGTTGGAAAATGTCCCGTCACCAAAGTCCCAGTAAACCGAATCAATGTCTTCGGTCATGGTGAAGAAATGAACCGGGTCATCCTTTTCACTCGGAGGCCGCGAGATAAATACGAGGCCGGGGGTGACTTCCATCTGTGCCACAGGTTTTTCGCGAACGATCACCGTCGTGTCCTTTTTTACCATGATCCCATCAGGGCCGGTGCCGGTAAGGGTGATCCTGTAAACTCCCGGGATATCAAAGGTATGCATGGGGTTGACCTCAGAGGAAGTCGAGCCGTCGCCGAAATCCCAGGAAAACGGGTTTCCGCCTACGGAACCATTGATGAAATCGACCGTAAGAGGCGGACATCCGCTTTGGGGTGAAGGGGTGAATTCGACCTTCGGCAGGACATAATAGGTAATGATGACATCATCATTGCCGATGCATCCATCATTGTCAATCGTCCAGTTGAAGGTATTGGCACCTTCTCCCAGGCGGGTGACACCGGCCTCGTAATTGCCGGGATTATCGATGATACCCGATCCCGCCATGAGTTTCCATTCACCGGTGCCACTGCCGGGTTTATTCCCCACCAGTTTGACCGACGGGGTATAGACGATCTCATCGGGCCCCGCATAAACGGAGGCCAGGTTATTGGTGATGACGACATCATCGGAGGTCTTGCACCGGCCGTTTTCGGTGATCCACCGAATGGTATTTTGTCCGAACCCGAGATTGTCGATCTGAGTATTATAGTCGTGAATATCCTGAATAACACCATAGCCGCTCACCACTTTCCATGTTCCGGTACCGGTGGTGGCAGGATTTGCCAGCAGATTCGCGGTATTATTACAAACCGCCCGGTCTTCGCCGGCATAGGCAATGGTGGGCAAACTATTGATAAGGTTTACATTGTCACTCAGGTTACAATTGCCATTCTGAATGGTCCATCGCAGTGTATTCGTACCGTTCCCGACATTGGTCACCCGGGTCAGGGGATTGGAAGGATCTTCAAAAATGGCTGAGCCGCTTATTACACTCCATTTTCCATTTCCGATCAGAGGAATATTTGCTGCCATGAAATTCTCAGAGGCACAATTATCCTGATCGGGACCTGCCGAAGGCAACGAGGGCAGATTATTGGTAATCAACACCGTATCACTGTTGCTGCAACCATTGATCGTCACTGTCCAGACCAGCTTATTTTCTCCCCTTTCAAGATGATAGACTCCGGTATTGAACAGGGTATTATTTCCAAAGCTGGCTGACCCGGCAGCAATGGACCATCTGCCGGAACCTCCGGAAGCCTCCGATGAATATAATTGTGTGGAATCGGCGCAGATATACTGATCGGTCCCGGCCGAAACATTGGTCGGCTGATCATTCAGGATGATCACTTCATCGGAAGAAGTACAGCCTTCATGCGAAACCGTCCATCGAAGCGTGTTCTGTCCGAGGCTGAGGTTATTGACAAGAGTATTGGCTTTCAAAGGGTCGGCCAGGTTGGCCGAACCGCTCAGTACCGACCATTCCCCGGTTCCGATCAGAGGAATATTGGCATTCAGCGAGAAGCTCTCACCGCAGACCGACCGGTCGGCACCGGCGTACGCCGTACTGGGATTGTCATTGGTGATGGTCACCTCATCATAGGAGGCACAACCTTTGTTGGTGATCGTCCATCTCAGAATATTGGCTCCCCGGTCAAGGCTCGTAACCTGGGTATTATTCTGATCCGGCATGATAAAATTGGCGGATCCGGATCCGCCCACTATGGTCCAGAATCCCTTCCCCGGGAGGGGATTGTTGGCGCTCATGATGGCTGCATTATCACAAAGCTCCTGGTCAGTTCCTGCATTGGCTTTAACCAGATCGTATCCAATATTGACTTCGGCCACCGAGGTACATTCCTGGTAACTGATGGTCCACCTGAATTTATTTAGTCCCGGCGCCAGGTTAGCAGCCAGCGATGCCGGGTTGGATGGGTCGGAGATATCGGCGCTACCGCTCATGACGGACCATAATCCTGTTCCATATTGAGGTGTATTACCGGGAAGATAAAGCGAATCGGTGCAAATGGATTTTGAAGAGATCATACTTGCCGTGGTTGGCTTATGACTGATGATCCTCACGGTATCGGATGAATGGCATCCATTATGGCTGATGGTCCATTTGAAATCATTTTCATTGATACCGAGACCGTAAGCCTTATTACCTGAAAAATACCCCGAACCGCTGATGACACTCCATTCGCCTGTCCCGATACTCGGGGTATTGGGATAGAGCATCACGGAATCTTCACAGGTGGTCTGGTCCGTCCCTGCCGAAGCTGTCGTGGGCAGATCATTGATCACGTTCACCTGGTCGGACGATGAACAGCTGCCGTTAGTGATGGTCCACCGGAACGTATTGGACCCATAGCTGAGATCCGAAACAGGACTATTGTACCTGCGCTCATCGGCTATGGTAGCAGAACCGCCAACAATGCTCCATTCGCCGGTTCCGATAACCGGCTTATTTCCCGAAAGGACACTTTGGTCATCGCAGATTCTCTGGTCGATACCGGCATTAGCTGTTGAAGGGGAATTGTTGATGATCTTCACATCGTCGGAGGTGATCTCATACTCGTAGATTGTCCATCTGAAAATATTCACCCCTTTACCGAGATTCGTGACTTCCGTTTCATATTTCGAAGTATTCCCAAAGGATCCGGAGCCTTGAACGATCGTCCACTGACCGGTGCCGTAGTTCGGGCGCGTTCCGGTGAGGACAGTATGGTCGGTGCATAATGTCTGATCCGGTCCGGCATCATTCACGGTGGGCGTGTAGTTGATCACCTTTACCTCATCGGCGGAATAGCAGGAATTATGGGTGATGGTCCAACTGAAAATGTTTTCTCCGATCCCGATCCCTTTAATGAGCGAGGAGGAGGATGAAGGGTTCTGGATCACCCCGACTCCGCTCACCAGCGACCACTGGCCGTTACCGATAGCCGGAGTGTTGCCTTGCATCGTGTAGGTATCGGAAAGGATGATGGTATCACTACCGGCTAAAGCATTCGTAGGCAGGTCATTGGTGATCCGTACCGTATCGCTGGATATACAGCCGTTATTATTCACCGACCATTTCAGCACATTTATACCCCGCTGAATATTGATCAGGTTGGTTTTTGGATCGTTGAAACTGACAAAGTTCGCTCCGCCGGTCTTTACCGTCCACTGACCCGAACCCTGGGTAACGACGGAAGCGTTAAGGGTGGTCGTCATTCCGCAGAGTACCTGATCCTGTCCGGCATCCACGTTTACCCTGTTATTGACCAGGACTACCGTATCGCTGGACGTACAATTATTTTGTGTTACGGTCCACACCAGGATGTTGGTACCCTGTCCGATATTGGTCACCGCTGTATTGTACTGCGATGCATTGGCAAAGGAGGCAAAACCGGCAATCCTCGACCATGAACCTCCCGCGGTATTATTGGCATCGAGGGTCGATGCATTGCTGCACAGATTCTGATCTGCACCGGCATTTGCCTCAGGCTTTGTATTCACGGTGACCGGAAGCGGCGCTGACATGGGTCCCGGACCGCAGGCATTTATTCCCCGCACGGTAATATTACCGCTGAGGGCATCCTGATCATAATTCACGACGATATACCGGCTGTCACTTCCGTTTATGATGTGAGCGCCATATGGCAGTGTCCATTCATAAGAGTTGGCCCCGGTGACAGCCCCGACTTCATAGGTCTTGATTTTCTCACCCTGGCATATGACAGTATTTCCAGTTATGGCCGTGGGATTTGCGGGCAGTTCATTGATGGTCAGGCTGGAAGGACCGGTATTTATATTCCCGCAGCTTCCTGTGATCACGCACCGGTAAACGCCTGCACCAGCGCTGGTAACCGAACTTAGGGTAAGAATATCACTTTGCGCCCCGGTAATGGTGCCGCCATTGATCATGGGTGATCCGTCTTTTTCCCAGGAATAGGCAAGGTTATACCCGGTGACGGTTACAGAACAATACACGGTCTGGCCGGCACAGGTAGATTGTGAAGTGGGTGGGATCAGCAACCTTGTGGCCGGATGCACAATTAACGAAGCGGTATTGCTGTTCATCTGACCGCCGCTGCCATTTACCATGCAGGTGAATACCCCGGAATCCGTTATCTTACAGGCTGAAATGGAAAGATTCGAAGTGGCA
>CAVXNX010000016.1:0-192262 GCA_963763215.1 uncultured Bacteroidales bacterium
TTACCGGATATTAGAAACAGACAATTCTTACCGTGTTATCCCCTAATTACTGACCCGGCGTGTCATTATCTTTTGCGCCGAGAATTCTCACCGGTCCCAGCAGCCCCGACACCATAGGCTCCCAGTCTGAAGCATCGTAAGGCTCATAGGCCAGGTTCACAAAATTGATTTCATGGAAGGACATCCATGGCAGGTTCCTGATATCCATGTAGCGGATCTTTTTAGCTAGTGCTTGCAAGAAAATGCAAATAGCTGCGTTATGCTCGACTTCAAAACAGTCATTTACGAATAGTAAACTCCTGTTTTTTAGTCATCGGAGCCTTGCTCTTGACGTTTTCAAATCCACACGGCTAAAAAACATGAGTTTTCTTTCTCACACTAGCTATGAGATCGGCCACTTCGATCTTCAGGATATTCTTTCCCTGATCCAAAAATCGACTTATGGGCAACCGCACCGGGATGCTCCAGGCAATTCCTGCATCCCCGCCGTTAATCCAGCCCATGGCCGCTTTCCCATACTTTCCAGGTCAAGCTGATAATTACCACCGGTAAGGCTGTCCGTTTCGAACGAAGTGAACATTTTCTGCCGTTCCAGAGAACCTCGACGTGGTACTGACCGGAAGATCTGTCCAGGATACCAGGCTGTCGATAACAGTACTGCCGGGCAATACCCGTACGCCCGCAGTGAAGGTCAGTTTCCAGGGACCAGGCAGGTTGATGTCAGTTTTTTATAAAGCATGATAGTGCCAATGCGGCTAATCAGCATTTTTTAAAGCAGAGGCACAAAGAAAGACGATCTCTTCGGGCTCAAGATCCAATTCTACAAGGGTCTTTCCTCCTTCATTCCTGAAGTACTCTGTCCCATACTTCCCTGTCAGGGGGATCGGAGCAGGATTAATATCCCGTCCTGGTGCATATCCTAAAGCCTGGTCGTAACCGAGCATGAAAAATCTGTTGAGGTCCTGAGCGGAGGCAAGGATTAAAAAGATGTGAAAAACAGGACGAGGACATTAGCCTTATGTCCTGTTTACAGTATTGAATTTCTTCCCCGCCAACTGCCCCAGAAAAAAACCAGCCACAAAAAGCGGATAGGTGTAGAGGGCAAACCCGATATGACTGAGGATCCTGACCAGGATGACCAACGGGACAGGCAGGTGAATGTAGAGAAACCACATAAATGAAAACTTCCTCTGCCTGCTCCTCAGGTAGCCGAAAGGAAGGTTGAGAACAAAGATGAGCACCGTATCGCCCGCGACTTTTAACAGTTCATGATTCACCCCGGGAATGTTTTTTGATTCCTCAAAGAAAACACTTAATCCGGTAAATGAAAAAAAATCCGGCGTCTTTCAGCTTTCATCTCCAGGACCTTCGCCGGTAAACGGCAGCGGCTCTGTGGTACGTCCGGCATCCGGTCATGAGTCTGCGCACAATTTTGCACCCGATCACTTTGCCAAACCGATCCGTCCCTGGTCCCGTCAGTCTTTCGATCGTTTCCGGTGTCTCCGGAAAAGTCCGAATTTACGGAGTTTCTTCAGTATCTTCTGCTGGAGTGGAACTTCTTCACGATAATCTTCGCAGTTGAGCATATCCCGGATATCATCGCTGATGTTGAAGGTGTTGTATTTCAGGTCCGAAAAGACCGTATCGGCATATACGCCTTTCAGGAATCCGGCGAAGATGGGCAGAGCCGTAGCGGAGCCTTCCCCGTGGCGGAAAGTCCGGAAGCGTATGCCGGGCAGTTCCCCGCCCACCCAGGCCCCGGCGACCAGGTCGGGGGTGAACCCGATGAACCATCCATCGGCATGGTTCTGTGATGTTCCCGTCTTGCCGGCGATATCTTCTGTCAGTCCATAGTGGTAACGGATGGCCGATCCGGTGCCGTTGTTGACCACATTTTGCAGCATGGCGGTCAGGATCTGAGCATCTTCATGGTCGAAAGCCTGTGAGGATCCGATGGTATCGGGATTTTGATAAAGGGGATTGCCCTCTCCGTCCTCAATACCGGTGATATAGAAGGGTGAACGGGACCTTCCGCCGTCGGCAATGGTCCGGTAAACCTGTACCATTTCGTACAACGACACGTTGGCTGTTCCGAGAGCGATCGACGGCACGTCGGGAAGATCTGAACGGATGCCCGCTGCATGGGCGAGATCCACCACCTTATCTGTGCCCGTGGCCATGATGAGAGCGGCCGTGACGGTATTCACCGAATGGGTCAGCGCTCCCTTGACGGAATAGCTTCCCCCGTACTTGTTATCCGCATTCCGTGGGTTCCAGTCATCATAATCGGTGTAGACCACGCTGTCGTTTTCATAGAAATCACAGGGCCGCACACCGTCCTGCAGGGCTGCCAGGTAAACAAGCGGCTTAAAGGCCGATCCGGGCTGACGTTTGGCCAGGACATGGTCGAATTTGAAGTATTTGAAATCAATGCCGCCCACCCAGGCCCGGATCGCTGCAGAATGGACATCGAGGGCGAGAAAACCCGTCTGTAAAAAATGCATGAAATAGCGCAGCGAGTCCATCCGGCTGAAATGCTTATCTTTTTCACCGTCCCAGCTGAAGACGGTGATATCGCTGCGGGCCGTGTCACCTTTTACCGATCCTCCCGATTTGGCCAGGAGATACTGATCCTCCCCGTGCTGAAGACTTGCCCAAAGGTCCCTGTTCTTCCATTCCTGATCGAAGATCCCCTGGAGGCGCTTCATCTGCTCATCCACTGCCGTCTTCAGCATGCCGCTGCAGACGTGAATCGATGGTGGTATATATTTTCAGACCGTCGGTATACAAATTGTATGGGTCGCCGTTTTCCTTACGGTGGCTGCTGCACCAGTCTTCGAGGTCCTGCCGCAGGAATTCCCTGAAATAAGGGGCAATGCCGGCATAATAAGGAAGCGATGAATAATCCAGCTCAACAGGGAGCGATTGAAGCGAGTCGGTCTCCTCTTCAGGCAGGTACCCGTAATGTTCCAACTGGCTGAGCACAACGTTCCGCCTTTCCCTGGCCCTTTCGGGGAATTTTCTCGGGTTGTAGTAGGACGTGGCCTTCAGCATGCCCACAAGCAACGCTGCTTCCTGTACGTTCAGATCCCGGGGATTCTTGTTGAAATACAGTTTGGCTGCTGTTTTGATGCCATAGGTATCTTCCCCGAACGGAATGGTATTGAGGTAGAGTTCGAGGATCTCATCCTTGCTGTACATTTGCTCAATTCTCCGGGCGGTAAGCATTTCCCTGATCTTATTGACCGGCATGGTCAGGAAGCCGAAATTTTTCCGGGGAAAGAGATTTTTTGCCAGCTGCTGAGTGATGGTGCTTCCACCCCCTGAACTCTCATGGCTGAGCAGGATGGTCTTGAAGGCCACCCTGAACAGGCTGCGGATGTCGATCCCGCCGTGTTCGTAAAACCGGGCATCTTCGGTCGAAAGAAGTGCCTCCCTGATGACAGGGGTAAGCTCCCCGTCCTGGAGATCGAGCCTGTTCTGGATATAATACCGTCCCATCAGCACACTGTCTGAGGTAAACACCTCCGAGGCCAAAGGGTGCCGGATCGACTGTAGTTCATCACCGGCCGGAAGTTTCCCGAATGCGCCTGAGTAGACGAAGACGACCAGCATGATGGCTGCTGAAATAACAGCAGTGACGGCAAACAATGCCGATCTGAGCAATCCCTTCTTCCAGCCGATATCGCTATCGTACAAAACCCGGAAGATTTTCCGGGCTGAAACGGTGTATTTTTTCTGACAGGTGGCTGTCCCGACGTCTTAAGTTTCATTCAATCCCTTTCTCAAAATCCTTACTCACCTATTAACGCCTTATTTCAGTGCATTGTTCCGGTCACCAGTTTAAAACGGTCCGTTTCGAATTTTATTTTTTTAGTCATGGCAGCCGGAAAGACGCCGGAGCCCGTCCATAAATTCCGATGGCCGGCGAACAGGATGTCCGCCGCGCCCTTCGTGCCATCATTGACTACATCCACCCTTGATCTCGGAAGTATTGGTCTCGACTTCCATCATTTGATTGATCGTGGCCACACCTTTGATGGAGAAATCCACGTAGCCGGTACCGACTTTCGACACCACACCCCCGAATTTATTGCAATAGAGTTGAAAATGGATTTCATCGCCGCACATCGCTTTGCCATTGCTGTAGGTTCCCTTCAACCTGAATTTCTTGGTAAAGGGTGTCTTGACCATGGTCCAATGTCTGCACAGCATCATAGACCTCGATGGCCGTTTCCGGTCCGATCTCCACGTTGCGTTCACGTGAGATCTCGACATCCTTGCTGGTTGTTGTTGACCAGTAATTGGTTGTGGTCTGGGTACTGGAAGTAGTATAGGAATAGCCCGCTGTCGCCTGAAGGCTGTAAGTGGCGCCTTTACCAAAGAAGGTGGCATCCACGTCCACCCCGGCTGTGACCTGGGCCGAAAATTCCTTGCTGGAGAACAAGGCGAGACTTTCCTGGGTTCCGGAAGTGAAGGTCTGGGTCCTGGTCTCACTCCGCCCGACGGTTTCACTGAGGGTCGCGGGCGAACAGTTCCGCAGTGTCGCTTTGTAAGCAAATTCAAGCCTGGCAGGTGGCAGGACGGGCTGTTCGAAATCCGTGCCCATATCGGTCATGTCCCACGTGATGTCGCCATTGAGAATGCGGAAAAGGGAAAAACGGGAAGGCGACCGGACGAAATATGATCAGTCCGAAATCAGGCTGGGTCCATAGCAGGTACCCTCCTGTCTGATAACGGAGCCTCGACCAGCCTGCCGTGTCGGCGGATACGATCACCTTGAGTTTATCCGGGACATTGCCGGCATCATAGCTTTCCGTACTCTCATACAAAATCGCCTAAAAAAGTGAAATCCATCAGGTAGCCGCGATAAGATGTCAGGCAATACACCGAATCCGCTTCCCCCTGGACATGTCTGAAATAAAATTGCTGGTTCTGGTTGTCCTGTAGGCTGTAATCGCTGGTGATCACCGGTTGGGTGCCCGGCATACCGCGATTGTAGTCGGCAATGGACATCACTTTGCCGTCGTCCTGGCTCTGGACGATATAGGGAACATCACCATTCAGAAGACCCGGAGGGTTTATGGCCGGCAGCGTGGTCCGGATGTCGATGGTATAATCCGAGGGATCCACGATCTGGTTCGAAAGGGTGGTATCACCGAATATATGTTGTGAAGCATCATAAACTTTGATGTCCATATCGACTCCATTCCTAAATCCGGTTATCTCACTGTCACTCAAACTGTCGGTATCATATCTCAGGACGGCGAGGTATGTTTTGGGATCGATGGCAATGGTACGGGAGAATCCGGCCATCTCACCGGAAATATTCACACAGGCATGATCGGGATGATACCCTTTCCTGGCCATGGGCCGGGTATTGATAATCAGGCCGATGCTGCCCGAATCGGTCTGAAGGGAAGCATCAACAGTGTCGGTCACCTGGACCTTCGGCTGGGTTGAATTGTCTTTTTTACAGTTACCGGAAAAGACGGCAATGGCGAGAATCGTCAGGATGAAAGGAAATGTGCTCTTTTTCATGATTGTGCGATATTATATTGAGGTTGAGCACCTAACATCGGACGATGCCCAATTTGTTCAAGCTTTTTTCCGGCAAAACAATGCCAGATGATGCAACGGCTCATAAAGTGAAGTAAGACTGAAAATTATAAAGACATTCGGAATGCTCTCTTTTTTAATTCTTGTCAATTTTTCCTATATTGCGAATATAGCTTGTTAATATGCTAACAATGGACAAAAAGAAATTCGAACTGGAGTACACTCTCAATACATCTCCCAAAGTTCTTTTCAACCGGCTGAGCACTCCTGATGGTCTGGCTGAGTGGTTTGCCGACGATGTCAACATGAACGACAACGTTTTCACATTCATCTGGGAGGGCTCTGAACAGCAGGCTGAAATCATGCAGCTCAAAGACCAGAATTACATCCGTTTCCGGTGGCTGGATGGGGAAGAATCCGACGACTTTTTCGAATTCCGGATCAGGCAGGATGACCTGACGGGCGACCTGGCGCTCCTGATCACCGATTTTGCCGAAGAAGATGAAAAAGATGATGCCGTCGACCTCTGGGATTCGCAGATCTCCGAACTCAAACATGCCATCGGTTTATAGCCGTTTCGCTAAAATAACTTACCTTTGTTTGCGTTACTGTCGTGGGGAATATTTTTAAGCGCAAACGTGAAAAAGCTTTATAAACTTACATTATCATCTTTTCTCGGACCTTTTGTACTCACATTTTTCATCGTTGTTTTTGTGCTTCTCATGCAGTTCTTATGGAAGTACATCGACGATCTGGTGGGCAAAGGTCTGAAGATCCCCGTCATTTCCGAATTGATGCTTTACACCTCGGCCAGCCTGGTCCCCATGGCACTTCCGCTGGCGGTTCTCCTGGCCTCACTGATGGCCTTCGGAAACCTTGGCGAGAATAATGAACTCCTGGCGCTGAAATCGGCCGGGGTTTCCCTTCAGCGCATCATGAACCCCCTGATCATCCTGATCTCTGTCATAGCCATCGGTGCTTTCCTCTTCAACAATTATGTCCTCCCTTTCACCAACCTCAAATTCCGGTCGCTGCTATATGACATCCAAAGGCAGAACCCGGAACTTCAGATAAAGACAGGCATTTTTGACAATACCCTGGAGGGATACAGCATCCGGATCGGCGAAAAGGATCCGCGGACAAGCCTGCTGAAGAATATCATGATCTATGACCATACCGATCATGTGGGTAATATCATTGTCACCATTGCCGATTCGGGATATATGAAGATGACGGAAGACAAGCGTTACCTGCTGCTCACCCTTTATCACGGCGAGACTTATACCGAAATGCAAAAACAGAAGAAAGCGCATCAGGGATAAATCCTACCCTGCACGGCGCGATAAATTTGAGAAGCAGGAAATGATCATCGAGATGGTTGATTTCGGCCTGAAACGGACGGATGAAAACCTTTTCAAAAATTCCTACCAGATGATGAACCTCAAGCAGCTTTCCTATGTGGAAGATTCACTGAAGTACGATATTCACCATTCGGAGAGTTCGCTCGAGACCACTCTCGAAAAGTCGAGTTATTATAAGAATAAGAATTTCCTGAAAAAGATCGATTTCAACCGGCCGCCACCCGATACAGCCGCCAATGCCGATACCGTGAAAAAGGAAGCCAGGGGAAAGACGATCTTTCTCAACGGGGATTCCATCTTCCACAATATGTCCAAACCCGAGAAGGAGCGTATCCTTGCCCAGTCGCTGAACTATGCCCGGGGAGCCATGAATTTCATCAATAACAATTTCGCCAACTCCGACAATATGATCAGGAGACTGAGGAAATACCAGATCGAAACGCAGCGTAAATTCACCCTGTCTTTCGCCTGCCTGGTCTTCTTTTTCATCGGCGCCCCTCTGGGTGCGATCATCCGGAAGGGCGGACTCGGCATGCCGGTGGTGGTTTCGGTGCTCTTCTTCCTGGTTTACTACATCATCTCGATCACCGGTGAAAAATTTGTCAGGGAAAGCGTCATCAGCCCCTTCACCGGGATGTGGCTTTCGACCTTCATCCTTATCCCGCTCAGCGCCTTCCTTACCTACAAGGCTTCCACCGATTCTGTCATCATGAACATCGATACCTATTTCAACTTCTTCAAACGGGTCTTCAGGAAACGGAAAACTTAACCCTCTACCATGAAAATTCTGATCCTTTCCTCCAAAGTACCTTTTCCTCCCAAAGACGGCGGGGCCATTGCCACCCTGAGCCTGGCGGAAGGACTGTCGGATGTGGGAAATGAAGTCACGATGCTGTGCATGAACACCTCCAAGCATCCGTTCGATGTCCACAATATCCCCGGGGTACTGAAGAAGAAGATCCATTTCCTGTCGGTCGACCATAACACAGCGGTCAATCCTTTTCTTTTGGTATTCAACATTTTATTCTCGCGTGAACCTTACAATGCCCGGCGGTTTTACACCCGCCCGTTCAACACGGCCTGACCGCCCTGCTGAAAAAGCAGGCTTTCGACATTGTTCAGCTTGAAGGGCCTTATCTCGGTTATTATATCGATACCATCCGTCGCCACGCTTCCCACGCCCTGCTCTCCCTGCGTGCCCACAACGTGGAACATGAGATCTGGCAGAGAAAGGTGATCAACACCCGTAACTCCTTCCTGAGGTTTTATTATGCCATGCTTGCCGAGAGGATCCGTAAGCTTGAAACCCGCATCCTCCAGGGATGCGATGCGCTGGTCGCCATCTCCGACCGTGACCGTAAACAGCTCCTGATGCTGAAGGAGATCCCGAATATCACCATTCCCACGGGTCTGAATCCCCACCGCTATCCCACACCCCGGGAACCTGAATTTCCCTCGCTTTTCTATATCGGCGCATTGGATTGGATGCCTAACCAGGAAGGCATTACCTGGTTCGTCGACGAGGTCTTTCCCCTGGTCAGAAAACAGGTGCCGTCGATCACCCTGCATATTGCCGGACGAAATGCCCCGTCATGGCTGGCCGGAAAATTCGACCGGCGAAAAGATGGTATCGTTTTTCACGGCGAAGTGGATAACGCCTACCAGTTTATGAACCGCTATGCCATCTTTGTCAGTCCCCTCTTCACCGGCAGCGGAATCCGGATCAAGATCCTCGAGGGCATGATGATGCAGCGGGTCATCGTGGCCACCTCCATTGCTGCGGAAGGGATCCCGGTTTCGGACAGGAAAAACATCCTCATCACCGACGGTGCGGAAACCATGGCCGCGATCATCGCCAGACTGTGCAGCGACAAATCGGGATATGATGAAATCGCAAGAAATTCAAGGGATTTCGTTAATGAAAATTTTAATAACTTCGCCACCTGTAAAAGGTTAAACGATTTTTACAGAAAGAATCCGGCATGATCCCCCTTATACTCTTTTGGCTGGCTGTTTTCCTGGTTTTTCATTCCTACATGCTCTACCCCCTCATCCTCAAATTGATGGCCCGGGGCAAAAAAGAAAACGACATCACCTACCGCCGCGGTGAGGAACTGCCTTTCGTTTCAATCCTCATGTCGGTGCACAATGAAGAGGACGTCATCGTTGAAAAGATCAAAAGCATCTTCTATACCTCCTACCCCTTCAGCCGGTTCGAACTGCTCATCGGATCGGATGCCTCCACCGACGGCACCAACAGGATATGCAGCATCTATTCGGCCAACTACGAGCAGCTGAAATTTTTCCCCTTCCGGCTCAGACAGGGCAAACCCTCGATCATCAACCTCCTCTCTGACAAAGCCCGCGGGGATATCCTGATCCTTACCGATGCCAAAGTTTTCTTCTATCCCGATACGATCTTCGAGCTGGTCAAACATTTCAAAAATAAAAAGATCGACATCGTCGGGGGGAACATCATCAATGAACGGACGCGAAGAGACGGGATCTCGATCCAGGAAAAGGCGTTCATGAGCCGGGAGATCATGATAAAATACCATGAAGGGCTCATCTGGTCGAGGACCATCGGTGTCTACGGCGCTGTGTATGCCATCCGGAAGAGCGCCATGACGAAAATCCCGGATAAATACAGCGTCGATGATTTTTTCATCACCATGAATGTTATCCGGAACAAGAAGAGAGCGATCATGGAACTGAAGGCAGTCACCCGGGAAGACGTGCCCAATGAGATGGCGATGGAGTTCCGGCGCAAAGTCAGGATTTCTGCCGGCAATTTCCAGAATCTCCGGAGCTTCTGGTCCCTGCTCTGGCCGCCCTGGTCCGCCACCGCCTTCCCCTTCTGGTCGCACAAGGTGATCCGGTGGACCGGCCCCTTCATCCTAATCCTTGCCCTTGTCACCAGCGGCATCCTGGCCCTGCATTCCTTTTTCTATCTGATCGTGTTCGGAATGCAGGTTTTTGTCATGATTACACCCATTATTGACATTATCTTAAGGAAATTCAACATACATATTATAATTTTGCGGTTCATAACGCATTTCTATGCGATGAACACCGCTTTACTGATTGGCTTTTTTAAAAATCTGTTTGGTCTCAGGACCAATATATGGCAACCTACAAGGAGATAAATCGTGGATAAGATTGAATTAAATAGTATTGAACAAGCTGTCGAAGACTTCAGGAATGGGAAATGTGTGATCGTGGTGGATGATGAAAACCGCGAAAACGAGGGAGATTTCATAGCTGCCGCAGAACTCATCACCCCGGAGACCGTTAATTTTATGGCCACCCATGGACGCGGGCTGATTTGTGCGGCCCTCACGGAAGAACGGTGTGAGGAGCTCGACCTGCAGATGATGGTCGGAAAAAATACCAGCGCCCATCTCACCGCCTTCACCGTCTCTGTCGATCTGATCGGCAGGGGATGTACCACCGGCATTTCCGCTTCCGACCGGGCAAAGACCATCAATGCGCTGGTCGATCCGTCCACCAGGCCCGAAGACCTGGCCAGGCCCGGGCATATCTTTCCCCTCAAAGCCAAACGTAACGGCGTCCTGCGCCGCTCGGGCCATACCGAGGCTGCCGTCGATCTCTCCAAACTGGCCGGTCTGAAGCCGGGAGGCGTCCTCGTGGAGATCATGAACGACGACGGAACGATGGCCCGTCTGCCACAGCTGGTCGAAACGGCCAGGAAATTCGACCTCAGGATCATTACGATCAAAGATCTGATCTCCTACCGGCTGAGGTCCGAGAGCATCATCATTAAGGGGGTTGAAGTGGACCTGCCCACCGAATACGGGCATTTCCGCCTGATCCCATTCATCCAGAAATCGAACGGGATGGAGCATGTGGCCATCATCAAGGGAAAATGGACCAAAAACGATCCGGTGCTGGTCCGGGTTCATTCCTCGTGCGTCACGGGTGATATCTTCCACTCCTACCGCTGCGACTGCGGTCAGCAGCTCGAGAAAGCCATGAAGCTCATCGATAAGGAAGGCCAGGGCGTTATCCTCTATATGAACCAGGAAGGACGGGGTATAGGGCTTTTCAATAAGATCAAGGCCTATAAACTCCAGGAGGAAGGCTATGACACCGTCGAAGCCAACCTCAGGCTCGGCTTTAACGATGATGAAAGGGATTATGGCGTTGGGGCCAGCATGATGCATGCCCTCGGGCTGGGAAAGATCCGGCTGCTCACCAATAACCCCGTGAAGCGTGCCGGCCTCGAAGGCTACGGCATTGAAATCGTCGAAAACATTCCCCTCGTGGTTCAGCCCAATAAGTACAACAGGTTTTATATGGAGACCAAGAGGGACAAAATGGGCCACTACCTGAATATCGCCCGCTACGACCAGGACAGGAAGACCGAAGAGGAATAACCAGCCATCAAAGGCTGAAACCCGATGCGTGATGAAGATCATTTACATGGGCACTCCCGAATTTGCCGTTGCACCCCTGGAAGCCCTGCTCAAGGAGGGTTTTGAGATAGCGGCGGTCGTCACCGCCCCCGATAAGCCGGCCGGACGGGGAAAGAAACTTCAGTCGCCCCCCGTGAAAACCTGTGCCCTGGAACACGGATTGACCGTTCTGCAGCCCGAGAAACTCAAAGACCCGGTATTCCTGGAAAAACTAAGGAGCTTCCATGCCGACCTGCAGATCGTGGTCGCCTTCCGGATGCTTCCCGAAGAGGTCTGGGCCATGCCTCCCCGGGGAACCTTCAACCTGCATGCTTCACTCCTCCCCCAATACCGGGGAGCGGCACCCATAAATCATGTGATCATCAACGGGGAAAAAGAGACCGGCCTGACAACATTCTTTATCGATAAAGAGATCGATACCGGCCGGATCATCCTCCAACGGAAAATGGCTATCGATCCCGGCCTGACCGCCGGCGAACTGCATGACCGGATGATGGCCGAAGGCGCACGCCTTGTGGTCGATACCGCCCGAATGATCGCTGAAGGACGCGCTGAAGCGGTCAGCCAGGAATCCATTGCCGGAAATACTGGCCCGCTCAAAACCGCTCCGAAAATTTTTCCCGAAGACACCCTCATCGACTGGTCGGCCGGCGCCCGGCAGATCTGCGATTTCATCCGCGGACTCAGCCCCTATCCCGGTGCCCGGGCCATTCTCCAAAAGGAAAACGGTGAAAAGGTTCCCTTAAAAATTTATTACGCCCGGTGTTCCGGCGAGAACCACCAACTCACCCCGGGGACCATCAGGACCGACGGAAAAAACCAACTCTCGGTGGCCGCAGGCGACGGCTTCGTTCACATCACCGACCTTCTCCAGCCGGGAAAGAAAAGAATGGATGTGGAAAACTTCCTCAGGGGATTCAAGGATATCGGCCATTGCCGGTTTGTCGGGGAAACCTGAAAGGGACTGCGCTGCCGGAATCAATCCGCTAATTATCGTCAAATTCGATCCGGATCTTTTCCGAAGGCTTGTCGTCGTCGTCAACTTTCAGTGGAAACAAGGCGGCTTTCTTTTTTTTGCGAAGGTATATGGTATCGCCGGCTTCAGGCTGGGTGCCGGGGGCCATGTGGTTCTTCTGATAAAGCTTCTCCAGTTTGACACCATAGGCCTGCGAAATATCCCACATTGTCTCGCCTTCTTCCACCCTGTGAATATCGCTGCCACGCCCCGCACGGTTGCGTTTGGGCTGGAGATAGAGGATCTCTCCCTCGCGAAGTGGCTCTGCGGGGTCGAGTTCATTATAGCGGTCGAGTTCGTTGCCGACCAGTTCCATCTCCTTCCTGAGACTTTCGCGGGTGTCACCTTCCTTCACCACAATGTAATCGACACGGTTGATCTGCTTCACTTCATGCATGCGGGCAGTAACGTGCTGGCGGAAGCCAGGTCGTTCTGGTTCCTGGGTGCATGGGCAGGGACGCCCTCTTTCAGGGCGAGCAGGTCGTAACGATGGAGGTTATTTTCTTCGATGATCCGGATCAGCCGATCGGCATAGGTGCCGCTGGTGGCATACCCGGCTTTTTTGAGACCTTTTGCCCAGGCCTTATAATCCGTAATGTCGAGGTCGAAAAGGAAGGCATACCGGGGTGTGTTGCGAAGAAAATCGGAATGGTCGACATAGGAATCGTATACCGTTTTGTACTTCCGGAAGCATTCGTGGAAGGCGTCGTCGTTATGATGGACTTTCCTGCCTGTCCAGTCGTTATGGCACTTGATCCCGAAGTGATTGTTGGATTTTCGGGCCAGTCCGGAATTTCCATTATCCGACTCCAGCATGCCCTGGGCAAGGGTAATGCTGGCCGGCACGCCCGATCTGAGCATCTCTTTCATCGCCAGGTCACTGTAAAGCTCAATGTATTCCTCACCGCTGAGCCGGTTCACAGGCTGTGCACCCGCACGGAAAAAACAAAGGTTCAGCAGACCGGCTGCAAGAATAAAATACCATCTCATCTCTGCAATCTTTTTCAAAGCTAAAAATAATACAATGATCGCGTCCGGGCATGATGAGTTATCAACAGCCATCATATGAACGGGAGATCGAGGATTTTATTGGATCCGGTCAATCCTCTGGATGGCATTTGGAAGATTACTGAGCCGTGAAAATTTGAAAATTGCCTGGAAAAGTCGTTATTTAGCTGATTATTTCAACGATGGAGAAAAAGAAGATAGAAATCGATTTTTACGAGACCCCGACCACCGAAGGTCTTGATGCCGGTGAAATCCGGTTGATCAACAAAGCCAAGTCGGCCGCCAGGAAAGCTTATGCCCCGTATTCCGGTTTCAACGTCGGAGCGGCCGTACTCCTGGAGAACGGGGAGATCATCACGGGCAGCAACCAGGAAAATGCGGCCTACCCTTCGGGCGTTTGTGCGGAACGTACGGCGCTGTATTATGCCGGTTCATCTTATCCCGATGTCCCGGTAAGAACCATCGCCATCACGGCGCTCTACCAGAACGCGTTTGTCCGGTTGCCGGTCACACCATGCGGCGCCTGCCGGCAGGTCATCCTGGAAACACAGCGACGCTACAATAAAAATATACGCATCATCATGTTCGGGGAGGAATTGATCCGCATCGTCGATGATGTGCATCAGCTTCTGCCATTTCCGTTCGATAAAGTGGGATGATTTCCGGCCCTGTGATCCGTAGCCCGGATGCCGCTTCACACGTTAAATACTCCAAAAATATCGTCCTCAGGAGGATCCGCCAGGAGCTGCAGGGGGACTTTTCTGACCGGATGGATGAAGCTCAGTTCGCGGGCATGCAGACTGATGCCGCCGTTTTTATTGGAACGCGGAAAGCCATATTTCAGGTCTCCCTTGATGGGGCAACCGATGGCAGCCAGTTGTGCCCTGATCTGGTGATGCCGCCCGGTATGCAGTTCGACTTCCAGCAGGTAATACGATTTCGGATGCCCCTACCAGCCGGTAGGTCAGCGATGCCTCCTTACTTCCGGGCGTTCCCGCATCGACAGGGATAACTCTTGTTCTGTTTTTCGTTTTTCCTGAGGAAATGCACCAGGGTATCCTGTTCAGGCGGAGGCGGATTTTTGACGATGGCCCAGTATTTCTTCACCGTTTGTTTATCCCTGAACAGGGCATTCATGCGGGTAAGGGCCTTGCTGGTTTTGGCAAAGACCATCACTCCGCTCACCGGACGGTCGAGCCGGTGGGTGACGCCCAGAAAGACATTTCCCGGCTTCGCATCCCTTTCCCTGATAAATTCTTTGAGGATCTTGTCTAGAGAAATCATCGCCCGTCCGGTCGCCCTGCACAATGTCGGAAACCCGCTTATTGACGGCGATCAGGTGATTATCTTCATAAATGATATCAGGAAGTCCGGTCATCCACGATCAATATTGTTCTTTCTCGTTGGGGAAATCCTGGTTCCGCACATCCTCGATATAAGTCTGCACGGCGCCCAGGATTTCCTGGTAGAGGTTATGATACCTCCTCAGGAAACGGGGAGAGAATTCCTGGGTGATGCCCAGCATATCATGAAGGACCAGTACCTGGCCGTCGACGTGGGGCCCGGCTCCGATCCCGATGGTGGGGATTTTGACGGATGCCGTCACCTCTGCCGCCAGGGTGGCCGGGATTTTCTCGAGGACGATGGCAAAACAGCCGGCTTCTTCGAGGACCTTCGCATCGGCAAGGAGTTTGTCGGCCTCTTCCTTTTCCCGTGCCCTTACCACATAGGTCCCAAACTTATGAATGGACTGCGGGGTGAGACCGAGATGACCCATGACCGGGATCCCGGCCGAAAGGATCCGCTCCACGGATTCGCGGATCTCGCTTCCGCCTTCCATCTTGACGGCACTGGCGCCGGTCTCCTTCATGATGCGGATGGAAGAAGACAGTGCCTCCTTGGAATTGCCCTGGTAGGTGCCGAAAGGCAGATCGACCACCACCAGCGCCCGCTTTACCCCCCTGACCACACCCGAGGCATGGTAGATCATCTCATTGAGGGTGATGGGGACCGTCGTATCATGACCGGCCATCACATTGGAGGCGGAATCACCGACAAGCACCACATCGATCCCTGCCTGGTCAAGGATCCTGGCCATGGAATAATCATATGCCGTGAGCATGGCAATCTTCTCATGTTTGAGCTTCATTTCGTTCAGCACATGAGTGGTCACTTTCTTAACAGACTTATGAACTGACATCGCTTTGTGTTTTTAGAGGACTTCACCCGCAAAGTTCGTGATAAAATTCAGGAGATAGTCTCAAAAATGGTGTTTTTTTCAGGATTTCTGCGCCTGTCAGGCGGAAGAAATCCAGTGTGAAAAGCCAACTGCACTTGTCAGGCTGACTTTTTGTCATTATGTCAGAACAGCCCCCGGTTCAACTGGGATACAAGGGATCATATTGTCAGGATTTCGGGTATTCGGCTTAATGGCACAATCATTGGAAGTCCATATGAAGAAATTTTGATCACGAATAATAAAACAAATATAGATTATGGGTAAAATTATCGGAATAGACTTAGGTACAACCAACTCCTGTGTTGCCGTAATGGAAGGTAATGAACCTGTTGTTATTCCCAACAGCGAAGGTAAACGCACCACGCCTTCCATGGTCGCTTTTATTGAAAACGGAGAACGAAAAATCGGTGATCCCGCAAAACGTCAGGCCATCACCAATCCTCTGAAAACCGTATATTCCATCAAGCGGTTTATGGGAGAGACGCACGACAAGGTTCAGAAAGAGATCAGCAGGGTTACCTATAAAGTCGATCAAAGGAGATAACAATACGCCCAGGGTACAGATCGACGACAGAAAATATTCGCCGCAGGAAATCTCGGCCATGATCCTTCAGAAGATGAAGAAAACGGCTGAAGACTATCTCGGACAGGAAGTGACCGATGCCGTTATCACCGTTCCGGCCTATTTCAGTGACTCGCAGCGCCAGGCCACGAAGGAAGCCGGAGAAATTGCCGGGCTGAACGTGAAAAGGATCATCAACGAACCGACTGCCGCTTCACTGGCTTACGGCCTTGACAAGCGCGGGAAAGGACATGAAAATCGCCGTATTTGACCTTGGTGGCGGTACTTTTGATATCTCCATCCTCGAACTTGGCGACGGGGTGTTTGAAGTGAAATCCACCAATGGCGATACCCATCTCGGTGGCGATGACTTTGACCATACGATCATCGAGTGGCTGACCGATGAATTTAAAAAGGATGAAGGTGCCGATCTTTCCAAAGATCCAATGGCTCTGCAGCGTCTCAAGGAAGCTGCCGAAAAGGCAAAGATTGAGCTTTCCAGCGCAACGACCACCGAGATCAACCTGCCCTATATCATGCCTGTTGACGGCGTTCCGAAGCACCTGGTGAAAACCCTCACCCGGGCTAAATTTGAAAGCCTCGCCGACAGCCTGATCCAGGCCACTATCGAACCCTGCAGAAAAGCGCTGAAAGATGCCGGGATGACTTCCAACGATATCAATGAAGTTATCCTCGTGGGTGGTTCCACCAGGATCCCCGCCATCCAGCAGGTGGTTGAAAAATTCTTCGGCAAGGCACCCTCCAAGGGAGTTAATCCCGACGAAGTTGTTGCCGTGGGTGCAGCCATCCAGGGCGGTGTTCTCACCGGCGAGGTCAAGGATGTCCTGCTGCTCGACGTTACCCCGCTTTCGCTGGGGATCGAGACCATGGGGGGCGTTTTCACCAGGCTGATCGAATCCAATACAACCATCCCGACCAAAAAGGCCGAGGTGTTCACGACGGCTTCCGACAACCAGCCATCGGTTGAAATCCACGTCCTCCAGGGTGAAAGGCCCATGGCCACGGGATAATAAGACCATCGGACGGTTCCACCTCGACGGGATTCCGCCCGCCCCCAGGGGCATTCCGCAGGTCGAAGTGACCTTCGATATCGACGCCAACGGGATCCTGAATGTTTCGGCAAAAGATAAAGGCACCGGTAAAGTACAGAGCATCCGGATCGAAGCTTCCTCCGGTCTGAGCGACGCCGAAATCGAAAGGATGAAGAATGAAGCCAAGGAAAATGAAGCCAGCGATAAGCAGGCCAGGGAGCGGATCGACAAACTGAATGCTGCCGACAGCCTGATCTTCCAGACAGAAAAACAGCTGAAAGAGTTTGGAGATAAGATCCCGGCAGACAAGAAGGAGCCGCTCCAAAAAGCCCTCGAAAATCTGAAAGACGCTCATAAGAAAGAAGATCTGGATGCCATTGAAAAAGCCACCGCGGAACTCAACACGGTATGGCAGGCCGCCTCTGAGGAAATGTACAAAGCCGGTCAGGGTCAGCAGGCCCAGGCCGAAAGCGCCGGGCAACAGCAGGCGGAGAGCGGAGAACAGAACCAGGGCGGAGGCAAGAAGGGTGACGGAGAAGTGACCGACGTCGATTTCGAAGAAGTGAAATAAAATCTCCGGCGTAACATAACAGAATAACAGGGCTGCCTGAAAACGGGCAGCCCTTTTTTTTATTGATTTCATCAGGGATTGAAAACGGCCCGGGCGCCAGGGGGTCTTACCGTTGTGGTGCCATGGATGCACAGATCGTTTACCTGCCCGGGACGGAGCCCATCCGCCATTCAGCACACAGGGCTTTAACCCTACGGCTTCCCGGACCCACGTAACCACGTATCCGCCTATCCACCAAGACGGGCGGGTCGCGACCCGCCCCTACAGCGGCCTCAAAAGACCTAATGAAAATATCGGTATGTCTAACTGACTTACCGACGTTCTCACGCCCTTCTTAACCTCATAACCCCATAACCTCATAACTCCATAGCTCCATAACTTCCTCACTTACTCACTTACTCACTTACTCACTTTCTTCATTACCCCATCACCCATCACTTTTTTTCCTTACTTTCTTTTCAAGGGCAAAAGAAAGTAACAAAGAAACCCTCCGCGATTGACAACCCTCTCTCGCCCTTGTCGCACAGGCCAGCATCACTGGGGCCGGGCTCGTTCAGGTTCGCACCAATCGCGGGGTGCCTTCGCGCTCTTCTAATATTTTTTCGTGGATAACGGAGAACGTATTAGAAACGGTGTTGGTGGAGAAACGTTCTTTCAGGATGATCGCCTGCACGGTTTCAATCAGACTCTGCTTGTCTTTAGCGCAGGTTCCGTGTTGTCCCAATCGTGAGAATAATTAAGACTTCAGCTTTTAGAGTGCTTCGAGGCTCTATCACAGACCTTTAGCAATCGCTGTTTACGCTTCATGCTACCATCTCTGGTAACGATGCAAAACTCGCTTCCGGTGGCTGACCAGACCTTGCCGGACAGGATTGGTTACCTGCGGGGAAGTTGCGAGGAATTTCATTATATATATTAATACGCCTATATAAATCCCTTCCTCACGGACTTGCACGGCGCGATCTCACTTCCTCACTTTCTCACTTTCTCACTTTCCCTGACATCCGGGCATAGCTCTGGCAATATCCTTTCTAACAACGTCTTAGATGTAATAGGGACCCACCCCCACCTTACACCTTCCGGCCCTTAATCGTTCCAGCCACCCAAATCTCAGCGTCCGTTTCCGGACATTTTGATGAATAGTTATTAACAGGCTGTTTTTATGAAGGTTTCAGAAGGAATGGAATTTTTGGTATATCACCTGTTTCGGAATTTTGATCACGCAAATGTGAATCGAAAAAACATGACCCTTCTTCGTGTGTTTATGAGATTTTATCGAACCTATAAATTCCTTCCCAAGAAATAAGGTGTAAAGAACGGAAAACTTTCCTCCCTGTACTAAAATTTCTTATGTGCCTATTGCGCCTTTGTGTTTATGAATCTCTTCGCTCTTTTAAGTCTTCTTATTTCTGGCTTATCATTCTCGCTTCATCTGTGTCGTCACTGAACACCTTTCTCATCGCCCTTCATCACTTCATCACTTTATTTTCCTTACTTTCTTTTCAAGGAAAAGAAAGTAACAAAGAAACCCTCCGCGATTGACAACCCTCTCTCGCCCTTATCGCATATGGCCAACATCACTGGGGCCGGGCTCGTTCAGGTTCGCACCAATCGCGGGGTGCCTTCGCGCTCTTCTAATATTTTTTCGTGGATAACGGAGAACGTATTAGAAACGGTGTTGGTGGAGAAACGTTCTTTCAGGATGATCGCCTGCACGGTTTCAATCAGACTCTGCTTGTCTTTAGCGCAGGTTCCGTGTTGTCCCAATCGTGAGAATAATTAAGACTTCAGCTTTTAGAGTGCTTCGAGGCTCTATCACAGACCTTTAGCAATCGCTGTTTACGCTTCATGCTACCATCTCTGGTAACGATGCAAAACTCGCTTCCGGTGGCTGACCAGACCTTGCCTGACAGGATTGGTTACCTGCGGGGAAGTTGCGAGGAATTTCATTATATATATTAATACGCCTATATAAATCCCTTCCTCACGGACTTGCACGGCGCGATCTCACTTCCTCACTTTCTCACTTTCCCTGACATCCGGGCATAGCTCTGGCAATATCCTTTCTAACAACGTCTTAGATGTAATAGGGACCCACCCCCACCTTACACCTTCCGGCCCTTAATCGTTCCAGCCACCCAAATCTCAGCGTCCGTTTCCGGACATTTTGATGAATAGTTATTAACAGGCTGTTTTTATGAAGGTTTCAGAAGGAATGGAATTTTTGGTATATCACCTGTTCGGGCACGCAAAGTGTCGAAAAAACAGACCCTTCTTCGTGTGGATTTTATCGCCTATTTCCTTCCCCGGACTTCCTCCCCTATTTCTTTGTGCCTTTGCGCCTTTGTGTTTATGAATTCTTCGCTCTCTTCTTTTTCTGGCTTCATTCTGCTTCATCTGTGTCGTCCTGAACACCGTTCTCACGCCCTTCATAACTTCATCACTTCATCACTTTTTTTAAAAGAAAGTAACAAAGAAACCCTCCGCGATTGACAACCCTCTCTCGCCCTTATCGCATATGGCCAACATCACTGGGGCCGGGCTCGAAAGGGTTCGCACCAATCGCGGGTTGCCTTCGCGCTCTGCTAAAGTTTTAAATCGTAGAGAATGGCAAATGTATTTTAAATAGCGTTGGCGGAGGAGCGTACTGCCAGGATGATCGCCTGTCAAGGTATTGACGACGATTATCTTCCATACGTCGTCCCGTACCCACGTACCAACATACCCACGTACCAACGTACCCACGTACCCATATAACATTTCTCGTGAATATTCGTTATTTTTGGAAAAACACAGTCCATGATCCTTCAGAAAGCTCGTTTTCATTTTCGCCATCGCAGCAATAACCGTTGGAACTTATGCGCAGGACACTGTATTCAACCAGCTTAACGCCCGCGGACAGAAAACGGGATACTGGAAAAAGTATTACGATAACGGGAAAATCCGTTACGAAGGGACGCTTTGCCAACGACCAGCCTGTGGGCCTGATGCATAAATATTATAAGGGCGGTCTTCCCCAGGCGGTCATCCGTTTCAGCCCGGACGGGAACACCTCCCATGCTGTTCTCTACTACGAAAACGGAAAGATCGCCGCAGAGGGAAATTACATTGGGGAAAACAAGGACAGCACCTGGCTCTTCTATTCCTTTTACAACGGGCGACTGGCCATTAAAGAGGACTATGATAACGGTGAAAAAGACGGCCTGTCGCTGAAATACTACGATAACGGGCAGGTCTCGGAAAAGACGGGCTGGAAGGATAACCGGAAAGACGGAATCTGGGAACAGTATTACGAGAACGGTGAGCTCCGCATGCGTTCAGCTCACAAGGACGGCCGGCGTGATGGATTGTTTGAAACCTTTACCGCCGATGGTAAACCGTCGGTCAGGGGATATTATAAAAACGGGGTGATGGACGGAACCTGGCAGTATTACAAAGATAACGGAGATCCGGATTTCACAGCCGAATATGTCAACGGCAAGATGCTGCCCAACAAGGAATACGAGAAACGGCAGAACGAGTTCTCGAAGAAGATCGAAGAAAAATCGCATGAGATACCCGATTCAACAGATCCTGATTTTCAATAGACCCCTACTAACCCAGGAGACGGATGAAACCCAAACGACCACTGACCCTGATTTTCCTCGGAATGTTCGTTCTCCAGCTGCATGCCCAGCGGTTAGCTCCTTCGAAATACTGGATCCCGCTGGCCGATAAGCAAAACAACAGCTTCAGCCTCGGAAGGCCGGAGCAGTTCCTCTCCCACCGTGCGCTCCTCCGCAGGGCCGCACAACATATCGACCTTGCTGAAGATGATCTCCCCGTCTCCCCTGCCTACACCGACAGTCTCAGCAGGCTCGGGCTTAAAATCCTCGGTACCACGAGATGGTTCAACGCCGTCATCGTCCAGACAACCGATACCCTCCTGCTCGATACCCTGGCCGCCTCGGTTCACTTTGTCCTGCCTTTCGATCCGGGATCCGATTTTTTCATGCATCCCGGAAAAAAAAATACCAATGCAGTCCCGTTTGCCGATTTCAACTCCCCGCTTCCCCCGGCCGAAAACTACGGCCTGTCCGATCTGCAGATCCGGCTGCTGAACGGGAACTCACTCCATGACCTCGGTTACCGGGGGAAATCGATGGAAATAGCCGTGATCGATGCCGGCTTTTACCGTGTCGACAGCCTGGAAGCTTTCTCCCGCATGCGGCAGGAAGGCCGGCTGTTGGGATACCACGATTTTGTCGATCCCTTTTCCGACATCTTCACCCAAAACAGTCATGGTATGGCGGTGCTGAGCACCATGGCCGCCTACCTCCCCGGAACCATGGTGGGGGTGGCCCCCGAGGCATCCTACTGGCTTCTGAGATCTGAGGATGTCAGTTCGGAATACCGCATCGAGGAAGCCAACTGGCTCATGGCCGCCGAATATGCCGATAGCGTGGGTGCCGACATCATCACCAGTTCACTGGGTTACAGTACATTCACCGACAGTCTCATGAATTACTCGTACGGTATGCTCAACGGGAAAACAGCACTCGTGACGCGTGCCGCTCAGGAGGCTTTCTCGAAGGGCATGCTGGTCGTCGTGAGTGCGGGAAATGAAGGCAACAAGCCCTGGGGATACATCACCCCGCCTGCTGACGGAAAAGACGTCCTGGCTGTCGGGGCCGTTAATGACTTCGGACAGATCGCCTATTTCAGCTCACGGGGTCCCACCGCCGATCACCGGGTGAAGCCCGATGTCGACGCCGTAGGATACGAGACCGTCATCATGACACCCTCGGGAAGGCTGAACACCGGGTACGGCACTTCTTTCGCCGCCCCCCAGATCGCCGGTATGGCGGCCTGCCTGTGGGAAGCCTACCCCCGGGCCGCCAACACCGACATCCTGGAAGCCATCCGGCGCTCAGCCAGCCGGTATGCCAGACCCGACACGGCCTATGGCTATGGCATCCCCGATTTTATGCTTGGACTGTGGAGCCTGGCAGCCCTCGACAGTACCGTTGAAAAACCGCCACTGGTGGTCTATCCCAATCCTTTCTCCGAAGCCACAGGACTGAGCATCATGAATGCCGTCGAAGAGGTGAACCAGGTCCATATCTTCTCTTCCGACGGGAGACTCGTCTATTCCGGTTACGGAACATGGGATGTCGGCGAAAGCATTCCGATCCGGATGCCGAATCCTCTCGCCACCGGGATTTACTTCCTGGTGGCCCGTTCCAGACAGAATGAATTCGTGGTCAAACTCATCAAGCAATGACATGAACGACGGTCACCTGACACTAAGCGAACTCAACCAGAGGGTGCGGGAATCGGTCGCAGCCTCTTTTCCCCTCAGCTTCTGGGTGACGGCGGAGATCAGTGAAATCAGCACCAACGCCACCGGGCATTGTTACCTCGAGCTCATCGAGAAAGAACAGGACAGCGACAAGATCATTGCCAGGATGCGGGGGACGATCTGGGCCTACACCTTCCGGATGCTCAGGCCCTATTTTGAGAACACCACAGGTTACCGTCTCTCGGCAGGACTCAGGATCATGGTCAGCGCCACCCTCACCTTCCATGAAGTCTACGGCCTGAGCCTCAACATCAGGGATATCGATCCGACTTATACCCTGGGTGACGCCGCCCGGAAACGTCTGGAGATCATCAACCGGCTGACAGCAGAAGGAGTGATCGACATGAACAGGCAGCTTCCATTGCCGGTGGTGCCGCAGCGAATCGCCGTCATCTCATCGGAGACTGCGGCAGGTTATGGCGATTTCATGAACACCCTCAGCCAACAACATGTATGGGTTTGCTTTCCGGACGGTAGTTATTTCCTGCCGTGATGCAGGGGGATAAAGCCGCTGCTTCCATTATTGCGGCCCTCGACCGCATTTTCGAAGAGGAGGAACATTTTGATGCCGTCGTCATCATCCGGGGCGGTGGTGCCCAGGCCGACCTCGATTGCTTCAACAATTACGACCTGGCCTTTCATATTACGCAGTTTCCCTTGCCCGTCTTCACGGGTATCGGCCATGAGAGGGACGAAACCATCGCCGACCTTGTCGCTAACCGCCGCCTCAAAACACCAACCGCGGTGGCGGAATTCCTCATCGACAGCCTGTCGGACTTCCTGGAATTCCTGGAATCCGGCGAACAACGCCTCCTGGATATCTCACGGCATTATCTTCAGACGGAGAAAGACCGTCTTTCAGGTCTTTCAAGAGACCTGTCTTACCTGGTGAACAGGAAACTCACCGAAAGCAGGGCTTACCTGAATTCGGTCAACCGGCACCTGGCATCGTCGACCCGCGGGCTTCTCGCCCAACAAGCGGTCAACATCTCCCAAAAAAGAAAGCTGACCTACCTCTATTCCCAAAACCTGATGGGCAGGCAGAAGCGTGAACTCAAATACCAGGCCGGGGAATTGAAAAAAATCACCCCGGCATTCCTGGCCGCCAGGAAAGATCAACTCGGACAATTCGAGAAACAGAACCATTTCCTCAACCCCCGGCATATCCTGAAACGGGGATATTCCATTACCCTCAGCAACGGGAAGGTTGTCACTGATGCCGCCAGTCTCTCACACCGGCGAGGAGATCACCACCGTCTTATATTCAGGACGGCTGAAAAGTACAATTTCTGAACTGACAAAAAAGAATAAAAATGGCTAAAAAAGACGTGACCTACGCAGAAGCCGTCAATGAGATCGAGAAGATCCTGCAGGAACTTGAAAGCGGGGACCCCGATGTTGACGAACTGGAACAAAAGGTAAAGCGGGTGACTTACCTGATCAAACTGTGCAAGGCAAAACTGCAATCCACAGAAAAATCGGTGAACAAGATCCTCGAGGAGGACCTCGACGAGCCGCGAAGAAGAATAAAACCTTACTCGACGGCGACGTTCAGATCGAAATCGAATTCAAAGGACCCCTCGAGGTAATCCATCAGGTGACCGATATCCAGTGCAAATCCGATGCGAACGGTTGAATTCCTGAAGAATTCCTTCGCAATGTGCTTGATCTGGTTCTGATTGGCGATCAGAACCTGGATCGGATCGATATCGTTGATCTGCCATTTCCCTTCTTCACCCTTCAGTAATTTAAGATTCCCATCCGCGATATCGATGAGGTTCCGGTAATTTTTCACCAGGCTCATTTCCTTGTTCGTGATGATCCCCAGGACTGATCCGCTGTGCACATCGATGAGCGGACCGCCGCTGCTTCCCGGCTTGACGGTACCGTCATACTGAATAAACGACAGACCGTTTTCATTTTTGTAACTGGATGAAACGAGGGCAGACTTGATAGACAGGTTGTTGTATTCCGTCTGGTATGCCATGGAAACGGCTTCGAGGCCCAGGGCCGGCGAACAATTCCTGCAGAGTGTCAGTGAAGAGGTGTTCCTGAATTCAGGAAAATCGGCAGGGATAATGGCAAAACCGAGATGATCGAAATCTTCAATATCGGGAAGGATATAAAGCAGTTCCTGATAACCCATCCTCAGGCTGGTGGCCACAGAAACACCATCCTCCTTATAAAAGGTGATAACCACTTCTCGGGCTTCCCTGACAGAATAGAGGAGGTCATCGGTGATGATTTTGTTCCCCGTCCTGAAGCCGGTCAGCCCGAATGTCCGGCTGCCGCATGATCCGAAAAATTCGATTGAGCAAACGGCTTTGTGATACTTCTTCCAGATGTGCCTGTACATGGTGTGTAGTTTTAGTAGGAGTTCGACGTCCAACCATTAATACCGCTAACAGGCAAAAAATAACACCGGAAAAGCCGATATTTTTAAAAAATGTTAAAAAAAGTTAAATCAGTGTTTCCTGACGTATTTCAGAACAAGGAGATTCATCGGGTTGGAACCGAGACCAGTAGACGCCCAGCGGGACGAAACGGACGAGCTGGTCATAGTACAGGGGAACGATGGCGGCATGGTCGATGACTGCCTGATCCATTTCTTCATAGAGCCTGGCCCGTTGGACCGGGTCTGGTGTCAGAATGGCCTTCTTGTAGAGTCGGTCGTATGCCGGGCTGGAGAAATGGGTGTAATTGGGTCCTGAAGGACTGAAATTCGGAGAATAGAACAGGGAGAGGTAATTTTCAGGATCGGGATAATCGGCGATCCAGGATCCCCGGAAAAACAGGAGGTTGGAGTTAGCCACCCGGTTGCGGAATGAAGCGCCCGTGGCCACATCCAGCTTAAGCCGGATCCCGATGCGTGCCAGTTCAAACTGGATGTATTCACACAGGTCGAGATAATCGGCCGTTGTGGTGAGAACAATCTCCCCGAGGCCTTCGCCCCCGGGATATCCTGCCCTGGCAAGGTAATAGCGGGCAGAGTCGGGATCATACCGGTACCCGCTGACCCGGGTGTGGTCAAAATCGGGAAGTCCATAGGGGACGATGCCTTTATGGGCCGGGGTGCCGATATCGTTACGCAGGTAACGGAGCATCCTTACCCTGTCGAAGCCAAAATTGATGGCCTTTCGCACGCCGGGTTTGCGCAGGGGGCTGTTCCGGACGGCAGGCAACGTGGTATCAACAAGGAATCCCAGGTACTCCGTATTCAGGTAGGGCCGGGTGATCAGGCGAAAACGACCCTCGTAGGCAGGGTTGAGATGCCCGGCAGGCGTCAGCAGCTCATCCTTGTACGTCGGATGAACGCCATTCAGAAAATCGAGGTTACCGCTCAGAAACTCCAGAAATTCCGACTGTTTGTCCTTGATAAAGGTGATGGCCACTGCATCGAGATAGGGCAGGCGGTTGCCGGTGCTGTCACGCTCGAAATAGTGAGGATTCTTCACCAGGACGAGCTTTTCGTCCTGCACCCAGATCCGGAATTGGAAGGGCCCGGTTCCAACCGGGTGCCGGGCAAATTCTTTCCCGTAATGCTCGACGGCCTCGCGGGGAACCACGAAGCAATAAGGCATGGTGAGGATGCCGGTGAACGGGGGAAAGGCTCATTGAGCCAGATGCGGAAAGTCGAGTCGTCGAGGGCCCGGAAGCCTTCGGGATGATCCGGCTTGCCCCTGTCGAGTTTTCCCAGGACCCAAAGCCCCGGCGATGCCACCGATGGATCGAGGATCCGGGAAAAACTGTAGGCGACGTCGGCGGCCGTCACAAGCCTTCCCGTTCCCCCGGGAAAGACGGGATCATCATGGAAACGGACATCGGTGCGCAGATGAAAGGTGTAAACGGTGCCGTCATCTGAGATTTCCCAGCGACGTGCCAGGGCAGGCCGGATGTCCAGGCTGTCGTCCATCTGGAGGAGACCATTGAAGAGCTGGCTCACCGGCCAGATGATGGTCTGGTTCCTGGCATAAGCCGGGTCGAGACTGCTGATCCCCTTGGACTCATTGTAACGGAAAACACGGGAAAGATCCTCATCCCTGTATTTCGTGGACGTGCACGATGCCGCCAAAACGACAGGAACGGCCAGAATCAAAAGGAGCAGAGGGTTCTTCATCGTTCGGCCGTATCTAAAGGTATTTGTTCAGGACGAACATCAGTTCATTGATCCGGACAGGTTTGGAGATATAATCTTCACAACCCGCATCCAGGCTCATCTCCCGCTCGCCAGCCATGGCGTAGGCGGTCTGGGCCACGACTGGTACGGAGTCCTTCATCTCCTTGATCACCCGGGTGGCCTCGTAGCCATTCTTCACCGGCATTTCGATATCCATCAGGATCAGGTCGACTTTCCGGGAAGTGAAGAGCTGAATGGCCTCTTCACCATTGTGAGCCCAAAGAATGTTCACATTGGTCCGCTTCAGGATCTCCCTCAGAAGAATGAAATTCGATTCGTCGTCTTCGGCGATCAAAATGGTCTTGTCCGCCCAGTTTTTAGGCGTCCTGTCAATGGTGATCCATTCGTCGGGCATTTCGACTTCCTTTTTGCAGTAAGGAATGGAGAAGTAGAATTCGGATCCGCTACCGACAGAGGACGTCACCCGGATTTCGCCTCCCATCAGCTCGACGAGATGCTTGGAGATGGCGAGGCCCAGCCCGGTACCGCTGTAAAACCGCGTCTTGCTCTCGTAGCCCTGCCTGAAGCGCTCAAAAATAATGGCCAGTTTCTCCTCGCTGATGCCGATGCCCGTGTCTTTCACGTAAAACCAGATGATATCGTCGTTGATTTCACGGATGCCATAACGGATCTCCCCTTCTTCCGTGAATTTAATGGCATTGCTCAGGAGGTTGGTGAATATCTGCCGGAGGCGGAATTCATCAGTAAAAAGCTGGACTGTGGAGTTGAAATTCCGATGGTCCTCGACGAGCCGTACCTTTTCTTTCCCCTGCCGGATCATGTGTTTTGAAAAGATCATTTTCAGATCTTTCAGGACGGGGTCGAGTTCGAAAAAGGACCGGTTCATCTTGATCTGACCGGCTTCGATCTTGGCAATATCAATGATGTCGTCGATGAGCCGCATCAGGGAATCAGCGCCGTTGTTGATCTGCTGGATAAATTCCGTCCGCTCCTCATTGGTGATGTCTTCGCTGGAGAGGAGTTCGGAGAAACCGATGATGGCATTCATCGGCGTGCGGATCTCATGCGACATGTTCGAAAGGAAGGCGGTTTTCAGCCGGTCGGCTTCTTCAGCCTTTTCCTTGGCCACCTGCAGGTTGAATTCGTAAGCCTTCCGTTCGTTGATGTTTTTGACCACGATGACAAAGGTCTCTCCACCCTTGCCGGCTCCATGGATCACCCCGAACGACGTCTCGGCAAAAAATTCCGATTCGTCCCCCCTTCGCATCCTGAACTCAATATTCTTCTGGTACCCGCTCATGAGGGTTTCATGCAGCGTATTCTGGGCCTGGATGACATCCGATCCGGAGATGAATTCAAAGAAATTACGATGCCGGATCTCGCCGGTATCGACCTTCACCATATCAGGAAAACTGGAATTGTGATCGAGGATCCATCCTTCGACATCGATAACCACCAGCCCGTCGGGCGACGATTCGATGATCTTGCGAAGCCTTTCCTGGTTCTGCCGGAGATTATCCTGGTCGATTTTCCTCTCGATGGCAAGCGCGATCTGGTCGGAAACAAACTCGAGCAGTTGAACGTCCTCTTCGGTATACTGGATCCTTTCGTCATAGCTCTGAACGACAAAGACACCAATGATTTTATCACTGTTGCGCAGGGGTACCCCGAGCCATGAGACCGACGGCGCACCGATGGGCTCTATATCTCCGGATTTTTCGAGTTCATCGATCCGCTGACGGCTGACCAGCTGGGATTTTCCTGTCTTGATCACATAGGCCGTCACGGTTCTGCCGGCAGGAAATTCCTGGAAATTGTCCTTCTCATCCCGGTGAAAAGGAAGGGTGATCTTGTCGGTTTTTTCGTCGTAAAGCGCCACGTAGCAGTTCGTGGTGTCGATCACGCGGTGAAGGGAACGTTGTATGGTTTCGAAAAGCTCATCCAGGTTACGGGTCGTGGTGACGGAATTGGCGATCTCGAATAGAGCCTGCTGGATGTTTTCATGCCGCTTGCGTTGGGAAATATCCACGTGCGTCCCGACGAAACGTACCGCCTTGCCGTTTTTATCCGATGTGAAAGCTTTGCCCCGGGAATGGATCCAGGCATAGGTGCCGTCATTGCGTCTGACCCGCATCTCGACTTCCGAAAGATTGCCGTGGTTCCCTGGCATTCCGTCGAAATAGGCGTTCACCCTGGCCATGTCATCGGGATGGATCAGGTTGAACAGGGCGTCAGTACGATGTTCAAAAGCATTGGGTTCATAACCCAGCATGGTGAAAAAGCGCGGTGAAAAGTAAATTTCATCCGTTTCACGGTTCCAGTCCCATAATCCGTCGTTGGAGGCTTCAAGAGCCATCTTCAGCCTCTCCTCACTGATGCGCAGGGCTTCCTGGCTTTTCTTTTTTTCGGTGATGTTCTCCGAGGTTCCCAGCACGCCAATCACTTTTCCCTCTTCATCATGAAGAGGGATCTTGTTGGTGTCATTCCACGAAATACTGCCGTCGGCAAGAAGCCTTTGATCGATGATGTGGTACTCCGGCTTATCACTGTCCATGACCCGCTTATCCGATGTGATAAAAAAATCGGATTCACTTTTTCTCCATGGCAGATCATAGTCGGTTTTTCCGGTAACCTCCTCGGGACCTTCCAGTCCTGCCGATTCGGCGAAAGTTCTGTTTCCCCCCAGGTATACCGAATTTCGGTCTTTCCAGAAAACGGCCTGAGGAATGTTGTCGAAGACAAGATGGAGCATTTCCTCCGATTCCCGAAGCTTTCTCGACGCGAGTTTCCGGTCTGTTACATTTCGGGCGACGGCCAGCACGGTATGGATGACACCTTCATTATTGAACTCCGGGAAAAACCGGCATTCAATATACGTCAGCCCTCCCTGGAGATCGACCATAAATTCCACTTCATAGGATTTCTTCTCCCTGAACACCCGGTTGATGTTTTCTTCCCATCTCTTTGCGAAGGTCTCCGAAAATACCCCCATTTCACGGAATGACTTGTTCAGAAAAGTTTCCGGTTCAACGCCGAAGAGTTCACGCGTCGAATCATTGACAAATAGATGCCGCAGATCCTTGTCATACCGCATGATGGTGTCGGGTGTGTTTTGCGAAAGGATCCGGTATTGTTCCTCGCTTTCATGAAGCGACATCTCCGCGCGCTTCTGTTGATCGATGTCCTTGACCAGGGCCATCAGGAAATGTCCAGGTCCAAGCTTCACCTTTTTCAGCGTGACATCCACCCAGAAAAGCCGGCCGGATTTGTGGCGCGCCAGCCATTCCCGGTTCTGAGGCTTGCCATCGGCGGCCAGCCGGGCATAAACCCCGGCCATTTTGGTCGTATATCCACCGGCACTGTCGCTGAAATCGCCGACGGTCATTTTCTTAATCTCTCCTCTGTTGTAACCATACATCTGTACTACCCGGTCATTGACATCGATCAGGCTGAAATCGTTCAGGTCGTGAAGGAAGATCGCGTCGTTCACCGAATTAAATACGGCTTCATATTTCGACTGTGATTCCCTGAGGTTGATCTGCATCTTCACCTTTTCGGTTATATCATTGATGCAGAATACAATCTGGGTGAAATGTCCGGCTTCATCCTTGACCGGGGTAACACAGGCATCGAACCATACTTCCTGTTCACCCTGGACGGGCAGCACCAGGACAATCCCCTTCTCGCCTTTCCCCGTAGCCAGGACCCGTGTAAAACTGTTCGGGTCTGAAGCAGAAAGCTTCCGGCGGTTTTCATCCGAAAACCCGAAGGCTTCGAGCAGTTTCTTACCCTTGATGCTGGAGAATTTCCGCCTCGTCAGCTTCTCTGCCTTGCTATTGCAATGGACGATAACGGTGTCGAGATCGGCAAGAAAAACGCCGGTTTCAATGTTATCAAGCAATTTCCTGGAGACTTTCTCACTTTCCCGGATCCGTATTTCCGCCAATTTGCGCTGTTCAATCTCCTGCTTGTACTGCAGGGCATATTTCACGGAAGAATTGAGCCTGACCAGGTGTTCTTTCAGCACATAATCCCAGGCGCCTTTTTTGATACAATCCACGGCGGTCTCTTCATCGAGGGAGCCTGTGACAATGATGAAGGGTACGAGGGGGCATTTCTGCCTGACCACGCGGAGAGCGTCCATACCGTTGAACCGGGGCAGGTTATAGTCGGAAAGAATGATGTCGGGACCGAAATGTTCGAGTTCTTCGATGAAGCCCTTCTCATCGTCGACCACACGCGTTTCCATCAACCAGTCTTCTTTCTTCAGCGACGAAATATTGAGCTCCGCATCGTAAGGATTATCTTCGAGAATAAGGATTTTCAGGTTTGTTTTTACCATGACCGAGCATTTACTGACAGGAAAATTTGAGCGGTTAAATTACCAATTTAGCACTATTTTATCCATGCAGCAACGAACATTACCCGGTTATTCAGAATCGATCTCAACAGGGATGGTAAAAAAGAATACAGCGCCATGCCCCGGGGAACTTTTTGCCCACACCTTGCCCCCATGGCGGTGGACGATCCGCTGGACAAGGGCGAGCCCGACACCGCTGCCTTCAAATTCGTCTGGGGTGTGCAACCGCTGAAAGACTTTGAATATTTTCTCCTCGAATTTCTGGTCAAAGCCAATCCCATTGTCTCTTACCGAGAAAAGCCAGTTTTTCTCGACCTTATGGCCTTCAACCTCCACTTCAGAAAGCTGGCGGTGAGCTGAAAATTTTAGGGCATTGGAAAACAGGTTGACGAAAACCTGGCGAAGGAGAGATTCGTCAGCCTTGATGACCGGCAAAGGGTTGTTCATAAACCGGAATTTCCGATTCAGTCTCGAGTCCCGTCAGTTCATTCCATACCGATCGGGTCAAAGCCGCTGTGTCAATTTCGGAAATCCTCAGGCTTTTCCGGCCCAGACGGGAAAATTGCAGGAGGTCATTGATCAGGCTGACCATGTTATCGGCATTCTCAGTCACATGATTCAGATACCGCAGAGCTTTCTCATCCAGGTCTTTCTCCGTTTCTGCCCGTAACAGTGCGGAGAAGCCCTTGATCGCCCGCAGAGGGGCTTTCAGGTCGTGTGAAACCGAATAGGAGAAGGCTTCGAGTTCACGGTTGGCACGGTCCAGTTCCATGGTCCTTTTGACCACTTTTTCCTCCAGCTGCTGGTTAAGCTCGAGGATTTCCCGGCGTGCCTTTGAGAGTTCGGTCACATCGACGATCGTTACCAATACCCGGGAAAGATCCTGTTCATGCCCCGGCACGACATACCAGCTGATGGACAGCGTTTTATCCTGACCGCCGATACTGATCGGCGTGGCATTGTTCTCAATATACGTCTCGCCGCTCCTCAGACGGATGATCAGGTCAACCAGGCTGTCGTAATGCTCCTCCACGAATATCCGGTCGGGCGATTTCAGGAGCCGGTCACGGCTGGTCTCGCCATAGAGCTGAACCGAGGATCTGTTCAGGTCGATGATCCGGATCTTCCCGACGAGTTCCCTGATCAGGATCCTTGTTCGCGAGGAGATAGGCTTTGATATCGGTAATCGTCTTCTCCAGCCAGTCTATCGAGGTATCGGACGGCTTCCGAATAATCGTCCTCCCAAAGCGAAAGCGGGATATTCTCAAACAATGATTTATACCGCTGTTCGCTGATTCGCAGCGACTCCAGGATATTCACACGGTCGGTGATATCGATGATCAGTCCCTCGATCCCGGAACAGACCCCTTCCCCGGTATACCAGGCCTTGCCCTTCTCGGAAACCCATCTGATCTGACCATCGTTTGCCCGGAGGCGGTACTGCAACTCATAAGGTTCACCGCGTTTGACAGCCGACTGGATCGTCGTCCATACGTAATCGCGGAAACGTTCCTCAACGAGATTGTCCAGATCGATCTTCCCGGAGGTGAAATCCGAGGGAAGGTAACCCGTCAGGGCGAAAGCGCCCTCACTGACAAAAATCATCGTACGGGCACTGTTGTTCCTGCACTGGAAAACCATCCCCTGAATATTCTGAACGAGGGTGTTCATCCGCCGTTCACTTTCCTGGACCCGTTCCATCATCTGTTTCCGATGGGTAACATCATTAAGTCCGACCAGGAAGCTGTCGCCGAGGATCGACATCACGAAGTGTATATCCTTCATGTCGCCATCCCTGGTCCGGATCCTGAACTCATGCTCTGTCGTCCCCTGTTCCCTGGCCTCATGGTAAGCGTCGTTCCATCTCATCCGCGACTCTTTCCGGTATTCCGGGTCGGGGTATGCTTTTTCAAACCAGTTCTCTACCCCTTCAACATCATGGATATCATAGCCCGTCAACCTGACGAAATTTGTGTTGACATAACCCATCCCATCACGAATGTTCATGATCGCCAGGGCCACAGGCATGTTTTCGAGAACGGATTTCAGCTCAGATTCGCGCTTCGAAACCGACTGCAGCAGGCGGAGCCTTTCCAGGAAAAAGGCGTGGGACAGGAACGTGATCAGGGAAATGACAACGATGAAGCCCTGTAACATCAGACCGGGATTACGGAAAACGGATATGATCTGTGGATTGGTCCCCATCATGGCCAATATGATGAAAACCGTCATGGTGACGAAAAGAATGAGGGTGGTCATTTTGGATTCAAACCGGACAGCCAGCCAGATGAAAACGGGCGTGAGAATATAACCCAGAAGGATATTGATCGTCGGATTCCTGAAGGTGATGGAAGAGATGATGAAGATATAGGGGAAGAGGACCAACAGAAAAATCAGGAGCTCGATCATCCGGTACCGCGTGAGTTCAATTTTCAGGTGATCGTTCCAGGTCAGGATAAAAGGTACCAGGAGCAATACTCCGATGGTCCCGGCCAGCATCCGCGACATAAAACCGATTGTGAATCCCGATTGTGGCTGCAGGAACATCAGGGCAAGGGTCATGAACAGGGCATTGATCAGAGCGGGAATCAGGGTTCCTAAGAACAGGAATCGAAAAAACGCCGGAACGGTAAATATACCGTCCCTGCTTTTTCTGAAATGGATCCGGAGGCTCAATCCACCCCACCAGGCGGCCAGGGTAAAGCCTGTTGCCACCAGGAGGGCAGACAGCATTCCCGGAAAATTCATGTCTCCCGGGGTGATGATACCGGCCAGAGACAGGACTGCTGCTGCCGCAGTTACCGGAATGACCGCCACGCTGCCCAGGAAATACACCGAAAGCAGGGCGATGGCCAAAGACGGCATAACCAGGATCAGGTCACTGCTTTTCAGAGAGATGAAACTTTCGGCATATCCGGAAACCAGGATGAGCAAAAAGGACATGAAAATCCAGTAAACACGCTTTCCCTGGTTCATATCTGAGTGAAACTTGGGTCTTTTAGGTTCGAAGATTTCATCAGAAATATAGGGATTTTGGAAGATAAACCATAGGAAATCATGATAAAATCTTTCATTTGACCGTTTTCTCCCCTTCAGCCATCTCTGCTTCCCCCGACCGCCTATCTTTTTCGACAACGCCTTACCGCACCAGCCGGCTTTTCACTCAGAACTTCATCCTCACTCCGGCCATGAAATGTATACCTGCCTGCGGGAAATAGCCATCAAGCACACCTTCCTCACCTTCACTGACATACCGGTACACCCAGGCATTGGTTTCGTACCGGGCATTGAACAGATTGGCGATCAGGAAATTCAGACTGAGATCTTTCGTCCATGGCGTGTTCACCTCGCACGAAAATCTCAGGTCGTTAACAAAATACGCATCGAGTTTCCGAAGATCCGAACTCGTATTGTCGACGTATTGTTTCCCGACATATTTTGATTGAAGCTGGACGTGGAACGATTTCCAGATCGTGTATCCCAGCATGCTGGAGGCAATCACCGACGGAGAAAAAGCAATGTCGGTTGTCCCGGGGTTTTCCACGAACTGGTAGGGCTCGGTTGACGGATCGTTCCAGTAATCCCAGTTGTCGACATACGAAATCATATCGAGGATCTTGTTGCGGCTCAGGGTAAGATTTGCATCCCATGTCAGCTTTTCCCAGACTCTGATCCCTGCGGATAGTTCGATGCCCGTGCGGTAGCTCCGGTCCACGTTGGTCATGACCGGCGCTCCGACATCGTTGATTTCACCCGTAAGCACGAGCTGATGGCGATAATCCATAAAATACAGGTTCACCCCTGCCCTGGCCCATGAAGCGTTCACCACATAACCTGCTTCAAAATCATTGAGTCGTTCCGGTCTGGGCACCGGATGGGCGGGGTCGGCATCGACAAAATTGTCCCGGTTCGGTTCCCGGTTTGCGACGGCCATGGAGAGATAAAGACGTTGCCGGGCATCGGGAGTGAAATTCACCCCGGCCTTGGGGTTGAAGAAGAGGTAGTGGTGGGATTGCGTGATCGAACTCAGGTCATCATCATTGCCGTTTATGCTGTACCCAATGCCCCGCAGCTGTAAATCCCCGTAAAGATTGATCTTCCCCGAGAGGGCAAAATTGACCTTGGAATACAGATTGAAATCCTGTTTTTTACCGGTGTTGTTGTACCATTTGTGCCGGATCTCCGAGTTTCCCGCATAACGAGCCCAGATCACCGTGCCGTAATGGCCGCCGATGTAATTGTTTGCTCCGCCGCCGAGCGTTGCATTGAGACGGTTGCGGTTATAGGTGAATGCGAAGATCATTCCGTAAAAATCATTGTCGAGCCATTTGCGCCGGATCAGGTCGGTTGAAGTCACCGTATCGCTGCCCATGATCACCGGCTGCAGTCCATAGGCCGACAGAGCCTCATCCTCCTTATACTGTTCATAATAACCGGCTCCCCGGGTGTAATGCACGCCGGTGTTGAGTGTCAGTGAACGGGTAAGATTATAGGAATAGTGCAGCTGGTAATGATCCTGCTTATAATTGTCGGTCTCATTGTCGTAGTACTTCACCTGGCCGTCTTCGGTGGTGTATTGCCCAATGCCATTATAGGTCCGGTTGGTGGCCAGGAGGTACCCCGGCACGCCGTCCCAGGCCTGGTAGGTCTTTTCATTGCCTGAGAAGATGTCGAGTTTCAGGAGGCTCTTGCGGGAATACCAGGCCGACGAGAGAAAATACGATTTCAGGCCCGAAGAAGCCCTGTCGATGTACCCATCGGACCTGATGTCGGAGAGGCGCAGGTCGAAACTGAATTTGTCGTTCAGCAGGCCGGTTCCGACGCTCAGCGAGTTTTTAAGGGTATTGAAGGATCCATAGTAGGAATTGACCTCCCCGTAGGGCGACTTATTCAGGGCAGTGGTTTCGAAATTCATGCTGGCACCGAAGGCGGCCTCGC
Organism: uncultured Bacteroidales bacterium; assembly: GCA_963763215.1. Lineage (GTDB taxonomy): Bacteria > Bacteroidota > Bacteroidia > Bacteroidales > DASQZK01. The sequence continues at coordinate 36,581 of CAVXNX010000016.1, forward strand.
CGTTGGTTGACGTCCCCACACCACGCTGGATCTGAACATTTTCGACCGATCCGGCCAGGTCGGGAATATCGACGAAATATACCCCGTGGGATTCGGCATCATTCAGAGGGATGCCATTGATCGTCACATTGATCCGGTCAAGGTCGGTCCCGCGGACGCGTAAACCGGTATACCCCACACCAGCGCCGGCATCGGAGGTCGTGACGACCGAAGGGGTGAAGGATAACAGGTACGGGATATCCCGGCCGAAATCCTGCTTCTTGATGTCATCGCTGGTTACCATGGCCGAGGCCACAGGATCCTTTTCACCGGCCCTGACGGCTCTGACGATGACCTCCTGCCCCATGACCGGAGAAGGATACAGAGTGAAGCGGATGTTGATGTCGTGATCGATGTTCAGGGTGGTATCGATCGTTGTATACCCGATATAAGAAATCCGCAGCTGATATCTCCCCTCTCCCAGCCTGTCAAATTTGAAGGTACCGTTGACATCGGTCACCGTTCCCAGGTACCTGTCCCGGAAGACCACATTCGCCCCGGCGAGTGGCTTACCATTTTCGTCAGTTATTTTGCCCGACAATATAAATTGCGCAGAAGCCTGCATGGACATAAACAGCCATGCAAGCATAAAAAATGCTCGTGACATAACAGAATTTTTTTAAAAAGAATAATTCATCTGGCTTTCTCAATATTTCCCTTCGCCGGCATTACCCGGATCAGGTCCCAAGGGTATGATCTCAGCCCGAATTATTAAGGCACCCCCTTAGAGAGTAAGTTCAACAGTACCCTGCAAAGATAAGAAATCGAAATGAGAATGCAAATGAAAAAAAAACGGAGGGGGGACGGGGGTACGGGGGTACGGGGGTACGTGGGTACGGGACGACGTATGGAAGATAATCGTCGTCAATACCTTGACAGGCGAATCAGAATGAAATCGTGCAGGCGATCATCCTGAAAGAACGTTTCTCCACCAACACCGTTTCTAATACGTTCTCCGTTCTCCACGAAAAAAACCTTAGCAGAGCGCGATGGCAACCCGCGATTGGTGCGAACCCTTGCGAGCCCGGCCCCAGTGATGTTGGCCTATGCGACAAGGGCGAGAGAGGGTTGTCAATCGCGGAGGGTTTCTTTGTTACTTTCTTTTAAAAAAAGGGATGAAGGGATGAAGGGATGAAGGGCGTGAGAACGGTGTTCAGGACGACACAGATGAAGCAGAATGAAGCCAGAAAAAAGAAGAGAGCGAAGAATTCATAAAAAAACAAAGGCGCAAAGGCACAAAGAAATAGGGGAGGAAGTCCGGGGAAGGAAATAGGCGATAAAACCTAAACGAAGAAAGGACTGTTTTTTCGACATTTTCCCCGCCCAAACGGGTGATACACCAAAAATTCCATTCCTTTTGAAACCTTCATAAAAACAGCCTGTTAATAACTTTTCATCAAAATGTACGGAAACGGACGCTGAGATTTGGGGGGCTGGAACGATTAAGGGCCGGAAGGTGTAAGGTGGGGGTGGGTCCCTATTACATCTAAGACGTTATTAGAAAGGTTATTGCCAGAGGTATGCCCGGATGTCAGGGAAAGTGAGAAAGTGAGAAAGTGAGAAAGTGAGAAAGTGAGGAGGTGGGCTACCGGGCTAAACAACGAATTCCGACTGAGCGTCGCCGGGAAATGATGGGTGATGGAGTTATGAGGTTATGGGGTTATGAGGTTAAGAAGGGCGTGAGAACGTCGGTAAGTCAGTTAGACATACCGATATTTTCATTAGGTCTTTTGAGGCCGCTGTAGGGGCGGGTCGCGACCCGCCCGTCTTGGTGGATAGGCGGATACGGGGGTACGTGGATACGGGAAGGCGTAAGGACAAGGATAGTCGTCAGTTTTGTATCAGCCGAATCAGAATGAAATCGTGCATGCGATCATCCTGAAAGAACGTTTCTCCACCAACACCGCTTCTAATACGTTCTCCGTTCTCCACGAAAAAAACCTTAGCAGAGTGCGATGGCAACCCGCGATTGGTGCGAACCCTTGCGAGCCCGGCCCCAGTGATGTTGGCCTGTGCGACAAGGGCGATCACGGGTTTGCAATCGCGGAGGGTTTCTTTGTTACTTTCTTTTGCCCTTGAAAAGAAAGTTAAGAAAGTGATGGGTGATGGGGTGATGAAGAAAGTGAGGAAGTGAGAAAGTGAGAAAGTGAGAAGGATGGCTAGCGGTTAAACGACGAATTTCGCGTGATTGAAGTTATTGGGTGATGAGGTGATGGGTGATGGGTGATGGGTGATGGGTCAGTCAGTCGTACCGATATTTTTATAAGGCCTTTTGAGGCCACCAGTAGGGGCGGGTCGCGACCCGCCCGTCCTGGTGCTTAAGAATTATGTGGGGTAACGGGGTACCAGCTATGGGCTACGAAAGGCCGCAGACGTCACTAAACGACAACGCGGCTTACCGGGAGATCTGGAGGAGGAAATCCTGGTCCGCTGCAGTCGGGGATTGTGAGTTACCGCGTTACCCGTTCACCATTGGAAAAGATCTCCGGTGTAGAGATCAGTGATGGTGTCTTTTGGGGTTTAACAAATCGTAACATTCCGGTGAACGTGAATGACGGAACCGCCCTTTGAAGAAATCCGTTTCGTTTGTCATCCGGCAACAGATAAGGCTGCCACGTCGCACCTTCAGCTTGTCGACGGAGCTATTTTAACTCCGCCTCAATGTTCAAGCCGTACCCACCTTACTGCGTACTTGCGTACCCATGTATCCACGTAACTCCAGCCCTTCGGCTGCGCTCAGGGACCGGTTTTTCCCGGTTAGGGGTGGAAGTGTTTTGATTATGATCAGCATTTAACTTTATCTTGAAGACGTTCCTGCGCCCTCCCGTCTTCCCTTATCCACGTACCTGCGTCCTTTCGTCCCCCTCGTACCCATGTATCCACGTACCTTCGTCCCTTCTTCTTCCCTTATCCCACGTTCAAAACGTCCTTGATGGCTTTCTGAAAAGTCTCCTTGGGGAGCGCACCCATGGCCATCTGGGGTTGACCTTCGGTGGGGATGAAAAGTAGCGAGGGAATACTCTGAATGCCGAAAATAGCCGCCAGCTCCTTTTCACTCTCCGTATCGACTTTATATATATTCATTTTGCCGTCATATTCTTCAGATAACTCTTCGAGCACAGGTGCAACCATCTTGCAGGGCATACACCAGTCAGCGTAAAAGTCAATAAGACAGGGTTTTTCTCCTTCAAATTTCCATTCTTTGTTTTCCGAGTAATTAAAAACTTTCTCTTTGAAATGTCTCGGTTGTTAAGTGTTCAATCATCATATGAATTTTTATAGGTGAATATCAAGATATATTCATTTGTAAATATAATGAATAAAGAACTCAATACTTGTACCATATCGTATATTTTGTGTCAGAATTCCCGAATCGGCTAAATAATTGTAATTTTGTCATTGTTTTTGTCAAAATTGTCATATCTATATATGCAGAAATGTCTTAATGATAAAATTTTCAAACTGATCAGTGAAACAGCCGGGGAAGAACAGGTGCGGGTATTCGTTATCGGGGGCTTTGTCAGGGATTGCATCCTGGGTCATCCTTCCAAAGATATTGACATCGTCGTGGTGGGCAGCGGGATAGATTTTGCGCATAAACTCGCCCGTAAACTCGGGCGGTCGAAGGTGAGCTATTTTAAAAATTTCGGTACGGCCATGTTACGTTATCACGATATGGATATCGAATTTGTCGGGGCCCGGAAGGAATCCTACCGGCAGGAATCGAGAAAACCCATCGTCGAGGATGGAACGCTGGAAGATGATCAGAAACGCCGGGATTTTACCATCAATGCCCTGGCAATGGGGCTGAATGCTGATAACTTCGGAGAGCTGACCGACCCGTTCGATGGGCATAAAGGACCTCAAGGATAAGGTGATCCGCACGCCTCTCGATCCCGACATGACCTTTTCCGACGATCCGCTCAGGATGCTGCGGGCTATCCGCTTTGCCACCCGGCTCGGTTTTAAAATCGACAAGGAGACGTTCGATGCCATCCACAGGAATTGCGAAAGGATCCGGATCGTTTCCACCGAGCGGATCACCGATGAGCTGAACAAAATTATCAAGTCGAAAAAACCATCCCAGGGATTTGTCATGCTCGACGCCTGCGGGCTTCTCGGGATCATCTTCCCCGAGCTGAATGAGCTCAAGGGCGTCGAAGTCAAAAAAGGCAGGAAGCATAAAGACAATTTCTATCACACGGTCAGGGTTCTCGACAACGTGGCACGGAAAAGCGACGACCTCTGGCTGCGATGGGCCGCCCTGCTTCACGACATCGCCAAACCGGCCACAAAAAAATACGACCCGGAAAACGGGTGGACATTTCATGGGCACGATTACCTGGGCTCAAAGATGGTTCCGGGAATCTTCCGGAAACTCAGGCTGCCGATGAATGAAAAGATGAAATATGTTCAAAAGTTGGTCCAGCTTCACCTCCGCCCCATCGCCCTCGTCCATGACCAGGTCACCGACTCGGCCGTCAGGCGCCTGTTGTTCGAAGCCGGTGACGACATCGACGACCTGATGACCCTTTGCGAAGCTGACATTACCTCAAAAAACGAGGAAAAAGTCCAGCGTCACCTGGAGAATTTTGGCAATGTCAGGGAAAAGCTGAAGGAGATCGAGGACAAAGATTCCATCCGCAACTTCCAGCCTCCCGTTTCCGGCGACGATATCCGGGATGCATTCGGGATCGACCCCGGACCGGTGATCGGGGAGATTAAAAATGCCATCAAGGAAGCTGTCCTCGAAGGGGAGATCTCCAACAACAGGGAAGCTGCATGGGAATACATGACCCGTATGGGTACCCGCCTCGGGCTTCATCTCAGGCAGGATTTGAAAGAGGAAGATTCGAAAGATTAACGTTGCCTCCCTGTCTGAAAAAATTCCCATTGCCATTCCCCTTTGGCAATGACCCCTAAAGATCATATTTCGGCCAGCACCGGAATACCCTCAATGTCAGTTCCTCTTCTTCACGGCGGCATTCCTGAACCTGATCCGCAAAATCACGGGGAGATGATCGCTAACCCCTCCATGATACCGCATCCCATCAAAGGTCCGGAAAGGCTTGAGGCCGCCGTACGCCTCATCGGTTTCAAGGAGGAATTCCGGATCGTAAATGATCGTCTGCAGGCTGTCGGTGGTGAATGCCCCAATGCCCGACAGGAGGGCTTCCGAGACAAAGAAATGGTCGATCAGCTGCCATTGCCCCTGGTAGCGTATGGTTCCCTCCACCCTGTTGTCATGAGGGATCAGCCGGATCATCCTGAAGCCGATGATGGGGCCGCATCCAGAAAGGCTTCAAGGCTGCCGCTTCCCGGAACATCATTGAAATCGCCGGTGCAAATGATGCTGGCGCGCTCATTGAAGGCAGCCACCGAATCGATCAGACGCCTGAGCGTCGCCCCGGCCGCCTTCCGGTAGGGACCGGTATAACCGGTTCCCCCATATTTCGAGGGCCAGTGATTGACAAAAACATGAAGGGTATCCGAACCATGCCGTAATTTCGCATAAAGGATGTCCCGGGTCGGATGGTGAGCCGGAATGAGAGGTTGAAAGAAGGCCGAGTCGCACAGCTCAAACACTGCGGGGTCCCACGCAAGAGCAACATCGATTCCCCGCTGATCGGGTGATTCCCGATGAACGATCCGGTATTCGTACTTCCCGAAGGGAGAATGCACCAACAGGTCCTTGAGAACCGTTCCGTTCTCAACCTCGCACAGCGCAATGAGGGACGGCGGCCGGCCATCGGCAGTAGAGAGGATGGTTTTCCATACCGCCCTGATTTTCAGGTAGTACCTGTACCGATCCCAGTGCATGAGACCACCTGGCGTGAAATCATCATCGAGCGTCAGGGAATCATCGACCGTGTCGAACAGATTTTCGACGTTCCAGGAAAAAAGAGTAAAACTCTTCCCATCGCCTGCGATGGGCTGCTGTCCGCAGGAATGGCATAACGAAATAGAGGCCAGCAGGACAAGAAAAATCACACGTGTTTTCATCCAAAAAGGTTCTGGTTTACCCTTAATGGCAAAAACGGGTGAAAAATCGCATGGATATCTGTGATTTTTTCAAAAAATCCTCAGAAAAGGAAAGGAAAATATGCCGAAACAGAGGGTCCGAATGGACCTGACCCGGTGTTACTGCTGGCCCGAATCCTCTTGTCGCTCATAGGCCCCGATATCGGGCAAATTGTCGGCGACCCTGCTGTTCCCGTCCTTGTCGGTCGGATAAGCCTTCCCGATCGACAACAACCCTGCGTTGATGGCAGGCGACAGCGTGTCGGGCCGGAAATCATAATCATCCCAGGAAACAAACCGGGGTCCGCCTTCCGGATAATTGACAAGGTTCTTGAAATGGGTTGTATCGGACAGATCCAGGGAATCGGGATGAAATTTGGTGAGGCAATTCTCAAATTTATAGTTCAGCACGGTTTGCGGGGAGAAGCGGTCGACGACCAGTTCGCTCGAAAGGGTGCCCCAGATGATGCAATTACCGAAATAGGCTTTATCGAGATCGCGAATCTCATAGTCTGTGCGTGTTGTTCCGTTTACCGTATGCGAATAGGGGTAGTAATTATTCAGGATGACCGAAGGCAATTGCCTGACCGGGTTGTAGGGCCAGCGGTTCGCCACCGTACATTGATCAAAATCGTAGCTGCCGCCCCAGATCAGGGCAATGGCACTCTGCCCGCATTCGGTAATCACGTTGTTCCATCCAAGGATCGTTGTTCCCCTTCCAAGGATGCCCACCGAAGAGATATGCCCGATAAACGAATTTGAAAGGGTCAGGTTCGGGTTGTCATTCATGAATGTATCCACACGGATCCCGATCGTTCCACAGGTGATGTTCACATTATTGAGCACATTGTCATGGCTTCCGGCTACAAACAACAACCCGCCCCATTGCCCCGGGATATCCTGGTACATCTGTTCCAGTCTGTCGCCGGAAAAGGATATGGGCATGTCGGTCTGTCCGTCTGCAATCAGGGTTCCCTGCACCCAGAAGCTCGCATTTTTGTGAAGATAGATCTTCACGCCGGGTTCCAGCTTCAGCGTCTGCAAACTGTCCACCCATGCGTAATCGATAATGAGGTAAGGCTTGTCGTTGACCCAGGTCTGACTTCCCAGGACCCCCTGCCGGATGATGTGCACATCCTGCCCCCAGGCCATGAGATCGATATCCTGGATTTTCCCGTTGGTCTCAGTCACCACGGAATCCTGTTGGAGCAGGAGTCCATCCTGCTTATTGGGGTCAAGCGTGGCTTCAACAAAGACATAGATGCTGTCTTTTGGCGGGATCTCAATGTTCCGGAAATCCGTTCCCGGCGCGCCGTCGACATTGATGCGATAAACCGAAGCCTGCCCTTTGGCGAGGTAAAGATGCGAAATATTGACGTAGCTGTTGTAGGGGTTATGAATGGTGAAACTCTTGGTTACCGTTCCCACCGTGGTAAATACGGTATCAAAGTAAAGCGTGTCCATCGAGAAACGGATCCCGGTGTCGGATTTTGTGAAAAACCGGTCCTTCTCGCAGGAAATAACGGCAAAGACCATCGCAAAACATAAGCACAGGTTCCTGATCAGTCGCATACGGGTGAAGTGTTTGGCAAAAATAACCTTCTGAATGGAATTTCAGGGCTAAACCAGTAACGTTTTTTCGTCGCGATAATTGTCGAGACCTGCCGGATTTTCAGCTGCTCTACGGCGCCTGTCCTTTCCTTCCGGCATTCTTTTCACCGCCCGGCCATCAAGGCAGTCACTCCAAGGCCGGCGAAAGCCCGGCCTGCGGGAAGGTTTACCGGCAAAATCCGCGATCAACTGTGCCGCCAGGCTGCAAGGTCCTATTCAACATTGGACGTGACAAACGGAATTCGACGATGATTCACCTGAACACCCAACAGAATTGGAGCAAGACCGGATAAATTTTCTAATTTTACAACAAATTCATCCCGTTATGCATAGAACCATCTGGATGTTCATTTTATCGTCATGCACCCTTGTAAGTTGTAACCGCATGAAAAAAGCCGATCTTATCCTGACCAATGCCATTGTATACAGCGTCGACAGCACCTTCGGAATTTACCAGAGCGTAGCTGTCGATCAGGGCAGGATTGTGGATGTGGGATCCGACGATGACATCTCGGGGCATTACACCTCAGACCACATTATGGATCTGCAAGGAAAATACGTCTATCCGGGCTTTATTGACGCCCATTGTCATTTCGACATGTACGGTCTGGGGTTACAGGAAGCGGAACTCACCGGCACCGTTTCTTTTGCCGATGTCGTGGACAGGGTGAGGGCGCACGCCGAAAAGAAACCGTCCGGGTGGATCGTGGGCCGTGGATGGGACCAGAACGACTGGGAGGACAAATCGTTTCCCGACCGGGCGGAGCTGGACAAATTCTTCCCCGACAGGCCCGTGGTTTTATTCCGCATCGACGGTCACGCAGCCCTGGCCAACGCCACCGCCCTGAAACTGGCAGGCATTGACGCCTCTACCGCGGTCTCCGGCGGCGAGGTGGTAAAAAAGAACGGCCGCCTGACAGGGATCCTGGTCGATAACGCCGTGGATATCCTCCGCCGGAGTATGCCGGAGCCCGGTAAGGCTGAGATGGAAACCGCCCTGCTGGATGCCCAGCAAAACTGTTTCGGCGTTGGGCTGACCTCGGTGCAAAATGCCGGTCTCAATGCCGACGTGATCGGTATCATGGACGAACTTGACCGGAAAGACAGCCTGAAGATCCGGATCTATGCTATGATCCTCGCCAATGAAAAAAATTTCGAAGCGTATATGTACAAGGGCATCTATAAGACCGACCGTCTGCATGTTTGTTCAGTGAAGCTTTTTGCTGATGGCGCTCTCGGCTCTCGCGGTGCCCGCTTGCTCGAACCGTACAGCGATGATCCCGGCAACCGGGGTTTGTTTGTCACGGACCCGGATTATATCCGAAAAGTCGCTCATCCTGGCCGACTCCTGCGGCTACCAGGTGAACACCCATTGTATCGGTGACGCCGCCAACGATACCGTTTTGCATATCTACGGCGATATCCTCAAAGGAAAGAACGATAAGAGATGGCGGATCGAACATGCCCAGGTCCTGGCACCCCGGGATTTTGACCTCTTTGGAAAATATTCGGTCGTTCCGTCTGTGCAGCCCACTCACGCCACTTCCGACATGTACTGGGCACGTGAACGTCTGGGCGACAGGATGGAATATGCCTATGCCTACGGCCGTTTACTCCGCCAGCTTGGCTGGCTCGCCGACGGCAGCGATTTTCCCGTTGAGGATATTAATCCCCTGTATGGCTTTTACGCCGCCTTCACCCGCAAAGACCTCAAAGGCTATCCTGAAGGCGGATTCCAGCCACGCGACTCCCTGACCCGTGAACAGGCTCTCCGGGCGATGACCATCTGGGCCGCCCGCGCAGCTTTCGAAGAAGATGAAAAGGGAAGCATCGAACCCGGAAAATTCGCCGACATGGTGGTGCTTGACACCGATATTATGACCGCTGCCCCTCTCGATGCCGTCCATGCCAAAGTGCTCTATACCTTCGTCGGGGGAGAGCTGGTCTATTCAGGGAAACAGGAATGAACCAACCACCATTATGATCGACAGGGCTGAAGAAAAAGATTTCATGGAAGTCATGTTCATCTACAAGGCTTGTGTCCTTGACATGAATAAAAACGGGCTGTTCAACTGGAATACGGCTTACCCTGACGCGAACGGGGTTCTGTCCGATATCCGGAAGGGCGATCTGTATGTTTACCGCCAAAACAACGTAATCCCTGCTGCGGTCTGCATCAACGAGGATCAGCCTGCCGAATACCTTTCCGTTTCCTGGAAATACGAACCTCCCTTCCTGGTCGTTCACCGGCTCGCCGTTCATCCCTCTTTCCGGAACAAGGGCATCGCTGCCGAACTGATGATCTTTGCCGCCGGGCTGGCAGAGGAGCGGGGGTGCCGTTCAATACGACTCGATGCCATCACGGTGAATCCCCCGGCGATGAGACTTTACGCCGGAGCCGGTTACCAACCGGCGGGCACGATATTTTTTTCTTACCAGAAAGATCCGTTCATGTGCATGGAGAGGCAGGTGGGAGGAACGTGAGAGAGACGGGGGTACGTGGGTACGTGGGTACCCCGCGGAAAAAATATATTCCCGCAGATCGCACGGATTTCCGCAGAAAGAATCGAAAACGTCAGCGTAAATCGGCGGTATCAGCGGGAAATTTTTTTCCTGGTGGTGCTTCGATAAATGTATTCCCGCAGATCGCGCGGATTGCCGCAGAAAGAATCGAAAACGTCAGCGTAAATCGGCGGTATCAGCGGGAAATTTTTTTCCTGGTAGTGCTTCGATAAATGTATTCCCGCAGATCGCGCGGATTGCCGCAGAAAGAATCGAAAACGTCAGCGTAAATCAGCGATATCAGCGGGAAATTTTTTTCCTGGTGGTGCTTCGATAAATGTATTCCCGCAGATCGCGCGGATTTCCGCAGAAAGAATCGAAGACTTCAGCGTAAATCAGCGGTATCAGCAGGGATTTTTTTCCTGGCAGTGCTTCGATAAATGTATTCCCGCAGATCGCGCGGATTTCCGCAGAAAGAATCGAAAACGTCAGCGTAAATCAGCGATATCAGCGGGAAATTTTTTTCCTGGTAGTGCTTCGATAAATGTATTCCCGCAGATCGCGCGGATTTCCGCAGAAAGAATCGAAGACTTCAGCGTAAATCAGCGATATCAGCGGGAAATTTTTTTCCTGGTAATGCTTCGATAAATGTATTCCCGCAGATCGCGCGGATTTCCGCAGAAAGAATCGAAGACTTCAGCGTAAATCAGCGGTATCAGCAGGGATTTTTTTCCTGGCAGTGCTTCGATAAATGTATTCCCGCAGATCGCGCGGATTTCCGCAGAAAGAATCGAAGACTTCAGCGTAAATCAGCGACATCAGCGGGAAATTTTTTTCCTGGTAATGCTTCGATAAATGTATTCCCGCAGATCGCGCGGATTACCGCAGAAAGAATCGAAAACTTCAGCGTAAATCAGCGCTATCAGCGGGAAATTTTTTTCCTGGTAATGCTTCGATAAATGTATTCCCGCAGATCGCGCGGATTACCGCAGAAAGAATCGAAAACTTCAGCGTAAATCAGCGACATCAGCGGGGATTTTTTTCCTGGTAGTGCTTCGATAAATGAATTCCCGCAGATCGCGCGGATTGCCGCAGAAAGAATCGAAAACGTCAGCGTAGATCGGCGGTATCAGCAGGGATTTTTTTCCTGGCAGTGCTTCGATAAATGTATTCCCGCAGATCGCGCGGATTTCCGCAGAAAGAATCGAAGACTTCAGCGTAAATCAGCGATATCAGCGGGAAATTTTTTTCCTGGTAATGCTTCGATAAATGTATTCCCGCAGATCGCGCGGATTTCCGCAGAAAGAATCGAAAACTTCAGCGTAAATCAGCGACATCAGCGGGAAATTTTTTCTGGTAATGCTTCGATAAATGTATTCCCGCAGATCGCGCGGATTTCCGCAGAAAGAATCGAAAACGTCAGCGTAGATCGCCAAACCATCCTCAAACCATCCCCAAACCATCCTCAAACATCCTCAAACTATCCTCAAACTATCCTCAAACCACTCTCAAACCACCCCCATCACCTCCTCACTCCCCCTACAAATGAATATCCTTCCCCTGGTAGAAATCCAGGATCTTCATCCGGAAAATATATTCGTATTTTGCCTGGGCCAGGTCAGACTCGGCCTTCGACAGGTTGTTCTTGGCCACGCTGAAATCGACGGAGTTGACGAGGCCGACCTCGAACTTTTGGGTGGTGTAGTTGAACGCCTCCTGATTGAACCTGACCGCTTCCTTCGCCGAATTGTATTTTTCGAGCGATGACAGGGCATTGGCATGCGCCTGCTGGATATTTTTATATAGAACCTGCTTTTCCTGCTCCAGAGCCAGGTTGTAATCGCTGAGGGCAACTTTCGACTTGCTGATATTCGTCTGGGTGTTAAACCTGTTGAATATCGGGAAGCTTACCCCCAGCGTGAGTTCGGCGTACCGGTTATCCCTGATCTGGTCGCCGATGGGATACTGAAGTGTCGGGTTGATCGGATCGGGATCGAGGGGGTTCTGCGCATCGAAAAGGTAACGCGAATAGTACAACCCGCGCAGGTAAACCTCCGGAACCCTGGCTCCCTGGTTATAGGCCACCCTTTTCTCCTGGGCCTTGACGAGATATTCGCCGCTTTTGATCTCAGGCATGATCTTCAGTGCCGCATGGTAAATGTCGTTCACATCGGGCAGGAGCCCGGCCGAGAAAACGTCGAGATCGGGTTCAGCAACAGTGAATTTTCCGACAGAATCGAGATCGAGCAGCTGGACCAGGTCAAGGACACTGTTCCGGTGCTTTGTTTCAGCGGCTCACCAGGTTGAGTTTCTCACTGGCAGCCTGTGCCTGGATCTCCAGCAGATCACCCCTGGCCACATTTCCGACCTCCACCAGCTTCTGGTTTTTCTCAACCTGCAATAACGTCACGTTATATTGCTGTTTGGCAACCCCGATCAGTTCTTCATCAAGGAGGATCTGCAGGTAATAGCCGACCAGGTTCAGGGTGATGTTGTTCTTCAGGCTTTCCTGGTCCTCCATGGTACTCATCAGCAGGTACTTGTTAGCCTGGATGTTGTTGTAATTCTGGAAACCGTTGAAAATCGTCATGATCGGCCTGTACACCCAGCGAACCCTGTTGCTTGCTCTTATTTTCCCATTCATATTTTTCCAGGTTGAGGGAACGGCCCGAACTGAGCTGGTGTTCGACAGCGCCGCCCACGCCGGGAAGCAGGTTGTACTTCGCCTGGTTATAATCCTTCCGGACCATATCGGTGGACAAGGCCGACCGTTTCAGGGCCAGGTTATTCTCGTAGGCGTACTGAATGCACCTTTCAAGGGTCCAGACATCGTCATCGTTGTCCATGTTTTGAGCCAGCAGTGCGCCATGCAGGCCGGCGGCCAGGATCAGTATGCCAATTAGTCGTCTCATAATCTCGCTTTTTCTTTTTCTGTAAAGGACCTGAATGTGATCTGCGTTTTCTGACGGATTAAAAATCTGGATCAGCTCCCAGTTTTTATCGTAACTCTCGATGGCCTCTTTCAGCCTGTAGATTCTTGCCAGGGAGCGGGTGAGCGGATCGGGGTAATCCCGGACGTCGTCTTTATATCTTCCCAGGGGAAGGAGACCACCCGGAAATCGTACCGGATTTCTTTTCCTCCGATCTTAAGGATGATTTCGGCATTGTCGTGATCCTTAAAACCGGGAACAGGAATACTGAGATCTTTCATAGCCAGGAAGGTTTAAATTGTTAATCGGATTAAAAACAGAAAACCAACGTCAGGCTGAAGGCCTCAGACCACCTGCTTGATATTTTCCGTCACAATATGACCGTCGAACAGCTGGATGATCCGGTGGGCCTTGTCGGCATCGGTGGGTGAGTGGGTAACCATGACCACCGTCGTGCCCTCCTGGTTGAGCTCAGACAGAAGGTTCATGACTTCTTCCCCATTGGCTGAGTCGAGGTTACCTGTCGGTTCATCGGCAAGGATCAGATGAGGCTTCGAAACGACGGCCCTGGCAATGGCGACCCTTTGCTGCTGTCCGCCGGACAATTGCTGGGGAAAATGTTTTTTCCGGTGGGAGATCTTCATCCTGTCGAGGACTTCTTCCACCCTTTTTTTCCGTTCCGATAGCCGAAACTTTCTGGTAAAGAAGGGGAAGCTCGACGTTTTCGAAGACATTCAGCTCGTCGATCAGGTTAAAGCTCTGGAAGACAAAGCCGATATTCGACTTGCGAAGATTCGTCCGGTTTCGCTCGCTGAAGTTGGAGATTTCCTTGTCGAGGAAGTACAATTTTCCACCGCTGGGATTATCCAGCAGTCCGATAATGTTCAGAAGTGTTGACTTTCCGCATCCCGAAGGTCCCATGATGGCCACAAATTCGCCTTTGGAAATTTCCATGTTCACTTTGTTGAGTGCAGTGGTTTCCACCTCGTCGGTACGGAAAACTTTCGTTAATTCTACAGTTTTGATCATAAGGCTGGGGTATTGGTAAGGATTAATACTGTTCAGTTTTTATTTTTCAGGATCAGCTTATCGACATTGCCGAAACTCTCGTAACTGGAAACGATAACCTTCTCCCCTTCGGTGAGTCCGTCGAGGACTTCGTAATACCTGGGATTCTGTCGACCGATGGTTATGGGCTTCCTGACGGCAAAGTCGCCCGAGGGATCAACCACGTAAACCCATTGCCCGCCGGTGCTCTGGTAGAATCCGCCCTTGGTGAGCAGCAGGGCTGTCTGGGATTCGCCCAGTTCGAGTTTGATCCTCGACGTCTGGCCGATCCTGATCTGCGGAGGAATATCTCCGGTGAAGACCATATCGACAGCAAACCGCCCGTTCTGGACCTCGGGGTACAGTTTGGAAATGCGAGCCTGGTATTTCTGCCCGGCAAAATCACATTCGCCATAGAGCCCACGTTCAACCCGGGCAACATAGTGCTCGTCAATTTCGACCCGCAGCTTGTAGGAATCGAGGATATTGATCGTCCCCACCCGGTTGCCGTAATTGATCACTTCGCCGATCTCGGGATTCAGGGTGGCCAGTTCTCCGTCAACAGGAGCCTTGATATTCAGGTTATCGAGGCGTTTTTTGGCCAGCTTGAGATTCTCGGTCATGTTCTTCACCGACTCCTCGAGGGTCGCCACCTGCACACTCCGGTAGATGGAGTCCTGAACATGGTTCTCCTTTTGAAGCTCGAGAAGTTTAACGGTGGTATGGTAATCCTCGTCCGATTTTTCAAAATCTTCGTCCGAAATGTGCTGGCTCTGATGCAGGATGGCGTTTTTTTCGTAGGCACGCTTCAGCTGTCTCACCTTGTTGGCCAGGGTGAGGATTTCAATATTTGAGCTCAATAATTGCTGCTGCATATAGTTGCGGGCATTTCGAAGCTCATTGATGGTCCGGAGAACCTGTGCTTCCGTATTGGAAATATCGAGGATGAGATTATTATTCGACAGCCTGATGATCACATCGCCTTTCTTCAGCATGCTCCCTTCTTCCCGCAGGATCTCCTCAACCCTTCCGCCTTCAACGGCATCGAGATAGATGGTCCTGATGGGTTGAACCGTTCCCTGAACAGCAATATAATCCTGGAAAAGATCTTTCACCACCGGTTCAATGGTGATTTTTTCCGAGTCCACATTCAGTTTGGAACTTTTATCGCCGAAGACCAGGTTGTAAAATAAAAGAAGGAGAGCGATGACCCCCACACCAATCCAGATCTTCTTCCTGGTCAATCCCTTCTTTTTTTCAATCATTTTGTCCATTCCGTCCATTGCCTGAAATTTTTAACTTCCCTTCAAGTTACCACGAATTGTGCCAAAGCCTGCATCGTTCTGTATGATAATATTTTAACACTTTTTCTCAATCACCGGTCCATCGTGAAAGTGTTCGAAAACGAAACATCCGGAGTACGATTCCGAACAGCCTGCCGATGGGATCAGGGGATCGTTCGGCAGAAACGGGTCCGTCCGGCAGGAAGTCAGGGAACTTAACCCTGAAAAGATACCGGTATTTTTCCTTTCACCGGGATAAGCGATGAAAAAAATTTCAGACAGATAAAAAAAACTTGTAATATTGCGTGAAAGGACGCATCCCGGTTAAAAAAATCCAGGAACCTTTTCGTTCCTTCGTCCGATGATCGTCCGGACTTTTTTCCTTTGATGTGTGTCACGCTAAACCCGAATGAAAATGAGTAAAACCGGTAAAATTCTTGCCGTTGATGATAACCAGGATATTCTCTTCGCCCTCAAATTGCTCCTGAGGCCCGAGGTGGAACGGATTGAAACACTGCCCGGTCCGGAGCGCATTCCCGAGATGATGGCCGAGGAAAACTGGGACGTTTTCCTCCTCGACATGAATTTCACGAAGGATGCCATCAGCGGCCAGGAAGGGTTCGACTGGCTGGAAAAGATCCTGGCGATCGATCCCCAGGCGGTGGTGGTTTTTATTACCGCTTACGGTGATGCCGAGAAGGCGGTGAAAGCCATCAAATCCGGGGCCACCGATTTCGTGCTGAAACCCTGGCAGAATGAAAAACTCCTGGCGACCATCAATGCGGCCCTGCAACTCAGGAAGTCGAGGATGGAAGCCGACCAGCTGAGGCAGAAGCAGCGGGAGATCTCCGCGGTTCTCGACCAGCCTTTTACCGATTTTATCGGCCAGTCTCCCGAGATGAAGCAGGTTTTCACCACCATCAAAAAAGTGGCAGCCACCGATGCCAACGTTCTGATTTTAGGCGAGAACGGCACCGGGAAGGAACTCGTCGCCAGGGCAATTTACCGGAATTCGCTGCGGAAGAATGAAGTCTTTATCAATGTCGATCTCGGTTCTATTTCCGAAACCCTTTTTGAAAGTGAGCTCTTCGGGCATGAAAAAGGAGCGTTCACCGATGCCAAAGCCATGAAGCAGGGCCGTTTTGAGATTGCATCAGGAGGCACCCTCTTTCTCGATGAGATCGGAAATCTCTCCCCCCAGATGCAGACCAAGCTCCTGACGGTGATCGAACGGCGCGAAGTGACCCGCGTGGGGGCCAATAAAGCCATGCCCATCGATGTGAGGCTGATCTGTGCCACCAATAATGATATCCACCAGGATGTGCAGGACGGAAAATTCAGGCAGGACCTGCTCTACCGGATCAATACCGTGGAGATCCATCTCCCTCCCCTGAGGGAAAGATCGGGCGATATCCAGATCCTGGCCGAGCATTTTCTGCAGCATCTATGCCAAAAAATACCGGAAAAGCATCCGGGGCCTGCTGTCCGGCGCCATGAAAAAACTGCAACAGTACCAGTGGCCAGGCAATGTCCGCGAACTTCAGCATGCCATCGAACGGGCCGTTATCATGACTGAAGGAGACATGCTCTCACCCGACGATTTCATCCTCAGCTCTCAGACGCGCAAGGGCGGTGAACTGGAGTTCGAATCCTACGACCTCGATGAGATTGAAAAAACCGTCATCCAGAAAGTACTGAAGCAATTCCAGGGCAATATCACCCAGGCAGCCCAGGAACTGGGACTAACCCGCACTTCACTTTACCGCCGAATGGAAAAACATGGTCTATAAAAATTTCAGAATCAACCTCCTGTTCAGGATCCTGGTGCTCTCGCTCACCGTGTTCCTGTTTTTCTATTTCATCAACACGGAGACCTTCCTTACCCCCATCCTGATCCTTACCCTGGCCATCCTCCAGGTTTATTCGATATTTCGGTATGTCGACAAAACCAACAGGGACCTGGCCAGCTTCCTCGAATCCATCCGTTTCTCGGAATTCACCCGGTCATTCCAGATCGAAGGCATGGGATCGTCGTTTAATGAACTGAACAAGGCCTTCAACGATGTCATCTCGGATTTCCAAAAGGTACGGTCGGAAAAGGAAGAGCATTTCCATTACCTCCAAAGCATTGTCCAGAATATCGACATCAGCATCCTGGCCTACCAGCCTGACGGTACGGTGGAAATGATCAACAAGGCTGCCAAAAGACTCTTCCAGCTCAGCAACATCAAGAATATTCAGAAACTGTCTGCCTTTTCACCCGAACTGATCACCACCCTTCAGAATATCAAACCAGGGGAGAACAAACTGGTGAAGGTCCAGGATGAAGACGACCTGCTTCAGCTGGCCATCAATTCCACGGAACTGAAAATCAAGGACAAAACCATCACCCTGGCCACCATCAAGAACATTCAGAATGTACTGGAGGAACAGGAGACAGAAGCCTGGCAGAAGCTCATCAGGGTGCTGACCCATGAGATCATGAATTCCATCACCCCCATCGCCAGCCTCTCGGCCACCCTGGAAAATATCCTCAAACCCTACATCCGGGAAGAGGAAGACGTCCGCGAACTGGACAGGGAATCGGTCGGCGAAATTCACCAGGCGCTTCAAACCATCAACAAACGCAGCACGGGCCTGCTGCATTTTGTCAATACCTACCGGAACCTGACCCGGATCCCTAAGCCAAACTTCAGGATCGTGAAGGTTTCGGAACTGTTCGACAATATCAGGCGGCTTCTGGAAAAGGAGCTGGCAGAATCGAAAATCGACGTGAAGACACGGGTGGAACCCCAGGGAATTGAAATCTCAATGGACGATCAACTCATTGAACAGGTACTGATCAACCTGTTGAAAAACTCCATCCATGCCCTCGACGGAAGGGAAAACAGCCTGATCATCCTGCAAGGCATTCTTCAACAAACGCGGCCGGCCAACAATTCAGGTCACCGACAACGGTGTGGGGATCCTGAAGGAGGTGCTCGATAAAATCTTCATTCCTTTTTTCACCACAAAACCGAGCGGTTCGGGCATCGGGCTGAGTCTCTCGCGACAGATCCTCAGACTGCACGGAGGAACCATCACGGCGCAGTCGGAGCCTGAGAAAGAGACCACCTTTACCCTGACATTCTGATATCCATCCTGACATCGTTTTTGCAGAGCCATGAGCAGTAAAACAAGAGTAGCGAGCCTTTCGGTTTTTTCCAACACCTTGCTGATCATCCTCAAAGTGACCGCCGGCATCATATCGGGATCCGTGAGTATCATCTCTGAGGCGATCCACTCGGGGATGGACCTCATGGCCGCCGTCATTGCTTTTTTCTCGGTGCGGGCATCCGGAAGGCCCCCCGACCGGGACCATCCGTACGGTCACGGGAAGTATGAAAATGTTTCGGGCGTTATCGAAGCCATCCTGATCTTCATCGCGGCAGCCTGGATCATCTACGAAGCAGTTAAAAAACTCAGGGGTACGGCGATGGTTGAATCTCCCGGCGTGGGCTCGGCGGTGATGTTCATCTCGGCATTGGTGAATACCCTGGTTTCGGCACGTCTTTATAAGGTAGCCCGAGCAACCGACTCCATAGCCCTGGAGGCCGATGCGCTTCACCTGAAAACCGATGTTTATACCTCGCTGGGTGTCGGCGGAGGACTTCTCCTGATCATCCTCACCGGATGGCATATCCTGGATCCCCTCATCGCCATCGGTGTTGCGATCATCATCCTGCGGGAGTCCTATGAACTGCTGAAACGGGCTTATTCCCCACTCCTCGACAGTTCGCTGAGTCCGGAGGAAATCGAAACCATCGAAGCCGTTCTCGGACGCCTGAACGTCAGTTACCACGAACTGAAAAGCCGCAAATCGGGTAACCTCCGTTTCGTCGAATTTCATATCGAAATGCCTTCCGAGAAAACGCTGAAAGACGTCCATGACTTCTGCGACGATATTGAAAAGGAGTTGAAAAAGTCTCTGAAAAATCTCGAGGTTCAGATCCATGCCGAGCCCCTGAATTACCATGCCGGGGCCTGAATTCCCCCGGATACCGGCCACTTCGATCCCATGAACATCCCTGACAGATGCCTGGAAATCCCTGTTTCACGGATTGAAAGAAGCCTGGCATGCATGTGAAAAGGCTGAAATTTTATTTTGATGGGGGGAGAAAATAAAAAAGCCGGAGGGATGAGGGTTAGAAGAAATATTTAACTTAACCAATTACCAACTTTAGTTAATGAAGTAACAACTAACTAACCAAACTTACATGAAGAGAGAGTATTCATCCCACCCGGCGATTTAAAAGTAAGGAATTTATTTTAAATATCACCAAAACTTATTTGAGAACTTGTCAAATATTTTTCGAAGGTCATTATTTCACCCTTGCCTGTTCCCCCTTCAGTCATGCAGGTTTTAGAGCCGGTGGCCGCACCGTTTTTTAGCAACGTGTTAAGAGTCAAGGCAAATTCCGTTCCCGCTGGCGTGCGTTTCAAATGTGAAAAAAACTTAATTCCATTAACTATCTTTAAACAGAATTGTTTTGCCCACACATCGATCCCGGGAAGACAGGGAGAGGTTGAAACGGGACAGGACAAACTCTCCGGCAATAGTTCCGGACAGCCGTGGATTGATGAAAAACCGGGGAAATGACAGAATACTTAGTAAATGATAAGACAGTTATGAAGAAGACGAATGAGTACATGATCCAGTTTAAGAAAACACAAATCAGAATGAAAAAACATATGACGCTTGTGGCAGCACTCGCCATGATCCTTTTCCTGGCAGGCTCCTGTAAAAAAGACAACACATCCCCCAACCCTTCGACCAGTAATTCGCAGACCAAGATCATCAACCAGTGGATCTATGACGGGATGACTTCGGTTTATTACTGGAACCAGGAGATCCCTTCCAACCTGGACCCCCTCACCGCGACCGATCCGAAAGCCTTCTTCAACAAGATGCTTTACACCCAGCTGGATCATTGGTCGTATATCACCGACAATTATACTCAGTTGAAGGCCGAACTCCAGGGTGAGCCTTTATCCATGGGATATTCACCGATGTTCGGTCTCATCTCGGGGACGAATAACGTGGCCATTTTCGTCGAATATGTCTACCCGGGCTCACCGGCCGACAGCGCCGGCCTCAAACGCGGTGATTTCATCCTCACCATTAACGGACAGACCCTGACGAAGGACAATTATTACGATCTGTACAGCAAAAATTCCTACACCGCAGGCCTGGGGGATTATTCGACCGGATCGCTGAAATCCAACGGGAAGACCGTCAGTCTCACGGCAGAGGTGATCAATGCGGATCCCGACATCTACCATACCGTGATCGACACCAACGGCGTCAGGACAGGATACCTCGTTTTCACCGAATTCACGCCGGGAAGCGGCAACACGTACATGGACGAACTGGGAAGTGTCTTTGATCAATTCAAGAATGACGGGGTCACTGAACTGATCGTCGACCTCCGTTATAACCCGGGTGGGTCCCTCGATGTCGCCCGGTACCTCGCCTCATGTATCGCACCGGCCTCAGCAGTCTCCGCCCAGGATGTACTGGTAACCAACAAGTACAATTCATCGGTCAATGCCTACCTCGTCAGCTCTGAAGGCGCAGATTCGCCCTCGCTGGTGACAAAGTTCAGCGACAACGGCCACAACCTCAACCTGAGCCGGGTGGTCTTCATTACGGGAAGGGGAACAGCTTCGGCAAGTGAACTGGTGATTACCGGCCTGATGCCCTATATGCAGGTGGTCACGGTAGGGGACACCACCGTAGGAAAATACACCGGGATGTGGGTCATCCCCGACACGAATAACCCACCGCGTTTCAACTGGGCCATGATGCCGGTCGTTCTGAAATATGCCAATGCCGACGGTCTACACCGATTTCGTCAACGGGCTGGCTCCCGACCATTATGTCCCCGACATGTTCAGGTCGGCGCAACCTTTTGGCAGCCTCTCCGACCCCATGCTGGCCACCGCGCTGGAGGTTACCTCGGGCATCACCCTTCCGGCAGCAGGAAAGAAAGCCGCTCCGGCCGGCTTAAGACAGATTAAACCCGCAAACCAGGTCATCAGGGAGAACCTGATCTTTCCCTCCGCGAAAAAACCTGGAAGATCTCATGAATGCTGTCCCTTCACCAGCAAAACGCTGACGAGACACCGGAATTTCCCGTCTCATTCACCGTTGGCCGTGTTTCCGTCCCCTGAGTCCGAAGGCCAGGATGAGAAGGAAAAAAGAAATGTACATCAGCACCTGGAAAGAGGCACGGTAACCTTTGATGCCGCCTCCCATGCTGGCGACGATGGCCCCCACCATCGCAGCACTGGAGAGCTGGCCCGTACTGGTGAAAAGGGTAAGCATTGCCTGGCCTGAAGCCCTGTCCCGGGTTTCCGTCTCCTGGTTCATGATGTACCGCAACGGCGACCCGACCACGAAGGCCATCCCTGCACCGGTGAGCACCTCAGCGGCATAGAATCCATAACGTCCCTGAAAATAAAAACCGAAGATGGCCAGGCCGGTGATCATAATGATCTGACCGATGATCACGACGTTCCTGGAACCGATCGTGTCGACGAGCCGGCCGGCCATCGGGGCACTGATAAAAAGGGCAACGACCAGCGGTAGCATCATGAAACTTGCTTCCGAATGCGAGACCCCAAAAAACCGGGAGGCGATCGACGGGAGATAAATGCCGGCCAGTTGGGCCAATCCCGCCCCGAATGCCAGCATGTATATGATAAGTAGCTGCTTCGATCTTAAAAGCCGCGGGTTGATGACCGGTGATTCGATCCGGGTTTCCCTGAAATAGAAATAGACCAGCAGACCCAGGGAGAGTAAGTAGGGAATGAAGATGTACGGATCAGACATACTTTTCAACAGATGCTTCGAATTTATATGATTGATGCAGAGGGCGTAAATTGTCAGAGCGCCAACCATGGAAAGAATTCCCAGCCAGTCGATCGATATGTCATTGGCGATGCGCTCCGACGGCAAAATACGGTATGCCCAGATGATGATCAACGCGGCCACCGGCAGATTCAAGGCAAAAATGTAGCGCCAGTTGAAGTTCAGAAGCGCCCCGCCGATGACCGGCCCGATGATGAAAGCCAGACCAAAGACTGCACCGATGAGACCCAGGGCACTGCCCTGCTTTTCCTTTGGGACCTTGTCGCCGATAACGGCTGTCGCCACAGGGAATATGCCGCCCGCACCGAAACCCTGTATGGCCCGTCCGGCAAGGGCCATCCCGAAAGATCCCGAGATAACCACCAAAAATGATCCCATACCGAACAGAAAAATGTCGAGGATATAAATCCATTTCCGGCCGTACAGGTCTGAGAATTTCCCCATTACCGGGGTGGAGATGAGGTTGAAAAGGACGTAAATATTCAATAGCCATGGCAGCATCCGGTCACTGACGTGAAACGTGCTCTGAATGGCGGGAAAAGCCGGCCCGATGATGGCAAAATCGAGGGCACCCATCAGAACACCGGTGAACATTAACGGGAGAATCTGTTTTGATTTATTCATACCGCCCTTACAATAATCCTTACAAAATATAAAAATAATTTGTAACTAACCAGTGTTAGAAGTAAGAGAGTCGGAAGATGGAAGTCGGAAGTCGGAAGTTGGAAGTCGGAAGAAAAGAAACAAAATGATCAGGCAATTTAAATTTGAAAAACGGGTGAGCCCGAAGTCGGACTTCCAACTTCCAACTTCCAACTTCCAACTTCCGACTCGACTTATACAATTTCTATTTTCTTAAGATCGCACCAAAAAGTCTCTCATGAAAACCTTCTCAGATTTTGGTCAAAGCTCCACTCTTCGTAGCTTTACATCATGATGACGGCAAAAGATTATTACGAGGAAAGAAAACAGGCTTCCGAAAACCAGCTCAGATCAGTAAAAATGCAGATGGGCTGGGTATCCTTCCTGCGATTGGTGACCATGGTGCTGCTGGTGTTTTTTTTCGTCAGGACCGTGAAGACCGGCGGCATCCCCTGGTCCGTCTTTTCAGTAATATGGCTCGTCTCCTTTATTTTTCTGGTTATCCGCCACCGGAACCTGAAACTTCAACGCGACCGGTCCCAGGCCCTGATCGCGATCAATGCCAATGAGCTCAACGCCCTTCAGGGCGACTTCTCCGCCTTTGAGGATGGGACGGAATATTTGGATCCGGGTCACGAATTCACCTATGATCTCGATATTTTCGGGAAGAAGTCACTGTTCCAGTTTCTTAACCGGACATGTACCCTTGAGGGAAAACATCAACTGTCCCTCGACCTTTTGAATTCACCCTTCCGGATCGACCAGATCATTGTCCGCCAGGAAATTTACAGGGAACTGGCTTCCCGGCCCGGGTTCATGCAGGCTTTCCGATCGGAAGGACTCCTCACCGGTGACAAGCCAGGCGACAGGAATGAGATCACAGAATGGATGGAAAAGGCGAGTTTCCGGTTTTCGACACTGCTCAGGATCCTGATGTATATCATCCCGGCTGTTTTCGTGATCCTCCTCTCTCTCGGATGGATCTGGCCGGTCCTTTTCCGCCTCCTTCTGCCGATGATCCTGTTGAGCTTCTTTGTCAACGGGCTGGTGATCACCAGGGTGAACCGTTATCATGAGAAGATCTCCAGAAAACAGGAAATCCTGGGCAAATACCTGGAATTGAACCGGATCATTTCCAGGGAAAAATTCACCCATCCCCTGCTGAAGGAACAGGCCCGTATCTCGGCTTCATCCCTTGATATGTTTAACAGGCTCAACAGGTTGATGAATGATCTCGATGCCCGGCTCAATATTCTGGTCGGAGTGATACTGAATATCCTTTTCATGTTCGATCTGCATATCATCCGTTTCCTGGAGAGATGGAGGACATCGGCCAAAGAAGGTCTCGACGGATTTTTCATGAGCCCGGCCTTCCTGGATTCAGCCATCAGTTTCTCCACGTTGCATTTCAACCACCCGGCATTCTGCTGGCCCGATACCGGGGGAACGGGACTCGAGGCTGTGAAAATCGGGCACCCTCTGATCCGTGAAGAATCGCGGGTAATCAATGACTTCATCCGGGAGGAGGGAAAAAATATTTTTATCATCACCGGGGCCAATATGGCCGGTAAAAGCACTTTCCTGCGCACGGTAGGCGTGAATATGGTTTTGGCCGGAGCGGGAGCTCCTGTATGCAGTGAGACCTTCCGCTTCGAGCCGATGGCCGTGATCACGGGCATGCGCACCACCGATTCGCTCTCCGATAGTGAATCCTATTTTTTCGCCGAGCTTAAACGTCTGAAACGCATTGTCGATCTTCTCAGCAAAGGAGACAAGATCCTTATCCTCCTGGATGAAATCCTCAAAGGGACCAACAGCACCGACAAACACAAAGGATCCGTCGCCCTGCTCAGAAAATTCGCTGGCCACAACTGCCTGGCCTTTGTCGCCACCCATGATCTTGCCCTGGGGAAAATGGCGGAGACCTTTCCCGCCTCCGTAGAGAATCTCCATTTTGAAAGTTTCATCGAGGGCCGGGAACTGAGATTCGATTACCGTCTCAGGGATGGCCTGGCCAAAAACATGAATGCCTCTTTTCTCATGCAGCAGATGGGCATCACAGGCTAATCGCCGGGCCGCCCTTTTTTGCAAATCCGGTTTCAATTCCCTTACTTTATGCATGCGAATCCTAATTTTTCTACATGAAAAAAGACCGGATACAGGATTAAAGCGGTTGACGACCGGGGACGGGAATCGGAAATTTCCGGCCCCCTTTCCCTTAAATGGCAGTTTACAGGTTCGCATTAACGAGTGAAGCATAAAAAGATGGCATTCAACAGAATATTCGATGTTGAGGAGAAGATCGTCCTCATTACGGGCTCCAGCCGGGGCATCGGTTTCACACTGGCCAGGGCCTTCGCCTCCGTGGGCGCGAAGGTTATCCTTAACGGCAGGACACAACTCACCCTCGACCAGGCTTATGCAAGCCTGACCGCCCTGGGTTTTCAGGTCTTCACCAGCTGTTTTGACATCGATGACGAACAAGCCGTTAAGGGCGGGATCAACCGGATTGAAAAAAACATCGGTCCCATCGATATTCTCATCAACAACGCAGGGATACAACGGCGCCATCCCCTGGAAAACTGTCCGCTCGACCAGTGGGAAGAAGTACTCAGGACAAATCTCACCGGAGCTTTCATGGTGTCGAAGGCTGTGGTCCAGCGGATGATGGCGCGCGAATCGGGAAAGATCATCAATATCTGTTCACTGATGAGTGAGGTGGGACGCCCGGGCACCGGACCCTACGCGGCATCAAAAGGCGGCCTTCGCATGCTGACCAGGGCCATGGCCGTGGAATGGGCAAAGTACAACATCCAGGTCAATGGCATCGGGCCGGGATATTTTCTGACGGAAATGACCCATCCTCTCGCCGACGATCCCGATTTTGACCAGTGGATCAAGGGTAGAACGCCTGCAGGACGGTGGGGCAATCCCGATGAACTGGCGGGAGCAGCCATCTTCCTGGCTTCCGGGGCCAGCAGTTTTGTGAATGGTCAGATTATTTACGTCGACGGGGGGCTTTTGGCAGCGATCTGAGATTAACCTCATCCTCATGGTTCCGCTTTTGGTAAAATTCGGTAACCCCCTCCCCCCGCCCGCCCCGCCAGGGGCAAGATGCCCGGATCGAATTCTTCACGTAGACCCGGATGCCAGCATTCTCCAACAGGCTCTTCACCATTGCTGACTCCCGGGCATTCCCGGAAAAAACGTCCACCGGTATGTGGTAATCCAGGTTTCTTATGAGCTCATATCATTGAGATTTAGCGGGAGAAATACAATTTAAAACAATGTCAATCAATAATTTATAAAAAACAAACTAAAATTGACCAGGTGTGTTTCACTACAAAGCCTGCCGTGAAAACCGGCAGGACGTTTTGAAGGATCAGTTGATTTACGGGAAGTAAAACACGAACAGGTCATGGGACTGAAAACGAAAGCGTCAAAGGAGCCTTACGATGCGGTGATCATCGGTGCAGGACAGGCATGCGAACCACTGGCGCCTAAACTGGCCGGAAAAAATTTTCGCCTGGCAGTCATCGAAAAGGACCTTGAAGGTGGAAGCTGCGTCAATTACGGTTGCACACCCTCCAAGGCGATGATCTCTTCGGCACGTGCGGCTTATATCATCAAAAAGAGTCAGGAATGGGGAATCCATGCAGCCATCACCGATCTCAATTTCGAGGAGATCTGCAACAGGAGGGACCGGATCGTGGAGGCATTCCGGCATAAGATCACCAAATTCCTGGAGAATGACGATTCGGTCGATTTCTTTAGAGGTACGGCTACTTTCACAGGTGAGAAGAAAATCCGCATTCATCTTTCCGAGGGTGGAAAAACCGATCTCACTGCGAAGAAGATCTTCATCAATACCGGGACCCGGCCACGGGAGATTGAGGTTGAGGGCCTCAGCCATATCACGTATTATCATGCAAAAAACTGGATGGAGATCCGGGAACTTCCGGAAAGTCATGCTTGTCGTCGGTGGCGGATATATCGGCCTCGAACTCGGGCAGATGTTCAGGCGATTTGGGACGCACGTGATCATCGCTGAAGATTCCTGCCAGCTTCTCCCCCGGGAAGATAAGGATATCGCCGAAGACATCGCCGGCTTGCTCCGTGATGAAAATATCGAGATCCTGCTGAATACCCGGCTCAGTCTCGTGAAAAAAATGGACAATACCTATACCGAAGCTATTTTGAAGACACCCGAGGGGGAAGTCAGGCACAAGGTAACGCATATCCTTGTGGCTGCCGGGACCACACCCTCCACCGATGAACTCAATCTCCTCAGCCGCCGGTATCAAAACCGATGATCAGGGATACATCCGGGTGAATGAAAAACTCGAAACATCTGCCAGGGACATTTATGCCCTGGGCGATTGCAAAGGCGGACCTGAATTCACCCATATCTCCTACGACGATTTCCGGATCATCGATAACAGGCTGTTTGGCGACGGGAAGAAAACAACAAAGGACCGACCCGTCCCATATACCCTGTTCATCGATCCCGAGCTTGGACGCATCGGCCTGAATGAAAAAATGGCCGGTGAAAAGGAGATCCCGTACCGGATTGCCAGCCTGAACGCCTCCTCGATTTCCAGAGCCATTGAAACCAATCACCCCAGGGGAAGGGTGAAAGTCCTGGTCTCGGATCGACGATACGATCCTCGGGGCGGCAGTACTGGCCGACCAGGGCGGAGAAATCATGGCCATGCTCCAGATCGCCATGATGGGAAAACTGAAATACCAGGAGTTGAGAGATGCCATATTCGCCCATCCCACCTATGCCGAAAGCCTGAACACCATTTTTGCGCACCTTGAACGTGCCCGGTGAAATTTCTCAGACACCAGCTAAACCAGGAACATCATGAACAGTATGCCAAATACCACCACGTTAGCAAACCGCCTCCGGACCGACGACATGTTTGCCGGCTATTCGGATGACGTCCATATCGATAACATGGTTTGCTCGCTTCTGGAGGACCAGAAGCATCTCGACAGCAAATACTTCTTTGACAGCACGGGCGTTCAGCTTTACCAGGAGATATGCCTGTCGGGAGATTTCTACCCCGACCGGATCGAGCTCTACCTTCTCAGGAGCCAGGTCATTCCCCGGCTAACCGGTTTTAAAAACCTGGAGATCGTCGACATGGGTCCTGGAGAGACCCTGAAGGTCAAGACTCTGATCCGCAGCCTCCGGGAAAACGGGTGTCAGATTCGTCGGTACATCCCCGTGAACTTCAGCAAAGCGGCCAACAGGACGGCAGCAAACATGGTAAGGGATCTTTTCCCCAAAAACGGGATCGTTCCCGTCCATACTGATTTTACCGGATACTTCGACCTGCCTGCAACAGATATGCCACGAGTGTACTGCGTTTTCGGGGGCCCTCCGGGAAACCTCATGGATTCTCACGGCATACACCTGATGAAGGCTTTGCAAACTGTCATGCATGAAGGGGACATCCTCCTCGCCGGTCTCGACCTGAAAAAGGCCGTCCCGGTCATGGAAAGAGCCTACAACGACCGGAAGGGTCTCATGGCCGCCTTCAATAAAAATATCCTCAGTGTGGTCAACAGGGTCACCGGTTCATTTATCAATGCCGATGAATTCGATCACCGGGCTTCTTACAATCCGGAGCACTCACGCATGGAGATGCACCTGGTTGCAGGAAGGGATATGAACCTTCACCTGAGGAAAGCAGGGCTCATCCTCGGGATGTGCCGGGGTGAAACCATCCTGACCGCCACGGCAAAGAAGTATACACCGGATGACATCAGGGCGATGGCCATCCAGTCGGATCTCAGTCTGCAAAAGATCCACTGCGATGACCGGAAATGGTATGCCATCGCTGAATTCATAAAAAAATAGACGAAACATCTCTGACCGGGGCTCACCGCGCGGTCATGGGGAGAAAGGCGTTGAGTTCCCGGAAAAAGTCCTCCCTGGCTTTGAGTTCCCGCCAGGGATAATGCCCGCAATCCTCGAGCAGTACGAACCTGAAACCGGAGATCACCTTCCGTAAAGGGTATTCCACACCGGCTGCCGGATGGGGGTCGTATGCACCATGGATGGCGAGGGCCGGACAACGGACGAGCCGTGCCGAGCGGAGCAGTTCACCCGACTGACGCATTTTTGAAGCTTCATTCCAGACCTTCGAATAGACCGCCGGGGAGTAAATCGTGCCCGCCAGGGAATCGTCATCCACCAGGAAGCTGTCGGCTTTTGACATCAGGTAACCAAAGCGCTTCATGGTCTCCGCCCCGGCCTCAGGTCCTTCCCTGCGGAGTGTGTCGGACAGGGTGATGGCTTCGGACCTTTCTGTCGGCGTCAGCCGTTCGAGGCGGGTGCTCTCGATATCGGTTTTATACCGCTCATCGAAGGCGCCGGCACCCACCATCACAAGGCGACCCACCAGTTGGGGATAACGGGCCGTGAACAGCAGTGAAAGCCAGGCCCCCCACGAATGTCCGATCAGGACCACCGGGAAATGGCAGGTGTCATTCAGAACGGTAAAAAGATTCCTGATCTGGCCTTCCACGCTCTCATCGAGAAGATAGGGTTCCACCACGCCATGAAGCGATGACAGCTCAAGGGCCAGGGGTGCCATGTAGCCGGCCATACCGGGACCGCCATGCACAACGGCGATGGAACAGGGATGTTTACCATATCGGACCGGATGATGCATACCGGTGATTATTAGTATCAGAAAGAAAACTCATGTTTTTTAGCCGTGCTTGATAAGAAAACGTCCAGAGCAAGGCTTGCGATGACTGAAAAACAGGAGTTTACTATTCGTAAATGACTGTTTTGAAGTCGAGCATAACGCAGCTATTGGCGTTTTCTTGCAAGCACTAATTAGTGTTAACCTGAGATGCTGACACCAATGAGCTTACCGATGCCAAAGGTTACCGCAGCGGCCAGGGTGCCGAACATAACCTGCCGGAGACCTGAAAAAAGCATGGGCTTTCCGGTGAACAGTGTAATGGCGGCCCCGATGATGAACAAGCCGGCAACCGAAGCGACCAGGCTGATCGCCACGGCATGCAGTCCTGTGCGAAAAAGGAAGGGAATGAGCGGGATGACTGCGCCAACGGCAAAGAGCAGGAAAGAGCTGATGGCGGCCTCCCAGGCCGATCCCCCGAGATCCTCGGTATCGATGCCCAGTTCCTCCCTGACCAACGTGTCCAGGGCCGTCTCCTTGTTCTTCAGTACGTTCCGGGCCATGCCCTCGGCCGCTTCTTTATGAATGCCTTTGGACTGGTAAATCAGCGAGAGTTCAAGCATCTCCTCTTCGGGCGAATTTTCCAGCTCTTCGGCTTCAGTGGCGATCTGCCGCTGGTAGAGCTCCCTTGAACTTTGCACCGAAAGCCATTCGCCGAGGGCCATGGAAATGGAACCGGCCAGCATCCCGGCAAACCCGGCAATGATCACATCCCGGCTGCCATTCGTTGCCCCCGCCACACCCATGATCAGGCTGAGGTTGGAAACAAGCCCGTCGTTGGCGCCCAGAACGGCCGCCCGTAAGGCATTGCCGGCGACCGACCGGTGACGCCCCTCCAGGCGGGCCAGCACTCCTCCCCGAAGCCCGGATGACGACTCATAAAGATTATCGAGGATGCGGAAATGATTCATTTCGCTGCCATTGAGCGCCTGCCCCTGCTCACGCTTCTTCCTGACTGCCCCTTCAGCCATATTCCGTTCCAGTGCAACCAGATTGTTCAGGATGAAGGTGTAACCAAAAATTTTCCCGAGCCTGACCTGTGTGCGTGCCCGCAATGAAGGGCGAGGCATGACCGGATCAAAACCGGAATCCCGGAGCCTGTCCATGACTTTTGCAGCATGACCCTTTTCGATATCCGACATTTGCCGGTATACAGAAGCCAGTTCCTCTTCTTTGGAATTGGCGGAAAGAACGCCGTACAGATAGGACGCATCGACCTCAACCTGTAACTGGTCCAGGAGCTTATTTTTCATGGCAGCGATGGTAAAAGATACTGTAATTCAAATGTACAGAAAACAGGCTGAAAAATCCCGAAGCTTTGTCCCGATTTTGATCAATCCCGCCGGGGACGGAATGAATACAGCCAGGCGATCCTTGAATCAGGAGCCAGGCCCATTGCCACAAATGCCCGCTCATCTGAAAGGGGCGAAGGCGGCAGTCTATCGTGCGAGTTTTTCCATATCCCGTTTAAAATCCCTGTAGGTCAGAGGTTTCGACAGAATTTTCCTGTTCCGGTCGAGAATGAACATCGTCGGGGTGGCGTAGATGTTAAAACGACGTGCCACTCTCCCGTCCCAGCCTCCAATCTCAATGACGTTAACCCAGGGCAGGTCATTTCCCATGAGATACTCCTCCCAGCCCGCGCGGCTCGTGTCGATGGCCACGGCATAGATACCGAGACCGGTGTCTCCGGCATTTTTTTCGTACCATTCCTTCAGACGGGGCATGAGATCCTGGCAGTGGGGACACCACGAAGCCCAGAAAATCAGCAGGGTGTATTTCGTGTCCAGGTCCGAGAGCCGCCTCGTCTTGTCATTCGCATCCGGGAGAGCGATATCTTCGACCTTCTCCCCCCTCGCCATCCGTTTATACGCCTCCAGCCGGTCCTGCATGAGCTTCTCGTTTTCCGTTTCACATCCTTCCGACAGGTAATGATCCGCGATATACACGAGGACATCCTCCATTTTGAACCGTTCGAAGCCATCGATGAGGTAATTCAGCACGAACTGGTTAACGTCCTGGTTCTCTTCCACTGCTGACATGATGTTTTCGACGGCCTGGATGAACAACTGTTCCTGTTGATCCTGTGGCAGGTCGGGTTCCCGGTAAAACCCAAGGTAGGTGAGGATCTTTCTGGGTATAGACCGGCGAGTTGATCAGTTCGGGGTCATCCAGGCGGACAAGATCAAAATAGTGTTCCCTCATATACCCGTTAATCGGTCCATCGGTGCGGGGATCGTAAACCGGTTCGGGGTACATGCGGATCAGGGAGGATGCAAGCGTGCCGGGCAACTCCCCCGAGAGACTCGCCAGGGTGTCGTTGAGTTCCCGCTGCACATGCACAAACTCATCGGCCAGTCCGGAATAGAACGGATCGGACGCGGAATACAGGTTGAGAAGGGAGTACATGGCATTGAATTTCGCACCATAGACCGACCGGATTTTCACAAACCGGTAATAGACCTGGTTTTCCACCGACCTGACGACGTCCATGTCTCTCACCAGGTTCGTGAAATCTGTTTTCAGATCGATATCCTGATGATCAAAGAGAATGTCGAAGCTGCGCACTCCTCTTCCGTAAGCGCCGCCGTTGGGACCAGCGCCCAGCAAAATGCGGTAGACCCCTGGAACATCATGCTCATCGAATGGGAAGCTGAACGCCCCGTCGAGGGAGGCAGCGCTGTCGATCACCGTTTCTTTCTCACCCTTCAGTGAGGCCAGGTACACCCGTTGGTCGGGCATGCCCGCAATCTCAGCCTTCAGATGCCACGGCTGTCCAAAAACTGACGTTGAAAAGGCCAGCACCAGGTACAATGTGGGGAAGTATTTCATAAGTGGTCGGTATTTTCCGGCTTTGCCATCTACCCAAGATACACAATCGGCCGAAAACTTCTGCAACCGAACGGGATATTTTAGTGTTATCCGGAAGAAAGCCCGGCTGCAGTGTAAAGTGAAACCCCCCGGGAGGAATGGTAAAAGGAATGGAAGCAAAATTATTGCTAACTTTCCGGCATCCTGTTGAACAGGCATATTCATGAAGAAACGACTGCTTTTTGTTTCCGTTCTGGCGCTCCTTGCAACGAAAGGAAGATCTGCGGATCGCCGCTCTGCCGACTCCCCCCGGCATCCCCGGCTACCGGGAGGCATGCACCTATTTTTTCACGCATTATCCGCCGGCTGCTCATGGCTCCTCTCCGTACGAGTTTTACCGGTTCGCCCGAAAACCAGGAGGCTGGTATGTGTACACCGAGACCGAAAAGTCCGGACAACCGGTGGTGAGCGACAGCATCCTTCTCTGGGAAGTCTCAACGGGCTTCACCCTGCCGGAGGATGCTCAGGAAGCCTTTCAGCCCGACAGTACGCCATCCGGAAATATCTGGATAACGAAGAGATCTATAAATTTGCGATCTATCCGTTTTACGGTTACCCGGGCTGGACTACTGACGTGATCCGTCAGTACGGAAGCAGGCCTGCGACTGCACTCTCCGACGACGAACTGTACGGTACGGCCCGCGCATACGGACAGGCGGCTTCCGACCTGCTGTGGAAGCATGGCGAATTTTCACCCGACGTGCCGCTTTATAAAAGTAAGCCGGCCAGGGCAATGAAACGGTTTGTCCGTTATGCCCGCAGGGATATTGAATGTCTGCATGAACTGTACCTGAGAAATCCGGGTTTCAGAACGATGGTGGGCCGAATGGACTTGAAATATGCCAACGAGATCATGGCCAAATGGTATGAGATGAGCCTTTTCGGGCCCCCGCAGAAAGCCGGCCGGTTTCTGAGACCTTATCTCAGGGAGGATACGCTTTACGACAGCTTCTGGACATCTTTCGCCTCAGCCATGCTGGAAATTCCCGAACCGGGAGCCATTCTTTTCACCAATGGGGATAACGACACCTACCCCCTGCTTTATCTGCACGAAGTGAAACATATCCGTCCCGACATCCGCATCGTGAATCTTTCCCTTCTCAACGACCCGGTCTATTATCAGGACCTGACCCGCGGAAGGCCGGGTGGCGATTCTCTCTGGTCAGACATCAGCCCGGAAGTCTATGAAGCTGCCGCCCGCAGCGGTATCTACATAGGTCCCGGAAATTCCCTGGTCACCAGGCCATTGCAGGACTGGAACCGGCAGGCCGTTGAACAGGTAAAATCACAGACTCCGCTGATGATCAGCCGCGGCATATACCGGTATCATTATACCCGTCCCGACGGCCGGGATGATCACCTCGACATCACCACGAACCTTCCCAATGTCATCTTTCCGGCACGGTTCATTCTGCCTTCACTGATCCTCAGCCAGTTTCCCTCCCACCCGGTTTATTTCAGCAAAGGATGTATCCAGATGATCTACGGACTTATTGCCGGGGAGAATCTTGCCGGGGAGGTCCTGGTTTACCGGCTGGCCGGCGAGGAAGAAACGAAAGATCCGCGATTTCTCCGCACCGAAGGGATGATGGCCGATACCACGTTCATCCGTCATTTTATCGACCATTCCGGGGTCGCACTGCCGGAGAACAACTTCCCGGCCCGTCAGCGCACCTTTTCCTGGATCACCAATGACGCCGCCCTGCTTATCCGGAGTCGTTCGGAGTCGGGGGACGACCGGGCGACCAAAGATATGGTCCGGGAATACTTCTCCATGTACCCTCCCGCGAAATGTGGCGTGAGCCCGGGTCTGTGCGACATGTTGAATCTGTATTTCGGGATGGCCGGGAAGACAGAGCAGAACACGGTCGACAATATGACGGAACGTGTTGAGAACGCCTTCCGGCAGGCAGCGGCAGCGGTGGAGATAAAAGATGATGACATCACCGACACCTTCAATCTGGAGTACCTGTCCTTTTGTATCAGCCTTCTGACCGACACACACCGCCAGGGCCCTCCCGCTTTCTACAGGGAGCTGGAAAAAATTCAACAGGAGCTAAGGAACAAAATGGCAGGTGGGGCGGTGATTACCGTGCAGTAGGATCAGCGGACAAGGAGGACTATCGCCTGGGCGGCAATGCCTTCCTCCCTCCCTTCGAATCCCAGTTTTTCCGTTGTGGTGGCTTTGACCGATACATTCTCTTCGCTGGTACCGAGGATACCGGCGATGGTTTTCTGCATCTCGTGAATATAATCTTTCACCCGGGGTTTCTGCAGGATAAGGATGGTATCGAGGTTTTCCACCCGGTAACCGCGCTCGCGGATCATGCCGAAGGTCCGGTCGAGAAGGATCTTGCTGTCGATATTTTTAAACTCCCCCGAGGTGTCGGGAAAATGCCGGCCGATATCGCCAAGGGCCAGGGCGCCGAGCAGAGCGTCGCAGATCGCATGCAGCAGCACATCGGCATCGGAATGTCCGATGAGGCCACGTGAATGGGGTATCTGAATCCCGCCAAGGTAAAGGGGAAGGTTATCACCCAGCTGATGCACATCATAACCTATCCCGATCCTGTAGCCCATTGAAGGAAGCGCTTATCTGAATTTGTCGAAATTAAAGCCAAGGGTGAATCTCAGCGTATTGGCAAGGGGGTTGTTGACGGCTGTGGGAATGAGGTAAGCGAAGTCGAGGGAGAAGACATTCAGCTTGAGACCCACGCCAAGGGTGAAATATTTCCGGTTCCCTTTGGTCTTGTATTCGTAGAAATACCCCCCGCGGATGGCAAACTGTTCCCTGTACCAGTACTCAACACCGGCGCTGTAGGTGATTTCATGAAGTTCTTCAAGGAAAACACTTCCCCTCGGGTTATCGATACCCGGGGCATCGTAGAACGACTGGATCATTCCAAGCGGGACGGAAACATTGGGGTCTTTTCCCTTGATGATGATCGTGGCCGTGTCGGTATCGGCATATTCCGGCTGCGTGGGAATCAGCAGTTTGTTCAGATCGAGGGCAAAGGTGAAACTGTTGTACTGGTCGAGGTCGATAGCCAGGGCACTTCCGAGCCGGAGGTTGATCGGGATGAAGGCCTTATCCTGGTTTTCAGTGTAGGAGATTTTTGTTCCGATGTTCGAAATGTTGGCGCCAAAAGAAAGGTTGGCGTCATTTCCTGAAAGTTCAATATCATCGGTATAGTAGAATCCCAGGTCGGCCGCCACCGATACCCCGGCTTTGGATTCAAGGTCGCCGACATACTGTCCGCCGGTAAGGTCGGACCGGATGAAGCGGAAGGCGATGGCCCCGGAGAGTTTATCGGTAAAGAGACGGGAGTATCCGGCATCGAGGGCAAATTCGTTGGGGTTGAACTGCCGACCGTCGGGATTTCCGAACCGGTCGGTAAAGACAATGTTCCCGAGGGAGAAGTAGCGCAGAGATCCGCTGAGAGCCTGGCGCCCATCGAGCTTATAATAGCCGGCAAGGTAGGCCAGGTTAATATCGGGAACGAGTTTTCTCAGCCAGGGAGTGTAGGAAATGGCCATCCCGCCTTTTCCTTTCATAAAAACATATTTGGCTGCATTCCAGTGTTGAGAGTTGATATCGGGAGCGGTGGCCACACCGACATCGCCCATGGCGCCGGCCCGGGAGTCAGGAGCAATGGTTAAAAACGGCACGGCTGACTGAAGGGTGTTGATCTCGCCACCGGTCACTTCACCATACTTGATCTGACCAAACGTTGCAGAGGGTACAAGCAATAGCAGAATTACAGAGATACCAGCTAAACGTTTCATCCTGAGGGTTTTCTTCTCTGACATTATTACGCATTTTAGAATCACAAATATAACAGAAAAATTCAAAAATTATTGTTGCAATAATCATCTGACAATGATAAGCTTCCCGGAGCTGGTCGCTTCTTTTCCATCGGAAGCCCTGACATGGATCCTGTAGATATACATGCCCTGGCGGCTTTTGTTACCCGATTCGTCATAACCGTTCCATTCGATCGGTTTTGACCGGAAACCGGTATTATATTCTTTGGTTTTGATGGTTTTCACCAGTTTGCCGGCCATATTGAAGATATCGACGGTAATATCGAGATCTGCACCCTGGTCATTGTGACTAAAGGCAATGGAGGTGCTTTCCGTAAAGGGATTGGGAAAGTTCAGCAGGTTCTCGAGAATCATGTCTTCCGAGGTGACCACGACAAAATCCAGGGAATCCTCGTTGGAGTTGTTGTATATATCCCAGACTTTCACCGCAATGTTATGTTTCCCGGGGGTAAGCCGGGAGAGTGGGTATTCGACCGTGCCGCTCTGGTAGCTGTTCATATCGGCCTGGTAATATTCATTCAGGACGAGGGCATTCTGGGTGTTGCCGTCGAGGATACCGGTGATATCATGGCCGATGCTGTTGCCCGTGGTGTTGATGCCATGTTCATCGAAGAGCTTGAACGAGAAGGACGGGATTTTCATCGGTCATTCCCCCAGGCTTGAAGTATGTGTTATTCATGTAAAGATGAAGTTCGGGCCCTCCGATATCCGTTTCCGCCTCGGGGGATGAACCTCCGACCTGGAAATTCAGGAAGGCTCCTGCAGCGTCGATGACCGAATCGCTGGCATAATAACTCAGTTTCCCTCCGCCAAGGGCGTAACTGATATCCTTGGGAACGTAGAACTCAAAACTGAAATACCCGTTTTTCACCGAAGCCTTCCCTTTATAAATAATGCTGTTTCGCAGGGTAAAGGTTTTCTTCTCACCGCCGTCATTGGCCAGGGTGGTGTGAGTGGTGGGCTTGTCGAAGACCACAGGGTAGATCACGCCGTTGAACGAGGTCAGGGGAAGATGTGCGTTATCTTCGATATGACCGCTGATGGCGACTTTCCGGAGGGCCGAGAGGGTATCGGCTTCATCCTTCGCCGGCCGGTGATCGATGGAATCGGTGGCCACATGATAGAACGGATAGGTCAGCCGCATGGCCGGATCACCCAGGAGGGTGAAATTCCGTTTATTGATGCCGTAGCCGGTCTCATTCTTGGTATATTTCATCACGTCACCGAGGGTGTAGTTCATCCCGGAGGAGTCTTTTTCGAAGACGATCTCATAGAAGTGTTCGTTCAGGATATTGTTCGGGCCGGAATAAACAAGGCGCGTTGTGGTCAGCAGGGCAATCCCGCCGCCGGAAGGATTGAGGAGCACTTCCTCACCCGCGGAGACTTTGTCCGGATCATCAAAACGGCTGAACTCGCAGGTGGCTGTCATAAAGAGAGGGAGCTTGGAGGCGTTGGTCCATTTCCGGATATCTTCCATCTCGACCACACGCTCGTGAGCAAGGCCTTCGGTTCCGCCATGCCCGGTATAGTTGATGATGAGGGCTCCGCGGGCCACCTGATCATTGATCGCCCGGTTCACATCGGGATAGGTCTGACCTTCCACCGAAGATACCTGCTTGTAGGCATCGAGGAAGATCTTGTTCACATTGAAATAGGGATAATTGGTTTCAACGTAGGTCGCCAGTTCGTTGGCCTGGTTGAAATGGGTGTTGTAGTCCTCGTCATCGCCGATAAAGCAAAGGTTGTTCCGCCAGTCGCCCATGCGTTCGGGCTTTTCATAGCCGATGATCTTCTCGACCATGGCGCGGGCCTTGATGGTGTCATCGACCGGAAGCCGGCCGACACCCACATCGAGCATCCCGTAGTACATATCCTCGCCGTCGTCGAGCATGGCGAAATAATCATCCGAAACATAGGAGCTCGTGGGGGAAAGGCTGTTGACCGACTGATAGGTGGGAACATAGTTTTCCGTTGCAGAGACCGGGCCCTTATAGATATAGGAGCCGTCGCCGAACAGGAGGAGATACCGGGGCATCTTCGACGGATCGCCGCCGGCGCTGCGGTAAAAGAAGCGCATCATGTTGCGGATGGCGCTGATGTCGGGCCGGCCTGATGAAAATTCGTTGTACGCCTGCTGGGGGGTGACCACCAGAACGCTGAGATGGTTATGTTCCTGGCGGTAAGCTGCCAGTTCATTGGCATATTTCAGGAAGTCGGGGTAGGCCACGATGACATATTCCGGATGACCGGCGCCGTGAAGGTTCTGATTATCCACCTGGCCCAGGTCATCACCCTCGTACTGGGGTGCCGGGAAGGAGGATGCGGGGTTAAAGGCAACAAATTCGCGAATATCCGGAGTGTTGACCGAGAAGCTGAGGGAACTGCCGGAGAGGGTCCCCTGAACCTTCCGGATGTCATGGATATCGGTCACATCCCAAACGACGGTGCCGGTCCCGGCATGATCCAGGTTAAACCGGGTCACCGCTGTATCATTGATGCCCCTGGCATCTCTGAACAGCAACTCCGGCCCATCAAGGTTCAGCCGTGCCCGCGCCGTAAGACTGATATAATCGAGGTAACCTTCCGATTCATTATCCTGTTTGACGAAGCGGTATTTCAGCTGAAAGGCATCACCCGGGGAATGAAAGCTGATCACAGGCTCGCCGTTGAAGGCATAGGTGGCGGTGTAGTCGCTCAGGTTGGTCGGCCTGATGAATACCGTGTCGAGGTTCATGTTATTGGCGGAAATGATGAAGCTGCTGGTATCCCTGGAACGGGCCACCACGTTGGTTTTGAACCGCACCGCCTCGCCGGCCACGTATCCCCGGGACCGTAAAATCGAATGTCCGCACCGGCATGGTGGCAAAATCCTCGCCGTACCATTCCCTGCCCGACCCGAGTTCGGCGAGCTTGAGAAGGTTCACTTCATCCTTCTCATGATATGTCCGGAAGTCATAACTGTCGGTGGTCCGTGTCGCTGGTCCGGATGCAGCATCTTCCGCCAAAGGTTCGGCAGCAGTTCCAAAATCGGAGGTCAGAAAATAGTAACCATAATCGCTGTAAGGGTTCAGGTCGTGGAGGAAGAGCGAATCGGCCTGGTCGTAACGCCAGGTGACGGGCCCGGTGGCATAAAAGAGGATGTAGTCGCCCGCGTTAAACACGCCGTCACTGCCTTTGCTCATATAGATCTGCGTCTCGTCCAGGTCGTCCTGCTCTCCCAGGGCGGCGTTGTCGGGAAGGCACGCTCCGCCCCATCCGAAAATGCGTACTTTTGCCGGGTCGGCAAGCCCGATGGAACTCAGCTGGCTGTAGGTCAGTTTGTACATCCCCGTTTCCGGCACCTTGATTTTGAACCAGTTACCCGTTGAAAGCATGGAATTCTCCGATATCGCCGATTTTTTCAACGAATGGACACCGTTGGGTTTCACCGGACCGGGATTCGATTCCAGTTTCAGGACAAAGGCCGTCAGCCTTTCGATCTGACCTGTGGCCGGGTTTTTCCTGAAAGGCACAAGCGCCACCTGGACAAACGGCTTGCCTGCCGCGGTGGAAACATGCGAGGTTATGGGGATGGTATCACCGAGATCCGAAAATTTAGCGGCCGCGTCGGCATCGGGATAGACATTCTCATATTCGGCGCGGTAAAAACTGACCGTGACATTGCTGTTTTCCGCCTGCCAGGGGATGATTTCAAAATAGCGGGGTAACAAAGATGAGTAATTTTCGTAATCAGAGTTTACGAAAGCGGTGATATCCTTAAAAGTCATGTCTTTAGCAGACACAATGGGATCTTTCCATGAAATATGGCGTTTCAGGTACCATGTCTGCCCGTGGAGCGGGAGAGCAATGAATAGCAGCAAAGGCAATAGGTATCTCATGAACACCGGGTTAGTAAACAAACAGATAATTTATCCCAAAATCGACCGTAAAATAAAACATTAGAATTGAAATACCGTTTGATAAACGTAGATAAACTATTTTTTATTGCCATAGGAAATCATACAGAAATAGCGCATTTCAAGGGGATCAGAGGCATCAGGCCCGCATTGGCCATGACCATTTTCCTGTTTGTGTTTATGCATGCATATCCACAGGATCCTTCATTTTCCCAATTTTACGCTAACCGTCTCTATCTCAATCCCGCGTGGGCAGGTGTGGGCGATGAAGAACGCCGCTTATTCCTGAACTACCGCAACCAATGGCCGGGCATCGACAATGCTTACATCACCTACAGTGCCTCCTATGATCAGTATATGAAACCCATGCACGGGGGCTTCGGCATCCGCGTGATGAACGATGTCCAGGGCAGCGGGGCGATCACCCAGCTGACCCTCTCAGCCATCTACTCCTATCATCTTTATGTCAGCAGGGAACTGACCGTCACTGCGGGCTTCGAAGCCGGGTATGTACAACGTCAGCTGAACGCCTCAAAGTATCATTTCATCGATGAAAGTGAGAGTTATGGCAATATGAAAACCGATTTCCCCGATTTCAGCGTGGGTTTCGCCGGTTTTTACCGGAATTTTTACGGCGGGGTGTCGATGGCCCATCTGCTCAACCCCATGCAGTCGGTGAGTGCCGATCCCAATGCACGGCTGCCCCGAAAACTGACGGTTTTCGCCGGCGGCATGATCCCGGTCTATGAAAGCCGCCTCGGAAAGGAGGTCCTTCAGCTCTCTCCCAATCTCATCTATATACAGCAACAGAGCTTTTCCCAGCTGAACTACGGCATGGAAGGACTCATCAAAAACACCTTTCTTGCAGGGGTATGGCTGAGGCAGAATTTCGGGCTTCATTTCAGCTCCCTTATTTTTTCGGTCGGATATGTAACCAATAATTTCCGAATACGTTACAGTTATGACCATCAGATTAGCAGTCCGACCATCAAACTGCCGCCGATGGGCACCCATGAAATCTCACTGATTGTAGTACCTAACAGTAAGAAGAAAATAAAACACCGGGCAATAAAATGTCCTAAAATTTAGTTATTTTTGAAAGCTATATTCCTTTACAATTCATAATTGGTTAAAGAAAACCTATTAATACTATGAAAATCAAGCTGAACCTCGTCCCCATTTACATCATCACGGCTGCTCTGGTGACATCATGTGGAAAGAATGGAGATGTAACCAGTACGGGTAAGGAATCCTCTACCACCGGTTGGGAATACAACGATCCGGCCAATGGCGGTTTTGAAGTCAAGAACGCCATTGAGCAGGAAACGGGTCCCGGACTCGTTCTTATCGAAGGTGGAACCTACACCATGGGCCGGGTTGAAGACGACGTAATGTACGACTGGAACGCTG
Organism: uncultured Bacteroidales bacterium; assembly: GCA_963763215.1. Classification (GTDB taxonomy): domain Bacteria; phylum Bacteroidota; class Bacteroidia; order Bacteroidales; genus DASQZK01. Next base: position 78,293 of record CAVXNX010000016.1, read on the forward strand.
TTCCGAGAAGGGTGACGGTCTCTTCCTTCTATATGGATGAAACTGAAGTCAGGAATGTCGACTACCGCGAATATGTCTACTGGCTTGAACGGGTTTACAGTCCCGACATCGATCCCCAGAGGAAAATCGTAAAGAATGCCCTTCCCGATACCCTTGTGTGGAGAGACCCGATGGCCTACAACGAGCCCTATGTCGAATATTATTTCCGCCACCCCACCTTCAACCAGTACCCCGTTGTCGGCGTGAACTGGCTCCAGGCCAACGATTACTGCCTGTGGCGTACCGACCGGGTGAACGAAAAGAAACTTGTTGACGAAGGCATCATTGAACAGAGTACCGACCAGAAAGGAGCCAACCACTTCACCACCGAAGCTTTCCTCCTCGGACTCTACCAACCGACATACCGGGAACCCATCCCCAGCCTCGACCCCAACAAAGATACCCGTAACGTGAAGATGGAAGACGGCCTGCTTCTTCCGAAGTACCGCCTCCCCACCGAAGCAGAATGGGAATTCGCCGCTTTTGCCCTGAAAGGCAATACGGTTGACGAACTCGTTTGGGAAAGAAGGATCTATCCCTGGAACGGCCATAACGTCAGAAATGACCAGCCCAAAAATATGGGCCAGATGAGGGCCAACTTCCAGCGCGGCGCAGGCGACATGATGGGTGTTGCCGGTGCACTCAACGACGCCGGTTCCATTACCACCCCGGTCAAATCGTTCTGGCCGAATGATTACGGCCTCTACTGCATGGCCGGTAACGTCAATGAATGGGTGGCCGATGTATACCGTCCTCTTTCCTATGAAGATGTCGCCGGTTTCAATCCCTACCGGGGAAACCAGTTCGACAAGGTTTATCTCAACTCCGACGACATGCCTGAAATCGACAGCCTCGGCAATGTCAAACGGGTCCCGATTACGGAATCCGATGCTGAAGGACGGTTTAACTACAGGAAATCCGATTACAGGAACTACCGTGACGGCGACCTGAGATCATCCATGAACTTTGAAGAAAAAGACACCACCTCCGAAGCTTATCAGCGAGGTACAGCCAATATGTACGTGAACGACCAGTATGAGAAATCTTCCCTGATCAACGACAATGTCAGGGTTTACAAAGGCGGTTCATGGAAGGACCGGGCCTATTACCTCAGCCCGGGAACCCGCCGGTTCCTCCTCGAAACCGAATCACGCGATGACCTCGGCTTCCGCTGTGCCATGACACGCGTCGGCACCCCGACAGGTTTCTGATCGAAGAACATAAAAGAAATAAAAAACCGTTCCTCCAGGGACGGTTTTTTTTATTTCCGGTCCCTGAACGGATTTTCAAAAGCTGAACTTCCCGTTGCCCGTATTTTTTGTAATTTGGAACCGTTTAAACCCATGCGATAAACACGGCTCGTTATGCACATCGAAGATCTCCACAAGCTTTTTCTTCAGTCGGCCGGTATCTGCACCGACTCCCGGCATGCGGCTGCCGGAATGCTGTTCTTCGCTTTGCGCGGCGATCACTTTAACGGAAATACATATGCCGCCGCCGCCCTCAAAAAAGGATGTTCACATGCCGTGGTCGATGATCCGGAGGCCGGCAAAGGGCCGGCATTCATCCAGGTCGGTGACGTATTGGAAACCCTGCAGGCACTGGCCACATACCACCGCCATACCCTGGGCATCCCTGTCCTGGCCGTCACCGGCACCAACGGCAAAACCACCACCAAGGAACTGATCCTGGCCGTCCTGTCGCAAAAATACAGGACCCTGGCCACCACGGGAAACCTCAACAACCATATCGGTGTCCCCCTGACCCTCCTGAAGTTGAAGGATGAAGAGATCGCCGTGATCGAAATGGGAGCCAACCACGAAGGAGAGATCCATAACCTGTGCAGGATCGCCGATCCGGACTTTGGGCTCATCACCAATATCGGCTTTGCCCACCTCGAAGGTTTCGGATCGGCCGAAGCCATCCTCAGAACCAAAACCGAACTTTACCGCTACCTCGAACAAAAAGACGGGACGATCTTTATCAACGGCATGAACGGGATCCTGACCGCAGCCGCTGAGCCCCTCCGGGTAAAGAAAGTCTTTTATACCGACGGTAAAGCACCCCTTTGCGACGGGTATATCACCGAACACTCCGTTTTTCTGAAAATGATGATCACCTTCAGGGACGGCGGCCGCCACCAGGTCATCACCCGGCTCACGGGCAGTTATAACATGGAAAACATTCTTGCCGCCGCCTGCATCGGTCAATATTTTGAGGTTCCCGAAGAACAAATCGTCTCTGCCATCGAAGCGTACACCCCATCGAACAACCGTTCACAGGTCATGGAAACCGGCACAAACCGGCTGATCGTCGATGCATACAATGCCAATCCCACCAGCATGGCCGGTTCGATAAAAAATTTCCTCAGCCTCGAACACCCTTCAAAACTGATGATCCTGGGAGATATGCTCGAGCTCGGACCTTATGCCGCCGGGGAACACCGGAAAATCCTCGACATGGTCCAAAATATCCCCGGACTGAAGGTCATCCTCGTGGGCCCTGAGTTTTCGAAGGCCTCCGGGAATTCCGGGCACCCCTCTTTTTATGTTGTAGAAGATCTTATTGAACATTTCCGTCACAATCCCGTTAGAAACCAATTGATCCTGCTCAAAGGCAGCAGAGGCATCCGGCTTGAAAAACTGCTCACCATCCTCTGAAAAAGAGTGGAGCGACATGATGATTCTCCGGATGTTTTTGAAAAGGCATATTAACCACAAATACCTTCTTCAGCATGGCAAATAAACTGATGGACCCGATTGGTCGACTGATGGGACTGAGATATAAATCACATCCGTGGCATGGGGTGGATATCGGTCCCGATGCCCCGAAACTGGTCACCTGTTTCATTGAGATGGTCCCGCGCGACACGGTCAAATACGAAGTCGACAAGGTCAGCGGCTACCTTAAGATCGACCGCCCCCAGAAATATTCCAATACCGTCCCGGCCCTTTACGGCTTCATCCCCCAGACCTTCTCCGGCGAGCGCGTCGCCGAGCTGAGCCGCGAAAAGACCGACAACGAGAGCATCGCCGGTGACGGAGATCCTGTGGATATCTGTATCCTGACGGAGAAAGAGATCACTCACGGCGACATCCTGGTCAAAGCCAGGCCCATCGGAGGATTCCGAATGATCGATAAAAACCAGGCCGACGATAAGATCATCGCCGTCCTGAACAATGATGCGATGTACGAAGGTTTCAACGATATCTCGGAAGTGCCGGAAATGGTCGTGGAACGTCTGAAACACTATTTCCTGACCTACAAGGACCTTCCCGGCAACCCGAGCAACTGCGAGATCACCCATACCTACGGCCTGGAAGAGGCGCTCGACCTGATCGAACGCTCCCTGGAGGATTACCGGCGCAAATTCGAAAACCTGGATAACCTGCTTTCGACGGTATAAGCCATTGCTCACCGGACGTGCCTATCCCTTTCGCTGACCGATCCATCCCGGGGAACATTTCCCAGCCCCGGCAGCGGAAGCCGGAGAAATTTCTTATCTTGTGTCCCGTCGCATCGTCATCATCCTGACGATCCGGCGCTTTTCCATCGAATCACATCAATACACACCGGGTGCCTTTTGAAAATTGAGAAGATAGCAACAGATTTGCCATCCGGCCTTGGCCTCTTCGCCCGGAAAGGTGTACGATCAGGGAAGACTGGTAATTCAACTAATTGGTGATGGTCAGGTCCCAGCGCCCCGGGTCATAAAGCGTAAAATCGAAAACGACTTCAGACATGACGGTGTGGATCTGGTTCCAGGTCCGGTAGGTGATCTTGACGTCGACCGGGAACATCGGATTCATGATACCCACGACACTCCCTTCATGGTATTCGCTTCCGCTGGAAGTGGCAATGGATAATTCCTGGATATCCGAATTGATTCGCCCGCCGATCATGAACCGGGCTTTGAGATCGTACGGTGTGCCTTCATGCCGGCTCAGTGCTGTACCGGACAACGCCGATACTCCTGTTGATTTTATACGGAGCAATGAATTTGGCTCCAATGTACCGGTCATTCTTCCAAAAACCGGTCACGACGGAATCGGCTCCTTCTTCCGGATACACCATCGTACCCTTCCCTTCCCTGAGCCCCTTGTTCCACTGGCCCGTATAATAAGAGCCGTCCGCCCACGTATACGTCCCGTTCCCCTGGGGCAGTCCCCGGTAAAAATATCCTTCATACCTGTCGGTGCCCACAGCGACACCTTTGCCCTGGGCAAGCCCTTTCTTGCATTTTCCCTGGTATGACCCTGAAATGGACGGAAGAAGGACTTTGCAGCCGGTATCCTGCGCCTCCAGAGAATTGGAAAATAACAGGACGGTTGCCAGGAGAAGCGGGATCAGCAGGCGTTTTCTGAGTGCGAATTTCATGACTGGACGGTATATGGATGAACGATCGGAAAAAATGATCATCGACGTCGTAATGAATCACGAATATAAGATAATGTAAATTATAATCAAATGTTAAATAATCAAATGAAAGAAATTAGTGCCGGAAATTTTTTATTTTGGAAGCAGACTTCATTAAATTTGAGAATGGCGTGCTAGACGGGCGGAATTTGTTTCAGTCTACGAGCCTTAAAACGCCAAACCATTGTTCATTGGTTATGTTTTCTCTCTGAGAGGGCGGAACGTGCGCATGGCAGCCGGTATGGGCTTCGACTTCACCCTTCAGACCTTCCCGGCATGCCCGGGAAATTAAACGGAATGTTCATCTTCAAAAAAATTGCCGTATGAAAAAAAAGAAATCCAGTTTATCACGAAGGGAGTTCATTCAACGTTCGGCCACCATGGCTGCAGCCGTGTCAGCATCCGGAATGCTCTCTCCTTTTTCGGCCTTCCGGACGGAAAAAGGCATCATGCGGAGGAAGCTCGGAAAAACCGGGCTCGAGATTTCCATTCTCACCTTTGGCGGCGGGTCGCAGTTCCTGAGGAATCCCAACGGGGAATGGGAAAAAATCCTTGAAGCCGCTGTCGAAGGAGGCATCAACCTTTTCGATACGGCGCCAAGCTACACGTCGGCCTCCTTCAACCAGGGCGGAACGAAATCACCCGACAGCGAGGATCGTTACGGAGAGATCCTTCCGAAATACCGGAAGAAGATCTTCCTTTCCACGAAGCTGGAAGAGAGAGATCCGGATAAGGCCAAAGCTTCTGTGGAGGCAAGCCTCAGGAGGCTGAAAACCGACTACATCGACATCCTGTACATTCATGGCATCACGCCCGACGATAATACGGCAGAGATCGAGAAAGGGCTTTACCGGGCCATGGACAGCCTGAAATCGTCGGGGATGATCCGGAACATCGGTTTCTCATCGATGGACAGCGCGGAACGGTCGAAGGAATTACTTGAAAAACTCGATTTCGACTGCGTCCTTCTCGCCATGAATGCCACGAAATACGGAGATTTCGTTAATCTCGCCCTGCCTGTGGCCAGGGAGAAGAATACCGGGGTTATCGCCATGAAGGTTTTCCGCGATATCGTTGGAAAAGGAGCCGGCCCCCAGGAACTCCTGGAATATGCCTGGACGCAGAATGGCGTTTCCGGAGCGCTGATCGGCCATTACGGTCTCGACACGCTGCATGAAAACCTCAGGATAGCCGGGGATTTTAGTAAAACGGGGATTTCGGGCGTCGACCGGCGGGAACTCGAACGAAGAATGGCAAGCCTCGCCGGACCTCACGTCCTTTCCTGGGCACGGCCGGGGTACACCGACGGCGGTCTGACCATGGCGTGAGCTTTCAGCCTCATGGCTTCATCATTTCCTTCCATCTGAGAGCAAGGAAGGTGTATTTTTTCCGGATGAAGTAATCGATCACGATACTTCCCGGATAGATTTCCTTGTGGGAATCCCGGGTGATAAATCGCCGCTCTTCATTCCTGAATGCACGGTATTTCCTGAAGTGGCGATAAAAGGAAGCGTGGGCGGAAAGGATCGACCAGATATCGCGGAATTTGCCGGCAAGGAGGAATCGCAACGCCGAAAGGCCATCGAGAAGCAACCGTCTGAAGATGGTCTTTCCGAGCACATCTCCGGGCAGGTTCTTATACAGCATGAACAGGCTGTTCCTGAAGTTCAGGTAAGTCTTGTGGGGATTGGTGGAGGGAAGGGTTCCCCCGCCGACATGATAGACGGTCGATGAGGGCACGCAGATGTGCTTATATCCCCTGTTCTTCAGCCGCCAGCACAGGTCAATCTCTTCAAAATGGGCAAAAAAGAACGGGTCCAGCCCGCCAACGATCTTATAAAGGGGTCCCCTGACCATCATGCAGGCGCCGGTGGTCCAGAACACTTCCATGGGAGTGTCGTACTGCCCATAGTCGATCTCCAGTGAATCGAAGATTCTGCCCCGGCAGAACGGGTAGCCGCTGGCATCGATAAACCCCCCGGCAGCGCCGGCATATTCAAAATAACCGTCCAGTTCCCGAGCCCGGATCTTGGGCATGGCCGAAGCAATGAGCTTGTCACTGTCCATCGCCGCAATCAGCGGATGGATCCATCCCTCGGTGACCTCAACATCAGAGTTCAGCAAAACGAAATATTCGGCCTGCAATTCAGAGAGCGCCTTGTTATAGCCTTCGGCAAAACCGTAATTTTTTTCAAATTCGAGGATTTTCAGGTCCGGGAAATTCTCCTTCAGGAAAGGGATCGAACGGTCGGTGGACCCATTGTCGGCGACCACCACCTCAATACCGGGAGCCGTGGTATTCCGGACCACCCCGGGGAGGAAGGTTCTGAGGAAATGTTCCCCGTTCCAGTTGAGTATGACAACGGCGGCTTTAAGCATCGGCGATCCTTTTCTTTGGCTTCCTGATGAACTGTCCTTCAAATTTATACCGGCCGCGCGCTTCCTCCCTTTCCCGTTTGCGCGTCAGTTTCCAGCGGCGGTGCGACCAGAGCCAGAAGCCGGGATTGTCTTCGATGGTCTCCTGGAGGATCCCGACATGTTTCCCGGTGATGGCAAATTCTTTTTCAGCTTTGGCATTTTCACACACGGGAACGATCTCCACCTCGTAGGAACCGCGTCCGAGAACGTGCATCCGGAAAAACACCACAGCCATTCCGAATTCCCGGGCAATTTTCTCCGGGCCGAGGTAGACCGGCGTCAACTGGTTCATGAAGGGGGTCCAGTACTGGATCTCCTCCCAGACCGGCGACTGGTCGGAGATAAACATGGTGAGCGTGGGCCGGCCCTGGCGGTGATGACGCCGGAGGGTCCTGATGATATCGCGCATGGAGACCATCTCGGCGCCGAACCGGGAGCGCTGGCGGTTCATGATTTCATTCATGCGCTTGTCGCTCAGCGGCTTGTACACGGCCACAGGATGATGCCGGATCTCCCCGGCCAGCCCCTGCAGCCATTCCCAGTTGCCGTAATGGGCTGAAACAGCCACCACGGATCGCCCTTGCTCAAAATAGCGGTCGATCAGCTCCCGGTTCCGGAACCGGATCCTTGCCGAAAGTTCGTCCTGGCTGAAATCCATGACCTTGATGGTCTCCACGAGGAGGTTGGCCAGATGATGGTAAAAGGCGCCGGCGATCCGGTGGATCTCTTTTTCGTCTTTTTGGGGAAAGGCTCTCCGGAGGTTATCGAAAACAACACGACGGCGATAGTGGAAAACCCGTCGCATAAGGAAACATGCCGGTCCCGATATGGCATAAAGGACGCTGAGGGGCAGTGAGGCGAACACCCGCAGCAATCCATAGACCATGCGAAACACCAGGACCTTCATGCGTATCATCCCTTCATGATTTTTTTGATGACCTGCTGAAACTCCTCGAAAACACCTTCATTGCAGGCGATGATCTCGCCGCCGAAAAGATAATCGGTGCCCCCGTCGAAATCCGAGACTTTTCCTCCGGCCTGTTTCAGGATCAGGATCCCGGCGGCAACATCCCAGGGATGAAGACCATACTCGTAGAAAGCTTCGAAACGTCCGCAGGCGGTGTAGGCAATGTCGGTCGCCGCCGAACCGAGCCGGCGCAAACCATGCGAGTTTTCCATAAAATAGATCATGGTTTCCATAAACCGTTCCATGAACGTGAAATTGGTGTAGGGAAAACCGGTGGCAATGAGGGCGTCACTGACCTTGCCGGCCTGGGAAACCCTGATCTCGCGACCATTGAGATAGGCCGGGCTTCCCTTCCAGGCATAAAAACATTCCTTGAATCCCAGCTCGTAAATGACACCCACCACGATCTCATTGTAATCCATGAGCGCCACACTGATGGCATAGGGCGGCAGACCGTGGATGAAATTCGTCGTCCCGTCGATGGGGTCGATGACCCAGTTAAAACGGTCCTTTTTCTCCGTGAGCAGTGCCTTCTTCGGTAATAAACCCCGAGTCGGGAAGAATTTCACGAAGGCCACTGACCAGCTTCCGCTCCGAATTCTTATCGACACTGGTCACATAATTATGCCGGCCTTTGACCTCGATATCCAGGTTACTGTGTTTTTCTTTTTCGTTCTCGATGAATGCAGCCGTGTTTTTCACTATTTCCTGCACTGCAAAGCATATCTCGCGTAGATCCATATTGGCATGTAAAGATTTCAGTTCAAAATTCCGTGTGAATAACTGGCACGTGCATACAACCCGGGATATGGCCCGGGAGGGATTCCCCGGTGGCGGTTCCGGAACCGGCCATCAGGAGGGCCAGTCTTTCATACTCAGCTGTTTATAATATTTATACAATTCGATTTGTGACCTTACGGGCTTATCCCCGTTGGTTTCCTTGTAATGGTTGCTTTGTTTCTCGTCGATGATCCTGGCTTTGACGTTGTCCCTGAGCTGCGTGTCGATGATATGGCGGAGTTCCTGCTGGAGATCCTTGTCGAACACCGGCGCACTGACTTCGATACGATGGTCGATGTTCCGTGTCATCCAGTCGGCCGAGGAGATATAATACAGCTCATCGCCTCCGTTGGCAAATACGAAGATCCGTGAATGTTCCAGGTATTTGTCGACGATGCTGATGGCTTCGATATTTTCACTTTGCCCCGGTACTCCCGGAATGAGCGAACAGATCCCCCTCACGATCAGTTTGATCTTCACGCCCGCATTGTTGGCCTGGTAAAGTTTGGTGATCATGTTCCGGTCGACGAGATTGTTGATCTTCAGAATGATATAGGCATCGATGCCGGCATGGGCATTTTTGATCTCGTTGTCGATCAGCTGGTAGAGTTTGCCCCGCTGGAAATTCGGCGAGACGATCAGGTGCTGGTACTTGTAATTTTTATAGGTATTTTCAAAGAAGTCGAAGATCCGCCAGATCTCGGTCGTGATCCGCTTATCCTTCGTGAGCAGGAAAAGGTCGGAATACAGTTCAGCGGTTCCTTCGTGGAAATTTCCCGTTCCCACAGCAGCGTAGTCGACGGGCCTGCCGTTTTCCATCCGCCGGATCAGGGTCAGTTTGCTGTGAACCTTCAGACTCTTGATGCCGAACGTGACATTCGCTCCGACTTCTTCCAGGCGTTTGGACCAGTAGATGTTGGATTTCTCATCGAACCGGGCCTGCAGTTCAATGTTCACATTCACCTGTTTCCCGTTCAATGCCGCGTTGATCAGGGCATTGATCACGGCCGAGTCGTGAGCGACACGGTACAGTGTTGTGCTCACCGAGACAACCCGCGGATCCATGGAGGCCATCCTCAGCCAGTTGATGTAATGGTTGAAGGTCTGGTAAGGAAAGTGCAGCAGGATATCCTTTTTCGAGACCACGTCGAAGAGGTTCTCGTTGTGCTTCAGCGCCGGATGCGTGGTTGGAGGTAGCTTCGAATACTGGAGATGATCCTTGCCCAGGTTGGGGAACTTCATAAAGTCCTTGAAATTATGATACCTGCCTCCCGGGATGAGGTTGTCATCCTCATCGATTTCAAGCCGGCGGATGAGGTAGTTCAGCAGATCCTTCGGGATGGATTCATCATAGACGAACCGCACGGGCTGACCTTTTTTACGGTCGGTGACCGATTCATCGATCTTTTCGAGAAAGCTTTTCGACAGGTCATTGTCGATATCGAGTTCCGCATCCCGCGTCAGCTTTATGGTATAGGCTTCGAAATGATCGAAATGGAACTGTTCGAAAAGAATATTCAGTCCGAAGCGGATCACATCATCCAGAAGGATGACATATTTGCGGCTCCGGATGGGGAAGAGCAGGAAACGCCCGAGCCTTTCCTCGGGAATCTCAATGATGGCATATTCCATCTCCACATTGGGATCCTTACTGGTCATCTTCACCGCAAGGTAAATCGACTTGTCCTTCAGGTCGGGAAAGTCCCTGACGTTATGAAGCATAATGGGTGTGAGGACGGGCAGCACTTTTTCGACAAAATAATTCTTGACAAATGCGGCCTTCTGACGGTTGAGTTGTTTTTCGTTGATGATGTTGATCTTTTCCTTCTCAAGTTCCGTCTTCACCTCTTCGTAGATTTTCTCAAATTTCCGCTGAAGCAGGATGACGAATTGCTGGATCTGGTTAAGCACTTCCTTGGGCCGGTCCTTGTTGGGCCTGCCTGTTTTTTCTTCCACATCGATCATCCGTTTGATGGTGGCCACGCGCACTTTGAAAAATTCATCGAGGTTATTGGAGAAAATCCCGAGAAACCGGAGCCGTTCAACAAGGGGGACATTGATATCCGCAGCCTCCTGCAGCACCCTTTCATTGAAAGACAGCCAGCTGATCTCCCGGTTTATGATTTTTCTGTGCTTCATCATAGGGGACAAAGATAATAATTCTAGGCTTTCTTCGGATAATCGAAAGACTGGCTTGCGATAATATGTTTGTTGACCTCGGTCCATTTTACCGTATCGAAGTCGATCGTGACGACGCCGGTTGTGGGAACGTTATCGATGGCCAGGGTGGTCAGCTCGCCGGCCAGATCGGTGAACGGTGGGGTTATGGCTGAAGATCATGACCGACTCCACGCCATCGTCAACGCCAAAGATCACCTCCATAATATCTTCCGTTTCGGCCTCGTAAAGGTCCCGGTCGAGAATAAACTTCCGGTCGGAGATCCCCAGGGTCCGCTGAAAGATGATGGCCGTATGAAGGGCCCTTGCCGCCGGGCTGCTGATGATCATGCCGGGTTTCCGGCCCGACTTCTTCAGCCGCCCTGCCATTTTGTACCCGTCACGGATTCCCCGCTCGTTGAGAGGCCGGTCAATATCGCTGATATCATCATAATCCCATGACGATTTGCCATGGCGCACAATAAATAATGTTTTCATGGTCACTTTGGTATTTTGGTGTCATCCTTGTTCACAGCGTTCCTTAAGACAGAAAAAGGACACATCTGTCCGATGTTCCTGTAGGTAGAAACACGTGAGTCCCCGCCGTGGTTCAGGCAGCCTGTTTCACCACAGGACCTGCTTCCGTCACCCCGCCTCTCCAGCCAGGTACCGATGCCGCAGTATCGCCGCATTCATAACAGTCCTCCTCCAGATAAACGGGATCCGGTGTAAACACACAAACACCGGATCCCTGACTGAAAAACTCAAAAGGTCGGACAAATAACCTTTTCAGAGAAGGTTACTGGCGAGGTCGGCCAGATAGCTTCGTTCACCTTTCACAAGGTTGACATGGGCAAAAACATCCTGGCCCCTCATCCTGTCGGCGATGTAGGAAAGGCCATTGGATTTTGTATCGAGATAAGGGGAATCGATCTGCTGAATATCCCCGGTGAATATCATCTTGGTGCCCTCCCCGGCCCGGGTGATGATCGTCTTCACTTCGTGAGGTGTGAGGTTCTGCGCTTCATCGACGATGAAGAACACCCGTGAAAGACTCCGTCCGCGGATGTAGGCCAGCGGGGTGATGACCAGTTTTTCGGTCTTGAGCAATTCCTCGATCTTCAGAAATTCCTTGCTGGTGGGGGCAAATTTTTGCTTGATCACCGACAGGTTGTCGAAGAGCGGCTGCATATAGGGCCCCATCTTTTCACTGACATCGCCCGGCAGGAAGCCCATATCCCGGTTGGCCAGGGGAACGATCGGCCGGGCCAGGAAAATCTGGGTATACATCTTCCGCTGGTGAAGCGCCGAGGCCAGGGCAAGCAGGGTTTTCCCCGTCCCGGCTTTGCCGGTCAGCGCGACAAGCTGCACTTCCGGCCTCAGGAGGGCATCGAAGGCAAAAGTCTGCTCGGCATTCCGCGGCTCGATCCCGTAGGTCTTCAGCTTCTCCACACGGTTGATGACCTTGTTGAAGGGATCGTAATGCCCCAGTGCACTGGCATTGTTGTTCTTGAAAATGAAATACTGATGCGCCACGGGCTCTTCACTGATCTTGAATTCATCCACCGGCACCCCTTCAAACTGCTTGTACAGCTTTGCAATGGTTTCGGTCTCGGAGCTTTCAATCACATGAATGTCGCGGTAAATATCATCGATATTCTTGACCTTGTCATTCTCGTAATCCTGCGACATGATTCCCAGGGACTTGGCTTTCATCCGGAGATTGATGTCCTTGGTCACCAGGATCACCGTCCGGTCGTTAAATTTGGTGTTGACAAACTCCGCTATGGCCAGAATCCTGTGGTCAGGCGTGTTTTCCGGAAAAGAATTGGCCAGCTTTTCGGAAAAAGGTTTCCCGGTTTCAATGGAGAGTTTTCCCATCCCCTTCCCAAGAGGTAATCCCCCGTTAAATAAGCTGATCACCTGATATCTTATCCAGTTCCCTGGTAAATTCCCTGGCCTGAAAGTTAATGATATCACTCCCCTTCTTAAAGCGGTCGAGTTCCTCGAGAACGGTAATGGGGATGATGATATCATTTTCCTGGAAATTGTAGATACATTTGTAATCATGGAGGAGTACGTTGGTGTCCAGTACAAAGATCTTCTTGGCTTTCTTCATGCAGTCTTTTCTAATTTGACTAAATTTGCTCCCTGTAAATATAGTTAAAATCAATCCTCCCGTCCCGGTTGATAACCTGTTGATAACTGGATTTTCAGGGAATAGTTGATAAAAAGAATGCTCTTTTTTGAACCGTAAATGCAGGATCCTCACTAACATCAGCCACCATGAATGTAATGGAAACCATTCTCAATCGCAGAAGCATCCGGAGGTACAGTGACCGGCCGGTGGAAAGGGAAAAGATCGAGTCGGTCATCCGGGCGGCCATGTATGCCCCATCGGCCGTAAACAGGCAGCCCTGGCATTTCATCGTTGTGGAGGACCGCAGCGTGATGGGACGGATCATGGAGGTCCATCCCAATTCGAAAATGCTCCGGACGGCATCCCATGCCATCCTGGTTTGCGGCGACGAATTGCAGCAGCACGACACCGGTTACTGGATCGCCGACTGCGGTGCCGCCACGGAGAATCTCATTCTGGCCGCCACCTCGCTCGGACTGGGTTCATGCTGGATCGGGGTCTATCCCCGCGAACAGCGGATCACCGCCTTCAAAGAGATCTTTTCCCTGCCTTCCCACATTCAGCCTTTTGCCCTCGTTTCCCTGGGCTATGCCGCCGAAGAAAAACAAATGCCCGAACGATACAGGAGGGAAAAGATCTACCTGAACAGCTGGGCAAATCCGTACTGAGATGGATTACCGGGAAACTCTCGATTTTCTGTACACCAGCCTGCCAATGTACCAGCGGACCGGTGCGGCGGCATATAAGGCCGACCTCGACAACACACTTGTCCTGGACGACTGGTTCGGGCACCCCCACCGGCACTTTCCCTGCCTGCATATCGCCGGCACCAACGGGAAAGGATCCGTATCCCATATGCTGGCCGCCATCCTCGCGGAAGCAGGCTTTAAGACCGGGCTCTACACTTCCCCCCACCTGAAAGATTTCAGGGAACGGATCCGGATCAACGGGGAAATGATCTCCGAAGGGGAAGTGGTCGATTTTGTTTATGAAGCCATGCCGGTCATCCGGAACATCAGCCCGTCCTTTTTCGAGCTCACGGTGATGATGGCCTTTACCTGTTTTGCCCGGCAAAAAGTGGATGTGGCGGTGATCGAAACCGGGATGGGGGGACGCCTCGACTCGACGAACATCATCGATCCGGTCCTGTCGCTGATCACCAACATCGGTCTCGACCATACGCGGTTCCTGGGAGATACCGAGGCAAAAATTGCCGGAGAAAAGGCCGGCATCATCAAACCCGTGAAGCCGGCGATCATCGGTGAATGGAACGAAGAGTCGGCCCCGGTCTTTGAAAAGAAAGCCGCCGAAACCGGTTCGCCCCTTTATTTTGCGGGTGACTTTTACCAGGTTTACAACAGCACCCTGACCGCCGACCGCAGCCAGCGATTTTACATCCGTGCCGGCGACGACACCGTGTATGAGGGTCTGACCTCCGGGCTCTCCGGGACATACCAGCGAAAAAACATCCCTTCGGTCCTCCTGGCCATCGACCTGCTGCGTGAAGAAGGAATGAAGATCCCCGAAAGCGCCGTATATGAAGGAATCGCCGGCGTCCGCCAGCTTACGGGACTGCGCGGACGATGGGAAGAGATCTCCTACAATCCGCTAACCGTTTGCGATGCGGCACACAACGCGGCCGGGATCAGGGAAGTGGTCAGACAGATCGAAGCCACCCCTTTCCGGAAACTTCATATGGTGATCGGAACCGTTTCCGACAAGGACATCGATGCCATGCTCACCCTGCTGCCGCGGGACGCCGAATACTATTTCACAAAGGCCGGCATCCCGCGGGCGCTGGATGAAAATGAGCTCCGGGCCAAGGGCCTTGCCGCCGGTCTGCAGGGATCCTCCTACCCTGCCGTATCCCTGGCCCTGGAAGCCGCAAAAAAAGCCGCCGGCAAAGATGACATGATCTTTGTCGGCGGCAGTACTTTCGTGGTGGCTGAAGTATTGTGAAAAATCGCCCGCTTAGAGGCTGTCACCGAAATCCTCACGGAACTTGGCCACCAACTTCTGCGGCCAGTCGCTGACAGGTGCCAGGCGCCCCATGAAGAATCTCAGAACGGCCGGTTCATCGACAAACTTCAGTCCGCCAACGAGATCACGGTTATCGTAAAGCCATTTGATCCTGTCGAGCAGGAACAGGGTCTGCGATAAGGTGAAAACGCGCCTCGGAAAGGCCAGGCGAAGCAGTTCCATGTCGGCCAGGATATCGTTCCCCTTTTCATCGCGTTCGCTGGAGATGGTGCCGCGCTCCATGCCCCTGCACCCGGAAATGATGAAGAGGGCAGCGGCCAGCGCCCCGGCAGGATATTCTTCCTGCGGAATATGCGGCAGGAAACTGATGGCATCGATATGACATCCCAGTGCACCGGCTGGCGTGACCACGGGAATGCCCATCCGTCGAGCTGGTTCACGGCGTACTCGATGAACGACGGAGACTGGCTGATCACCGTTTCGTCGGTGGTTTCATACAAGCCGACAGCCATGGCCTCAATCTCCCTGACCGACATCCCGCCATAGGTGAGAAAGCCTTCGAAAAGCGGCACCAGGTCACGCATCTTGATGAAGAGATCATGATTATTGGTGCAGATCCCGCCTCCCCGCGTCGAACTGACCTTGCGACTGGAGAAATAGACAATGTCGGCAAGACCGCACATGGTTTGCAGGATGGTCGAGATGGAAGCACCGGCGAATTCTTCCTCCCGCTTCTTAATAAACCAGGCGTTTTCGCCAATGAGACTGGCATCGAGCACCATCATCAGCCCGTGTTCTTCAGCCACCTTCTTGACCTCCCGCATATTGGCAATGGAAAACGGCTGACCGCCGATCAGGTTCGTGGAGGCTTCCATCCGGATGAACGGGATCTTCTCCGCACCGTAGGTGGCAATGAGGTTCCTGAGCCGTCCGATATCGATGTTCCCTTTGAACGGATGATCGCTCCGGATCTTCAGGGCTTCATCGGTATAGATCTCGAACACCTTGCCCCCGTTGAGTTCCATATGGGCCTTCGTCGTGGTGAAATGGTAGTTCATCGGGATGACATCCCCGGGCCGGATAAAGGTCCGGGAGATGACATTTTCCGCCGCCCGTCCCTGGTGCACCGGCAGGACGTATTTCTGCCCGAAAACATCCTGGAGGGCTTTTTCCATCCGGTAGAAACTCTGGGAGCCCGCATAGGCATCGTCAGCATGAAGCATCGACGATAACTGGTTGTCGCTCATGGCATTCGTTCCGCTGTCGGTGAGCATGTCGAGGAAAATGTCGGTCGTGTTCAGGAGGAAGGTGTTATACCCGCCCGCTTCAATGGCTTGGAGCCGTTGTTCCACCGGCCTGAGATGGAGTTTCTGAACGATCCGGACCTTATGCAGCTCAAGCGGTACTGAGTCGCCGTGATAAAATTTTACCCCTGTAAGTTTTGCGTTGTCCATTCATTAACGATTTTAAGTGTGTGACAATATGAGGCTGGGTTCACCCGGCAGGGAATATGCATTTCCCGGAGGTTCTCTCCGCTGCCGGACCGCCGGACCGCGAAAACGAACAGGGCGTCAACATACCTTCGGTTAACTGAAAAGACGTGTTTTGATGATGCCGCAAGCGGAAATGAAACGATCCCAATCTGAAAGGGATTTTTATTTTCACGCGTTCAATATTAAGGCAATCGGCAACAATTCTTTTCAAATTGAACAAAAATACACCCATTTCCTTAGAATATATCATCCAGCCTCAACGAAAAAGGAGGGAGATTTGTATTTTGAAACAGTTATAAATAAGATGAAAGGCCGGCGGGCCGGGGAAGAGGTCAGATTTTAATGATAAAGCGGCTTCCTTTACCCGGTTCGGAGAACACGTCGATGCTGCCATGGTGTTTCCGGATCACCTGGCGGGAAAAGCTCAGGCCGATTCCGCTCCCCCCTTCCCTGGTGGTAAAAAACGGGATAAAGATCCGGTCGACGATGCTCCCGGGAATGCCGGGTCCGTTGTCGGCCACTTCAATCACCACATGGTCCTCCTCATCCATTCTCGAAAAACACCGGATTTCCTTTGGCGTGTCGGATGAACCTTCAAAACATTCGATGGCATTCTTCACGAGGTTAACCAGGACCTGGGCGAGCAGCGACCGGTCGGCAAAAAGGGTCAGCGTGGAAGGTTCCGTTGCCCGGATGAACTGAATGCCTTTCCGGGAAAATTGTTCGGAAAAAAGGGTGCCGGTTTCGGCGATAAGGTCGTCCACCCTGAAATGGACGGGTGTGATCTGCGGGAGGCAGCGCCGACGACCGGAATTCACTGACGAACTTCAGCAGCCCGGCATTCCGCTCGTTGATGATACGCAGTCCTTCCACCGTCCTCCGGCAAATCTCTGCCCTCTGTGGTCCGGTGATCCCTTCCGCCTCAAGTTCCGTAAGCTGACAAAGGAGAAGGGATGTCAGGGAGGTGACCGGTGAAAGGGTGTTGTTGACCTCGTGGGTGATGACCCGGATGAGTTTTTGCCAGCTGTCCAGTTCCTTGTCCTGCAGCTCACTGCGGATATCCTGCATGTAAACCAGCTTGAGCCGGTCATCGAACAGGCGGAAGGTCGAAGCCCGAAGCAGGAGCTGCCGGTATTCATCTTTCAGGCGGAGTTTGTAGATTTTCCGCTGCCCGGGAGTGATGGAACGGATGAGGTACACGAGCCCCGGATCGGCATCGGTGATGGAACCAAGGGTCGTCTCATTTTTCATGGTCAGCATGATCCTTGCCGGCTTGTTGATCTTTTCGATGTTATCGCCGGCATCCAGGACGATGATCCCGGCATCCATATTTTCAATGGTATAGTCGAGAAGGTACTGCCACCGTTTTTCACGGCTCCGGTAATTGGTGACGATCGTGGAAAGCTGGGAGAAATAACGGCTGAGATGTTTGTCTGGCGCACTGTTTCCGCGGAAAACCATCCTCGGGTCGTCATTTTCAAGGTATTCCATGAAGGTGGCGAGCCGCGTATTGGTGCGGTTCAGGAAGAGCATCAGGTCGGCAACCTGGATGATAAAGACCACCGAGAGGAACACGCTGGTGAACAGAAATTCGGGCCGGAAGATAAAATATCCGGTCAGGAGGGCGTTGATCGCGAGCACGGTGATTCTCCCGAGGAGGAGTAGGTAAAAGCGTTTAAAGACCATATTTCTGCATTTTCCGGTATAAGGTGGGTCTGGAAATGCCAAGTTCACCGGCCGTGTCGGAGAGGTTGCCGCGGTTCCGACGGATGGCCTCGGCAATGGCATTTTTCTCGAGTTCCTCAAGCGTCAGCGGCTGTAAAGGGGAGATAGAGGGTTTATTGGCAAAGGTGAAGGTAAAGTCGTCGGGACAAAGTTGGTGTCCTTCGCTCAGGATGACAGCCTTCTCAATGGCATGTCGCAGCTCACGGATATTGCCCGGCCAGTGGTACGACCGGAGTTTTTCAATGGTTGAGGAACCGGGTTCACCAGGATCCTTATGGTACTTCCGGGCATATTCGCGGGTGAAAAATGCGGCCAGGGCGGGGATGTCTTCCGTCCTTTCGCGCAACGGTGGCAGTTCGAGGGTGATGGTGTTGAGCCGGTAAAAGAGATCTTCCCTGAAATCGCCGTTCCCGATCATATCATTCAAGGGCTGGTTCGTCGCAGAGATCAGCCGGATATCGATTTTAACCGGCCTGGCCGATCCCAGGCGGGTGATCTCTCTCCGCTGAAGAGCCGACAGGAGTTTAGCTTGCGCAGTGAGGCCAAGATTACCGATCTCATCCAGGAATAAGGTTCCTCCCCCGGCCGCTTCAAATTTACCCGCCTTATCCTCACGGGCATCAGTGAATGCCCCCCTGACATGTCCGAAAAGCTCGCTTTCCATCAGCGATTCCGGCACCGCCCCCAGGTCGACGTTCATGAAAACCTTGTTTTTTCTGGCCGAAAGACGGTGAATTTCCCGGGCGATTACCTCCTTGCCCGTCCCGTTTTCACCCAGGATCAGGATATTGGCTCCGGTGGGTGCCACTTTGCAGATATCCGACCATAGCTGCTTCATCCGCTCGGAGCCGCTCTGTGACGGAAGAAACAGGCGGTCACTGTCCCCCGTCTCCTCCGGATCGCCCGGTCTGTCCTGCTGAAGCTCCTTCATCTTCAGCTTTGACTGACGAAGCCGGAGAGCCGACTTCATGACTTCCACCAGTTCATCGTTGTCCCAGGGTTTTAATAGAAAATCGGCCGCGCCACTCTTCATCGCCCGGACCGCCAGGGTGACATCACCAAATGCGGTGATTGGCACCACCACGGCCGCGGGATCGATCTTCATGATCTCCGAGAGCCAGAATAAACCTTCATTTCCTGAATTTATGCCGGCACGGAAATTCATGTCGAGCAGGAATACATCAAACGCCTTTTGGCGCAGTTTCGAAGGTAAAAGGTTCGGATTGGTGATGGTTTCGACACAGGCAAAATGAAGCCCGAGCAGGAAGGAAAGCGATTCCAGAACCTGGCGGTTATCATCGATGATCAGCAGGGAACCTGTTTTTTGCATGGTTAATGGTTAATCTGACAATTCAATGGGCCATCCGGACTCTGTGCCGGGAAAAACATGTTTCGTGATGAAGATCCTCTCTACCACCGGTCAGGGGACCGGCAGGAGGCACTGTCCACCCATTGTAATAAAATGTTACACCCCCACGGCGAAAGAGACGAATCCTATATTGTATCGATTTGATTTTATGCACATTATGACAATTGGCATAAGTCTTGGTTTTTTCCGGCATTCGGTTCTTTCTCTTCAAAGGTAAAGCAGAAGCTCTGAAATAACGCATGTCACAACATCTTTTTCACCATGAAACGAAAACTTCTCAACCCATTTTGGCCGCGATCCCGGTACGATATACGAGAGCTGAAGGCCGGGCCGGCCACAGGTGATTCCTTCCGGATCTTCCCGGCCGGTTTCCTTACACCGGTGAAAGAAGGAAATGCCATCCGGAGGCCGTTCCCGGTCTGCCCGGGTGCAGGCAGGCACCCCTACACGTTCCGGAATATCCGGACTTGGGGTAACAACCCCTGAAATCTGAACAGGCATGAACTCCTGCCGCTGTTCAATGAAAAAAAGAATTGCATCGTTCACGAATTTGTCTAAACTTACCCGTCATGATCAGAAACTACTTCAAAGTTGCCATCCGTTTTTTTGTCCGGCAAAAAGGTTATTCCATCATTAACATCACCGGTCTGGCCATCGGCATGGCCGCGACCATGCTGATCCTGATCTATGTCTTCTTCGAACTGGGTTTTGACCATCATCATGCCGGTTATGAAAACATGTACCGGGTGAATTTCCATGGCACTTTTGGCGGCGAATCCCTGGATGAAGGCATCACCCCTGCCCCGCTCGCCACACTCCTGACGGAGGAATTCCCCGAAGTGAAGGCCGCTGTGCGGATCTTCACCACCGAGAACCGGGCCGTCAAATACCAGGAGAATGCCTGGTATGAGGACCATTTTGCCTTCGTTGATTCCAGCTTTTTCGATTTCTTCACCTTCCATTTTCTCAAGGGCGATCCCCGGACGTGCCTCACAGAACCCTATACCGTGGTGATGAACCGGACAACGGCTGAAAAATATTTCGGCAAGGACGAGCCGGTCGGGAAAGTCATCCGGATCACCAATCATTTTGGTGACCAGGGCAATCCCTGACACAGCCATGTTCCGGGTGACCGGAGTCATCGAAGATATGCCACCAGCAAGGGCATTTTCATTTTGATTTTATGGCATCCATGGGAAGTATCAAGGGGATTGCCGACAACCAGTTCATGATCAGCCTGAACATGTACACCTACATCCGGCTTGCCCCCGGCACCGATCCCAAGGACCTTTCAAGGCGAATCAATAACTTCTATGTCGAGCGACCCTTCTCCCAGCTGTCACAGTTTCTTGGCATGTCGGAGGATCAGGTCATGAATTCGGGAAGCCGGGTCGGGATGGATATCACGCCGATGAAAGATATTCACTTGAAATCGCATGGCAAATTTGAGCTCGAAGAGAATGGGAATATTGAATACGTGCGGATTTTCATCAGTGTCGCCTTCCTGATCCTCCTGCTGGCCTGTATCAATTTCATCAATCTTTCGACCGCCCGGGCCGTCAGAAGGGCGAAAGAAGTGGGGATCCGGAAAGTCGTGGGATCGGGCAGGTTCCCGCTTGTCAGTCAATTCGTCGGCGAATCGTTTCTATTCACCATTCTTTCTTACATTCTGGCAATGGTAATCGTGGAATTTTCCATACCGGTTTTTAAGAATATCTCCGGTTACGATTTGAGGGGGTTCTACATCGATAAATCTTGGTTCTGGCTCAGTTCGGCAGGCGTTGTCGTCGTGGTGGGCTTTTTCTCGGGACTCTACCCGGCCATTGTTCTTTCCTCATACAAGCCCATCGACGTGATCCGTGCCCTCCCAGCAGAAACGGAAAAGGATTTCTTCTTCCGCAATTCGCTCGTCACCTTTCAGTTCATCATAACCGGCGTCATCCTCCTGGCTGTTATCCTGGTCAGCCGGCAAATGAATTACATCCAGTCGCGGGAACTGGGCTTCGATAAGGAAAAGATCCTGGTTATCGAACGCACAGATCCCATCAAAACATCGGTGAAGTATTTTATGGATGAACTCGGAAAGACTCCCCGAGGTCGAAAAAGACGAGCCTCAGTGCCGGTATGCTGTGCCGTGGACTCGGCGCCAACGGGTTTTCAATACCTCCGCGATAATGAACCGAAAACCCTGCTGGCGGCAAACCTGACAGTCAATCATGATTTTGCCGATGTGCTAGGGCTTCAACTTGTCCAGGGAAGATTCTTCAACCGGGAATACACCGAAGACAACAATATCATAGTCAATGAGACGGCCGTGAAGGAAATGGGGATGAAGGAGCCGCTGGGAAAATACGTCTACTTCAACAACCGTGACAGCGGTCAGACACATTTCCACATGATCGGGGTGCTGAAAGATTTTCATTTCGAATCGCTTCACGACCAGATCAGGCCTCTCGTTTTGAGCCTCACAACCGAATATTTCGATGGTTACATCATGGTCGCCTGCGAGAAGGCAATCATCTTCAGGCCATCAACAAGATCAAGTCGGTATGGGGCAAATTCACCGCTTCCAATCCCCTCGTGTATTATTTTTTCGACGACGATTTCAAAAAGTTGTATACGACGGAGGAGCACACCCGCCACCTGATGGAGATGTTTTTCCATCCTGGCTGTCATTGTTGCGGCACTGGGACTCTTCGGGCTGGTGTCATATTCAGTGACCACCCGAACAAGGGGAAATCGGCATCCGCAAAACCAATGGCGCCAACACCCTGAGCATCATGCTGCTCATTATCCATGACAATATCCAGCCAATCCTGTATTCCGTTGTCATCTCCTTCCCACTGGCCTGGTTCCTCATGAACAAATGGCTGATGAATTTTGCATATTTCACATTGGCATTAATCCTTTTTGGTTTCTCATGGGTCCTGGGTACACTGTGTCTATCGGCATACTGACCACTCTTTTCCAGGCCGTTCAGGCGTCCAGGATCAATCCGGCCACGGCCGTCAGGGTCGAATGACCCCGCAAGTCGGTGGCGTAAGGGGAACGAAAAAAGCTCGACTTTTGCAAAGGTACACGCAAGGAAGAGGGTGAAAATTGGATTCCCCTCTTCACCTGCGGGCTTTTTTTAAGATGCCCGTTCAAATCGAAACAATCGGGGGCAGCTCAATGTTACCTACATGGTCATACGAAAACGCCTCTATGGAAACCTTCAGCATCACCGGAAGTTATACCGATTATTATGAAATCACTATGGGACAGGCCTATTTCCTGAGCGGGGAAAAGGATACACCTGCGGGTTTCGATTATTTTTTCAGGAAGATGCCTTTTGAAGGAGGATATGTGATCTTTGCCGGCCTGCAGGATGTTCTCGATATCCTTGCCGATTTCCGGTTCAGTGATGAGGATATGCGGTTTCTCTCCGGGATGGCATTCGGGAGGACTATCTCCGTTACTGAAAAGTTTCACTTTCAAGGGGATGTTTATGCTTCCCGTGAAGGGGACGTCGTATTCCCCACGAGGCCGGTAATCCGGGTGGAAGGGAATATCATTGAAACGCAGCTTGTCGAAACGCTGATCCTCAATATCCTCAATTACCAGTCACTGATAGCCACCAAAGCTGCACGGATACGGCAGGTGGCCGGGAAAGCGTCCTGAGTGAATTCGGCTTCCGCAGGGCCCAGGGATTTGGCGCTGTTCAGGCCAGCCGGGCCGCGGTGATCGGCGGATTCAATTCCACGAGCAATGTCCTGGGTGCGATCATCAATGGTATCGGGCCGCAGGTACGATGGCCCATTCCTTCATCCAGAGTTACGATGACGAGCTACCGCATTCCGCAACTATGCCAATGCACATCCGGAAAACACGATCCTGCTGGTCGACACATACGATACCCTCAAGTCCGGCATTCCGAATGCCATCCCTATTGCCGGTGAACTGGAAGAAAAAGGCCACGGCTTCAGGCCATACGGCTTGACAGCGGCGATCTGGCCTATCTGTCCAAGAAGGCCCGGCAGATGCTGGATGAAGCCGGGCTGGATTATGTGAAAATCGTTGCTTCCAACCAGCTGGATGAATACCTCATCAAGAGCCTCAAGGACCAGGGCGCCCCGATCGATATTTTCGGGGTGGGCACCAGCCTGGTCACCGGCGAGCCCGACGCCGCTCTCGATGGCGTCTATAAACTGGCCTTTCCGGGGGTGAGCCACGACTGAAAATATCCGAAAACATCAGCAAAATCACACTTCCCGGACGAAAACAGGTACTTCGACTTCAACGGTGAGGGCGTTTTACGGCGGCGATGTGGTCATCCTCGAAGACGAAGACGATCCCGACATCATGCATCATCCCTTCGAACCCCTTAAATCGCTAAATATCAGAAACTGAAAAAAGAGCCCCTCATGCACAAAGTCATGGAGAACGGGGAAATCCTTGCTGAACGAAAACTCCCGGAGAAATCTCTGATTGTTCGAAGACAAGACTCTCACTTTTACCTGATGAATTCAAACGATTTGACAATCCGCATGTTTATAAGATAGGCATCAGCGGAAAGCTGAAGGACCTGAAAAATACCTTGCTGGAAAAATACAGAATCGAGGAATGAAAGCACTGATCATTGTTGACATACAAAATGATTTTTTTCCTGGCGGATCACTGGCTGTTCCGGATGGCGACAGTATAATCGGGGTGGTCAACCGGATCAGCCGAAGTTTGATCTGGTCGTTGCCACGCAGGACTGGCATCCGCCGACGCATAAAAGCTTTGCCAACAACCATCCCGGGCATAAACCCGGCGACCATATCAGGCTTGGAGAACTCGAACAAATCCTGTGGCCCGACCATTGCGTTCAGGGTACCAACGGTGCAATTTGCCGGCACACTCGACCTGACCCGTGCCGAGGCTATATTCCGGAAAGGGATGGATAACGAAATAGACAGTTACAGTGGCTTCTATGATAACGGACACCTGAAATCAACCGGGCTGGCCGGTTACCTCAGGGAAAAAGGCGTCACCGATGTTTTTGTCTGCGGACTGGCCGGCGATATCTGTGTCTACTATACGGCAAAGGATGCTATTAAGGAAGGATTTAAAACCTACCTCATTGAAGATGCTACACAACCTCTCGAGAAGGAGAATTTCGAACAGGCTGAAAAAGAACTTCTTAAAAATGGTGCATCTGTCACCAAAAGCGCAGAACTGTAAGAACAGACGATCAGCTTTATGAAAGGTAAAGCAAGGTTGTCTCACGAATTGACAGATTTAATCGATTTAATTGCCGGCAGGGTTGAAGATGTACCGGCGTGATACCGTGATACGCTTCAGATTCCTTCCGGTCATTTTTAAGGGTTGTTATAACGATTAAACTCTTCGGAGACAACCTTTTTTATTGATCAGGACAAATTTCTTTTTCGCTCCTCAAATTCCTCTTTCGAGATCTCTCCCCGTGCATATCGTTCACGGAGGATCTCCATAGCATTATCTTTCCGGTAATTTTCCGGTCCTGTCCGGCGGTTGATTCCCGCAAGGACCAATATGACAATAATGATCAGGACAAAAGCTCCGACAATCCAGCCACCTCCCATTCCCCAAAAATAGCCATGATGATACATCGATTTCTGTTTTGATTTTTTGTTACCTTTTCATGCCGGACCATAATACAGAAAATACCATGCCTCAGGCAGGTTTCCATCAAAAAAAAGGCTTTTCGCAGTAAATCAGCGCTTGCAGAGCAGTCTTCCCGTCGATAATTTCACCGCTCTTGTGGAAATGCTTCCCCAAATAATAAAGGAAATGTGTTAAAAATTTACGGTTTTGGATTTTCCGTAATCTTTATCCCCTGCTCTTTTCTTTAAGTCGTTTTCACGATTTCATTCTGATCCGACAGGCAGAGGACTGATGACGATCCTTGTCCTTACGCCTTCCCGTACCCAAGTAACCACGTATCCGCGTATCCGCCAAGACGGGCGGGGTCGCGACCCGCCCCACAGCTGGCTCCAACAGACCTTATAAAAATACCGGTATGACTGACAAACCGACGTTCTCAGGCCCTTCATAACCCCATAACCTCGTAACCTCATAACTCCATCACCTATCACTCATCACTTCTCACTTCTCACTTTCTTTTCAAGGGCAAAAGAAAGTAACAAAGAAACCCTCCGCGATTGACAACCCTCTCTCGCCCTTGTCGCACAGGCTCAACATCACTGGGGCAGGGCTCGTTAGGTTCGCACCAATCACGGGTTGCCTTCGCGCTCTGCTAATATTTTACTTCGTGGATAATGGCGAATGTAGTTTAAATAGCGTTGGTGGAGGAGCGTTCCGCCGATACGATCGCATGCACGATTTCAATTTGATTGTGACAGGAACTGACGACGATCCTTGTTCCTACGTCTTATCGTATCCACGTATCCACATACCCACGTACCCACGTCTCCCGCTTCTCACTGAAACACCAGCTGCCCGAAGGCACGGATATGATGCCGCCACACCTGCCACTCATGGGATCCCGGGCCCTCGTACCAGGTATTGTGGATGCCGTTTCGATCCAGGGCCTCATGGAAGGATTTTACCGTGTCGAAGCCACCGTCAAGGTATCCGCAGCCGATCCACAGCAATTTGTAGGTCCGGTTAAATTTCCCTGCATCGCTGAAGGCTCCGTTATAAGATGTTTTCGGATCAAAACGCCTTCCGGCGCCGCTGAAAGCGCCGATCCAATGGAAGAGCCCGGGGTGGGCCAGCCCGATCGACAGGGCCTGTCCTGCACCCATTGAAAGTCCGGCGATGGCCCGGTGGTCGGCGTCGGGAAGAGTACGGAAGCAGCTGTCGGTCATGGGAATCAGCTCGCCGACGACGAGTTGTTCAAAAGCATTGTTGGGACCATAGGGTCTCTCCGGATTTCGGAACCGGGTTTTGCGGCATACCCATTGTCCATCACGATGATCATGGGCACGGCTTTTCCTCCGGCCAACAGGTTATCCATGATGAAGTTGACCTTCCCCTGCATGGTCCATCCAAGTTCGCTTTCGCCGGCACCGTGCTGGAGGTACAGTACCGGGTACCGCTTTCCCCTCTCCCTGTCATATCCGGGAGGGGTGTATACCAGGCATTTCCGGTAGGTCCCTGTAGTGCTCGAATGATACCAGCGTTCCCGCACCTCGCCATGCGGAACGTCTTTTGGGAGGTAAAAATCTTCATCACCAGGAATTTCGATCATGCTTGTCCATTTCCCCCAGCCGAAAAAGCACTGAGCCGAAGGATCGGAAGCATGGAACCCGTCAACGCTGACTTCATAGTAATGCAACCCCGGCCGGCATGGAAAGGTCGTCACCGTCCAGTTGCCCGAAGTATCTCGGTCATCCTATACTCCTTTATACCCTGTACCGCCGAGTCGCCCAGGTTGATCAGTTTCACCTCATGGGCGCCCGGTGCACAGCGTGGAAAGTCGCCCGGTTGTCACTGCTGATCTCCGGTGTTTTCATCAGCTGGGCTTTGAGGCCCGGGAAGAAGGATACCGACAGGAGGACCGTGCCAATAAAAAGAATGCCTTTTTTCATGATCAGGATTTTTTGTATGGTAATTGGTAAATGACGACTGAAAGTTACTGAATCCCCAGCGGAAACTTACTGCCGCTGTGAAAAATTTGCATATGAACGCCATTGCGCTTATCCGGAATCATTATAAAATACAATTTCCTTTCTTTAGTTTTCCGGCAATCAGCCGGTTTTAGTAATTTGGAGGTTAGCAGGCCGGCATTCCGGCTGCTAGTCAAATGCCAAGCATCATGTCAAATTCACGCAGAGACTTCCTTAAAAAAATCGCCGCCGGCGGACTGGCAGCAACCTCCGCCCGGTCCTGGCCGCCGGTTTGAAAAATGAAGAACAGGGGCCCTGAACTCCCTCCCCAGATCGTCGACATCAAACGCCGGCTCAATGTGATCTGGATCACCTGCGACGAGATGAACACCAAGGCGATGACGTTTACGGCAATCCGCTGACCACGATGCGGTGCCAACGGATGGCCAAGGAAGGGACATGTTTAACATCCTTATGTGCAGATGCCTAAAGCGTGCCCTCGCGGGTGATCATGATGACGGCACGTTATGCCCATACGATAGCCGCACCCTCACCGGGCGGAAATATTTCGTCCGAAAAAAGATGTCCCGAAAAATAACGATTTCACTCTGAGAGCCGATGAACCGAATATGGTGAAGCCATGAAAGACAACGGGTATAAAACCTGCCTTCTCGGCAAGAATCACCTGGTCGACTGGAACCTGCATAAAGTCTGGTTCGACATGACCTCCAGGTGGGACAGTCCGGAATGGAAAAACCTCCCCAAAGAATTCGAGATTACGGATAACCCTGATCTCAGGAAGTGTATTTCAAGGGGAAAATCAAGGATGACTACGATTATAGTATGCTTCCCGATTCCCTCTCGTCAGCTGGCGAAGAATTCCTCAATACCTACAAGGATGAACCGTTTTTCGCCCTTGTGACATCGGTTTCCCCCATCCCCCATATGCCGAATACACCAAAATGCCATCCTATAGATCCCGCTGGACAGGATCCCCGCGCCCAAAGTCCAGCCCCTCGATGCCGTTCCATCGGTGGAACAGTGCAAGCCGAAAGAGTTTCGATCTCGAGCATGTGACCGACATCGACCTGCAAACGTATCCGCCGGGCCTATTATACCGCGGTTGAGTTTGTCCGATTCGAAGGTGAAAGAGATCCTCGATGAGGTCGACCGGCTCGGACTCAGCGACGACACCCTGGTAATCTACAGTGCGACCATGGCGATTCCAACGGGAAACGGAACTGCTTCAGAAATGGGATACGTTCTTCTACGATGAAATCACCCGGGTTCCCCTGATCATGCGTCTTCCGGGATCCATCCCTGCAGGGAAAAAGCTGGAAAACCTCGTGGAGTTCGTCGACATCGTCCCGACGATCATGGAACTGATGGGCATCGAGATCCCGGTATGGGTACAGGGAAAGTCCCTCTTACCCCTGATCGAGGGAAAAACGACTGAACATAAGGATGCTGTGTTTAGCCAGGGAGGCGTGGAGAAAGACGCCACCCTCCGGCCCGACCCGAAGATCCATTCCCAAAAACAA
Organism: uncultured Bacteroidales bacterium; assembly: GCA_963763215.1. Classification (GTDB taxonomy): domain Bacteria; phylum Bacteroidota; class Bacteroidia; order Bacteroidales; genus DASQZK01. The sequence goes on from CAVXNX010000016.1 coordinate 106,892, forward strand.
CAGGTCGTGGTCGATTTCCCCGAAAGCATGATCCGGTCGAAGATGATCCGTACAGATCGCTATAAATATGTCTACCGCCTGGAAGGTGATCACGAATTGTTCCACATGGGAATAACCCGGACGAATTGACGAACCTGGCCTACAACCCGGAGTACCGTGAAATCGTCAACGAACTGATGCAAAGGATGCTGAAATTTACCATCGAACAGGAGACCAATTATCCCATTATCGACAAGCTGATCTGTTAACCAGGATAATCGTTGATCATTAGCCTGACCCATTCGGTTATCCATTTTTGGGACCTGTGCCAAGACAGAATCTGCCCGGGACATCATTTTTTGATCACATCATCGATGGGAAAAGGCCTCCACCCCTCCTTACGACACAACCGGGACATAGTCCTGGCTACGATCTTCTACTGACGTCTTAGATGTAAAAGGGTACCCGCCCCCACCTTACACCTTCCGGCCCTTAATGGATCCAGCCCCTCCAATCTCAGCGTCCGTTTCCGGACATGTTGACGAAAAGTTATAAACAGGCTGTTTCTATGCGAGGTTTCAGAGGAGATGGACTTTATGGTGTTTCCCTTGTTTTGGCGGTAAAAAATGCTGAAAATATTCCGATTCATCACCTCATCACTTTCCCCGGCTATATGACCCGTTTAGGAGATGAAAATGCTTAAAAATCCGACTTTCCTTCCCCGGCTTTTCACCGCTAAATCCCTTTGAGAACTTTGAAGACATCCGGCAGCTACCGGGCAGTTCCTTTTCATCGTAATGATCCTAAACCCTAAACAATCCTCAAACTTTTTCTCACCATTCTCAAACAACCCCGATAGCTATCGGGGCAAACAACTCTCTCAAACCATGCTCAAACCATCCCCAAACCATCCTCACCCCTCATTTTAACAAAAAGTTAGAAAAGAAAAAACAAACCTTTTCCGCTGGACGGGTGTATTATTTTCATTTTAGGTTTTCAACCGTGATTTCGGCACCTGGGTATGGCTATTCCTGCTCCCCTTCCCGTTGAGCCCTCCCCATTCCCCGGCATTTAAAGTCGCGCAATTCCCGGCTATGGACGGAAAACTTCACCCCCTTCATCCTCCACTGTTCCCCGGAGTTCTTTATCACGTGCAGATTAAAAAATGATCTCTTTTCCCATTCCTCTCCATACGGCAATCGTCATACCGTCGTGTGCTTCCGCTCAAATACACTTCCGGCATCCATTTCTGAAATCAAAGCGGATAACAAGTAGAGAAAAGGTCCGTTTAATCTTTATAAGTTGAATCTTTATGAAAATGCATTCGTATCTCTCATTATCAGTCTCATGATCATCCCTTCATCGTGTGACAGAACCTCGGGGCCTGAAGCGGTTGCCGAGGCAAGGCCTGCACACCTAATCCCGTCGCGCCCATCTCGTTGAATGTTGAGAACCCCCATTATTTTGACTTCCAGGGGAAACCAACAGTACTGATCACTCGGGAGAACATTACGGCTCGGTGATCAACCTAGATTTCGACTATAAAACCTACCTCGACGAAATCCAGTCCAGGGGGTTCCACCTGACACGGCTGTTCGCCGGCCCTTATGTTGAATTTGCAGGCTGGTACCAGTATACCGCCGACCAACCCCTGTCACCATTGCCGGGCCGGTTTATCTGCCCGTGGAGCCGGAGCAACGAGCCCGGATATATCAATGGGGGAAACAAATTCGACCTGATGAAATGGGACGAACAGTATTTTTCACGACTAAAGATTTTTTCACTGAGGCGAAAAAAAGAGGGATCGTGGTGGAATTGACTCTTTTCTCCCCATACTACGATGCCGCCAAAATTCCAACAGGACCGATCCTGATCTTCTTTGAAATACAGTCCCCTCAACTCGGCGAATAACATCAACGGTATTGGCACCGTTCCACAAACAGAGGTGCTCACCATGGACAATGGCAACCTGCTTCCGGTCGAGGATGCTTATGTGGCCAAGCTGGTTTCCGAGCTCAAAAATTTTGACAACCTCATTTATGAGATTTGTAATGAACCCTACATCCAGGGATTGGTATCACACGACTGGATGAACCATATTTCTCAGGTTATCGACAGCGTGGAATCGGAATTGAATATAAACACCTGAAATCTCAGAACGTGGCTAATTTCTCTCAAGTCATCGACAATCCCGTGACGGGGGTTTCGGTATTTAATTTCCATTACGGCCTCCCTTCGGCCATCAATCTGAACTACGGGCTGAACAAGGTGATCGGGAACAACGAAACCGACGGTTTCGCTTCAAACACGGATCTGCGGGTTGAAGCCTGGGAGATCATCATGGCGGGCAGAAGAAGGTTCAACAACCTCGACATGTCGTTTACCATCGATTCGCCGGATGGCGGGCCGCATGCGAGCGGAAGGGGTATTCTACGCAAGCAGATCGGTGCTCTCAAGGATTTCATCGAACGGTTCGACTTCGTTCATATGAAGCCAGACTCACTTTTCAGCGACAGTGCCATACCAGGAATAAAAACTCTCGTTATTGATCGGCCGGTGCTGCCTGGGCCATCTACCTTCATGCGACCGATCTGAAGGATACCAAAGGCCTCACCGCGAGTCTGCCATTCCCAGACCTGCCTTCTGGAACATACCAGGTTGCCTGGATCGATCCATCTTCGGGCCAGGCTATCGAAGTTTATTCCTTTGACCATTCCGGCGGTGCAAAAAATCTGAAAACCCCCTTATTCCACACGGATATCGCCCTTGATCTCCGCCGGTCGGGGGAATGAATAAAAAGTGAAGATCCCTTTGCCGCGAAATGATGCTCATATTTAGAATTTCCCGGCAAGCACGTGACACGTGATTTGGGGGGGGGGGGGGGGGGGGGGGGGGGGGGGGGGGGGGGGGGGGGGGGGGGGGGGGGGGGGGGGGGGGGGGGGGGGGGGGGGGGGGGGGGGGGGGGGGGGGGGGGGGGGGGGGGGGGGGGGGGGGGGGGGGGGGGGGGGGGGGGGGGGGGGGGGGGGGGGGGGGGGGGGGGGGGGGGGGGGGGGGGGGGGGGGGGGGGGGGGGGGGGGGGGGGGGGGGGGGGGGGGGGGGGGGGGGGGGGGGGGGGGGGGGGGGGGGGGGGGGGGGGGGGGGGGGGGGGGGGGGGGGGGGGGGGGGGGGGGGGGGGGGGGGGGGGGGGGGGGGGGGGGGGGGGGGGGGGGGGGGGGGGGGGGGGGGGGGGGGGGGGGGGGGGGGGGGGGGGGGGGGGGGGGGGGGGGGGGGGGGGGGGGGGGGGGGGGGGGGGGGGGGGGGGGGGGGGGGGGGGGGGGGGGGGGGGGGGGGGGGGGGGGGGGGGGGGGGGGGGGGGGGGGGGGGGGGGGGGGGGGGGGGGGGGGGGGGGGGGGGGGGGGGGGGGGGGGGGGGGGGGGGGGGGGGGGGGGGGGGGGGGGGGGGGGGGGGGGGGGGGGGGGGGGGGGGGGGGGGGGGGGGGGGGGGGGGGGGGGGGGGGGGGGGGGGGGGGGGGGGGGGGGGGGGGGGGGGGGGGGGGGGGGGGGGGGGGGGGGGGGGGGGGGGGGGGGGGGGGGGGGGGGGGGGGGGGGGGGGGGGGGGGGGGGGGGGGGGGGGGGGGGGGGGGGGGGGGGGGGGGGGGGGGGGGGGGGGGGGGGGGGGGGGGGGGGGGGGGGGGGGGGGGGGGGGGGGGGGGGGGGGGGGGGGGGGGGGGGGGGGGGGGGGGGGGGGGGGGGGGGGGGGGGGGGGGGGGGGGGGGGGGGGGGGGGGGGGGGGGGGGGGGGGGGGGGGGGGGGGGGGGGGGGGGGGGGGGGGGGGGGGGGGGGGGGGGGGGGGGGGGGGGGGGGGGGGGGGGGGGGGGGGGGGGGGGGGGGGGGGGGGGGGGGGGGGGGGGGGGGGGGGGGGGGGGGGGGGGGGGGGGGGGGGGGGGGGGGGGGGGGGGGGGGGGGGGGGGGGGGGGGGGGGGGGGGGGGGGGGGGGGGGGGGGGGGGGGGGGGGGGGGGGGGGGGGGGGGGGGGGGGGGGGGGGGGGGGGGGGGGGGGGGGGGGGGGGGGGGGGGGGGGGGGGGGGGGGGGGGGGGGGGGGGGGGGGGGGGGGGGGGGGGGGGGGGGGGGGGGGGGGGGGGGGGGCATCCGATCACCTTCCTTTCCTCAATCCTCTGCTGTTATTACTCCCACATTTTAAGCCTTTCGTGAATTTTCCAAGGCTGTGGTAAACAAGTCGTTCCCGGCTGCGTTTATAGTTCGTAAATACCGTATGGATTTTGAAGAGCCATGCGGGTTAACGAAATTTTAGCCAGGGATTTTTTAGAGGCTTGCAATCTGATCGACTTTATGTAACATATCGGACATCACTTCGTAAGTGCAACCATACGCGTAAAAAAAGGGTCTGATTAGATGGGAGACTATAATGACATGTTTCATTCGATACTAAAAGGATTGAGGTTATGGACAAGACAAAAATAAAATCTTCGGTGGCTGAATTGATCGATATGTGCCGGGCGACCTCACTGAACGAAAGTTTTCAACCAGATCATGAATTTCTCCGCAGGCATGATTTTTCTCCGGCACAATGGAAATGCTTTGTGGACCTGATCCGTGACCTGGACCTGAATGAAAGTGGTGTGAAGATCATGCTTGAAGAGATCCGTGCGGGCCGGTACACGCTCATGTGCGACAGGAATGACCTGGAAAACTGAGCTGAATGGCCATTGTTGTATGAAGGGATCGTCCCACACCCTGCCGGGTTTTTCAGTTTGCGAAAATTCCTGTAAAAATCTCAACAAAGGCTTTGCAAATCACTTTATGTGATTTATATTTGCATCCGCTTTGGGAGCTTAGCTCAGTTGGTTCAGAGCATCCCGACAGTACGTCGGGAGGTTCAAAGCAAGCTCATAGACGAATAAATGAAATATTGGGAGCTTAGCTCAGTTGGTTCAGAGCATCTGCCTTACAAGCAGAGGGTCGCTGGTTCGAATCCAGCAGTTCCCACACTGAAAATCAAACGGTTACAAGGGTTAAACTTTGTAGCCGTTTTTTCGTTTGCAAGGATTTTGCAAGTTTTTACTCTTCATATCGAAGGCTGGAAAAGAAGAAAAAAATAAAAATGTTTTTTGGGGCCTTCAGTTTTACATTTTTACATAACTTGTTTCTATAACTAAAACTAAAGCCATGTTAATAGAATTTCACGCCTAACACGTTGGAGACAAAAACGACAAACCCTTAACCGAAAATTTGAAAACAAAGAAAAGGCAAGAGAAACGTTAATACCTTCAGAATACTGGAAAAAGGTGGATAAACTTCAGGAGGACTGTTGGGTACTATCAGAATACAATGAAAAAGGAAACCATAATTTTAGGAGTTTATGCCAAATAAAAAACCCAGTTGCAGAGATGTGGCCGGGCTTTACTGGAAAAGGGGGGGGGGGGAAACCCCCGGCTTGAAGGACCGGGGGCGAAGTTGAGACTAAAATATATGACACTGGAAAAACATTTTCTTTGAAAAGGGAGGGGGGCTTCACATCCCCTCCCTCGCTCATGCAGTCCTTAAATTTCGATTTACCTGAAGTGGAAACAACGGTTAATAAAAATAAAGAACTATCTTAAATATTATGTCAAAGCACCTGCCCGGGGAACAATCCCTGAAACCATGCCGAAAGCTTGTTCATGGGTCGGGGCAATGGTGTAACGCATCGCACCAAGGAAACCGGCCTGATCGAATTCAGCGTATCTCTCATTCAGAACCTTTAAAACAAGGTTGTTTCTGATCCTACAATCAGTTTAGTGAAGTCACCGACGAAAGCGGAGAAAGCGTTCACGGATGTTCCTACTTCCTGATTTACCGGAATAGATCCGGTATCATACGATGCCATTTTACTAAGGAGTTGCGGCATCATGATAGGTTGCTTATTCTCATCAACAATGTCAGCCAGTTCAACCAGGTCACGGGGTGAAAGGATCAAGGCGTTCGGGTTGGCATTGTTCTGCCTGATTGCGGAAATAACCGCCAAAAGAGGCCACCAATAAGACGAACCGGATGAGGTTGCTCCCGTGGAAGGTCCGGTCTGGAATGAACTGCCGGATGTTCCCATCAGGAAGTTAAGGGCAATATTGGAATAATTTGCAATCCCGACGGGTTCGCCCTCTCCACTATCACCAACAAGGGCAGCCCTGGTAATTTCACCGGCAAAGGATCCGGAAAATTCAGCGGCCAGCATCTCCCGCATGTTCAAACTATCTGAAAGGCATTCGTTACTAACTTTGGTCAGCGCGGCAACCTTTACCGGGTTCAGATCCACCTTTGAAAAGGTCGGATCGGCTGCGGTAATTTCTTCATTCTCTCCGTAATAATCCATCGTTATTCCGGTCAAAAGTTTTGCGATACTGTTCGTGTCGGTTCCCAGCTCAACAGTTTTTGCGCCTGCCTGAAAATAGGACTGGCAGCCCTGAGCCTGTCAACAAACTCACGAAACAGAAATTCCGGGACCGTATAACCACCTGTTCCTGAACTTTCAGCCAATGCCCGTTTTTCTCCGGTTGTGGAGCCTTTACCCAGGTAAGCAATCTGAAGGAACCGTCCCAGGTCAATATCATACTGATTATTTCTAACGTGAATAGTCGGACCGCAGCCGAATACATTTACTGAATGGCCTCTGTCGTTTCTCCACTGTGTTTCTTCGGTTGCTTTGCCAAGTTCTTTCCTGGCTTCCTTTTCATCTTCAACCTCATCCGCTTCAGCCTGTTTGATCTGTTGATCCAGCTTGCGAAGTTGGAGCAAAAGGTCATCAGATTTTTTATTGTCTTCGCTTGAGAAGGTATCCCCTGTCAATATTGTTTCAAGTTCGTTATGAACTTTTGTGCGCTTTTCACGCAATACGGATAAATCCATGATTTATGATTTTTTAATTTTACGTTTCTTTTTCAACATCTTTTCAACGGCCTCGGTGACCTCATCGGTGATCGGTTCAACCCATACCGCAGATTTTGTTTGAACCAATGTTTTCATCAAGTTTTTCGTCACGCAGATGAAGCACCTCTCCCGGTTGCATAACCCCCGGATGGCCGGGAACCATCGTTCGCTTTAATATTTTGATTGATGCCATGATCAAACAGATAAATGGATTGTAAGTGTACCGGATGCAACCTCAACCGTATCAAAACGGCCGAAAACCATTTTCCCATCCAGTAAACCCGCTGTCTGGTATCCGCTGGCATCTCCGGCATCGGTCAGAGTTGTAAAGGCTACATCGCCCTGTTGTGCTTCGAGCGCAACCGCATACCTTCCGGAATAGGTCGCAGGTACGTTTACCAGGCCGTCCGATGAGGAAATTTCTAATGTTTTGTAAGGAATCATATCATTTAATATTTTTTGCATTTTACCATGTCTGGTCTTCACATTGAGACATCTTACCAAAATCCCGATACGCCAAACTCCAAAGTCCCCAAAGCTGGGTTTTTGATATGCCCAGCTTTTCACAGATTGCAGGCAGCGGCAGTTTTCTCATGGAATCGAGTGAATCAATTTTTTCGGCAACCTCGTTTATATCTTTCCGTGGTGTGTTCTCCGGCCAATGTCAGAACGAAGCGGGAAACATCCCGTGTACTCATGTTAAAATCTGAATCCTGAAATTCAAAGTCGAATTCATTAAAAAGCTCATGAACACGGGCTTTCCCGTAAATTTCATGAAGGAATTGGGCTGTTTTGATTGCTGTGAAAACCATAGCTGTAAATTATTAAGGTTAAAATTCGTGAAACTTATTTTTGTAGAGGGGGGACAATGTCCTTTTTTTAAGGGAATTCCGACCCACTTGTTTGTTCCGCCTTATCTATCAGGGTATAATAATTTTTGATTGTGAGAATGTTTCCATCTGATAAAATTTTCAATTTTTGTTTTTTCCCCGTTGCAACCTATGAGTATATTTGCCGGAATCCGTGAAATGTTTTGTTCACCCATTTACTTTGTTGATGCCGAAGTCCCGAACCTGCCGGAGATAATCATCTGAGAATATGGATATTCATGATCATTACAAATATACGATTTGCCTGAAAAATTCTCTCTCCTCTCGTTAAAAATTGTGCCTGAAATATTAAACGATGTTTAAAAAAGCGAGGATCTTGCAGGCATTGCGCAAATCATTAAATATCCGAAATGAGCACTTGTATGCCGTACGTCATCGGTCTCGGTCCTGTATGGCCATCCCTTCGGCTTCCATACTAATGCTGCCGGAAGGGTTCCGGAGCCAATACTCCCACCAAAGGGCAGGTCGGCATCCGGGTAATGGTGAAAGCTTTTATAATCATAATTAACGGTTGAAACACGGACCATTTATGAACTCGCCTTTGAGAGGCATCCCAAAAAGTTTTTACCTGGGCTGGTTCTGTTCTTTTATAAAACAGAAAACCGTGGCAAAACAGCCGCCATTTGTGGGGTCGCCTCCCTGAATGTCTTTTTTCATGATCGTTGTTTTTAATTAAACTGAAAGATATTAAAAAATAATTCCACATCCCCACTCTCCCTTCCTCCCCTGCACCGCTCGAATCGAAAATCTGAAATTCATTTTTTATCGTATAAAAAACCGACTACGCGATCCTTGTTAGCTTTTACGGCATCCCCCCGCAGTGTTCACAGTTCTTTTTCATGATGATCATTATTTGGTGAAATGTGGGCGCCTTCATCCTGTAGCCTATGAATAAAATCCATCAGATCAATGAACCTGAATTTTATTTGCAAAATGAAACTATCCCTGTTTTATCGGAGTATATAATATTGAATTGCCCGACCTTTAACCCGGTTGGGGTCGCTTCACAGTTGTAGCCTGAATTGGTCAGGGCTTTGCAGATTTGAAATTTTGTTATCATCTTAAAAAGGTGTTCCCCCGGTTAAAAAATAGTTGTCTTTCAATGGCAATGCCTCTGAAATAATCTGGTAACTTATTAACTGGTTCAGGGTGTTTTGCCCGACTGACTTTATCAGTTCATCCTTTGGAACGTGGTTAAATTGTCCGATCTCTTTCAGGGCCACCTCCTCAGTTCCGACTTGCTCAACATCTTAACCGGCTCCTGGGTCTTATAGATTATGCCGTATTGTTTAGCAATATCGAACAGGCTTGTAATCGTTACCCGGTTTGTCGGCCAATTCAGACAATTTGTATAAAGGTCATCCGTTTCCCGTGGATCATATTTCGGGTGAAATTTGCTGATCTCATGGAAGTAAGCCTGCCCGCTTTCGGTAAACTCTGAAGCAAGGGCGAAACCGATTTTAAACCATTCAAATTTATAATGTTGGGTTATATCAATCCCGTTGAGGTTCTGGATCAGTCCCTCAACCTTCCATTTATTGTCTCCTGTTTGTGGCCTGTCATACTTCGGGGCTGTTTTCTGCTCTGGTATGTGTATCCGTGTAGGTAAGTTTCCGCAGAATGGTTAAAGTATCCGTCCGGATCCCAGCAGTAGAATTCTAAGCTGGTTAACCTCAGAACCATCAGGATCAAGCACAATGCCGAACCGGGCAAAATACTGCCTGAGTGCTTCAAATCTTTAGTTTGTGTTCCTCCGCTGTGCTTTTGGGAATAGGAATCAAACCCCAGAAACCGTTACCCCGGACAGATAGACCACAATAAGCAACGTTTTTAATATGGCTGATTTGAGTTTTAAGATCATCAAAGTTTGTAACGTGTCCGTTATCCTGAAAGTCAATATCGAAAGGCAGGAAACCTGAATGTTCAATAAGCTGGGAACCTCTGCGGTATGAGAACCTACCGGCAGGGATAATGCAGGGTAATGTCTTTTTAAGAATTTTCTGCTGAATACTCATCTTTCCGTTTTTCTGATCAGCTAAGACTTTATCCCGGTATTTGTCAGAGGTTAACCAGGTAAGTAAATTTACATCCCGTGGGGGCAGTTCCTTTAACATGCTCGAAAGGCTGAAACCTGTATGTTTAATATTGATTTCATGACAAATAAGCTACCATTCCAACGGCTTTGCGTTCAATTAAAATACCCTGATTTTCCAGCCTTCGGTTAAATTTTGTCTTCCCGACCGGCTTAAAACCGTCTTCAAAACAGAATGCCCGGTAATCTGTGTAAATTTCTTTGATTGACATATAATTGTCCTGATCAGATTTATAATTCCGTTCATCTAAAAACATTTCCACGCTGTCGGATTCTTTTCTGAACTTCAAAAGCTCCCGTTCCGCTGCCTCGCAATATGAAAAATTGCGTTGTGTTGAAACCCGTTGCAGCCCTTCCAGAATCCAGTTAAAAACTCCGGGCAGTTCGTTTTCAATGATCCGTTTTGACAGCTCTTTATCCTGCCGGTCTTCCGGAATGGTAACGGTAAAAGGGATGATCAGAAACCGCCTGAAAAAAGCTTGTGTATGTTCAACATCTCTTGGCAGTTCATTACTGTTGAAGATCAAACGGGCATAATTTTCTAAAATAAATGCCTGTCCGTATGGTCTGCGGGCCTCGATCGGTTCGCCTGAAACAAGGGCTTTGAACCTGGCCGCCTCTAAGTTTCCGTTGATCTCACTTGCATAATTTACCAGTTTAATGAGCAATCTCAGCCCGGTAGTATCCTGATTCATTGGTAAGGCTGGAAAGACTGTATGAGGAAAGATTTTAAGTTCCCAGCAGGTTTTTAACAATCTCGAAAAAAACGCTTTTCCCGTTCGCCCCGAAACCATAGAGTAACAAAGCTTTTTCGAGTTTCAAATGATTGTTTGGAATAAAAACATAACCCAGGTATTCAGCCAAAACCGCCTGAGCTGATTGATCGGGCAAAACCTCGTTTATGTACTTCATGAACCGGGGGGCCGTTGCTGTTAGATCGTATTCGTATGGCAGTTGATATTTTAAAAAATTACGGCTGTTATGTTCGTGTAGTTTTGCGCCTTCAGGGCCAATATGCAAGGTTCCATTTATAAGGTTAACAAGTGTAATACTATCATCAAGTTCAGGTTCCGGGAAGTGTGCAGCTACAATGAATTGCCGGTAAAGTTCTTCCTGAAATTGATAGTGCCGGGCATCGAATTTCTCCACTCCCATTTTCTCCGCTGCCTTGCCTAAAAAGTCTTTCAGTTCCTGGTCATCAAGTAGCTACCAGAATGCACCGTTATATAAATAGAAAAAGTCATATTTCCGGGCAAGTCCGAAATTTCGATCTTTGGCAATTCTTAAAAACATCCTCGACCGTACAGATTATGAAATGTTTCTTTTTGGGTGTTTCCTTCGGTGAAAGGTCGGCCAGTACCCGGAAGTCAACCGGGGAAATATGGCTAAGAAGATCGGGTAAAACTTGTCTGTGTTTTACGGCTGCCTGGTTCAGATTAAGGTCCGGGGAGATATTTACGGCGACGGGATCCATTTTACCGCCCTCCCAGTTTGCGCCCTGACTTTATCCAGTCTACAAGTTCGCTTTTAATAAAATAAAGTCGCCTCCCTTGTTTATGGAAAGGAATTGAACGATCTGAAACAAACCGGTAAATTGATGCTTTGGAAAGACTTAAAAAATCGGCTGCCTTTTCAATTGTGAGTAACTCATTCTCAAATTCGGTTTCCCGTCTTCTGAAAGGATCCGTTTTATTTCTGCAACCTGTTGGCTTAATTTTTCGATTGCCCCCGGAAGTTCGTAAATATAATCATGGTCATTAATGTTAATTATGACACAAGATTACGGGGGACAACGGGGGACAGCAATACCCGGACCGCCCCTATTTTAATAAATAGTAATCGTTTTCCACCTGTGGTTTATATTCCCAGCTCCTTCTTGCCGGATCTCTGAGACAAGGGCGTTAATTTGTTTCTTAACAGTATCTGGATTTTTTTCAAAAACATCGGCAAGCCATTTATTTCTTTCTTTCTGAGTGGTAAAATATTGCTTATGAATGTATTTAATGAAGTCGAGAAAATCCAGCATGGCCCAAACATAAGGATTTTCGCAATTGTTCAAAATAAGTTCCATAAGTTTTGCCTGATTTTCTACGGCTAAGGCTTTAACTTTTGGCAGGTCATAAAATCCCAATTCCCTTAATTTTTTTTCGATATGTTTCGTTTGTGGAGTTAAAACAATGTTCTCCTCTGTGGTTAATGTTTCTCTCGGGTTTCTTATGTGTTCCTTACATAAATGGGCAGTTGGCTGAACTGTTTTTTAAAATTGTCATCATTAAGAAAGTCAGGGAAAAACTTTGCCAATGTAATCAGGGCAAAATCTTTCATATTTTCAACGGTTATCATAAACTCCCGGAATTCATCTGAATAATTATTTTGGATATTTTCCATAAAGTGTTTTTCCCTGATCACAATTTCATTTATGATATTCCGTAAATAATTTTTATAAACCTCACTATTAGATAGGAGATATTCATCTTTACTTGAATAAAGATAGTCGACAAATTCTTCACATTTTTCAACGTCTGATTTTGTCGGGACCTGTTGGGGTCTTTCAATTCGCCCCAAAATTCCTAAGATTTCATTTTTCATCACAATAATTTTTTAGCTGCCTTCATTCTTGTGGCCCTATCGAATGATTTTAAATAATTTTCTGTCGTCTTTAAATTGCTATGCCCTAAAGCCTCTGAGATATAGGCAATATTTTCCCCTTCCAGCTTCAGGACGGTTGCGAAGCTATGCCGGGCCGTGTAACTGGTTACTTTTCCGCTTATTCCCACATTTCCGGCAATCCTCTTTATGTATTTGTTCAGTGTTTTTGTGGCCTGTTGAATCTTCGCCCTTTCAATGGTCGGGGTAAGCCCGGAAGTGAGGATATTTAAAAACATAATTGTCCGGTATGGCCGGTTTATTCCCCCATCGGTTATGATCTTTTCCAGCTGGGGGAGCTTTTCAACCAAAATAGGAACCGTTTTCCGGTTGTGGGCTGTTTTGTGCCGGACAAATACAATGGTATCCCCGTCAATGTTTTTGTATTTAAGCCGGAATATATCGGCAAGGTTCATTCCGTTTGACAGGTAGGAAAATACCCATAATATCACGGTAAAACTGTTCGGGGATCCTTCGAGGGCTTTATAATTGAGGATCTTTTTAACGTCCTGCTTTGACAAAGCCCGCTTTGTGTTCATTCCTTCAGGTACTTCATATAAACCGCTGTCATGGCTGCCAAATGGATAGTATTCACGTTTAACATCCCCGTTCTGAATAGCAAGGTTAAACAGCCTGCGGATACAACGTACATACATTGAAATAGTCGTGGGGCTTTTCCCGTCGGCCTTCATGTGAACCTCGTATTCCCTTAATAACTTAGGAGTAATGGAAGTAAAAGGAAGGGCTGTTTTTTTACTGAAATCTTAAATGAGTTTTGCGTGAAGTATAAACTGAAGGCGGTTCCAATCTGTCCGGCCTTTTCCAGTTCCTTAATATGTTCTTTGAGGGATGCAAATAAATCCGTATAGTCTGCTTTATCAAAAAACCGCTTTTTAAACAGGTCAAAGTTGAACGCGGTGAGGGTTTCAATTAATTTAATGGCCCGCCGTTCAATATCAGAAAACTCAATTCTATAATCTTTGAAGTTACCACGTGGTTTATCTCCCATAACACGGGTAAAATCGTCCTCAGTCAGGTAATGGCCTAAATTATAATAACGGCTTGCTCCCTGGTAGCTTACCCGTAGTTTCACCGGATAGGTATTATCTTTTTCTTTCCCGCCTGGTATCCAGTAATATTCCGGTTAAAATCTGGGTCTTTTTCATTGTATTAATGTAAAAATGTAAAAATGTAAGTTCTAACAAAACATATTTTTTTATATTGTCCTGAGCCAATTTTAGGAAACGCCCTACATCCATTTGCAAGTAATTTGCAAGTAAATTTAATTAAAATAGTGCTAACAACAATAGAAATTAATCAACTATTTACAAATTTGTAGCTGATTTATAGAACGTTCATATAAATGTGATAAATGAACAAATAACGGTAAGTTATGCCTTACAAGCAGAGGGTCGCTGGTTCGAATCCAGCAGTTCCCACCCCCGCCCTCCGAAGCTTCAGCGCAGGAGGGTTTTTGTTTGATATAAGATCGAATCATTTGCCCCGCCCTCCGAAGCTTCAGCGTAGGAGGGTTTTTGTTTGATATAAGACTGAATCACGGGCGCAGACCTTTAGCAGGTGAAGTATTTGTCTTTGTGAACCGTCATCGTGATGAACTGCCCACCCTTCCCATACCTAAAAGCAATGCCGGAACAGCAGTTTTATGTCTACTCGGGCGTCAGTCCTTTACAGAATATCCCAACTCCGTTTCTTTGGAATAAATTAACATTCCTTACATAAATCTAACAGTTTCATAATATTCGAATAATCTTAGTGTAATATGGGGGCGCTAGTTTCGCAACAGTTTATTGATAAACCAAAACGAAATGAAAAAAAACCTCATCCTCCTTTCTGTCATACTGGGAATTTTCCAGACAGGCAACATTGAAGCCCAGGAGGCCTTCGTCCCCTCCGGGTCACCCCTGGCGAAAATCTATTCCAATTTTCATTCAAATTTCGATGGCACATCATCGGCTTTTGAGATTACCAGGGCATATTTCGGATATCAGTACCACATGAACGCGTATTTTACCGGTAAGGTACTCCTCGATGTCGGCACTCCGCACTTTCAAATCAACGACACAACGCAGGTCACCAGCTCACTGAATCTGACCGCCTACCTGAAAGAAGCCCAGCTGACCTATAAAAAAGGGAACCTGGAAATGAACATGGGCATGATCGGGCTGAGGCAGTTCAAGATCCAGGAAACTTACTGGGGACACCGGTACATCGAAAAATCCTTCCAGGATTTATTCGGATTCGGACCCAGCGCCGACCTGGGAGCTGACGTAAGTTACCGGTTTGGGGACCTGTTCTCTGCAGACCTAACGTTCAGGAACGGTGAAGGCTACAAAAAACTTCAATCCGATAACAAATACAATACGGGTCTCGGTTGGACGCTTACGCCGGTGAAAGGGCTGGTCATCAGGGGGTATTACGATCGTCTTAAAAAAGATGTCACCCAATACACTGAGGCATACTTTGCCGGTTATCAGAATAAAAAACTAACAGCCGGCGTCGAATACAACATCCAGGACAATTACAGGAACAAAGACAATCACAACCTTTTCGGATATTCAGTATACGGCAGCTATAACCTGACCGACCGGTTCCAGGTATTCGCCAGGTATGACAAACTCAACTCAAACACGTTAAACAGCGAGCTACAGAAATGGGATATTGCAAATAACGGCGATCTGTTGATCGGAGGTGTGCAATTTACTCCGGTAAAGGGAGTCAAAATTGCCCTCGATTACCAGGGATGGATGCCCGAATTATCAACTATGGATAACCAAAATGCGGTCTATCTCAATTTCGAATATGCTTTCTGAATTTAAAGCAAGTTTAATATGAAGGTAATATTCAAGTAATAACACCCTGATACTTTTACTAAAAAATTAATAATCATGAAAAAGACAATCCTTAGTATTTATACAATAATCATCGCCAGCCTCCTGATTGGTGGCGGATGTTCATCCAACAAGTCAAAAAACACTTCATCCCAACAGTCAAACGATGAAATGTCAGGCGCAGGATCCTCCACCATCAAGATCAACGGAGCCGGTTCAACCTTTGATTACCCGATTTTTTCGAAATGGTTTGACACCTATAATAAAACGACCGGCGTTCAGATCAATTATGCATCCATCGGCAGCGGTGGTGGTATTCAGCAGCTGACTGCCGGTACGGTCGATTTCGGTGCTACCGATGCTCCGATGACCGAAGAGCAGATGAACGCCTTCAAACAGAAACACGGAACGGATGTACTGCATATCCCGATCATCATTGGCGGCGTTGCGGTTACCTATAACCTGCCTTCCGCCGGCCAGGGCCTCAAGCTCGATGGTAAAACGCTGGCCGACATCTTCATGGGCAAGATCAAAAAGTGGAATGATCCGCAGATCACGGCCATGAATCCCGGTAAAACATTGCCCGACAAGCCCATCCTGGTCGCTCACCGTTCAGACGGCAGTGGTACCACGTATATCTTCACCAATTACCTGAGCAAGGTTAGCAAGGACTGGTCAGACCAGATCGGCAGCAACACATCGGTAAACTGGCCGGTCGGCCTTGGGGGGAAGGGAAGTGAAGGTGTTGCAGGTCTGATCTCACAGACAGAAGGTGCCATTGGTTATGTTGAACTTTCCTACGCCATTCATAATAACCTTTCCTATGCCATGCTGAAAAATAAGGCCGGTAATTTCACGGAAGCTAATTTCCAGACCGTCACCAATGCGGCTGCCGGTGCTGCTTCAGACATACCCGAAGACCTCCGCATGATGATCACCAACGCCGACGGAGCAAATGCTTATCCCATTGCTGCCTTTTCATGGATCGTCGTACCGAAAGATTTCAAGAACACGGAAAACGCAAAAGCGCTGGTGAAATTTTTAAAATGGGCGGTAACAAAAGGACAGGAAGATGCAGAAGGACTTTATTATTCACCACTTCCTGAAGCCGTACAGCAAATGGATCTTCAAAAGATCAATTCGATCACCAGCAACGGAAAACAACTTGATGCTCAGTAATCAGTACGATACCTATTCAGGAGGAGATGCTTTTGAAAATGCCGGGGTTTTACCCGTGAAGGATGTGAAGAAGGATACTATGCCGTTTCTTAAAAAGCTTACCGGAAACAAGAACATCGGCGATCTGATATTCGAACGACTGACACTGCTTTTTGCCGTGTTGGTCGTTCTCCTGGCAGGAGCAATGTTATTGGAGATGTATCTGCACTCCCGCCTGTCGATGAAGACATTCGGTATCGATTTTCTTTTTACCGCCAAATGGGATCCCAACGCGGAGAAGTTCGGTGCATTGACCATGATCTACGGCACCATCGTCTCCTCCATCCTGGCGTTGCTGATTGCTGTTCCGCTTGGCCTGGGAGTAGCGATCTTCCTCTCTGAGCTGGCACCGGGCTGGCTGGAGAAACCGCTGTCTTTCCTGACAGAGTTACTGGCCGGCATTCCGAGTATCATTTATGGCTTGTGGGGGATCTTCGTACTGGTCCCCTGGCTGCGGGATAAGGTTGAACCCTTTTTTCAGAAGTTGTTCCCGCATTCACCATTTTTTCAGGGGACGCCCTATGGGTTTGGGATGCTTGCGGCAGGCCTCATACTGGCCATCATGGTACTCCCCATCGTATCATCCATTTCAAGGGACGTGATCAGGTCTGTCCCGTCTTCACAACGGGAAGCCGCCTACGGACTGGGGGCCACAAAGTGGGAAGTGACAAAAATCGTTCTGGGTAATGCAAAGCCCGGACTCCTTGGCGCCATCATGCTTGGTCTTGGAAGAGCGATCGGAGAGACGATGGCCGTCACCATGGTCATTGGTAACCGCCCGGAGATTTCTGCCTCATTGCTGGATCCGGCCTACACCATGGCCAGCGTGATCGCCAACGAATTCACCGAAGCTACTTCCAATTTATACCAGAGTGCACTGATCGAACTGGCCCTCGTGCTGTTCGTCATCACCGTGATTATTAACATTTTTGCACGATTGCTGGTAAGAAGCACGGAAAGGAGACTCAAATGAAAATTCCTTTCAAAAAACATACGATCCGGAAACGGAAAACGGTCAACCTGATCATGCAGTCGCTGTCTTTCCTGGCTGCAGCGATAACCATCCTTCCGCTGGTATTTATCTTCTACTATACCATCTCCAAGGGGGTATCGACCCTGAACATCAATTTTTTCACCCAAATGCCCGCACCCGTGGGAGAGAAAGGTGGCGGAATGGCCAATGCGATCATGGGAACGCTGATATTGATCCTGATTGGAGGCGCCATCGGTATTCCCATCGGCATCCTCTCGGGTGTATACCTTTCCGAATTCGGGAAGAACAGGTTCGGCGACTTCGTACGGTTCATCACCGATGTGCTGAGCGGCGTACCTTCCATTGTGGTAGGTGTGGTGGCCTATACCATCATCGTCGTGCCGATGGGACATTTTTCAGCTTTCGCCGGGGGTGTGGCACTGGCGATCCTCATGATACCGACGATCACACGTACCACGGAAAGCATGATCAACCTGGTTCCCGAATCGTATCGCGAAGCAGGTCTGGCCCTCGGTATTCCCCAATGGAAAACCACCCTGATGATCGTCCTCAAAACAGCCTGGAAAGGTATCGCCACGGGCGTCCTTCTCGGACTGGCAAGGGCAGCGGGCGAAACAGCCCCTCTCCTGTTTACGGCACTGAGTAACCGGTTTTGGTCGGTTAATGTGTTCGAACCCATTGCCTCACTTACGGTATATATCTATCAGTATGCAACGGCACCATTCAAGGATTGGAACGACCAGGCCTGGACAGCAGCTTTAGTACTCATTATTATGATCTCGGTGCTGAGCCTCGTGTTCAGGATCATGACGAGGTCAAAATATAAAATATAATGGAATTGGCTACAGAAATTAAAACAGGGACCTCTGCCATACCAACGGCAGAATTTGAAAAAAGCCCAACAACAAAGGTTGGTGTTCGCGAGCTGTCGGCTTTTTTCGGGAAAACACAGGCATTGCATAACGTGTCCCTCGACATAAAAGAAAACCAGGTCCTGGCCATCATCGGGCCTTCCGGATGCGGCAAATCGACTTTTCTGCGAAGCATCAACCGGATGCATGAAGTGGCCGGAGGAACCATCACCGGAAAGATCATCTTTGATAACCAGGATGTCATGAAAGTCGACCCGGTGTCACTGCGAAGGAAAATAGGCATGGTTTTCCAGAAGCCCAACCCCTTTCCTACGATGTCGATATACAACAACGTGGTGGCCGGGCTCCGCCTTAACAACATCAGGAACAGAAAGCTTCTTGATGAAATAGTGGAACGAAGCCTTCAGCGGGTAGGCCTCTGGGGTGAAGTAAAAGATATTCTGAGCAAGTCTGGTGCTCATATTTCGGGCGGGCAGCAACAACGTCTGTGCATTGCCCGTACCCTGGCCGTGGAACCCGAAGTGATCCTGATGGACGAACCGACCTCGGCACTCGACCCCATATCGACCGGAAAGATCGAGGAACTGATGTTCGAACTGAAAAAGGATTATACCATCGTCATTGTTACCCACAATATGCAGCAGGCTGCGAGGATCAGCGACCGTACCGCCTTCTTTTACCTGGGCGAGCTGGTTGAAGAAGGACTGGCCAGGGATATCTTTACCAATCCCAGGAATAAACGGACGGAAAATTATATTACCGGCCGGTTTGGATAATCACCCATTATTTACTATTTTTTAAAAAAATATGACACAATCTACCGGAAGTGGAAGCAATATGATCCAGCTCGAACACGAAATAAATTATCTCAGGGATCTTTACCTGGAGATGCATCAACTGGTACGCAAACAGATGGGGCTGACCCAAAAGGCGGTCATCAAACATGATATGAAAGCCGCCGAAGAGGTGATCCTGAATGAGCGCAGGGTCAATAACTACGAGCTGAACGTTGATGAGGAGGTGGAAAAATTTCTGGCCTTACATCAACCGGTGGCCGGAGATCTCCGCATTGCCCTGGCGATCCTGAAAATGTCGGGTAACGCCGAACGCATCGGCGATCATGCCTTTAAGATCTGCAGCCTGCTTTACGACGACATGATGTCATTGAACGATAAGATCATCGACAAGCTGAAGATCAACGACCTTTTCGAAGAGATCGACCTGATGATGCAAAATGTCGCCCGTGCGTTTGTGCTGGAAGAAGTGGACCTGGCAAAAACCGTATTCGACCAGGATAAGATGCTGAACAAGATGAACAAAAAGATGCCGGAGCGCCTGGAAAAATACGGACAGAAGGAAAAAGACGAAACCATCAGTAATCTCATTCTCGTATCCACGGTCATCGGAAAACTGGAACGAACCGGCGATCTGATCAAGAACCTCGCCGAGGAGATCATCTTCTACATTGAATCGGAGTTTGTCAAACACCGCAAACGTAACCGGAAGATCCGCAAGAAGATGGAGAAGGCGGAGGACGATAATAATTAAAAAACGTTCCGGATAGATTGGTTTATGTCCGGATTTATTATTTTTGCCGTACCATTTCGAAAAACGGAGAAATGCCGGAGTGGTCGAACGGGGCGGTCTCGAAAACCGTTGTGCGCGTAAGCGCACCGGGGGTTCGAATCCCTCTTTCTCCGCAACCCCAAAAGCCCATTTTTTGCTGAGCAAAAAATAGGGCTTTTTTCATTCCTGCAGCCATTGGAAAAATCCCATTTTCCAATGGCTGCAGGAATGAAAAAAGACCGTAAACCCGAAGCGCCAGCGGAGGGTTTGGGCTTATGAGGTTGCAAGGCTCCCCTCTGGGATCAGCGAACGGAGTGAGCTAATCCCGTTGTCAAAATCACAGCCATTGGAAAAATCCCATTTTCCAATGGCTGCAGGAATGAAAAAAGACCGTAAACCCGGAGCGATAGCGGAAGGTTTGGGCTTTTGGGGTTGCAAGGTTCTCCCCTCTGGGATCAGCGAACGGAGTGAGCTAGTCCCGTCTAAACTGGGAAAAAAGCGGTCGGACAACCGGTTCGATGGTCTCTGAATACTTTTTCGATTCACTCATCGAGATCGATATAATCCATCTGATCATTTAATTTGATGGGCGTATAGAACAGCAGATGGTCGTAGCCTTCGATTTCAAAAAAACCAAAGGATTTGAAATAATTTCTCAGCTTTTCAAAAGCGATCTTTTCGTCGGTGGAAAACGTGTTCAATCCGAGCCGGGATTGCCACTCATCCAGTTTCTGGCCCTTCGTTTCAAACTGCATAGGGCAAGGGTCGATGACAAATAATGAACAGGCAGCACCAAAATGGAAAATGATATCCTTTGTGAGCTTTGCGGCCAGAGAATACCCGCGGAACCGGGGTAATATCTCGATATTTTCAAGAAAACAAATATTGTCTTCCATAAGCATACCGTCAACACATGCACCGATATCCTCTTTAATAATCATCTCTTCAAAATCAAAAATTTGACTCCCGTATTGAGATGTAATTTCATAGGAATCGAAAATCTCGTAAAGATCATATCCTGCGGTTATAGCATTTTGAACATACACGATTTTAAAAACCACCTTTCCGGCCAGCCATATTTCTCGTGTCTCATCTGTCCGTGCATAGATTCTTATTCTGAAATCCCGTGCATAGCGGTAGCCTCTCATTAAGCCTGTCTCTGAGCTGAAACTGTATTTGAAGGTGAAATAGTAATCATCCGATATGTTGTCCATGATGGTTTAATTTTTATTATTCAAATTCACAATGTTGCCAGCGATTGGCACAGATACCGTCGGTATGTCCCCCAGCCCTGAAACCTTGATATAAACTGCATCGCGGATAGAATTAAATAGTGCTTGCAAGAAAACGCCAATAGCTGCGTTATGCTCGACTTCAAAACAGTCATTTACGAATAGTAAACTCCTGTTTTTCAGTCATCGCAAGCCTTGCTCTTGACGTTTTCTTATCAAGCACGGCTAAAAAACATGAGTTTTCTTTCTGACACTAAATATGTTCAACGCATCAAGCCATGGAAAAAAATCCGGCGCGTGGAGAGATTGGGTCGATCCGGTAGGAAGGGCAACCTCGATGAAAAATAGGAAGACCGCCGGCATGGTAATCTCGATAGATGCAAGTCCCAGGATGATTTGATGAATACCCCAGGCCTGGATTTTACGGGACGGGCTTTCAGCCCTTGGAGGACGATCCTGCAGGAAGGGCAACCTCGATGAAAAATTGGAAGACCGCAAGCATGGTAATCTCGATAAATGCAAGATCCCGGATGATTGGATGAATACCCCAGGCCGGAAACCTTGATATAAACTGCATCCCGGATAGAATTAAAAATGAACAATGATTCAAGCTCAGGGAGATAATCCGGCCTGGGGTTTTACGGGACGGGCTTTCAGCCCTTGGAACGATCCGGCAGGAAGGGCAACCTCGATGAAAAATATAAAGACCGCCGGCATGGTCATTTCGATAAATGCAAGATCCAGGATGATTGGATCAATACCCCAGGCCTGAAACCTTGATATAAATTGCATCCCGGATAGAATTAAAAATGAACAATGATTCAAGCTCAGGGAGATAATCCGGTCTGGGGTTTTACGGGACGGGCTTTCAGCCCTTGGAACGATCCTGCAGGAAGGGCAACCTCGATGAAAAATATGAAGACCGCAGGCATGGTAATTTCGATAAATGCAAGATCCAGGATGATTGGATAAATACCCCAGGCCTGAAACCTTGATATAAACTGCATCCCGGATAGAATTAAAAATGAACAATGATTCAAGCTCAGGGAGATAATCCGGCCTGGGGTTTTACGGGACGGGCTTTCAGCCCTTGGAACGATCCGGCAGGAAGGGCAACCTCGATGAAAAATATGAAGACCGCACGGCATGGTCATTTCGATAAATGCAAGATCCAGGATGATTGGATGAATACCCCAGGCCTGAAACCTCGATATTAACAGCATCCCGGATAGAATTAAAAATGAACAATGATTCAAGCTCAGGGAGATGATCCGGCCTGGGGTTTTACGGGACGGGCTTTCAGCCCTTGGAGTTCGAGGATGCTTACGATATAACCATGAAGGTTTTTCCCTTATCCCGTCACGGATGACTGATTTTTTTTAGATTTCCAGGACGATTTTTCAGGAGACCTCATCGCCATGTGAATCCGGCAAAGCATACACTCTCTCTTTGATAAATGCGCTCAGTTCTTTCCTGCCAATTCCGTATTGGTCAAGGATATCAGCCGCTTCACTGATATTTCGTTCGAGGTGCTTTTGAGCGATGTCCACCTTCACGCTAAGCTTGTTGAAATAGAGTTCGTCGTCGGTGTATCCAAGAATGGGCAGACGGAGCAGTTGCAGTTCACTGTAATTCACCGGCAGGTTGATCTTACGCAGAATGCTGTCGTTTTGGTAAAGCCAAACATCTGCCTGGATGTATTTGTCATTCACCCGGATCTCGCCGTCCAGGAGTTGCAGTATGAACGTACCATCGGGCAGATTTTCCACGATATGGATGAAATGCAGAAGTCCGGTGGAAACCTTCCCTGCCCCGGTTCCCTGGACTTCCAGGTCGAGATGGAACCCGGGAACGGTAAGCGTCATCAGGTCGGTGGTAAGGCTGACCTCGAGAACGAGCTGGTTTATCACCTTCTTTTTCCGACGGCCGTCGGGTTTGATCTTCTTCAGCTGATTTTCGAGCGCTGCTTTGTCGATGATGAATCTGGGGCCTTGCATGGGATTTTGAATAGGAGTTTTATAGCTAATGTCAGATTTGAAATTTCCGGAAACCGGATTAACAATGACCGGTTTTAAAAACCCGGCATGTTTAAACCGGTCGCCCCTTCCCGTCATTTTTCCAACGTTTTGCACATAAATTCTTATCGTTCTATCAATTTGGCAATTACAGAACATTAAAGTGATTGATCATGTGATTCCTTGATCGCTGCTGTTCCTAATAATTAAAGACATTCAAATTCGTGCGCATCCCAATCCAATATCGGGATGTGCAAGAAATTTGTAATCGATGCTTTGCGACTCTGATTTTTCCAAGATGATGCTTAGTAATGACAAAAGCGCCATGTTTGGTGGTAACTTGCCGGACCTTAGTTGTATCAATGAATACATGCACTCCCCGTTATTAACAATACAGTAATGACTTATGTATAAAGCGTAGGTCATTTTTCCCATCCCTTTCCTCTTTCTCTTCCATATCATCATCCTCAAGATCATCAACTACACCGTCAGGAAATATATCCACTTCAGCCAAAAGTTCCGCTTCATTCAGGATCTTGTCGATATCATCCTCATCAAAACCCTGGCTTATTCAACTACAATTAACTCAAACTTATAATCCTTAAAGTTTGCTGACATCATGCCGTACATTACGGAATTATCAGGAAGTTCAACTTGCGTTACAGGCATTATTAAAGGAACTTTGAATGATTCAGGTGTTTTGTAAACTTCTGTATCGACATCATTTTTTACCTTAGATATATATGTTTCTCCAATTTCAGCATTTTTGAACATTGTATCTTTATTTTTAATCGTATTATAAATAAAATACAAGCTTCCATTTTTCTCAAAGTCAATAAAAGAATTGAATCGTGCAGTATTTAGGGAGTATTGGCGTTTGCTGACTTTGTCAATCTTGTCGATTGTATTATCACTTTTTAAGCGTACAACAAATACATCATTGTTTAAGAATATTCTACTATAGGTAACCTGTTTTCCGTTGTTCTCAACTTTTGTGCCTGTAATATATTGTTCGGCGGTAAAGTATTTTGAGCCATCGCTAAGCGTTTTTACATCGCTGATGATATAATCAAATGGGTCGTATTCAGTTTTATCATCGATGCTACGTTTGAAACGTTTTAATTCCTTTTCACTAAAACCCAGTTCAATTAAATCTGTTGAGAATTCTTTAAAACTAACAGAAGTTTTATTTCCAGTAGAAACATCATAGTAAAATGAAAAAGCTCCACGGGCACTAATTGTTTGTGGATTTGAATATACACCGCTAATTAGCACCTTGCCATCTTGCGCAGTAAAGCCCATACTTCTTATGAATTTTGCTTCAAGATTTAGGCTATTATATTCTTCGTTAGCCCCATTATTTGAAAACTTATAAAGTTGAAATACAAAGTTCGGAACATCTGTATAATAAGTATCCTTTGAGAAGAAACCCTTATCTTTGAAATGTGCTGATTCATAATAGTTCTTTTTGTCTTCGTAATGCGCACCTAATAAGTACACATCTGCATTGTTATCAACCCTGAACTGCTTGTAACTAAAAACACCCGTTTCAAATTTTGGAGAAACATTGTTTCTCCAGATTAAATTCATTTCGTTATCGTAAACCTGAACTGTAAACCTCAGAGGTTCTCCATTTTTATTGAGTACAGTATAAAAAAACATTATTTTGCTGTAATCTTCAGATACTTCGTATTGCACCGATGTACTTTTATATTTACTGATCCCGGAATAATCTAATTCGGCAATCATTTTTGTATCATCTTTCAGTTCAAGCGTTTCCTCATTAACAGTACGAGAAAATAAGTAATGCATCTTTTTATCTTCATTCTGAAAAGAAAAGAATACAAAAATTTTACTATTTAAAATTTGTATTCCTTCAAAATCAACTTTCTTACCGTCTTGATCTAATTCCAAAGCTGCCTTTTTGATAAGGTTAACATCTTTATCAAATTTGCCAATGTAATGAATCATTTTACCACCGATGGTGGCTCCTCCATAAATAGCATTATACGGCTGATATAGGAAATAAGCATGTTCATTAATTGAACCAATGGCTTTCAATCCGGCACTGCGTTCAAGAAGTTTGTCACGTAAAACGTCGGTGGATTTTATTTCGTAGTTTATACGTTGTGCATTTACATAACATGTTGAAGTAATGATGAGGAAAAATGTAATTAGTTTATTCATAGTAGTGTTTTATGGTTTATCAAAAAGTATAGCCCATCTTAATAGTTGCTGGTATATAGAAATGTGAATTACGGTCTTCATATGATATAACAGTTGTTACTTCCTCTGTATATTTATAAGTACGTACGCCCATGCCAATGTTGAAATCGAGTGTCATATTTTTAAGTAGAGGCATTTGGTATCCAGCATTGAAGAAAATAAAGTCAGTATAGAGTTTACCTCCCATGATATTAAACTTAGGTTGAAACCCAATATACCAGCGTTCGTAATATTCTTTTAAATATAAGCGAAGATTAGCAGCAAAGAACAGCCCTGTCCCTGATTCCGGAAGTTCACGAATTGGGTCATTTTCATATCGTTTATATTGACGGCTAATAGAGACGAAACCCAACGATGCTTCAACCGACATATTTCTTATAAATTCTGTTTCATATAAGATTGAATATTCGCCATTAAAGATGTCAATTCCAACTTTTACAATCCTGCTATTTTCAGAGATTCCTCCATCATCAAAATACTGTGAGACATCATTTTGCGATTTAGCATTAAACATAAATAGAAACAAGATAACGCAGAGTAGGAACAGCTTTTTCATTTTTTCTTTTTTATATAAAATCAAGGTATACGTGATTTTTTGTAAAAATGTTATTGATGTTTTAAGATAACTCCTTAGTAAAATTCTTCAATCCCGGAAATACGTTAAATCCCGTTAACGGCATTTTTGCCGGCATGTCCTTAAATCAGGAACAGCAAACAGAAGTTGCCGTGTGAAGAGGAGAGTACTGTTATGTTCATCGTAATGTCGTTTATCGAAATGTGGTTCATCGAGAATGTTGTTCATCACCAGCCCTGACAGGGTTTCAAACCCTGTCAGGGTTATCCGATCGCCCTTCCTATCATTTTTCCCATCCCCTTCATCTTCCATATCATCATCCTCAAGATAATCAACTACACCGTCAGGGAATATCTCCACTTCAGCCAAAAGTTCTGCTTCATTTAGCTTCTTCTCGACATCACCTCATCAAAAACCTCTACTAAACCAAATTACAGGGAGTGATTCTCAATACCACTTTTAATTCTGTCCAGCCGGGGTTGCACTTCATGATCATAGTTAATGTCATTCCCGCATAATTCATTCAGGCAGATTACCAGGTCAAGAGCATGAAGGGACAACACAGAATTGAAATCATCCCTCCGGTAGCCGCCGAAAAGGGTGAGGGTTAGAGGAATTTGTTTTCCCGTCTTTTCCTGTACATCTCGCACGAAAGAATAGACCATTTCCGAGCACGGTGTCCATTCACCGGTGGTGAGCTGCGAAGCGAGGTCGTCCCATTCATGGCTGTCGGCTCCGTGGGCAAAGACAAGGTAATGAATTCTGTCCTCCGTGATCTCTTTTTCAAGGATGGCCAGGTTCTTTTCGAGTTCCTCCAGGTAATCCTGATGCGAAGACATGATATTGATGTTTCCGCAAACCGGCGATATCGCTTTATCAATGTCTTTTACAAATCCCCGTGAATTATCGATACTGTTCCCGTAATGCCCGTCGAGATCGATATAGGCTCCGCATAAACCAAACTCATGGTAAATTTTCATCGATGCGATAACCTGTCCGGAAAACGCACAAAACAGTGCACCGCGTGTGGGATTTGCATGATGAAAAGAGGAAGAAGGGCTGAAACTGACCTCACCGGGATGCAGGACCGCATGCCGGATCGCATGGTATAAACTGGAATTCTCATAAACAACCGATTCGGCATACCGTGGGCTCCATTTCATGCCAAGTAACCGGCTTGTCTTTCCTTCGTCAAAGAATCCGTCGACCATTTCCTTCGTATGGGCAATATAAAAATCCTCCCTTTTCAGCAGCTCGAATCCGGGATAAACAGCAAAATATTTCATCAATCCTTTTCTCCCGAGATATTCCATCAGCAGGCGCGGCTTTGCAGGGGATTTCGAAACACCTTCCAGTTGATTCATATCCATGGACATTCCTGGATGGTAAAAGGTGGCTATTGTGGGGTTTTTCAACATGGTAAGCATTTTGAATTCGGACGTATGATTATTTTTCTCATGGAATCAGAATAAATTTAGTAAAAACTTCTGAAGAGGTGTTCCGTAGATAGTCAAGAAATCATCCACCGTCCTTCATCTTCCCCGGTATCACCCCCCTTACCCCACCGGCTGCGTCCTCCATATCCCCTTCATATCTCGGGATGACATGGATGTATTGCCAAAGATATCCATCCACACCTCCGAATTATCGCAGAGACGAGCCACCAGGTGCGGCAAGGATTCATTGTGCCTGGGCTGAGCGTGTGAGAGCAAGAATGGGAAGGGCTGCAGTTAGCGTCGATGAAGAAGTGGAATTTAACGGTTAACACGCACAGGCATCATTATTTTATCACCAAATATATTCAGGACAACCGGGGTCAGGATAAATTCGGAAATGAGGGCTGGCAGGAGAATAAATAAAAACATCACATCGAAAGGCAGAAACCAGATGCTCCAAATAAGGTATGACGAAACGACCGTTAAGATCCGTGTGACAAGAATGATCAGGAAGCCGGTGGCAAATGATCTTCTGTTCCGGTAAAGGATGACTGCCTGAAAAATAGCACCCAGTAAAAAGGTAACCGATCCTAAATATATGATTAACTCAAAGATCTCAATCAGCGGTGTTGGTTCCTGTTCCATGGCTTCTGTATGATATGCAGCTGTCAAGATAACGATTTTATTCACTTTAGAGATGAATTTATAGCCGCTTTGCCTGTTATGCCAATGCTCTGCGATTTCCTGATATGCTTTTCCATCCCGTTCCCTTCCAAAATCACACCTTTGGCCTGCCCCATCTTCGCCTCCCAATTGTTCTTTATAAAAAAAGGATGAATCATGAAGCACATTCTCCTTATTGCAACTATCATCCTGCTGGGTACCGGCTTCATCAATCAAACGGATGTACCGGTACGTTGGACGCTTTATGCCGGCAATCCGGTTTTTTCTCCCGAACCGGGGTCCTGGGATGAAGGGACCATTTCAGATCCCATGGTCGTTATGTTCAAAGACACCTTCAGAATGTATTATGAATGCCGTTCACAATAAGGATTTAACGGCAACAGGCACATCGGCTATGCCTGGTCACACACGGAACCCACAGGCAAAGGGCGACTGACAGTCCTGTTCGTATGACGAGGGGTGATGACAAGCGCTTCCCTTTGCATGGAGGTCAGTCATCCATAAATTCCTCATCGTCATACATCCAGTCATCCATCATGAAATCTGCGGACATTTCATCGATCAGCCCGGCATTGATCTTGATTTGCAGGCAGGTCGATAAAACCGTGCTGTTATTTGTATGTTCGCTAATGAAATCAATTTTCCGGATCAAATCCTCATCCAGGTCTTCTTCAATCATTTCGTAATACCTCTCCAATCCTTCCAGCGCGGCGTATTGCTCTTCTGCATGATCGCTGGCTAACGAATCCACGAACAGTTTCTTCGCTAGAGGGATATGATAATATTGCAGGGATCGGTATTCGGTATTCGGTAATCGGTATTCGGTATTCGGTAATCGGTATTCGGTTCGGTTCTTCACTTCACCAAATCACCAAATCACCATCGGTATGCGGTAGTCGGTAATCGGTAGTCGGTAGTCGGTAGTCGGTAGTCGGTAGTCGGTAGTCAGTATTCGGTAGTCGGTATTCAGTATTCAGTATTCAGTATTCAGTATTCATTATTCAGTATTCGGTATTCAGTATTCGGGTCGGTTCTTCACCTCAACAAATCACCAAATCACCAAATCGCCAAATGAAGGAGGTCGGTAATCGGTAATCGGTAGTCGGTAGTCGGTAGTCGGTAGTCGGTATTCGGTAGTCGGTATTCGGTATCTTCAGTATTCAGTATTCGGTTCGGTTCTTCACTTCACCAATTCACCATCGGTATTCGGTATTCGGTAATCGGTAATCGGTAGTCGGTTCGGTTCTTCACCTCAACAAATCACCAAATCACCAAATCGCCAAATGAAGGAGGTCGGTAATCGGTAATCGGTAGTCGGTAGTCGGTAGTCGGTAGTCGGTAGATCGGTAGTCGGTATTCGGTATTCGGTAGTCGGTATTCAGTATTCAGTATTCAGTATTCGGTTCGGTTCTTCACTTCACCAATTCACCATCGGTATTCGGTATTCGGTAATCGGTAATCGGTAGTCGGTTCGGTTCTTCACCTCAACAAATCACCAAATCACCAATATGAAAGAGGAAGGAAATCGGAAAACGGAAATAGTGTAGTCGGTTGTAACCGTCGGTAGTCGGTACGGATCACCAAGTCAGTAATTGGAAGAATAAGGAAAAAGGCAAAAGGCAAAGAAATCACCAGGATCTCCATAAGATCCACCCGTACGGACAGGTCGCGACCTGTCCTCCACGAAAATTAATAAAAGGAAAAAGGAAAAAGTGAAGAGAGGCCTCGGTCCGGTTCTTTACTTCACCAATTCACCATCGGTATTCGGTATTCGGTAATCGGTAATCGGTAGTCGGTTCGGTTCTTCACCTCAACAAATCACCAAATCACCAAATCGCCAAATGAAGGAGGTCGGTATTCGGTAATCGGTAATCGGTAGTCGGTAATCGGTAATCGGTAATCGGTAGTCGGTAGTCGGTTCGGTTCTTGACTTCATCAATACACCAAATCACCAATTGAAAGAGGAAGGAAAAAGGAAAAAGGAAAAAGGCAAAGAAATCACCAGGATCTCCATAAGATCCACCCGTACGGACAGGTCGCGACCTGTCCTCCACGAAAATTAATAAAAGGAAAAAGGAAAAAGTGAAGAGAGGCCTCGGTCCGGTTCTTTACTTCACCAAATCACCATCGGTATTTGGTATTCAGTATTCAGTATTCGGTTCGGTTCTTCACTTCACCAAATCACCAAATCACCAAATCCTTAAATGAAAGGAGCCTGATATCGTAGAGACGAGTCACCAGGCGCGTCTCCTTGCTATATCTAATAGCCAAGGCAAATTCTTCGGTAGGTTTCGTGGGCATCCTGAAGGCACATCTTCCCAACCACTTAAAACCAGACGAAAGATAAAGAACTTTTTCATATGGGCGAGGGTCATTGCTAAAATCTTACTTCCTGCCGTTGACCATTTTTAAACCGATCCTGTTGGTTAACCAGGTTAAGCTTTATCATACCAAACTATTTTAATTGAAAAATAATCCAAGTTTAATTTGAACTTAATTGACCACATTGCCGCAATCCATAATTTTACTACTCACTCAATAATCGCTGTCATATCATATGGCCTACATCATGTATCTCATTTGTGCATATTATACTAAATTTAAAGTCAATGCTGGAGCACCAAAAAAAGGTTTTAAAAGGCGTATTTGATAACAAATATCTCTTTAAAAAAGAATTGATAAAGTCGATGTCATGGCTTAATAAAAATGACCAGATCATATTGAAAATGTGGATATATAAAAACTTCATGGATCAGCATCCGGAGATCATAAATGATGTGCTGTTTTCAGAAAATCCTGGTTTTTCCAGTGAGGAAATAATCGATAGCTTTATCGGTTCCTGAAATTAAATTAGAAGTGCAAAACCCGGCAATCAAATTCAATTGACTTCGCTGACGGAGCGGGTCTTATTTTTTATCAGTACGATGCCAACCCGTTATCCTGCACCGGTGATGCATTCAACGGGACGGATCCGGTCGAAAACTGGATTGTTTTACACTGAGGACCGGAGAATCAGAGGCAGCTGCCGGAAATGGCGGATTCAACAGCCTTCTCTACCCTTGCTTTTAAGAAAAACGTGGCGGTGAGCCCTGCTTCTTTTTCTTCGATGATTGTGCTTTCGGATTAAAAGCCAGAGCCCGTCCGATCCAGTAATCGAAATCCTTCTGCGAGCGCATGGCGGCTTCTTCCACGAGGATATACCCCTTCATCCCTCGGTTGTTGAATTCCATGGTCCTGGAACCGTTTTTTTCCACCTCCCGGTCATGACCGGCAGGATCAATGCGGCACATCAGTTCATCTTTGATGATGCCCACACACATTTTACCATTGAGCATGAAAACCAGGCCGCCCATCATCTTTTTCTCCTCCACACCGGGAAGATCCGCGAGTCGCCGGCGTATCCGTCCGGCTAAATTTTCGTTGTAGGCCATGAGGTTATGGTTTGATGTATTCCAGAAACATTTTGCGGGCAGGTTTGGTTGCTTTTTAACCCAAGAGCGCACAACGTATCCGCAACGTTCGCGATGTAACAACTCCGAAGCTGACCTTTTTTTTCCCGAAAAAAACCGTAATCTTAAACCATGAAAAAATTCAACCTGATATTCACCTTCCTCCTCTGCATGGCTCAAATCCTGAACGCTTCAGATGATATTGAGGTACTGAAAGCACGACTCATTTCCGAATACACCGCCAACATCGACACGGCGGGAATATCAGCCCTGATCACGTCGCAATCCCCCGACGGCACCTGGAATGATGTGAATTATCCGGATTCCTCAATAACCGTCTGGCAGCCGGAAACCCATGTGACCCGGTTAAGACAAATGGCCGCGGTGTATAGGGCAGAAAAATGTTCACCTGCACAAAATGAAGCGCTCCTGAAAAAAATCAGTCTCGGGTTAACGGCCTGGTACAGGATAAATCCCCGCAGCCAGAACTGGTGGTATAACGATATCGGCAAACAATTAAGCCTCGGACCCCTGGGCATCCTGCTGGAAGATAAACTGCCGAAAAACCTCGTGGATCAGATCATTTCCGACCTGGCAGATTCGTTCGGCGATTATACCGGGCAAAATAAACTCTGGTTCTCGGAACAGATCGTCTGGAAAGGATGCCTGAGCAATGACCCGCAAATGCTGGAACGGGGAGCGGATGCCATAAAAGCCGGAGTACAGATCTACACCACCGAAGGGATCATGCCCGACTACAGTTTCCGGCAGCACGGCGCCCAGCTGTATTCCGGCGGGTACGGTCTGTCTTTCCTGTCTTCCATCATCAAATGGGCCTACCGGTTGCGCAGACTGGATATCGGGCTGAACGATGAACAGGTAAAGCTCCTGCGGAATTTTATATCCCGGGGAACCTTGTGGATGTACCGCCATCAGTATATCGATTTTCAGACCTGCGGACGGGAAATCGCGCGGAGATCGGGGCGGGAACGACCGGATTTTCTCACCGGACTTCTGCAAGAGTTTGCCGAGGTGGACACCTCCCAAAAATCCGTCTACACTGCATTTGAAGAGGCTGTCCGGGGAAATGACAATGAAGCATTATCGGGGGATAGCCATTTTTGGTGGAGCGATTATCATGTACACCGAAGATCAACGTATTTCTTTTCCATCCATATGAATTCGGTCAGAACGGCGCTGACAGAAAGGGGTAATGATGAAAATCTCAAGGGCGGATATCTCACCGACGGGGCAACGACGATCATGATTGACGGCGACGAATATCACAATATCTTTCCCTGCTGGAACTGGAGCAGGCTCCCCGGGGTCACCTGCCCGGACCGGAAAGTACCCCCTGCCCCGCCGTTATGGGGCAGGATGCATGGAAAAACCGCGTTTGACGGTGCGGTCTCCGACGGAACGTTTGGCATCGCTGTGTACGACATGAACCATGACAGCACGCAGGTCAAAAAATCCTGGTTTATGTTCGATGATGAGATCGTGTGCCTGGCGGCCGGCATCAAAAGCACAGCTTCGGACGAGATTCGCACCACCCTGAACCAGACTGAACGAAAGACGCAAGTGTGGCTTAAGGAACCCGGAACCGAAGCGCGTGAATTGAATCAACCACATGAAACAGTTCCTGCGGATTGGATTTGGCAGGGAAATGTGGGTTATGTTATACCCGGCGCCCCGGAGATCAGCGTCAGCAGCCGGACCGTAACGGGCGACTGGAGTGAGATCGGCGCCTATCCTGCCGGGACATACGATCACCCCATCACCTCATCACCCCATCACTTTTCCCAGACGACCGGGCATGGGAAGGGCCTTTCATTTTAAAAAGGTTTTTGCAGGGTGGGTGTCTCCCCGCCTTTGCACGCCTGCCCTTAATCGCTTCAGCCCCCCAAATCTCAGCGTTCGTTTCCGGACATTTTGATGAAAAGTTTTCAACAGGCTGTTTTTATGCGGATTTCAGAGGGAATCGAATTTTGGGTTTATCACCCGTTTGGGGGTCTGATTCAACTTGCAAGGGACTGACAACTATCCCCTTACCCACATGCCCACGTATCCACCTATCCACGTAATTCGCCAATCGCGGGTTGCCTTCGCGCTCTGCTAAGGTTTTAAATCGTGAATTATGGAGAATGTATTTTTAATGGCGTTGGTGGAGGAAGGCGCTGGAAAATCGTATTCCCGATTCAATCAGATTCTCCTGATACGGTACTGAAGACTTTCCTTGTCACCACACCTCCCGGTCCCACGTGATTCGTCCGCCCCTACAGGTGGCCTTGAACCGAATTTTTAAAAAATACCCCTTTCCCGTTATGTCTTTTTCGAAACCCTGATATTGAAACA
This sequence comes from uncultured Bacteroidales bacterium, assembly GCA_963763215.1. GTDB lineage: Bacteria > Bacteroidota > Bacteroidia > Bacteroidales > DASQZK01. Next base: position 140,871 of record CAVXNX010000016.1, read on the forward strand.
TCAAGGAATGTTTGAAATGAGATCAATGTACAGGTATTTAACGAAAGCCCCAACGGCTTGAAGATGCATTACCGAATTGTTCGACATCAGGATTTCGAACGACGTTGCGTTTTCAGCCAACACTGGAAAATCGTATTCCCGATTTCAATCAGATTCTCCTGATACGGTAATGACAACTATCCTTGTCACCACGCCTTCCCGTACCCACGTCTCTCCCGTATCCACCCTATTGATTTCCACCAAATTCTGTCGTAATTTGCCTCTCCGGAGCGGGGTGCCTGAAAAACGACCGGCTAAAAGAGACCCTTTATTGTTGCATGTCTCATGAGATGGTGATCTCATACCCGGCGGGCATTGCATCGCGGAGAACAGCCTGACCGGGCCTGTTAAATGTCTTCCTGCTGAGAATTTACTGCTGCCTGATGGAATTCTCTTTCGGCACAGTCCTTTTTCTCATTGATGATGACCTCCTCAAATCCACGAAAATGAAACGCAATAAACAAAATTCCGGATTGGGCAGAATCGACTACCGGAGATGGACAGGACTCCTGTTTTTTTCATTTTTAAGCATCATATCTTCCCATGCCCAGCATAGTGAGCAACCCCAAACCATAAAGACAATTAAAAACTTTCAGAGTTTCCATGCCAACAATCTGTCGATCAAACATCTCCAGGAAAATAATGCCCTAAAACCGGAGACCGTTCCAAAGAATGTGTTGCAATTCAGCCCAAACCAGACCTATGTGGTTCAGGAAAAAGTTCAAACCATCAGGCCTATCGACCGGTCGGCTTACAGGAACCTGGATACTGACCTTAGGAACCAGTATGCATCGTCAGATATCAAATTGCTTCCCGAGACCTTTATACAGACGGGGTCTTCAACGAATGATCAGTTGGTTTACCGGATGGTTCGAATCCAAACTGCCCCTTCAATAAGTATTCGATTCAAAGAAATTTGAGGGAACGATGAAATTTTTCCTGTTTCCGGAATCCACTCCATCCAGCTATACCTTGAAAATACCTGTCCTGATCGAAGTCGTTTCGAATGACATTCGAACCATAGACCCGGTTTCTGAGGAAATTGATCATCTGAGTATCCCATTGACTGAAATCCGCTTCGAGGGGAGCGATCTTTCCGATTCGGCACAAATCAAAATCATTACCAAATCCAATCCGGAAGGGTATGAAACGTTTTTGAGGGTCAGGCCGGCGATTAAATCGTACTCAAAACGCCGGACGATACAAGGATTTGGCGTTCAGACCATCCCGGTTAGTGTCAGGGTCGTGGGATCATCCCTGATAGATTCGGTAAAAGTCACTTTCAACCCCGGGAAGGGAACCGTGGAACCTGGCGCCTCTTATGTCAGGTATGATCGCCCTTCCGTGGTGAACCTGCGTTCCGAAGGTATTGGCTCAATCACCCTGAACACATCTTCCATTTTTGGTCAAACGAACTGAATTTCGATTATGTCTTTCCCTGGATGTTTATCCTGATGGCTGTTCTCGGAGGGATCATCGGAGCTCCTCAAATATTTCTCCAAAATGGAAAAGATGTCCCTATTGAATGCCGTATTGAAAGGCACACTCCTGGCATCATAGCTCGGTGGCGTCTTATGTTTTGGGCATGAGGCCGCATTGATCTGAATGCGAGCGATGTATTCAACGAATTTGCCGTTCTCGGCTTTAGTGCCCTGACGGCATACCTGGGAACCCGAGTCAGGGAAAATCCCGGGAAAGCCTGAATGCGATCCATGGAACGATCCGGTTTCAGACCCTGTTTTTCCACCGCTGGTTCCCGGTGAATTCCCCGGCTGTCCACACGATCCTGAACCAGCCGGTCATGGATTTGCCAGAAAAAATTTCTGTGGATGATCAGGGGTGTGGCAGGGGGATTTACTTTTCCCCTTATGCCCGGAGCACGAAGGTCCACAGTGCTGTTTGCGCTCATTTCCGATAAAATAGCTTTCATATCCTGCAGTTCCTTTCCGTAACCGGCCCAGTTATTTTGTTTCAGATAATCAAGGGCTTTATTATAATGGTCAAGCGCCTCCCGGGCTTTCGCCGACAGAGAACTCTTCACGATATTTTCTATGTTCTTCACCTGCCGGACAGTTCGTGGTATCCTGCAGCCCCGAAGGATTAAAAATCGCCTGAAGAGATTCTTCGAGTGTTCTTCTCATTTCAATTTTTTCTTTATAAGCCACTATAACCCTTTTCAATTCCGGTATCTGGCCTTGTTCCGACTGCAGATAAACAGGCTCCACATAAATAAACGAATTTTGTATGGGGATCACCAGCTGATTGCCTTTAATAACCTGAGAACCTTTCTGACTCCAAAGGGTAAGTTCAGACGATATATCAGGTTTTTGGTTAATTCTGGCTTCAATTTGCATCGGCCGTATATCAGTTTATCTTTTGGAAGGGTATAAACAATCAAATCTCCGTAATTTGGTGCGTCACAGCGGGCACACATCCATGCAATCATATTGTCTTTGCCGAAGGTGTAAGTGGCAGCATCAGAATGAATTCTTCTTTTTGTTCTGGGCAACCGCATAATAATGTAATAAGGGAAAATGTTTGCTGAGCATCATTATTTCGTTTGGAACCTGCCCAATAGTCTTCCTGATTATAAAACACCTGGGGATCAGTCATGTGATAAGTGTTGTACATTTCAATCTGAATATTAAATAAATCTGTAGGATATCGAATATGTTCTTTCAGAAAATCAGGCATTTCATCAAAAGGCTTGAAAAGTTTCGGGTAGATTTTTTGAAATGTTTGGATCATAGGATCTTTGGGGTTGATAACATAGTAGTTAACAGCTCCATCGTAGGCATTTATGACTACTTTAACAGAATTATTTATGTAATTGACTCCTCCTCCGATCGCATTGTGTGGCAGGCTCGGAATAAGGAAACATATTACTGACGGTGTAAGCATCATGAATCCAATATAGGTTTCCATCTTTTCCTACTACCGAATAAGGCTGACTGTCAAAAGACAGAAAAGGAGCAAGTATCTGGTCGCGTTGTAATATTCCTGTAGAACATGATACGGCTTTGATCGGTAAGGGAACCTGTAAGAAGAATTTTTATGTCGGACAATTTCCATGCATATACTAATCGTCTAAAAAGAGAGGATATTTGTACACCTCCTTTTCCCTCATAGCTGGTATAAACATTATCGTCTCCTTTAGGATAATCAAATTCTTTGGTATTTGTATTGACCAGCAGATATTGATTTGTTTCTTCCCCATAATAAATAGCCATTTGTTTGAGATTCAAAGACACAGTAGAAACAGGAGGGATATCTTTTACAATCAGGTTGGGCATCCCATTTGGGGTAATCTCATTAACCGGGTTCATTACAATTCCATATCCATGGGTGTATATCAGATGCTCATTTACCCAGGTTTGTGCCCGTTCAGGTATTTCAGAAACAGGCAATTCCCTGGCCCCGATAGCAACTTCAGTATATTTATCAAAATGGTACCTGTCTATCTGTACACTGTTAAAATCATAATACAATCTTATTTCCTGAAGTTGTTTATAGGTTTGTATTAATGGCCTGCGGTCCCATAAACGAATGTTTTCAATCGTATGTTGGTTTTCCTGGATATCATTATAGGTAATCCTTTCGTCAGCAGGATATGTTTCAGTCTTAATATTATTTAACCCGAAAGCTTCCCTTGTAAAATCGATATTGTTCTTAATATAGGGCGATTCCATTTGCAATTCATTAGGTTTAACTCTATATTGTTCAATAATATCAGGATAGATCAACACAAACCCAACCCATACTGCAATCCATGTTCCAATAGCATAAAAAACAATCTTTGCTTTTTTAAAGAAGGGAAAAAAAATAAAAGAAGGGTGATGATCAATGAGTTAAACGGAATGGTCCAATAAGCAGGGATCTGTGCGTGTAAGTCCATGTATGAGGCCCATAAGTAGCTCCATGTGAGGAATATAAAATATTATATAGTTTAAGAAAATAGATCGCCGAAATGCCAAGCGCAAAGAATCCGGATAGGATGAGCAAATGTCTTCTTACTGTCTGGGAACAGACTGTTATTGCCGGTCTAAAATGGCATTATCAAGATAATATGAAAAGAAACAGCAATAAAAGTGAGACCCACCATAAAAAGTACCAGCGCCGAAACTGGTAAACAGGAAGTTTAAAAACATAAAACCCGGCATCTTTACCAAAAATCGGTTCCTGTAAACCAAAAGAAGAAGAATGGATGAATTGTAGGAAATTGTTCCATTGTTTGACAGCATAAGTGCCCATAAGATGCCAAGAAACAAAATCAGTGCAGCCCACAGCCAAAAAACCGCTTTCCCCTTGTAAATCTCTAAAATAAGTGGCCGCGGATCATCGGCCGGAAAAAGCGCAGTCCCCTGGTTAAAGCGCCTCTCTTCCGGGCGATGCGGATGTGGAGACTAGAAACAGGACAAAAACCAGAAAGAACAAGGTAAAAGCCACAGCTTTGGTCACAATCATGGTATTGAATACCGGGCCATAATGCATGTTGTTAAACCAGAGCCAATCGCCATAGTATTTTAAGAACAGGTTTAATAAGTAGAAAGCGGCTAAAATGGCGACAATGATGATGATTATCCTTTTTGTTTTTTCCATTGATGTTCAGGTTTAAATAATAATGAAACCCTCCTGATGGCTGACCGCAGATGTGATATAATAATAATCAATCATATACTGATCGGTTTTGCCATAAAAAATCAAAATGATCATGGATTGAAAATTAATATATAAACACCTGTCGAGGTGAAAGTACACATTATTTTATAATCAGCCCCGGAATAAACGGACTTAAAAAAGAATGACCGGTCATCTGGAAAGATAAAATCCATATCCAACGTAAAACACATTAGAAGAACCTTCCCAGCAGATGATCCTGTGGCCATTGCATCTTCATGGGGTCTTCACCCTGAAGCGAAGACTTTCATCCTTGAGTGGTAACATGTCTTCCCGTAATGGAACATCACTGAACGGAAATCTTGCTTTGTTCACCGCCCGGTGAAACCACGACGATCAGGTAGCTGCCTTTGGGCACCCTTCCCGTTTCCATCTGTCCATGGTCGGTGAAAGCCGGGATCTCTCCTGTTTCCAGCAGCCTTCCTTCCACCGTAAAGATCATGATCTTCCGGGAATGGTCCGCAGCCGGCAGCCGGTAATGCAACTTTCCGTTTGCATACCAGGTATTCAGGGAAACCCGGTGATCCGGCGGCACCGAATTCTCCTGGTTGATGATGCGGATGATCATTTCATCGTAGATATCCGGATTGGCTTCCGCTGCGGCCCGAACCGTCGTTGTTCCGTTATCACTCCCGGTGGCGGTGATTAACCCGTTCCCGTCAACCCTGGCCAGGTCTTCCCCCCCGGTCACCGACCAGATCACTTCAGGTGAGGAAGCATTTTCCGGCATGACAGTGGCTTCAAGTTGCACCGACCCCATCAGCTCGTCGATAACCGTATCGGTTGCCGTGATGAGGATGCCTGTCACAGCCACCTGGTTGGTGAGCTTTATCGTGATCTCTTTGTATACACCGGAACCGTCCGTAGCCGACGCCCTGACAATGACATCCCCATCACCGTTCCCTCCGGCACGGAGCCAGCCCTCCTGGTCAATCGTGGCGATATCGCCGCCATTGACGATTTCCCAGTGCACCGCCTTGTTGAACGCGTTTTCCGGGAGGACGGCAAACGAAATCTGAACGCTGTCCCCGGGAATATCGATCAGGGTACGGGAAGCGGTGAGTGTTATCGAGCTGGCCAACACCTGGTTGATCACGGCGATAAGGGTATCGGCATAGGTTCCTGAGCCGTCGGTTGCCGTGGCTCTCACGGTAACCTCTCCGTCGGCGGTGCCTTTGGCAAACAGGATACCGTCCTGGGTTATCCCGGCCACCTGGCTGTTTTCCACGATCTGCCAGAACAGGGCCCTGTCGGTTGCCCCGGCCGGAAAGATCTCCGCCAGGATCCTGACACTGTCAAGACGGGTCGTGATGGCCGGGTTCGCGGGGTGAAGGGCCAGGGAGTCGATCAGGGTGCCGCTGCCGGACGCCGGGGACAAACGCATCGAAACCGTGGCGATGGATTTGGGAGGAAGGCTCACCAGGGCATCTTTCTCATCACCCATAAATTGACAGTTCGACGTGGCCGAGGTTATATAAACCTTTGCTGAATCGAGGGAATATCCGGCAATCAGGGGTTTGAAAATGAGATCTTCATCCGTCGACCTGTTGATGACGACCATGGTCGCCGAATCTTCACCCGGGCTGATGAAGGCCGACACTGCCGTATTCTGCCCGGAGGTCGAAGTGTCGATACGTTTCCAGCCCGGGTGGATGAACGCCGAATAGTGCTTGAACGCATAGAATTCTTTCGTCCGGGTGAAGCCGTAAGGATTCGTCCATCGTGAACGATCCCAGGGGAACTGGAGACTGATCAGTCCTCCTCCGTCCCATGCCAGGTCCCAGTATAGATAAGCCGTGACATTTTCCACGGCCAGAGACATATAGAGCATGCCGGCAACCGACCACCAGTCGCCCCGCGAATATTCCGACTGGAAATGCGGGATCTCCGGGTGATAGTCACCAACCTTTTTAAATTCGTGCTGGCATACGGGTTGTTTTCATCCACACCGTGATAAAGGTGGTGGGCGATGACCGTGATTCGCGACAGATCCATCATATTGCCGTAGTTTTCCACAGCATTATAGCCGATCCCGATGGTTTCCGGGCCGATGATCGCCGGGACCACGGTCCGGGTCTGAACGGTATCGTATACACGGCATCAGTGCTTTGTCATAACCGGCAATGGTATCCATGAAATTGACTGTCGCGGTGGGATTCAGCCGGCAGGACTCGTAGGAGGCGGTCCAGTCCGGCTCGTTCTGGATACTGATGTAATCGGGAAAAATACCCCGGTCGTTATAGGCATCGAGTGAAGCGTTCCACCAATGGGCGAAACCGGCATAGTCGAATTCCACGTTCCCGCCGGTAACGGTATATTTCAGTGTTCCCCCATTGCTCCTGCTGTTGTTGTTTTTCAGATACGCCGGCGGTCCCCATGATGTCGACAGCAGGGCGATGGGTTTCCCGCGCACGGTTTTGGCAGCCTGCACGAATTCGGCCACCCGGTCGATCATCCCGGGATCATAGTCGTGGGCATTCCTGACGCGTAAAATGTCAAGCCCCAGTTCACCGAAAAGAGCCTGATATATCAAACTTTTAGATGGATGCGCCGTGACCCAGCCCTCATAATACGCCAGGCTTCCGCCAAAACCCGTGATGGTCTGGTAGGACGAAGCCGGGTTAGCCGTGATGGTATCAAAGGCCTGGGCGTGTAGCGGCTTGTCGAGGGAAAGGAACGAAATCAAAACCAGAGTCAATGTTCTGATATTCAAGACACAGAATTTCCGGTACGGTATCTTCTTGTCCATCGGTTGCGTTAGTCGTCGTTTTATCCCAGGCACGCCTGGAAGAGCAGTTTGTGAAGGCAATATAATAAAATATCCGGGAATTCATCCTTCCCGGGGGTAAATCCGGCTGGTGTTAAAGGAGGGTCCGGAAGGTGGGATGGCTTTGCCTTAAGGGGTCCAAACCTCTGCATCCGGAAGATCATCCGCCGGTCCTGCCTTTTCAGAGGTATTTGGAGACGATATCCCTCCGGCTGAACGGAGCCGACAGAAACCGTTTCGTCACCTTCCAGCGGGTCAGCCAGGCGATCCTGGCCCCGTTCTCCGTATTTTCGATCATCCGGTCGACCAGCCAGGGGGCCACGGTTTCAGGCTCCTCGGCCAGGATATTGTAAATTCTGGCCATCTCCTTTTGCCGTCCGGGATCTTTCTTCAGGGGATCGATCAGCATGTCGGTCATGACCATGCCGGGACTGATGGCGCCGATGGTCACGGGACCGCCCTTCACTTCCCGGGCGAACGCATCGGTAAAGTATCTGACGGCTCTTTTCGTCGTCCCGTAGAGGATCAGCCCGGGGACCGTCCGGCCGTCGCTGCCCAGCCCTTCCATGTTATAGATGGCACCCTGCCCCTGTTCGTTCATCCGGTTATAAGCCAGATGTGTCGCCAGCATCATCCCGGTCAGGTTGGTGTCGATAACCCGCCTGACTTCACTGACCGGCAGGTCGGCGAATGAAGCCCTGGTGTTTGTCATCCCGGCATTGTTCACCCAGATACCGATTTTACCGAACGTTTTTGTCGCTTTCTCCCACAGGTTTTCGAGCTCATCCTCACGGCTCACGTCGCATTTCAGGCACAGGTATTTTTCATCCGAAAATCTGCCCATCAAGGCTTTGCGTGAATTTTCGACCGAACTTTCGGTACTCCCGCAATACGTGACTTTCCATCCCCTGATGCAGGAACGACCTCACCATGACTGCGCCGATACCCCGGGTACCGCCGGTAATGACCACTGTTTTCATCCTTTATTCCGTATTGGTTCACATGAGAAGAAGGAAAAGTTAAATGTAGAAAATTCCTGTTTAATGGGCCGCATTTTCCGGCACCGTTTTGCTCATGTCCATTCACTTTTCATACCGCGGCAGGCCACCCGGAGTTGTCGCCATGTTTTCGGTGACCGGCCCTGAAGGAGACACGGCGAACCGGAACAGGAATTTGCCGGTCATCGTCAGATTTAATATCTTCACTCTGTTTTTCCATAAAATACCCTATCATGAATGCCGTAAAAAAATCCATGATCGTCCTGGCCGCCCTGCTTTGCCTGACTGCCAGGGCCCAGAAGTGGCAACCTGTGGCCGGTAAAATGATGACCCGCTGGTCAGCCTCGGTTACCCCCGAAAATGTCTGGCAGGAGTACCCCCGGCCACAGCTCCGGAGGGAATCCTGGCTGAATCTCAACGGATTGTGGGACTATGCTGTTCTTGACATGCGTGCGAAAGAGCCGGTGAAATACCAGGGAAAGATCCTCGTTCCGTTTTGTATTGAGTCGTCGCTTTCAGGTGTGGGGAAATCCTTTTCGCCCGGTGAACGATTATGGTACAGGCGCGCTTTCACCATCCCGGCCGGCTGGTCATCGAAAAAGATATTGCTTCATTTTGAGGCTGTCGACTGGAAAACACAGGTATGGGTCAACGGCAGTCTGGCGGGTTCGCACCAGGGATGTTACGATGCGTTCTCGTTCGACATCACCCCGTATGTGAAGCCGGGAAAGAAGCAGGACATCGTGGTCGCCGTTGAAGATCCGACCAGTACCGGGAGTCAGCCGAGAGGAAAACAACTCCTCGATCCATCCGGCATCTGGTATACCCCGGTCAGTGGGATCTGGCAGACCGTCTGGCTGGAAGCTGTTCCGAAAGGAAACCTACATCGAGGATATCCGCATCACCACCGATCCGGGGCGTTCGTCGGTATCGGTCCTGCCCTTTCTGCATCAGCCACACCTGAACACCTTCAGGGTCCTGGCAACGATCAGCGCCGGAGGTAAAACCATGGTGACCGATACCCTTTCCCCGGAGAAGGTATCGGAGATCCGCTTTCATCATCCGGAGCTCTGGTCGCCCGACCACCCCTTCCTTTACGATCTCAACCTGCAGCTCGTCGATGCATCGGGAAAAGTGACCGATGAAGTCAGGAGCTACTTCGGGATGCGAAAGATCAGCCTTGGTGAAGCGGACGGCCATGTGGTCCTCATGCTGAACGACCGGCCCCTGTTCCAGTACGGGCCGCTCGACCAGGGATGGTGGCCCGACGGACTTTACACGCCGCCGACCGATGAGGCGATGAAACACGACCTGGAAATGACGAAGGCCATGGGTTTCAATATGATCCGCAAACATGTAAAGGTCGAGAACCGGCGGTGGTATTACTGGTGTGATAAAATGGGCATCCTCGTCTGGCAGGATATGCCGTCGGGAATGGTCGTGATGGATACGGAGAACCATGAAAGACCGCTGGAAGTGGAGCGGGTGCGCCCGGGGGGCGAAGATCTGCACCGACTGCCCGGCGAAACCACGGCGTTTGAATCCGAACTGAAACGGATGATCCTGCAACACCGTAACTCCCCGTCCATTGTCGTCTGGGTCCCGTTCAATGAAGGATGGGGGCAATATGCCACCTGCCGGATCACGGAGATGATCAAATCCATCGATCCGACCCGCCTGGTTGATCCCGCCAGCGGCTGGGCCCTTCATCCCTGCGGCGATATTTACGATATCCATACCTACGGCGTGAAGGTCGATGTTCCGCCCGTATGCATCGACCGGGCCTCGGTTATCGGCGAATACGGAGGGATCGGCTTCCCGGTGGAAGGTCATCTCTATAATCCCGGGATGCGAAACTGGGGATACCAGACCTACCCGTCGCCGGCGGAACTGTTGCAACATTACAGGGAGAAATTCGACCAGATCGTGGAAATGAAAAAAACCATGGGGCTCTCCGCTGCCATTTACACCCAGACCACCGACGTTGAAGGGGAGATAAACGGCCTGATGACTTATGACCGCGCCGTGGTGAAGATGCCGGCCGACACACTTCGCCAAATGCATTCGGTATTGTACGGTACCGGTGAAAAATGACCCGGGAAGGAAGGTCCTCCGGCCGTAAGCCGGATACCTTTCCCCGGGAGGTATCCAGCCCGTTACTTGAGCGGATTCCTGTCGCTCACGGCACACTGTCTGCCGGGAATGCCGGATCGCTGTCACCTGTTATGCCGCGACATGCTACCGCACAGGCGCCGGCATATCGCAAATCCCGTGCGCTCCCCCCCTGAAATCATCCCGCGTTTTCAACACCCCTGAAATCAACAGGGACAACCCGGACGATCACGTTGATGAAATCCCTTTTCCTTCCAGGTGCCCATTCATATTTGACGAACGCATCAATTTCTTCCACGAACTTCATATTTTCATCAAAATAATGCCCATTTTAACAAATAACCGTTTAAAAAAAGAAACCCGGTCGTTTTTTGTGACGTTGGAATAAAGGAGTCAACACCTGGATTAAGGAAGAAAAGCCACGGAAACATTCGTCATTGATTAAAGCTTTGCGCCGTGAAGAAGAGTCTGATTTTCATGATATTCGGGATTACGATGTTGACATCTTACCTGTCTGCACAGGATTGCAGTATCATTGCCAAGGCGAATGACATCACTCCTGATCGTTTATGTTCACCCGTAACGGTCGACTGGGCGGTTTCGATCCGTGGGGTGAATGACGGCGGCAAACCGGTGCAGATCATGTACGACTGGGATGACGGCACGGTGGAAGTTTTCGATGCCATCAGCATCGATCCGTCACCGGCAGTGCGGGAATGGGGATACACTGCCTCGCATGTTTACACTTCCAACGGCACGGTTTGCAATTACCATCCTGTCGCCACGCTGATTGTCGCCGGACAGGTCTGTACCTCATCTTCGCAGGAACAGATCGTCACCGTTTGGGATACGGATGACAAGAACGGCGGCAAGCTGAGCATCAATCCCGATGTTTACCCGATATGTGAAGGGAATGCCGCCGATGTCAGGTTCCAGGATGTCACGCTCTTCAACTGCGTTCCTCCTCAGGAAAACGATGTGCCCAATGTCGGAACCCGATGGATCCAGTGGGTCTATGGCACCGACATCACCATGACGGGGACGCCGGTGACCATCAACGGGAATCCCAGGGCCTTTCCTTACTACGGGCCCATCAATGTTCTTCCCGGCCCGGTCACCGGATCGGGAATTTTCAGTGATGTCATGAACGTGGCCAACGACAAACTGGTTGGCCAGTATTTCCAGGTGACCCTCCGATACTGGAATTACTGCAATCCTTACGATGATCCGCTCATCCCGGGCCCACCGGCCGACCCCGTGAACGGTGATAATGCCCCGGTGACCACCACGGCGATCATCCTGATCGTGCCCTATCCGGATGCAACCATCAAACCGCAGAATCCCGTTTGTCTGACCGACACCGGGATATTCCTGTCAGCGGTCACCAAGGGCGGGAGATGGAGCGGAGCCGGGATCGTCGATTCGGTCAGTGGACATTTCGACCCCGCCATGGCGGGTCCGGGCAATCACATCATCCGGTATGATCTCACCGACGGGAATTTATGCAGTAACTGGGATACCGCAGTGGTCAGGGTCATGCCGGCACCCGACGCCACCATTATGCCGGCCGGGCCCTTGTGCAACGATCATGATGCGATCAATCTGAGTTCCGCTGCCTCTTCAGGCGTTTGGAACGGGACGGGCATCACCGACAGTATAACAGGACGATTCGACCCTTCTGTGGCGGGCGGTGGCATGCACCGCATCACTTTTGCCTCTGCTCCCGATATTCATGGCTGCAGGGGAAAAGACACCCTGGATATCAGGATCGACACCCCTCCCACTGCACGGTTCCTGACCAACGACACGTCGTGGTGCCAGACCGGCAATGACCAGAGTACGGCGATGATCGCCATCGACGGCACCAACGACCTCGATTACGACCTGGTTTGGAGTGTGAACGGCACCCCCGCCAACCATTTCCCACATCAGCAACGATACCTTAGATGTAACCCTCCCCAATAACCCTGGTTTGAACGAGTACTCCCTGCTGAAGATCATGAGAATTTCGATCAGAATTCCTGTTCCAGTGATCTGGCCGACGTCCTCAGAATCCGGATCAACAAGGCTCCCGCACCCCGACCTGACCCTGGATCCCGACGGGGTATGCAGTCCCGTAGCCACCAGCATGAGCGCAGGGATCGCTGCCGGTTATACCTGTACCTGGAATTTCGGCGACGGCACCTCGTACAACACCGATTCATCCTTTATGGCCCATACCTTTTACAATACCGGCACGCGCGACACGGTCTACCGTGTGAGTCTGCGGGTCTCCTCCCCCAACGGGTGTTCAGCAAACGACAGCTCAGAAATCGTGGTTTACCCCAATCCACGGGCCGACTTCTTTGTATCGCCCGTCATCCAGAACTACCCGGCCGATACGGTCATCCTGGCCAATTTTTCGAGCGACGGAAACTGGAACTACCTCTGGACCTTTGGCGATGGGAATTCTTCCCCGGCGAAACAACCCGGCTCGCATGTCTATCAAAAGTATGGCGATTATGCCGTCACCCTGACGACGTTCAGTGCGCATTGTGCCGACAGCATCTCGCGGACCATCCGCATCCTGCCTCCTCCTCCCGTGGCCGGGTTCAAACCCGACACGGCGGGATGCAGTCCCCTGACCGTGACGTTTAACAACGAAAGTCTTTATGGCGAAACGTTCGTCTGGGACTTTGACGACGGATCGTACTCAAATGAAAAGGATCCCGTGCATACGTTTTATACCAGCCGCGATTACGAGGTGAAGCTCCTGGTGTCGGGGATCAGGGGCAGCTCGGAAGCGAAACACACCATCCGGGTGTATCCGTTCCCGCGGGCCGGTTTCAACGCCTATCCCGATTCGGCTACCCGCCAGGACCAGGTCTTCAAGTTCATCAACACCTCGGAAAAAGCGGCCGAATATCAGTGGGACCTGGGTGACGGATCTTTGTCGTACCAGGAAAGCCCCTCGCATGTGTATGGCAGGGAAGGATATTTCGACGTCTCGCTCATCGTCTGGAGTGCCCACGGATGCCCCGACACCCTGATGCGTCCAGGCTACATCAGGATCGTCGCCGGTGAAGGGGAAATACACTTTCCTAACGTCTTCAAATGGAACGGCTCGGGTCCCACTGGTGGGTACTGGACTCCGGGAACACTGGACAACACCGTTTTCCATCCGTTTTTTGAAAATGTCGAAGATTACACGTTGCTGATCTATGACCGGTGGGGCGAACTGCTGTATACCTCCGACGACGTTTTCAAAGGGTGGGACGGTTACATTATGAACGGCGCACGGGCGACGCAGGGCGTTTATGTTTACAAGGCCCTGGTCAGATATGTGGACGGGACCCAGGAAGTCAAGGTGGGTGATGTGACCTTCCTCCATTAGTTTGGAGAAAAGACGGCATTGAACCGGTTACTGGTGGCAATTCAGAAGTGAGCCATTAAAAATGCCTCGTCACGAGATCGGGATGATGACCCTCCACAATGATCGTTTCGATATAATTCCGCGGAATGGGCTTAACCAGAAAGTCCCTGACACTGTTGAAGCTGAGGGCCCGTTCCCTGTCCTTGTTCAGGATGGAACTGGTGATGACGATGAATTCGGTGTTGCATGCCGGAAAACGGCTTTCAAACTCGTGAATGAATTCAAATCCGTTCAACTCAGGCATATGGAGGTCGAGCAGGATGTACCGGGGAAATTTCCGGGGTGAATTTTTATCCAGCTCACACAGGTCATCCAGCGCTTTGAGGGCATTGTCCTCGATGGTGACATACGATTCATAAGGGGTCATGCCGATGATGATCTTGTAAAGATCGTTGGCAAAACTATCATCATCGATGATGTAGATATAATGCTTCATGCCTTGTATTCTTTTAAATGGACCATGAACGTTGTTCCGGATCCCGGTTCACTTTCCACCAGGATCTTTCCGCCGTTTTTTCTGACCATGTTATGGATAATATGAAGCCCGATGCCCAGACCTTTCCCCACTGTGGAAAGCCTCTGGAAAGGCTGGTAAAGTTTGTTTCCCTGTCTTTTCAGGTCGATTCCGATCCCATTGTCACTGAAGATGATGATGAAATATTCATCCGTCTTCCGGGTGGTAATGCTGAGTTCGGGAGTTCGGTCAGGAGAAGTGTATTTCAGAGCATTGGCGATCAGGTTCCGGGCGATGACCTGGATATATCCTTCGACGTAATTGATGGGGACTTCGGTTTGGCTGTCGAGCCTGACGATGGCATTCAGGGCCTCGATCTGCATCCGGATGTCTTCTTCTTCGAGAACCTCACGATGATGTTTCCGACATCGATGCCCGGTTTGTGTTCCACGAAATGTTCATGGATATCGATGAGCTGGACCATCCCCTTCAGGGTGACATCGAGTTTTTGGATATTGTTATGGATGGAGGTAAACAGCCGGGGTCTCTCATCTTCCGGTGCATTCCGGAATATTTCCTCCACGAGCAGGAGATTGGCCACAGGCGCCCGCACATCGTGGGCGAGGGCATGGATGAAATGATCGAGGTTGGCATTGACTTCTTCCAGTTCGAGGTCAATTTCGCTGAGTCTATTGGTGGCCGCCGTGAGCTCCCTCGGTCCGTTCGGCGATCTTATTTTCCAGCCCTTTCTCAATTCTCTTCTGGAAGCTGACATCGGTAATGATCATCGAATAATAGCGCTGGTCGTCCATCATAAAGCCGTTGAAGGAGACCATGACGGTGACATCGCCGGATTTCCGGGATTTCAAAGTCAAAAGGCAGAAAGATCTTTGCTTCAGTGCTTTTTCCAGACAGTCCGAGAAACCGTCCAGGTCGCGCTGATCAAGATATGAATTGAAGTCCGATCCAATGACCTTTTGCAGGAGACTACCGATAAGACCGGCGAAGTATTTATTTGCATAGACGATGATCCGCTGGTTATTGATTACCAGTGCGCCTTCGCTTAAGTTTTCGAACAGCATCCGGTAGATGTGATCCCGGCTTTGCAGATCGAAATGTTCATGCGTAAGTAGTTCGGTTTCGAACATACCGTGATCTTCTCCATCCATCGATTTCAGAAGTTTATCAATGTTTCTGAGCCTCGTCTTCAGTTCCTCCTTCTGCTCAATAAGTTTCTGCTTGTAAGTCTTTTCATCGAACATGACCATACGTTTAACCATTTCTATATCCGCAATTCCAGAACATCGATCAGGCGGTCCTTATCCAGCATATCCCCAATGATTCTCTTCTGGGGAACAGGTGAGATCCTGACCAGTGTGGGCACCGCGAGGATCGCCATTTCTTTGATGAAATGCCGTTGCTGATAGATGTCTATCACTTCAAGGTCATAATTCTCCCCCAGGAAGCTGTCGCAGATCTCCCTGATGTTCTCAATAGCCCTGACGGATCCAGGATTTAAGCCTGCAATGAAAAGTTTTAGTTCATATTTTGAAATTTCCGGATTCATAAAGATTTGCCTGGGTAATGATACCGGGCAATATATATTGTTTCAATGATCTCTAATCCATATCCCTGATTTTGAGCCCATCGGAGGTGAAGTCGAGGATAAACCCCCTCCGGGAATGCTTCATGCCCCGGATTTTGACAATACGTAAAACCTGCTCCCGTTCCCCCGCGGTTTCGAGGATTCCCAGCTCGAACCAGGAATCCACCAGCGACGACATGCCAAGATCGAAACGATTTAAGCCGGAGCTCGTAAGGGCAGTGAACAGGACAGTGACCATCCGGCTTTTCAGAATGTCGATAATCCTTAGCAACATTCCCCGGACTTCCATCCTGTCGCCGATCTGTATCAGGTCGGTGACCGGATCAAAGACCACCAGCTCCGGATCGAAGGCATCAATATTGGTGTGAATGGATGCCAGGTGTGTCTCAATACCAAATAACGTTGTCCGGGTCGATAAAATTTTAAGAAGATCCGTCTTTTTCAAATGATTCGAGGTCAAACCCGATCGATTTCATATTTCTTTTGAGCTGGGGGACCGACTCTTCGAAGGTGAAGTAAAGGCACTTTTTTTTCTTTTTCATCGCTTCCACGCAGACTGAAATGGAAAAGCTGGTCTTCCCCGAACCCGAGGTTCCGGAGACGAGAAGGGTACTGCCGGTATACAATCCCTTCTTATCGATTTTCTCATCCAGTCCGCGAATTCCTGTGGAGATCACCTCCGACGACACCTGGTGCACTTCTGCGGAGGTAATCGGCAGAAGGGTGATGCCCTGCTCATTGATCAGGAAAGGATAGGCATTGGTGCCGTGCAAACTTCCCCGGTATTTGAGGACATGCATCCGGCGCGTATAGATATTTTCAGTGACCTGATGTTTCAGGCTGATGACACAATCGGTGATGAATTCCTCAATACCCGATACCCGGTTCACATCGATAGGGCTTTCAGAGGTAAAAATAGCCGTCAGCTGCCTTTCTTTCAACCACAGGATAAGGCGCATCGAGCTCCTGGCGGAAAATATTAATATCCTGTATGTCGGTGAATATCAGCTCGAAAGTATCGATGGCGATCCGTTTTGCCCCCACCTTGTCGACCGCTTCTTCTATACGGATAAACAGGGGGCTCAGGTCAAAATGCCCGGATTTGAACAGGGCGGTATGACTGACCTGGATGTTTTCGCAGCAAAGCATGTTTTGCCGCTCCATTTCTTCCAGGTCATATCCGAATGAGGCCATATTTTTCCGAAGATCCTCCTCGGTTTCCTCGAGCGAAATATAGACGCCGGGTTCATGGTACATCCTTATGCCATTGAGGACAAACTGCATGGCAAGGACCGTCTTCCCGCTTCCTGCATAACCGGAGACAAGGGTGGGCCTTCCATACGGTAAGCCACCGTTGGTGACCTCATCAAGCCCTTTGATGCCCGTTAAAACCTTGGCAATCCTTTGATGGGAAACGGCTTCCATTCTAAAGGTTTTTAAATTGGTTATTTACCCGGTTAAGAATCAGATGACAACCAAAATTAAAACATCCATACAAGAATATAATAATTTTTCAGAGTGCCAATTGACATAAAAACCTGACTTTCAGAATTAATCTAAATATAATGTTCTGGCTGAAACATCCCTGATGCAAGGGATACGCTGGTTTTTTTCCAAAATAATGCCATATAGGTAAACCCTTTTCGAAGCCGGGAGTTCACTGCCGGCAAAATTTTCCTTTCAATCCCCGGAACGGGAGGTGATGAGGTGATGGGTAATGGGGTGATGAAGGTGATGGGATGATGAAGGTGATGAAGGTGATGGGGTGATGAGGTAAGAAAAGGCGAAAGGAAGGAGTTACCGGAGGGACACTGCCTAAGAGATGACAAAAAAATGTAACATTCAGAATACCCATAGGCTCCTAACCCGAAAGGGTTGAATTACAGTAGCCCCGGGTGAAACCCGGAGATTTGAAAACCGCGATTGATCCGTAACCCCGGAGGGGTTGAATAGAAATAATTGGCCCGGGAAAGGCCCGGAAATATCATAATCCGCCGGAAAATATTGTCTTCCTCAGATAAATGCCCGGATGATATCAGCAGTATTTTTGTCCATCGTATCGATATCAGCCGCGCCTTCCAGAGCTGCCGTGGCTTTGCCGCCGAGTCCCTTGCTGACGTAAAGGTTGCCCCGGAAAGGCACAAGGCTGAATATCAGCTGAAGGGCATCATTGCCGAGGGGATACCGCTGGATGTACATCGGATCGCCTGGATTCCTCGGGATAAAGGAATTGTCGCGGAGGGCAAGGGAATATTCCAGCCCTTGTCTTAACATCTCCTGGAGAACATCCAGTGGGGTATAGTCGAAATTGACTGATGGCTTGATGTCGGCGAAGGCAAAATATTGCACCTCGGGATGGATCACGTGAACGCCGACTGTATCCAGGTCGAAATAAATGTCGAACACCCGGTCGTTGATCTTCAACAGGTCGAGCCTCCCCGCCTCTTTGTCCAGTCCGCCAAACCCGATCTCGGTGGCTGCCTGTCCGGCAAAGGCAAACTCCATGGTGTTGGGCTTTCTCTTATCATCCTGTTGGAAGGCGAAACAGATCCGGACATCGTCGAAGAATGTCGTAGCATAAAAGCTCCCCTCCGACGCCGGTTTGGGGGTAAATAAGGTCCGCGGGGGAACGGCGGGCCATAGTTTAGCCTCCACTTGCTTGTCTTCGAGCCTGTTCGTCCAGGGAAAGGCATGTTTCAGCATATGAAAAAGTTTAGCCGTCTCATCCGGGCTGAAGGTATAGTTGAATAATAACTGCCGCCAGAGCACGTAAACATAATCGTTGATGAAATTTTGCGAAAGAACCGTTCCCAGGTAATACCTGGCTACATTGGTCATATCGGCCGAAACCCAGCCAAGCAGGCTTCCGGCGGAAGTAAAAGCATCGACGGGATCCGTGAAATCTGTCTTGTACTGATCACGTAATATCAGGATATTCGGTTTTACGATGGAGTCGATCTGGGTAATATAAGGATTGATGACCCCCATCAGGCCGGCGTTCAGGGCCTGTTCAACATAACCCCGGTCATCCGCTGCGAATTCCACCGCATTGCTGATGCCGGCCAGCGGGACGGGACCGAACTGTGGCGGGTAGGTGATCTTCAGGTCTTCCTTCAGGAATTTGTTCAGCTGATCCTGGAGCTGGGATTCTATCGTGTTGATCACCAGATCGGTGGTATCCATAACGATGGTATAAATGAGCGACAGGATCTGGTGAATGCCTGTCGGTACCACGCTGATATACGTCGCGCTCACATCGGCGTCGAGTGTCAGCTGAACATCGGGCTGTAACACATTGGCCGGATTCGGCACCAGGCGGATGTGGCTGTCGACAGAGAGATTCTTCAGGTCGATGGATACATAAGCCAGGTCGAGTCCGATAAAAATGCCGACCAGGATGGCCATATCCATCAGGAAGCAGGTAAACGGAAAGAAGATGCAGGCGATGACAGAGATCCCGGTAACGGCGAGATATCTGCCCGTCACCCACCTCGACACCCAGGCCCTGCCACTGGCATCGGGAAGGTCAATGACCAGATGGATGCTGTCGGCGTCGAAGTCGAGGGTGCTGAACACCGCGTTGTTGTTGATCCGGATGTCGAAATCGATATCGTTGAGTTTCACATTCAGCAAGTCGTAAAAGATTGAGATCGCACCGGTTGATGAAGGATATGTCAGGTCGATGGTCCCGATACCCTTAAAAACATAGGCATCCACCAGCAAGCCGCGTTTGTCGGGAGGAAGGCTGGAGAACCGGTCCTCCGCGGCTACCGAACCATCGGCGATGACATTGTCCACGACGGTCTGGAGGGACGCGGGAAGGCCGAGGGACAGCAGGTGATTGCCGTTGGCGAGGAGTTTGCCCAGCGATGAAACCGCCAGTTTATCAAGCATGCCCAGTTTCTGGAGATTGCCGGGACCGGTGGGGTTTTCGTCATGAAGAAGATCATAAAGTCCACCGCCCGGATCACTTGAAGCCAGAGTATCGGCGTGGGCTTTGAACTGGTCCATCCAGGTCAGGGGAAGATCGCCGTTGTTCCCATTGAACCCCGTCAGGCGCCTGGTAATGCCATTGGCAATGTATTTTATATCGTCAAGAAGCTTTTCATCGATGAGGTTCGCAAGCAGGGCGCCGTATGTTTCCGGGAGGCACGACGGGAAACGTATACCCCCTGCTTCACGGTTGATGGCTTTTGCGTCGGATAACGGCGAACTTGTGGCGGCCACATCATCACCGCAGCATTCTGCATTGCCGTCATAATTCATCCCCGGAGTGTTTCCCGTCCCCAGCCGGCCACCGAATTGTTTCCGGTAATCGGACAAACGCACAGGAGGTTTGATAAAAGAGCGCTCACCGGTCTTTTTGTCCTGTCCTCCGCTTTCCCTGAGATCCCTGAAACCGGCAGGGATGGCAAATGGATCCTCCTTTTCTTCATAAAACTTCAGGCCTGACACCATGAACGAGGTCATTTTTTCCCACTTCCCCTGGCCACGCTCCATGAACACCTCACCTTTCACCGGGAGGCCCGTATCGATGACAGCCTTCAGGTCCAGCCCCGCCCGGTCCATCCTGTCTGCACATCCGACAAGCATGCAGGTCACATCATGACGGAACGGAGCCCATTGATCATCGGTGTCCAGTTCGAGCTCATACCTCAGACGGAAGGGTGCAGTCACAAGTATTTCAGCCATCACACGACCGGATTTGCGGTTCCCATTGATCTCCGCTTTAGCGGTGAGCCGGCTGGTAAACGCCAGGGCAGGCTTGCTGTCATCGGGCATCCGGATAAAGGTTTTGCCGGTCTTGTCGCAGAATACAAAACCATTCTTCTTCCCCGTGAGATAAATGAAATTCTCACCGTGGATGCTTTTCCCCCTGGATTCCACCCTGCTGTTTCCTTCCGACAGCACCACTTCGAGACTTCCTTCCAGTGTGCTATGGTCGAAGGCATGATGCTTACGGGTTAACATACGGATATATTCCGCCTGGCTCTTTTCTGCAGAGAATTCGACATTGAAGATGATGACCTTTTCACCGGCGCGTATGCCCGGTTTCCAGGGTTTAAGGGAGGGATGAAGGATGCGATTATTCATGGAGACAACGGAACGTTTCTCCATCAGTTCTTCAAAAAGTTCATGAGAAATTTGCTGCTCATGGGAAGTTGATTTTTTCATATGGATTGTTTCAGTTTAGTCGTTGTTGGTCATTACCGGCTACACATACCCTGGTGGCCACAGGCACCGGAGCCAGGGAGTTCCTCGAAGCGATACGTGATTGACGGTGCTATTCCGGATAACACCGGGGGAAAGGATTCAGGTTGGAAAAACAAATATATTGATTCTGAACACGGTAAGTCAAGTTTTTAATTGAAAATTTCTGGAAAACAAGGGGATATGAACGAATCTCCTCAGAAAATTAAGCCTCACGGCAGGTCACGGCCCCCCCGGTCGTCTCCAACCAGGGATCACCGGTGCGCAAAATCCCGGGTTGCGGGCAGGTTTTTCACGGAATTGCTGATGCTGTGAAGAATGAAATACGGAGAAAAATTCACGATTTTCGCGAATGTCGGATTCCACGGAATAATGCCATAAATCCAACTCTAAATGACGAGCGATTTGCATCGTTCATTCGCATTTTTTTCATACTTTCACCTTGTGAATTTTCAGGTCAGGCTGAAGATGAAACCGGGCGCTAACTTAAACTACCAACGAATGAACAATACCATATTTTTACTGGAAGACATGTATCCTGGGTATCATGGTCATCCTGTTCTCACAGGCGGCCATAGCGCAGACCACCGTCACGGGTCATGTCACCGACGAGAACGGGCAGCCGCTGCCCGGTGTCAACGTCTCCATCGCCGGCACAACGACAGGTACAACGACGCAAATCACCGGCGATTATTCCCTGGTCGTTTCCAATCCTGAAGCGACGCTCCGTTTTTCCTTTGTCGGATACAAAACATCCGAGGAGCCTCTTGGGGGTCGCATTGTGGTTAATGTGCAGTTAGAGCCGGAGATCCATACACTGGATGATGTTGTGGTGATCGGCTACGGCACGGTGAAAAAGAGCGATCTGACCGGCTCGGTTTCCGTCGTGACCAAAGAAGGACCTTACGCGAACGCCGATTGCCAACCTCAGCAAAGCCATCCAGGGTCATGCCCCGGGTGTTGTCGTTATGGAAAACGGGGCGCCCGGCGGTGATGTCAGTTTCCGCGTCCGGGGTGTCGGCTCCATCAACTTTGAGCCCAACCCGATTTATGTCATCGACGGTGTGGTCGGTGGCGATATCAATTCCTTCTCCCCGGAGGATATCGAGTCGGTGTCGATCCTGAAGGATGCTTCGGCGGCGGCCATTTACGGAGCCAACGGAGCCAACGGCGTGATCATCGTGACGACCAAACGGGGAAACAATGCCGGGAAGATGAAGGTCTCTCTCTCGGCTTTTGAAGGCACCCACCTTCAACCGCGTTACTATAATCTCATGAATGCCGACCAGTATGCCGGCTTTTACAACAAAGCCTACGAGCTGAACGGCGTCACACCCCCTGCTGCCTATTCAGATGATTTCCGGCAATGGTACTACAAAGGGAACTGGCATGAGGGCACCGACTGGCAGAAAGAGATCCTTCAGAAAAATCTCACCCAGAACTATTACCTCAACATTTCTGACGGCAACGAACGCAGCAATTACAGCATTTCCGCCAACTTTTACAGTGAAGACGGCATCCTGATCAATTCCTACACCGACCGTGTGAACCTCAGGGCCAATTCCGATTACAAGATCAGCAAATATTTAAAGGTGGGTGAAACAATCTCACTGACCCGGCGCAAGACGCGCAATTCCAACTGGGGCGCCTGGGGAATGGCGCTGGAGACCTCCCCGCTGATGAATGTTTACAATGAAAACAATAACGGCGGTTTCGAAGGTACCCAGATCGGCGTTCTGTACACCGGATCCGGACGGCGTGGCGACGAATGTGCCAAATACCGGCGGGAACGACAAGTTCAACGCCAAAGGCGAAGTATCCCTTCCCGAGGACTGGGATTATTCCGACGGTCTGCTGGCCAACATCTACCTCGAGGTCAAACCGGCCCGATGGATGACCTTCACCACCACACCTTCCATCGATACCTATGCCAACAACGGGAAAGACTGGACAGAACAATATGATATGGGTGTCCGCAGTATCCCGGAATCCATCCTCAGCGAGGATTATTCAAAAGGCAGTTCATACGGGCTCAAGAACCAGCTCGATTTGACCCGGTCATTCGGAAAACATAACCTCGTATTTACTGCTGTACAGGATATCCGGTACGGAACCAACAGCAATGTGACCGTAGATGCTTCCGATTTCCCGTACCCGCAGCTCAACGTCATCTCACAGGCGGTGCCTGCCAACGTCACCTCCACGGGCGGTGAGGGGGAATGGTCCGAGGCCGCATACCTTGCCAGGCTAATCTACAACTTCAACTCCAAATACCTGGTGACCATGAGCGTTCGCCGCGACGGCAGCTCAAATTTCGGCCCGAAAAACAAATGGGGAACCTTCCCCTCCTTCTCCGTGGCCTGGAAGATCAATGAAGACTTCTTCCGCAACGTCGATCAAATCAGCCTGCTTAAGCTCAGATTCGGATGGGGGAAAACGGGGAATTCCAACATCGGGGGATTCAGGTACCAGACCACCCTGGCTGAACCGAATCATTTCAGTCCTGTTTTCGGCCTCGACCAAACAGAAGCCTATGCCATCAACGAACTTTGGACCGCCGGCAATCCTTATGTGAGATGGGAATCGGCCGACATGCTGAATTTCGGCCTCGATGCGAATGTCTTCCGCAACAAGCTGCAGTTCAGCTCCGACTATTATATCAAATCGCAGTACGGTCTTCTCCTCGAAGTGCCCATCTCCAGGATCTTCGGGAAATGGGACGGAACCGCACCCGTGATGAACATCGGCGATATCCGGAACAGCGGTTTCGAATTCGACCTCAAGTACTCCAAAATGGAAGGCCGCTGGAACTACCAGCTGTTCGCCAACCTGACCACCGTCAAAAACGAGGTGATCAGTGTGCCTTCGGATATCCTCACCGACAATAACATCACCTCCGAGGGGCATTCCATCGGCAGTATATACGGTTACGTGGCAGAGCGCATCATCCAGGAGTCGGATTTCGATGCAGAAGGCCATTACCTGTACGCCAAACCGGTGGAAGGGTATCCTGAACCCGGCGACATCATGTTCAGAGACATCAACCACGACGGACAGATCACCGATCTTGACCGCACCATCATCGGAAAGGCCATTCCCGACTTCACCTATTCGTTCGGCGGTGAACTCAACTTTAAAAACATCGACTTTTCGGTGTTCTTCTACGGCATCCAGAATGCCGATGTCTACAATACCCTGAGGCGTGACCTGGAATCCTTCGAAGCCCAGGACCGTGACCATAACAAGTCGGCCGATTGGGCAGCCAATTACTGGACCCCCGAAAACCCATCGACCAAGTATGTCAGGGCCGATCAGAATGACGCCAACCGGAACACCCGGCTTTCATCCTGGTGGGTTGAAGACGCGTCATTCCTCAGGCTGAAAGACCTCCAGCTCGGGTATACCCTTCCAAGGTCCTGGACAAAGCGGGTTGGCATCGGCCGGACGCGACTTTACGTGAGCGCCATGAACCTGCTGACCTTTACCCGGTATGAAGGTTACGATCCCGAATCGCCACTGTCAACCGACGATCCGACAACACCGGGTATTGATGCCTCCATATATCCCATCCCGCGAACTTTTACCGGCGGTGTTCAGCTCGAATTTTAAATAAAAAAAACAACGATCCATGAAACGGTATATTACATTGCTCATCTTATCCCTTGTCCTTGTCACGTCGTGCACCGACGATTATCTTGATGTGGAAAACAAGGGATCGCTGACGGTCGAAAACTGGTACCGGACAGCCGATGATTTCCAGGCCGCACTCAATTCAGCCTATATTCCGCTCATGGAGAACGGGATGTACGCATTAAGGATGGCACTGACCGTCGGGACCTTCGAGGACCGGACACTTTTTGAGAGTACGGGGCGCGACAGGCTCTCAACTCTTTCCGCTTCGTCCGATGATCCGGCCTCGATATGGGGAGCCTTGTATTTCGGCGTTTACCGGACATCAAAAATCCTCCAGCAACTGAACGAAAAGGGTGTGGACGGCATCGAAAACATGACCCAGTGAAAATTTCGATTACATCGCCGCCCAGGCCAGGGCCCTGCGTGGCATGTACTATTTTTACCTGGCCATCTTCTTCGACCGCCCCATCTTATACAATGAAACCAACCTTCCCGACAATTATCTCAATAAATACGGCAATGCCGATCAGACCGACCTTTGGAACCAGATCGAAAGCGACTTCACCGCAGCCTACCCCGTACCTGAAACTCCGGTCGGAACTGTCCGATGCCGAGTACGGGCGCGTCACCCGGGGAGCGGCACAGTCACAGCTGGCCAAATCGCTGTTATTCAAGCACTATTATTACTATGAGCGATTCGGCCTTGGAGGCTCGGCGGAAGATGTTGCCGGCCTTCAGAAAGCCCGGGATCTTTTCAGTGAGGTGATGAATTCCCACGAATATGCGCTGATGGTTCCCCTGCCGCCAAAGACGCGGAAAGATTACCTTTACGCCCTGCTCTGTAATTCCTCCTTCGTCGATCTCCCGTCGGAAAACAACGTCTACGATTCGGAGAACAATATGGAGTCGGTCTGGGAGATCCAGTATGGCGATGCCCAGGCGTACCAAAACAACCCCTGGCTGAACGGTTATTACAGTGGCGGCGCGCTGAACGAGCAGTATTTTTCGCCTCATGAAACCAGCTACAGGAACCACGAGGCCAACCCGTCCATGTATTTTGCCTTTGAGACCGAAGGGGCACCTGCCGGATTCGACCGGGATCCAAGATGTTATGCCAGCTTGTATTTCGACGGAGACATGCTGGATTTCGATCCGAACTCAAAGTATTACAAGCCCTTCACCACAGGGATCAACTCAAAGAGAATCGCTAAAAGCCGCAGCCTTAAACTCCCCACGGGCATCGAAAGTCTCGGGATCAAGAAAACCCATTTCCCCATATACTGGAACGGCCCGATGGCGCCATTCAACGACCCTGTCAATAAGCGGGTGATCCGCTATGCCGACGTGTTGCTGATGTATGCCGAAACCATGTACCTTCTGAATGACGATGGTTCGGGACTCGATGCGCTGAACCAGGTCCGCCGCCGGGTCGATATGCCCGATGTGACCGCGCTCACCCCGAAGCCATCATCCATGAACGCGATGTGGAACTGGCTTTTGAGGACCACCGGTGGTTCGACCTCGTGAGATGGAGCTTCTCGCCCGAATGGGGCATCGACTGGAGCAAGATCGACTGGGGCATCGATGCGGCCAACAGCATCACCCCCTTCGTTAAGGGCAAGAATGAATTTTTCCCCATCCCCATCAATGAACTCAATGTGAACGGGGGATTGCTTCATCAAAATCCGGGGTGGTAGGAATGAGCTGTTTGTCAATTTTTTAACGGGAACGGATGATCGCCGGATGGAAATAGGACGGTCATCCGTTTCGTTTTTTTATCCATTCTCCGCCGGAACCTTGGTTTCTCCAGCTGACCTGGCCTAAGGGTTGCGATCACCGATGCACCGGCAATGAGC
Organism: uncultured Bacteroidales bacterium; assembly: GCA_963763215.1. Lineage (GTDB taxonomy): Bacteria > Bacteroidota > Bacteroidia > Bacteroidales > DASQZK01. Next base: position 167,636 of record CAVXNX010000016.1, read on the forward strand.
GTTAGCCAGTCGATCGTGATGACAGCCACCTCAAAACGGTATTCCCTATGAATGCCCCACCTGCCAGAAATGATGGCAAAGGCGAGAAGGACAAGTACGAAGCCTGAAGCAAAGATCCACTTTATCGCCCTTTCCTTCCCCGATGATGGAGCAAAAGACAATGCCAGGAAAATGAATGAAATGCTCATCGCCAGGTATCCCGCCTCTTCAAGGGCGATGAACACCCCATGAGGGTTAAACTGGCTGAGAAGGGCAATCCCGTCGGTTTCCCGGTTCAAAAGCGACGGTTGGATGACGGTGACCTGGATGAAATAATTCGTGAACAGGAGGGCGGAAGCCATCAGGGCAAAAGCAAAACCAGCCAAACTGTATGGCTTGCGCATAACCGGCGTACGGTAGTGAATGCCGGTCATCAGAACCAGGTAAACCATTGCCCACAGCATCGCCGGATACATCCACAAATAATCGCGCGGAAACCGGGAAGCGATACCTTCATAAGGATATTCGAAACATCCCTCCTGGCAGAAAGGCCCTGACATTGGAGGCGTGAGGATCGCCATCACGAAGGTGAGAAGGGTGAGAGCAAGGGTCAGCAAAGCCGTGATGCGGATAAAACGGGTATGATCACCGGCAGGTTGGGCATGGTCGATGGTCTTTGACATCGTTTCGTTTAGGTTGTTTAACCGGCAAGTTAATACAAACCCCCTTGAAATTCCAGTAGGACAGGCAGGAAAAATGTCCCGCCGGAAGGCGTCCCCTATTCCCTGATGATCCTGAAAACCACCGGGGGTCCGCTTTCGTTGGAGATCTCAAGGATATACACGCCCTTTCCCGGGATACCCGACAGATCAAGGTCCGTTCTTGGCGATCGAACCCGGGTGCTGACGACTGTCGATCCCGTGAGGGTGAAAATCCGGATAAGAACGCATCTGTTCTTTGTCGTAGGGACGTGCCACGTGGCACGTCCCTACGACAAAGAACAGATGCGTTTGACAGGATCGTTCTCAGTCCAAAAAAATGCAGTCGCAGGTTACCTCCCCTATCTTCCATATTTCCTCTTCCCCGGCATCACCCCTCTCACCCCACCCGCCGGATCTTCCATATCACCTTCATATCTTGGTATAACGTGCACATGCACATGAAAAACGGTTTGTCCGGCGGAACGGTTGATATTTACGCCCACATTATAACCATCGGGATGGAAGCGTTCATCCAGCAAAACCTTTGCCTTATCGACCAATCGCCAGAGATCGGCTTTCTCATTTTCTTCCAGCCTAAAATAATCCGCTTCATGCCGCTTTGGGATTACCAGGATATGACCTTCCGAAACCGGGAATTTATCATATACGGCATAGCTTAGCTCTGTTTCCATGACAGGAACAGAAGGATGCTTGCAGAAAATACAATCATTCATCTTCGCCTCTTATTTCATATTCCAGGGAATAAGCCCTCTTTGGTTAACAAGGTATTCGCTCATATCCAATAGGCCGTTGTAGCAAGGCTCTTCCCAATTTTTTACATCCAATTTACTTTCTCCCAGCAGGGCCACTCTCATTTCGCTGAAGAACTGGTCCTGGAATTGACGCGCCAGGCTTGTCCAGGCATGAATAATCCGGTCTTTGACCCCTGGCTGTTTAAGGATGTTGACTGTTGGCACGCCATCTCTTTTTTTATTATTGATCGTACGATGTGCCGGCAATAAATTCCAAAGATCATTATTCCTCAAAGCCACAAACGGAAAGGCATGGTCGATGTTGATGGATTCATCGTTCAGTTTCTTTCCCGACCATACACATTCAAGATTTTCATGAACCAGGATGTTATGGTAAAAATTGCTTGCCAGTTTAACATCCCGCTCACTGACATCCTTGCTGAGTAGGCTAATGATATCGGCGGTTTTTAGATCAGCGCGCCTGGTCAGTTCCGAGGTAAACTCTGCCCATTTGAAGATGAGAGAGTTCGTTCCCGACACAAAAGCGCCGACATCCTGCAAGACATGGTGGAACTCTACCGGAATAGAAAAATCCCCCATATGTTGAATGATCCATTCAAGACTAACTATCGATGGTGGCCTTGAACGCATCCCGGAATAAGCATATATTTTACCACCCTGTTGTATGGCACTCCCGATATAATGCATCGGTTGCTTCACGATGGTAATTTTTAACTTTCGACATAAATTAAGAATTATCGGCGCCCTGCCGGGATCGTTGATGCCTTTCCGAAGGTCGTACATCAGTTGTTCCGATAGCGCTCTCTTTGGATAGAGATCGATGACGTCTTCAAATTCCTTTCTGAAAGCGATGGTTCGGTGATCGTTCTCGCCGTATTTCTGGGGAATTTTCTGTGCCAGGAGCGGATAATAATACTCGATCCATTTCAGGACCATCAGCCCCATGGGGTAAGAAATACGATGATCTTCGTGCACTTTTTTATAATGCGGGAAATTCTGGATGATATCAATGGTTCCGCGCAACAGGGCAAACTTGTAAGTGGAGTCCTTGCTGTCACGTTCGATAATGCGGGCGAGATCGGTGAGGGAGAATGCGGTCATTGAGAATGTTGAATAAATCCTAAAATTAAGTTTTCTTTATTTTTTATTTTCATCCACAAGGCCAATTAATAAGGTGAACAGAAATGATGAATGCACTCAGCAGATAGAAATTCACATAATCCAGTGTTTCCTCCCATGATGTTGGTTCGGGTGGTAGCGGATATACAATTCTAGAAATTCCGCAGAACTTCGTGCCAAAAACCAAAAGAACAAATAAACCCGCAAATCCGACCAGAAGGCGAAGGATTTTCTTTTTCTTATCGAACACAGAAATTAAGATTCCCAAGGTGCTCATCTTAATCATATTCCTTTCCAACTAATTGATTTTTTTATAATCAATTAATGGTAAATATTTCTATTCCCTGATCATCCCGCAAAACGTTCATATCGCTCCAGGATCAACCGTTTATCCGGGTAGTTCCTATGACTGCCGGGAAGAACCATCCTTTTTTGATGCAATTCCTGGAGACCGTGTTTTAACATTGGACCATCGACTTCTTCCAGAATGTCCTTTCTGACTTCAATGACATAATCTTCATTAATGCCCAGGATATGTTTATCGAATGCCGCATGGTGGATCTTGCAAAGCGAAATGCCGTTGTTTACGGAAGGTTCTCCTCCCATGCTGTCTTCCAGGATATGGGCAGCGTCCAATAATTCCCGGTGATGTAAACGGCAGAAAGCACAATTTTCGCGGTAAGCAAGGATCACCTTCTCCCGGAAGGCACGTTGATGTAAACGGATTACAACTTCGGTGGTGGCATACCTGCGACGCACCGCATCTACCACGATATCATTTGCCTTCCCTTCTTCGAGAGCATCCCAAACGATGCTTTTCTGAATATCAGCTTCAACAGTGAATGTCAACTCATCATCATCAGCATTCGTAATGAATACCGGGAAATGCGCGAGATACTGACCTTTTACGAGACCAAAAAAATATATCAGGGGAATCCGGTGAATCCCGGCCTCCTTAAGACGAATATTATCAGGATGTTTTGGGTTTATACCCCGGTAGCTGTACGAAAGAATACCATTATGAAATTTATCCGGATATGGGCTGTCCGGACTGGTAGTAATGGAAATGGGGAAATAAGATAGGATTCTTGGCTTAAATATACCTTTCGGCCCAATGAGCGGGATTCTTTCTCCTTTAACGGAAAATCCCTCGCTGATGACATGAAACGGAAGAACATCGCCCTGAATGATCAAGCTCCCGCCCATTTGCAATAAGATTTGCCAGTGAAATGACATATTTTGGAGGGTAATCTTTACCCTTGTAAAAGAGGATATATTTTCTGGAAAATCGTCCTGCGGGAATCCCCTGACTGTCTACTTTTTGGATTGCTGCAAGAATGTGATCTTTTGTGATGTTTTTAGGAATCATTGTTCCCGTTTTACTTGTTCAGTATCAAAGGAGGATTCGAAAAAGATTACTGTTTATGGAATCTTCATGAGAAAGATCAAAGAATCAGAGTCAGAATATCCCTAAAGGACTGAATACAAATTTATTAAACAATTATTCATCAGTAAAATATTTTAGCAATATTTGCTTATTAAACCTCTGAATTAATCCTCCTAAAGCCCTTAATTCAGAAAATAATGGGTCAGACATTCATCACTATTGTCTGAACCTTGATTAGCATGATTTTAGGATTTTCTTGATTAATACATAAGACCCGCCTAATCCTCCTAATCCCCTTAATCACGAAAATCATGGTTCAGACTCTTCCCCCCTTCGAAATTCATCATTCAGTGTTCAATATCCGTTATTCTCCAACGTCTTTCTTTCAAACACCACCTCCGGTAAAATAATTTTTATATACTCCTGGCTCTCCTTCTCCTTCCAGTAAACAAGAAAATTTACAATGGCAGACTTGAATTTGTAACCGTCTTCTTCGACCCTCATCAAATCATCCCGAAACAGCTTAGAGAATTTAAGGACCAATTCTCCGTCCTCATTTGCCAGGCCGTCCTCTTTTATCGACAAAGCCTGACCATTTTTGATCCGGTTCACCCGGTGAGCAACGTATCTGAAATAGCCCAGTGCAACATCCTTATGACACAGCTGCCTGGTCAGGTGACCGGGCGAAAGATACATTTTTTTATCGCTTTTGACAGACATCTGTTCTGTTGCAAATTGTTCCATGTACCTGCCGTTATGCGCGATGAATATATTGTTCCTTGCCCGGGTCAGAGCAACATAAACCTGCCTTTTCTTGTCATCTGTTGAAAAATTAAAATCATTCAGGAGCAGAAATACATTGTCAAATTCTTTTCCCTTGGCCTTATGTATTGTTGACACGATAATGATCTCATTATCGTATTCGATAAAATCTTCAAACTTCGATTCCGAGATGAATACTTTTATATCGGATAAGTATCTGTCAGAAGGATATAAAAGTTCAAACTTATTCAGAAGGTTCAGACAATTCTCCTTATGCCTGCTTGTGGAAAGTTGCGCTTCCAGTTTTCTTTTTGCAGTATTCCAGGATTCATCGGATATTCTGGCCCCCGTATTCATTGCCTCAAGCCCGGCAATAAAATCATAAAGTTCAACGAGGTGGATCAGGCTGAAACCCTCCGAGGTCTGGATTAGCCGGGCCTGTTGTCCATGATATTTCAGCAGGCCTTCAATCAGGGAGGCCTCTTCGTTCGTTGCCGTCAGAACACAGGTAGTTCCTGAGAGATCAGTACCACAAATCTTTTCGACCAGAGGAACAACCAGGTTTTTCGAGACATAGCTGGTCATATAGATCCAACCGTTTTCTTTCATAACAGCCTCTATCGGCATGTTTTTCAACCGGTGTGAAATGCCTGTTACAAATTGGTTCGTGAAGTCCACCAGGTTCTTCCTGCTCCTGAAATTCTCGATCAATTCATACTTTTTCGCATGAAAATCCTGAATGAATTTTTCGAGGTATCCTGAATCTGCATGACGGAATTCATAAATATTCTGGTCATCGTCACCAACGGCGATAACACGCATTTCTTCGTTTTTCTCCATCAGGGATTCAACCAGCCTGAAATTGTTTTCATCCATATCCTGCGCCTCATCAATGACCAGAACTGATTTTGCGATCCGTGAAGATTCAACCTCTCCCTTCCTGATCATTTCTACGGTTTCCGGAATGACGGAATCGGATCTTTCAATGTTTCCAATCTGTCCGAGTAGATCAAAACAGTAGGAGTGGAAGGTTTTTATCTCCACATAATTGGCCACCGAACCAATGAGTTCCTTTAATCTGAGTTTAAATTCGGTGGTCGCTGCCCTGGAAAATGTAAGCATCAGGAGTTGTTCGGTCTTCACATCCTCCGTCATCAGGAGCGATGCAAGTTTATGAACGAGTATGCGGGTTTTACCACTCCCGGGACCGGCTGCCACCACGATATGTTTCGAGACATTATCATGGATGATCTCAACCTGGGAAGTTGAAAGGGTTCCAAAGATCTGTCTAAATTTTGCAGGAGTTATCGTCCTGTTCAATTCATCCCTCTCGCTACCGGGAAAATATTTATTGAGAAAGGAGGAATAATTCAACTTAAAGTAGTCGTCCACAAACCTTAGGGCGCCATTGTAATCTTCAATTACTTTCTGAGCATATGCCCCAACGATATGAATTTGCTGCGTTTTATTTTTATAAAATTCATCGAGGTTTTTGTAATCTTCTTTTTTGTACTGAACCTTATTACTCTTTTCAATCCGCTCAATATTCAACCGGTTGTAAATGACCATAAAACCACCTTCTATGCTGATTGCTCCGATTCTTGACAGAAACAGAAGCGCATCCTCTATGTCCCCGATCTCAATTTCAAATTTAAACAGATGCGAAGCCCGTTGATAATGGTCCCTAAGCTCACGGGTCGAAAATTCAACAAGAAATTCACCCATCTTTCCGGCTATTTCCTCACTTTTCTCGGATCTTTTATATAAAAAATCAAGAATGAAGCCGGTAAGCAATTGCCTTTTTTCAAGTTTTGACCTGAGCAAATCCACAGGTTGTTTGAAATAAATTTGAATGTGGTTTCGGGCTATATCTTTCGTCTCCCTGATCACCCAGTTTTTTATCGACCAAAAATTAAAAATTGTATTGATCCTCGCCGGATTAACATCGAAACAGCCCTTCAGGAGAGCTTCCCCATTGAGGTCTTTTATATTGACGATACCCGGATTTTCATCTATTTTTTCAAAAAGATTCCTTTCAAGCTTGAGGAAGGAAGATAAGATCCTCCGTGACCTGCCAGAGCTTTCTCCTTTATTGATGAAGGCATTCAAATCTTTTGAATCTGCAAGGATTTTTTCTTCGGTCAATTTGTTGACCAACCGTATTACTTCTTCCTTCGCTATCCCAAGATGATCCGATATGTAATCAATCCGGGCCTCGGGTACCTCCTCATCATTTTGCTTACGGCTTCTGGCGGAGATAAGCTTTTTAATGATCCGGATGGCGGATCCCTTCTCCTTATCAACAAACCGCGGGGAAGCGTTTATTTTTTCGATCGCATCATTTGCATTGCGTACCAGTATCCCAGTGGCAAAAACCCGTGGAGAATTATGTGTGCGCTTAAGATACCCGGCTTCCTCGAGAGCGGATAAAGCGGTTGTAACACGGGTTTCAATCTGTTTAACGTTCTCATCCCAACCGGCTTTACGGGCAAATTCAAGAGCAGAATTCGATGCTTTGTTCCGGGTTTTTGTCATTTCCTTCACTGCCTGCCATACCTGTTGCACTTCCTTCAGATTAAGCCTGGTCTGGTTCAGCAGGTTAAAATGTTTTGTCAGGTCATCCTCATTGTACAGAACATAGCATTCCGCGGTCATATCTTCCCTCCTGCCCGCCCTTCCTGCCTCCTGAACATAACTTTCAAGGGAATCCGAGATGTTGTAATGGATAACCATGCCTACATCGTCCTTATCCACCCCCATTCCGAATGCCGAAGTGGCGACAATGATCCTGATTTCTCCTTTTATAAAATCATTCTGGTTTTGTGTCTTCTCCCTGACCTCCATCTTCCCATTGTACGGTGCAGCCCTGTAACCATCCGAGCATAAATGTTTCGCAAGATCAAGCGTCTTTTTCGTTCTTGAAACATATACGATAGTGGGACAATCACTCTGGTCGATCAACCGGCGGAGTGAAATATATTTATCATCATCGGATTCGCCTGGAATAACCTTGTAAGTCAGATTTGTCCTTGAACTACCGGACTGAAACAATTCCAATTCAAGCGAGAGTTTGTCTTGGAAATAGTCACAAATGTCCCGGATGACTTTCTGCTTCGCAGTTGCTGTGAAACATGATACGGGTATCGGATAAGGAAGATTCTTTTTTTCCTGAAGGCTCTTAATGAACTCACCGATATACAGGTAGTCGACCCGGAAATCATGTCCCCAGGAAGAAAAACAGTGAGCCTCATCGATCACGAAGCGGGCGATCTTTCGTCCAAGTAAAAGCCGTTCAATGGTTTTGGAACGCAGTGATTCCGGTGATATATAAAGGATGGAAGCCGAACCGTTTTCCACTCTCTCAATAGATTTTGCACGTTCAACCGGATCGAGCAGCCCGTTAATAGTCACGGCATCAGTTAACTGAATTTTCTCAAGATTATCAACCTGGTCTTTCATCAGCGACTGGAGCGGCGAAATGACTATGGTAAGAGCCCTGGAATTCTCACCTTCCATGAGTGCCGGTAGCTGAAATGTCAAAGATTTACCTCCTCCGGTGGGGAAAACAGCCAGCAGGGATTTGTTATCGATGGCTGCTTTTACAGAAAGTTCCTGAAGGGGTTCTCCCCCATAACTGCGAAAGGAAGTGTATTTAAAAATCCTCTGGAGATTTTTATGGGGATCCAGCTTTTCATTGCAATAACGGCAACCTGTTATGCAGGGTCGTGACCGAAGATGAAACACAATGCTTTCGACATAAGGAAAATTCATGAGAACCCAGGGAGGCGTGATGGAATATTTATCATTACTGTTTATTAAAGCAAGAGCATAAGCCAATTCGACGCGATTCTCATTTATGAAAGTATTTAAATTTGCATTTGTACAGATTCTGTCCTGAAAATGGTCTCTGATGCACTTCTCTAACCTAAGTTTCCCCCCGAAAGAAGGATTGAAGTCAATTAAACCGAAAAAATGCATATAACAGGGGTGATCCCAAAGAAGCCCTAAAAAGATGATGCGCATTTCTTCATTTAACCGCTTGAAAGCTGATATTTCATCGTCCAACACTCGTTTAGCATTCAGGGCATCATTAAGCGGATTGTTCAAGTCAGCATTTTCAAGCTTATCATCTTTAATGAGGCTGTGGTAAGGTTTGCCGGGGAAAAGTAATGGTGACCAAAAGAGAGTATCTACAGGTTTTAATTTTGAGATAAGATTTGCCCCTGAAATTTTTTGCAGGTATTTCAGATCATGTTTTATAATGTTATGTCCGCATATGTAATCCGATCCTTCAAGAAACCGGATAAGTCCTGAAGAAGAATCAGAATGAAATCGGGAACCATTGGATTTTATTCCGCCTGCATCGAGGATCCTTCCGCTTGGACTTTCAACCTCGGTATCAAAGAATGTTATTAAGGGCATCGATCTTCAGCATTTTCGTTCAACTGCCCCTAAAGTTAATTATTCAGGACAAAATCTTAAGCAATTAAATCATGGTTCAGATATTTATCACCAATTTTCCAAAGGAAGCGGAATAATGACGGCATCCGTCATCGGATTTATTCTAAGCAGGGCTGCCGAATAACGGCACGTTTCATTTCAATTCTTAAAACAGATTCTCCATGCTTCTTTTCTGCTGTCGCTCTGGACTCGATAATTCGGATGGGGCAGATTAACGTATGGAATATCTCTTCCACCAATGTTTACATACCCTCTAAATACCGTGAAAACTCTATTACCTGAAGCTATTCTGTGAAGTCCGTCATTTTCATTCTTAAGCAACTTCTGCTGTGAAAAGAAATCAGCCTTCAAACTGTTCCGGCATCAAACGATAGTCGAAAACGAACTTATGTCCCACCACAATATGGTATTGATTACATGCCTTACCAACAGCATCCATGGTAATTTGAAGGATGCCAACTTCCGGTTCGAGTGCCATTAATTCCGGGTATTTATTCTTAAAATTTTTCAGCAGGTCCTGCAAGGTGCTTCTATCCTTAGTGGATAAGTTATTGGTCGGGAATTCGTTTTTAAATGCATTTCTCCAACGTTCCATGACAGGTAAGTCTTCGTTTAATGGTTTCTTGATGATTGGATAATTATTTATGGTTTGCTTAACCGTCAATCGCTAATGGCTCGGAAGCGTTAAAAGTGAACAACGATATCAACAGGTTTTTGCTTATTGTCGGACGCTTCCAGGATGAAAATGAGATTTATTAGTTTTCATTTAGCTCCTGCCAGATTAGATCAGAGAGTATTTTCAATCCTTCCAACCCGATACCAAAGCCACCCTGAAAAAAATCCGCAAGAAAAACAGGAATTATTCTATTCCCGATCCTTAATTTGCCGCAAAATAATTCCACCTTGTTTTTTGATAACTTCCTGTCTTCAAAAGGCATTTCAAACTCGAAATACTCTTCAAAAAACCGCCTCTTATCAGCTTTAGCTCCAATCCCAATAATCACTCTGATGTCGACATCACGGTTGAAAATATTCTGTAATATCCTGGCCCGTTCACCCCTTAAATATAAGTGATAATCGTCTACCCTTTTACTATTAAACTGAAAAGCCTTCTTATACTGTTGCCAGTTAAAATCCTTGTCGATTTTTTCATACAACGAATACATCATATTTTCCTGAGCCCTTGGCAATGGTCGTAAGTCGAGCAGGGCAGACCTGTAATCGAACTTATCCATTTCTTCATTATAAAGCGTATCCATCTTATAATTCCTTATCGTATCGAAAGCTTTATAATCTTCAGCCTGAGTCTTGAAATAGTAATCGCCATCTGACTGATCATTTAGCCAAAGCATCAACCGGGCGCTGAAAAGCAAGAAATGACCTCTGGCATTACCACCGCCATTACCTTTGACGTAATATCCATTTTCATTGCTCCGGCCATCCAGTGCTGTTCCGTGATTCCAATAATCCTCAATCCTCTTTCTTACTTCTCCCTCAATCTCTCCCCCACCAAGACCTTCTTCATTTCCTAAAAATATGACGTTAGCTGAATCGTAATTCCCATAGCCGCAAAAACGAACTAATTTTTCAATATCTTTCATATTGTATCATGTTCTTAGCGCGCATCCGGAACAATAACAAAATCCATAGAAATATCAATCGCCCCATTCTCAACCCATCCGCCCAGGTTGCCCACCATTTGATAAATAACCGTTGGCTTTGACGTTATGCCCGGGGCGAAAAAAACGTTGCGGTCGTAGAAGGGATTGAATTTTTTGCCGTGCAGGAACTCGCCGGCAAATTCAGCCAGCTTCTTTTCATCCAGACGGATGTGTTCGCGTGTATTGCCGGCCTTTTTGCCTGGCACGACGTCGCCTGCCGGGGTGGTTATGTCTTCGAAACCGGAGGATGGAAATAACGTCGGGGTATTCATCTTTGGGGATTAATGTCATCTCGAATATAGTAAAAAGGTTGGAAATCCGGATGGGGATTTCCGAATATTTTGGATGGAAGGCACGAAGGGTTGATAAGCACGAAGGGGAATTTGAGATGAGGGAACGGGAGAACGTGGCTAGGTGGGGACGGGGGAGAATTGAAAATGTGGACCCTGGTTCTGCAGCCCTGACAGGGTTCGGAACCCTGTCAGGGCTGATCTACAATAACGGGCGCAGAGGATAGAGCGAAGAGTGTAACCAGAAAATAACAGGTATTGCACTTTTCCAGGCAATCTTTGATGGCCTGTGGCACACGTTCAAGGGCATATTGATAGAGTTTCCGTCCATTCATCTTCAAATAAAGATCAGCTTTATCCGCATCGCCCGGTTTGAACGATTTGTCCATATACAACATCCTGGAATGCTGAAGGGTGTCGGATCGGGTTTTATGCGCCAGTATTCCAACGGGCCTGTCACTTTTTACAGCCTCTAAAATGACAGCTCCCGCACCATCGGCATACAGCATCCCGTCCCTGTCGTGGGGATCATATACCCTTGATAAGGTCTCAGCCCCGATCACGAGTATTTTTTTGGCATCTCCCGATTTTATGAAATAATCAGCCTGAATTAAACCTTGTAACCAACCCGGACAACCAAACGGCAGATCGTAAGCGATCGTATCCGGATTTTGTATTTCAAATTTGTATTTCACCCTGGCGGCTATACTGGGTACGGTATCAATCCTCCTGCTTTTGCTTCTTACATCGCCAAAATTATGGGCAACGATGATATAATCTAACTCTTCACCATCAATTTTTGCGGAGGTAATAGCCTCCCTCGCTGCAAAAAAAGCGATATCAGAGGTCACCAAATCGTCTGTGACGTACCTTCTCTCTTTGATAGTGGTAATTTCCCCGAACTTATCGATGATGTCCTGATTCGTTTTTCCGAGCTTCTTCCCGCTTGAATCATAAAATTCGCTGTTAAGGAAATCTTCGTTTTTAACACGCACTGATGGTACATATTTTCCCGTACCTGTTATGATACTATAAATGCTTCTCTCCGTAGGAACTGATCACAAAATAAAAGTGTAATTGTTAAAAGCTTCTACAAGTCTTCCAAAAAAATCTAAAAGTCGCATACCCCGATCTCTGTCAGATGGATATTTCGGTAATGCTGCCGAAATCGCTGAACGACATCCTGAAACCAAAAGCCAGCGTGAAGCTGAAGACCAGGGCCGGCGCCAAATCTTACTTCCGGCTCGACAAGCTGTTGGATTTTGAATGGCAGGTGGCCCTTGGCGATACGTTGATGGGGGAAGAGGAAGTCCTTCTTTTTAACAAGCTCGACAGCATTATCGAAAGCAACGAAAAAGTGCTACTTTTCACCCAGTTTACCGAAATGGGCAGGCTGCTTCATCATTTCATCAGCGGGCGGTATGGTGAAGAACCCCTTTACTACCACGGCGGATGTACCCTTGTCCAGCGAAAAGAGATGGTAGAAAAGTTCCAGACCAACCATGCCGACAAAATTTTCCTTCGCTCACTGAAGGCAGCAGGCACCGGACTCAACCTGACAGCGGCCACCCATGTTATCCATTATGACCTTTGGTGGAATCCTGCCGTGGAAAATCAAGCTACGGACAGGGCTTACCGGATCGGGCAGAGAAATAACGTGATGGTCCACCGCTTCATCACCAAGAATACGTTTGAGGAAAAGATCAACCAGATGATCCAGGATAAAAAGGCTTTGGCTGAGATGACCGTGTCTTCCGGTGAGAATTGGATCGGCAGTTTGAGCAATACCGAACTCAGGGAAATATTTGGGTGGTAGAGTGAGGGGAAGGGCCGAGGGGTTCCCGGTAAGTGGGAATTCGGTGTTAATGGAAAACATTTCAGGCCAACAAATCAGCTTCAGTAAAAATCAAAACAAATTTAAAATATTAAAGATCCCTTTTGTTATATGTCATTTTTTGATAATTTTAATCAAAATTTGATACCTATGTCTAAAATCCTCATCTCCTGGGTGGCCCACCTCCATGATTTTATCCGTGAGGAAGGCAAAGAAGTGACGGTTAACACCGACGAAGGACCTAACTTCCAGTTCCATAAGTATTTTTTCGACCATGATAAACACCTCATCCTGTATACAGAACCGGATGAGATCCCGGCAGAGAAACTCAGGACAGCCATTAACAAGGCATATCCGAAACACCAGGTCGAACTCGTTCCCATCAACATCCCCGACCCTATCGACCTGACCGATATCCATCCCAAGGTGCAGGCCGTGCTTGAGAAACTGCGGGGGAACGAAGTGGACATCTTCTTTTCTCCCGGCACGTCCATCATGCAGGTCGCCTGGTATATCTGCCATACTTCACTGGGCATGAACACCAGGCTGGTGCAGACTCGTTCAGCGAGATGGACTAAAACAGGAAAACCGGAAATGTCCTGTATTGAAACTGAGATGAGCAGCGTGCCGGTATCCGCTGTTCTCCGCGAGCGGTCAGAAGAAGGGCTCTCCGGTGACGTGATCGGCGATGTATTCCTTACCGATTCCTTGAAAAAAGTATATAACAAGGCCTACCGGGTGGCCAAAACCGATCGGGTTCCCTGCCTGATCACCGGCCCCAGCGGCAGCGGAAAGGAAAACCTGGCGCGATATATCCATGAAAACTCCCCACGGAACGGTGAAAAATACCTGCCAGTAAACTGTTCAGCTATGTCCGATCACCTGCTGGAGTCACGATTGTTTGGTTACAAAAAAGGTGCTTTCACCGGCGCCGATAAAGATACGCCGGGCATCTTCGACGAGCTGGACAAAGGCACACTGTTCCTCGACGAGATCGGCGACATCTCCCCCATCATGCAGCAATCGCTACTTCGTGTTTTGCAGGAGGGCACGTTTCTGCCACTTGGCCATACGAAAGAACACAAAGTGGACGTCCGAATCATCACCGCCACCAATCACGACCTTACCGAGCTGTGCTCCAAAGGTGATTTCCGGTGGGACCTTTACTGGCGCCTGGCGGTCGTAGACCTGAAGCTGCCTTCCCTGGCCTCCTGCGGTCCCGACGAGGTGGACGAACTGTTCGAATATTTTCTCGACGTCAAGCAGGTGAAGCTCCAAAAACCACACCGTCTCAAACCCTCCAGGGAAGTGATCCAGGCGGTGAAGGAATACCCCTTCCCCGGCAACATCCGCGAACTGGAAAACCTCACCGAAAAACTTTACGTGTTCTGCGATGAGACCATCGAAATGTCCGACCTGCCGGATTACTTCGTCGATCCCGGCGAAGACATCTCGCTCCGCATAGATGACGTTGAAAAACGGCTGATCGAAAAAGTGCTGAAGATGAAAAAGTACAACATGCGACAGACGCAACTGACAATTGGTTACGGGTCGATTAATACACTGAAGAACAAGATTGAGAAGTATGGGATTGAGGTGGAGTGATGAGTGATGACGAGTCATTGCCATAAGCGACAAGAATAACAAAGTCAGGAAACATACTTTTCAAGTTGGCCGTTAATCCATAACAGGTTCTCCAGGAAGGCGAATTTTAAAGAGATCACTTGATTGATCGTGGGTACCGCTTGATCATTAGAAGGTATTGTCGTCAACCAAAAGGACACGGGGCTTGTAAACAGGATCATTTATCATTTTGTGTAATTCTGAGTTGAAAGTGTACATTTCCTATGATATTCATAACTTCATCGTCCTCCTTATTAATTTCAAATACCATGGGAACAAGGGACATGTTGAAGCTCATTTTAAGCAATTTTGTAATTCGCCACATGATAAAGCCGCCTAAACCGCTACCTTTTGTACTCCCGGAACGTTTACCTAATTGTATAAAATCAGGGAAATTGAATCCCTCATGGAAGGGCTTGCCATTATTAACCAGGTCGACAATTATGCTATTCTCTTCTTCTGAAATATTAAAAAGAACAATCATCTTCTCCCCTGTTTCATCTTTTCCATGGTTTATGGAGTTGTTGATAAAATTCCTAATGAACATACTCAACAATTCCGGATCGGTATGTATAGAAACTTTCTCTTTGGAAAGAAAGTCACCGTCGATCCCGATAAAGAACCTGACACAATCGAAGTGATTGAATCGTGTGATCTCTTCCTCCAGGAATGATCTTAAGTTGATCTTTTTTAGCCTTAACGAAATATCTTCAAGTCTTGCGAGTATTTTTACATTCTCCGATAAGCAATTGATTTCATTGAGGCTCTTTTCAATAGATTTGAATAGGGCCAATACGGTGGGCGCGTCAGGTCTTTCGTCTATTCTCTCTGAGAGATCGACAGGTTTTGAAACCAGAAAATAATTTAGGCTTTTAAGATTATTAGTTATTGTCCCTGAAAAATAGCTCTCTTAAAAACCAGGACAAGCACAATGGTAAGTATATATTCCCGTGATCTGCCCTTGACGATCAATTCCCTGATGTGATTCCTGATCCAATTAAGTTCGCTGGATTGTTGGTGGTGTAAATGGATCAATCCATTTTCCTTTTTAAACAAGCCAGGATAGTTATTTACCCTGGCATGGATCTGAGATGCAGGAACAGGCTGCAAATCCCCGCGTTGGTATAACTTTTCACGGTTTATCTCCCTTGCAAGGTCAGTGGCCGACATTGGATGCCTCTGCCTTAGGAGGACTTTTTCTATTGCTTCATGAAGCTTCATAACTGCTTTTTTCAGAAATGAATGTACAGCATTTTTTTAATGCTCCAGCACATGTTTTGTCTGTTATAAATGTTTTTACAAAAAATGACCCATTGCAAATTACTGGAATTTCATAATGATTCACTGTCATTTTTTGATAGTATAATCAAATTTTGATATACCCAAATACTTACCACTAAAATACAGTTACATCCCAATCATTAATGTGGGAAAAAGAAAAAAATCAGCGTACCATTCCAGACTTTTTTCATATTTTCAGAACGATTTTTCAGGAAACTTCATCGCCATATGAATCCGGCAAAGCATACACACTCTCTTTGATGAATGCATTCAGTTCTTTCCTGCTAATGCCATATTGATCAAGGATATCAGCAGCTTTGCTGATATTTCGCTCAAGGTGCTTTTGAGCGATGCCCACCTTCACGCTAAGCTTGTTGAAGTAGAGTTCTTGGTCGGTATATCCAAGAATGGGCAGACGGAGTAGTTCCAGTTCAGTGTAATTCACCGGCAGGTTGATCTTACGCAGGATACTGTCATTTTGGTAAAGCCATACATCTGCCCGGATGTATTTGTCATTCACCCGTATCTCGCCGTCCAAAAGTTATCTTAGGGACTGTTCCCCAGGATTTTCAAGCAAATTTATCATTTTCCTTATTTCGATTGTTTCCCATTCGGAATGCATCCTATGGATCAGCTTATTACTTTCCTGCCTGTCCACGGCAGAAAGATATCCTCCATTAACCTTTAGAATCTTCTGACCGCTCCAGGGGCCATTGGATATCTTTTTCTTTTCAAGATCGGCACGGATGACCAGCACATCCTTCATCCTTTCCCTGGCTATATCCTCTGCCAGGCAAATCAATGAGATCAGGGTGATCTTTTGACTTAAAATAAAATTCGATTTCGGTAATGCGGTATCGTTGATCCCCGGCGGAAATAACAAGTTGGTTCATAAGGCGGTCTGCAATCCGTTCAAAGTCAGGAGAAGGATTTTTGGGATCTTTAATGGAAAGATCGATGATGTTCATCATGTAATTTACGACAAGTGGTTTAACTTTTAAGTTAATTTCTCACTTTCAATGAATTTCAAATAATGAGGACCTCTCCTGTAATTCACTTTAAATCACATATTCAATTAAAGTATAAGGTTTGTTGGTACTCACCTCAACTTTTTCGATTTCCGGCCCACTACAATCAATGGAAACATTCGTTCCTCCAAACGCTTCTGAAACGAGGAGTATTCTGTCATCAGCATTCTTCTTGATCCTTAATCTGATTGGTTTGAAGGTAACTTCCTTTCCCCAGACGGCACTATTCTCAGAAGAATCATAAATAACTAGTGAATATTCATCCTGTGTGTTAACCACAGGTTCCATCATGATATGTTTTGGGACTTCATGAATATACCTGTTTCCTTCAGGTCCATCAGGGTAGTCAAAGTATTTGGAGGATTCAAAATCCAGGAAGCTGAGATCGATTTCCGGTTCATAGCTGCCGGGAGACTCAATATCAATATCGACTTCACGATAAATATCGATGATCAAGTTGGTTTCATATTCATCTACGTTTCCATCTGAAATGGCTACCCGGTGCATAAGTTCTGCAAACAGCCTTTTGCGCTTCAAAGGCATTCTTTTCAAAACAGAAATACTTTCGGCATGGGTCATTTTGCGGGCTTCATCGACGAACAAGGCATTGAAATCAAGCTCGTTCATAATTTTAATAAGCATTCTTTCTTCGCCTGGTTCGATCTTGTCATTTGCCACAATGATCTCGTCGAGTGATTTGACGATGGAAAGTTTTTCGATTAGGGAGTAGTTGTGCATAGTCTTTTATTTATTAAAGAGAAAAATAATAATCCCGAATTTTCTCCGATATTAAAACTCTTCGACTATTTAAAAACTCGGGATAATCTTTTATATCCATATCAAAAATATCCTCAGGAATGCAATTCGATTTCAGGTTGTGTAGTAATTCAGCCATATATTGATTAATCAGTCGGTATGCGGAAAGACCACTGCCAAAGATCTCCGAAATATCCGGAATCCACCCCCTGTCTTTTTCTATTGCCGGGTTATATACTTCGAATTGGTCTTCGACTGGATTGAACGAGATTCTGATCCTGATCCGTTGATAGTTTTTATTAATGACGTAATTTCCCAGAATGGCAGCATTTAAAGCTGTAACACGTTGCTGACCGTCTATCAGGACTTTCTTGCCTTCTGAAAGGACTCCATTCAGCCAATTGGATCTACTCCTTGATCCGTTTCATAAGCCATTAAAAAATTCCGGGGATCTCTCCTTTAATTCAATTCCCAATTACGGTTTAGTCGTATGAAGATAGCAATGTTGTTTGGGAAAAATATGCGGGGAACAATTTTTTTTGATAAAAGAATTGAACGAATGAAAACTCTTGACTAACCAAAAATATCTTAAAATGTTAATTGAATGGCAAATAGAAGCGAGTGAGAGCAAATCAAAAGACCTTGTCGGAATGAAAATCATTGAATTCTTAAAACATGTTACTTAAATTTCAAAATCGCATCAACCAACAGTTTCGAGCACTGAATGTTACACTCATTAATTATTCTTAAAAAATAGTAGAATGGGTACCGTATTGATTTTTTATCATATGTGAATTATAAATGATCAAAAAAAAAATTAACTTAGCATTACGGAACAATTTTTCCTTCACCAAGAAAAAGATTACGTCCACTAGGGAAGATTTTAATGTCTTTTGACTAACATCCTTTAGATTATCACGGCATCTTAACCTGTATTAAATTCAGGTAGAATATGTTTTATTCTTATTGAATGCACTATTAATATGATCCAACTCGATCTCTTTTATAACCCGAATGATAATAAAAACCCAGTAAAAATTGAGAACGGGGAATATATTTTCATGCCTGATTTTTTCAGTCATGGGGAAGGCGAATATTATTTCCATAAATTACACAATGATATTATATGGAACCAGGAAAGTATTTCAGTTTACGGAAAAGAGGTAAACATACCAAGACTTACTGCATGGTACGGCAATAATGATAAAGTATATTCATTTTCAGGAATTACCTTACAACCGTTAAAATGGACTGAAACTCTTCTTTCAATTAAACACAAAGTAGAAAATCTAGTAAATATTGAATTCAACAGTGTACTGCTGAATTATTACCGCAATGGCAAGGATTCTATATCGTGGCATACTGATGCAGAAAAGGAACTTGGCCTGAATCCTGTTATCGCCTCCGTAAGTTTTGGAAGTCCACGGAAATTTCAGCTACGTCATATTAACACACATGAAAAATTAGAACTTAATTTAACGCATGGCAGCTTAATAATTATGCAGGGTGAGTTGCAACATTACTGGCAACACAGAATCCCGAAAACAAAGCTGCCGGTTAAGGAACGTATTAACTTAACATTCAGAATTATTAAATGAACTGGTCAAAAAATAAAATAACAAACGATGCCGGAGAACTTGTCAATGCCCAGGCCCCAGTGATCATTTCAGCCAGCCGTTCCACAGACATACCGGCTTTTTACGCGGATTGGTTTGTGGAACGTTGGAAAAAAGGTTATATAACGTGGACAAATCCATTCAACGGTGTTCCTCTCTATGTGTCATTCGCTAAAACCAGGGCTGTAGTTTTCTGGACTAAGAATCCCCGGCCACTGATGAAGCATTTACCATTCTTAATACAATCTGTTCCAAACTTCTATTTCCAGTTTACATTAAACGATTATGACTGTGAAGGTCTGGAAGGAATCTTACCTAAACTTGAACATCGCATTAAAACATTCCGCGAACTTTCGACAAAGCTAGGGAAGGAACGCGTAATCTGGCGTTTTGATCCTCTGATTCTTACGGAAAATATAGATGTGGATACCTTGCTTAAAAGAGTCGAGAAAATCGGTGATCAGCTCAAAGACTTCACAAAAAAAATGGTTTTCAGCTTTGCTGATATTAAAATCTATAACAAGGTAGCCAATAACCTCAGGAAAGAAAAGATCCCTTATAGGGAATTCACCCCGCATACCATGAACGAGTTCGCAAAAGGGCTTAAAGAACTAAACCGTAGATGGAAGTTTAATATTGGAACCTGTGCAGAACAAATTCCTTTGGAACAATACGATATTGAACACAACAAATGCGTTGACGACGATCTAATGATAAAGCTGTTCAACCATGATGAGGAACTTATGAAATTCCTCGGAGTGAAGGTCAGGCCAGGTGATCTCTTCCGGAAAAGAACAATGGAACGTTCTGAAAGAAGTTTCAAAGATAAAGGTCAGCGTGAACTTTGCGGCTGTATTATCAGTAAGGATATCGGTCAGTACAATACCTGTCCGCATGGATGTGTATATTGTTATGCCAACACATCCAAAGAGATTGCCCAAAAAAACTATTCTTCTCACAAATCAAATCCTCTTTTTGATTCTATCCTAGGTAAGCAGAAATGAAAAAATATATTGATTCCCTAAAAAAGCTTGAAAATCCAACATTCCAAGATATAAGAAATGAGGCCTGGTTAAGTATCGCTCATTTGTCAAAGGAGAAACAAGATCAATTGTACGCTGAGTTAAACCATGGCGTAAATCTTTTAGATTCCCATGAGCATTTATGCAAGTATCTTCATTCTTTTGGCAATATGCATGAAATCAGGATACACCAGGCACTGGATAATATCAAGAACAAAGTTCTTCTGCAAGAAGAATTTGACATTATAGACTGGGGATGTGGACAGGGCCTGGCTACAATTACTTTTTTGGATTACATAAAGAAACACAACTTAAAAACTTCAATACATGAAATCATTCTTATAGAACCTTCAACGATGGCGCTGAAACGCGCCAGGTTGCATTTGGAGACATACCGGCATGCCCCTGCCATGATCAGGACCGTGAATAAATTCCTGGATGACGTGACCCTTAAAGATATTCAAACAGATGGTTTACGACCTGTCATCCATTTCTTCTCAAACATTCTTGATATTGAAGCAATCAACCTAAAAAAGCTGGCGGGAACATTAGATGCATCGATAATGCATGATAATATTATTGTATGTGTAGGGCCCCTAAATGCCAACAATAAACGCATCAACGCTTTCTATAACTATTTCAATGTACCGCTGATTGCAAATCTTGAAGAACCTTTTTTTCGATATAACAACAATGAAAAGAAATGTACCTACAGGATAAAAGTTTACAAGCTCGAACCAAAATCCGGAGGCAACCTGGTACCAGTAGAATATTATCCCGCCGTGCAATTTCATGCTGGATATGAATTGGATTGTATAAGACAATTATATAAGCAACCCTCACGGAAGGAAGATGGACATATAGGGAATGTTTTAAAATATTTTTCAAGATATGATACCTCTGCCCCATTTGATATAGGAGCGAGTGTTTATGAAGATGTCCACCCCATTTTGGCTGTACTGAACAATATAATTACCAGGGGCCTACCAACCAAAGCCAGTCCTTTCATCGAGAGGACCTTGGCAGAAGCATTTGGTTATACCTCCGAACTTCATAAAATGGGAGAAATTTCATATCCCTTGCAAAAAGACAAATCATTTAGTGAATTAATTCCTTATCTGTCGGAAACACTCAGATCGAAAGAGAAACCTGAACTATCCACAATCAACAGGGATCATCTGCAGCTACTGCTATCACCAATAGGCATAGCCCGAATTCAGAAAACTATCCTTGAAGCAATCATTACCGGGAAACTGGATATGAATAAAAATTATGGAAAGTAATGGTAAGAGAGCAGGATGTACCTTGTGCTGCAATGGCTTTCAAAGATCTTCAGGAGATGTTCTTTTACCTGACAAATCTTAGTAGTGATTACAATGAATATAGATTTCCAAAAATTGAACTGGAAATAGTATGTCCGCCGGAATTCACCGATTCACCATTACACCTCGGCATTCAAGCACGTTCCAGGGCTCTTCCTATTCAACAGAAAAAAGAATATGATCTTGTTATAGATATAAGTCTTCTTGGGCTAACTGATGAAGATAATAAAACCTTCAGCCATTTCAAATGCAGAAATAACTGTTATTTTAATCTGCGTTCATCTCGCAAAAACAAATCGCACAGGACCATTTATACCTCTGACCGGATAAAGTACCAAGGATTGGTCACAAAGGACCAACAAGGTAACTATACTGAAATTAAAGAGACAAAAATTCAACTTCAGTATTTTCTTCAACTTCTTTTCAGAAAAATTGATTTTCGTCCCGGACAGCTTCCTATTTTACACAGGGCTCTTCAGAATAATGCCATTATCGGGTTACTTCCCACTGGCGGTGGCAAATCCCTAACCTATCAACTTGCTGCCATGCTGCAACCAGGAGTCACCCTGGTCATTGACCCGCTTAGTTCATTGATGAAAGATCAATATGACGGCCTTGTCAATTCCGGGATAGATATTTGTACCTATATAAATTCAACAGTATCCAACGAAGAGAAAAACTATAGGCAAACCTTGATGGAATCTTCTCGTGTGTTATTTGTTTTTCTTTCACCTGAAAGATTGGGAATTTACAAATTCAGGGAGAGGCTTAAGAACATGGCCGAATTGAATGTCTATTTCTCTTATGGCGTTATCGATGAAGTGCATTGCGTATCAGAATGGGGGCATGATTTCAGGATCACCTACCTCCATTTAGGACGTAATTTATATAAATATGTAAAAGCAAAGAACGGGGTCATTTCATTATTCGGTTTAACGGCAACGGCATCTTTTGATGTTCTGGCCGATGTGGAACGGGAACTTTCTGGTGAGGGTGCTTTCGATCTAGATGCCGATACAATCGTTCGTTACGAGAACACTAACCGGGTGGAATTGCAATATAAAATAGAAAAAGTGGAACCGGAGTTTGAAGAGGATAAATATATTTGACCGGTATAATGAATTGGATCCATCGCTACCGAGAGCAATAAAATTGCCAGATAAAAAATTATATGAAAAAGCTAAAAGCGCCTTTTTGGCTGCTTATATAAGTAAATTGCCTTTCTATCTCAATGAAATACAATCCGATGATTCCATTAAACAGGATCATAAAATCTTTTGAAGAAAGACAAGTATTAAATAATGGCATCAAACCAGAAGATTTAAAAATTGACTTAAATAATGATATTTTCTTAAAAAGAGATAATTATGAACATGCAGGAATCGTTTTTTGCC
The DNA here is from genome assembly GCA_963763215.1 of uncultured Bacteroidales bacterium. Classification (GTDB taxonomy): domain Bacteria; phylum Bacteroidota; class Bacteroidia; order Bacteroidales; genus DASQZK01. Next base: position 190,645 of record CAVXNX010000016.1, read on the forward strand.
CACATAAGGATGACACTGGCATTTCGGTGAAACCAAATCGGAAAATGCTTTCTGAAAGTTTTCCTGATGTAGGTTCATTTTTTGGAAATGATGACACCAATTCATCGTTAAATAATCTTGAATTATTCAGGAACAACAAACAATCGATAATGGTTGCCACCAAAGCTTTTGGCATGGGTATCGATAAGCCGAACGTACGCTTTACAGTTAATTTAAATTATTCGAGCTCTCTTGAAAGTTTTGTCCAGGAAGCAGGACGTGCCGGTAGAGATCAAAAAATGGCACTGGCGACCATTTTATTTTCATATTACAGGCTTGTAAGAATAAAGAAAGAATTCATTTCTCACGAAAATATTGTTTTAATATTAAAAAATAAGTGGTTTAAACATGAGGATCTGAACAAAATTCTTAATCACTATAAGATAAAAATAGATCCACAATATTTAGATTATTACTCTCCAAACCTGGACATGGTGCGGATTTATTGCGATGAGAAAGGGAAAAAAATTGATGTTTTTCAATATAGTAAATGTAAGTCTGATTGCGAGAATTATGAAGGATGTGAGCTTTCAAAAACGGAGGATAAATACAGGGGATGGCACTTTGAAAGTGATCTCAAAAGAAAATTAGATCTTGATAGGAAATATTTATCCCAAAAAAATATTCAATATCAAAACAAGGATTATGAAACGGTAATTTATTTCCACAATAATAGCTTCAAAGGCGCTAACGAAGAAAAAAGATTTCTGCATGATCTTTTATATGTAAGGCAGGTTAGTCTCTTTACGGGGGATGATGTAGAAATAAGAAAGGATAAACTTATTGCAAGAAATGGCTTTTTAGAAGCGCTTTTTGAGGTATATGAGGGATCGGAAGTTGTCATTTAAATTCCCTATACAGATGCTGACAAAGAGAAAAAAATCAAAGATGATAATGTAGATGTAGCCAAAGCTATATACCGAATGAGTTGTATCGGCCTAATCGTTGATTTCACCCAGGATTATGGTAATAAAAGGTATAGGGTTGTTGCAATGAAGAAAAAAGATGGAGGATATTTTGAATCTCTGAAAAATTCTGCTGAAGGATCATACAACCGATAGAGCAGATGAAGAAATTCAGCGGGCTTATATTTATCCGTTCAAAAAAGAATCCGCAAATCCCCTTAAAAATGAGATCCACCGATGCCTTGCCTATTTAACTGAGTTCATCTATGATAAAATATCCGTCAAGCGAAAAAGAGCTATCGACGACATGCGAAATTTTTGTCTGTCGGGTATTGATGAGTCAAAAGACTGGAAAGTCATCAATGAAGAGCTTAAGGATTATATATATTACTACTTCAATTCTAAATTTGCCAGAGATGATTATATTGCTGATAATGGCGAATCCTTCTCATTAACTGAAGATACCGAAAAGGGGTAAATCATCATCAGTAGAAATACTTTTAGAATACATGCGCGTTATTGATGATGACATTCTTGGCCCAAGTATCCCGATTGATAATGTAAAACATCTCCAGGGAGCCGTACGATTGATTCGCCGTTCACTGACAGATAAAATCCTGGTTCTTGCATTATTAAACGCTTTCTGTCTTTTATTTCTCAAGACAAAGAAAAAT